>JAJZRU010000002.1 GCA_021802555.1 Pseudomonadota bacterium
CCGTATCGCGCGCGGCACGCCGCGGGCTTTTCCAGACAGAACGATTGCCGGCCATGTCCCTGCAGCTTTCCACCTACGACCCCAAACTCGGCGGCCACAGCCTGTTCAAGGCGCTGGGCCATCCCCTTGCCGCGCGCCAGGCGCGGCCCCTGCTGGAGGCGCTGGAGGCGGGTCCGCCCGTGGCGATTTACGACCCGCTCGGCCAGCTCGACACTTTCGCGGCCCTGTATGACCTGAGCCGGGTGGAAATCCAGGCCGTGCTCACCAATCGCATCGAGCGCCTGGGCACCAAGGTGCTGGGGCGCTACCGCCAGGCCGTGACCGAACTCGTCTCCCTGGCGCCCAAGCGCTTGCTGGTGAGCGCCTTTGACGCGCGGCGGGAACTGGACCAGTGCCGCCACCTGCTGCCGGAAGACTGCGAGGTTTTTTCCCTCGACACCTTGAAGCTGCCCGGCACCATGCTGTCGCGCCCGGAGAATTATCTCGATCCGCTCAACTTCGCCACCAACTACGCTTTTTTCCGGGATGAGCCCAACGCGCACACGCGCCTGGTCACGGCCAACTACTGGTCGGCGCGCGGCGCGGTGAGCCCGACCTTCTGGTGCTGCTTGTTTTCCGCCGAGGGCGAGATGCTGGTGGAGTGGGACGAGCCGCTGCCGCCCGCCAACGGCGTGCTGGTGCTGGACAGCCAGGCCATACGCGCGCGCTTCGATCTGCCGCCCTTCGTCGGCAGCCTGTTCATCCACGCCATCGACATTTCCGGGCACGACGTGGTCAAGTACGTGCTCGACACCTACGGCGACGAGCCCACCGTGCTGTCGGCCACCCACGATGCCAATGCCTGGCCGGCGGAGTGGTATGCCGGCCTGCCGGCCCCGGCGCCGGGCGAGAAGGTCATCCTCTGGGTGCAGAACTCCCATCCCGTGGCCATCCCCGCCGGCGCCGTGCGCATCGGCATCATGGGCGAGGACGACAGCGCCCGGGGCTACGACGCGGTCATCCCCCCCTTCGCCACGCGCGCCATCGATGTGGGCGAGCTGTGCCCCGGGGCTGCCTGGCCGCAGCAGTTGGAAATCCAGGCCGGCAAGCATTTTGTGCGGCCGCGCTATGAAATCGTCGATGGCGCCGGACGGCGCCGCATCGCGCATGCCAACGTCGAACGCGACAACCTGCCGCCCAATGCCGAGCTGGCCACGCTTTCGCGCCACCATGGCAAAGGGTTCATCGTGCCGGGGGCGCTGCTCCCCTTGGCGCGCTTTCGCACCGAAGTGCTGCCCACGCCCATGGAACGCAGCGAATCCGTCATGCCGGTGAAGCTCCTGGTCTATGATGACGCCGGGCGTCTGGTGCTGGAGCACAAGCTCGGCCGGCTGCCGCGCAACCATGCCGTCAGCCTGGACATGGACCGGCTCGTCTCGGCGGCGGACCTGGGCCGCGGCTGGGGACACATGGAACTGGTCTATGATTTTGCCGAAGGCAGCGAGGCCAACGGCTGGCTGCACGCCTTCTTCCGCTATACCGACCGGGCCAGCGGCCATGTCGCAGAAACCATCTTCGGCGCCCATGTGTTCAATACCCTCATGGTGTACCGGGACGAACCGCAGTCCTACGCCGGGCGCCCGCCGGGGCTGTCCACCCGCTTGTTCCTGCGCCTGGGCGAGGAAGGGCAAAAGGCCTATTGCCATCTGATCTATCCCGCATCGCTGCCGCATCGCCCGATGTCCACCACCGACCTGATCCTGCACGACGCGCAGGGCAACGAGATCGCGCGCCGGCGCGTGAACATCGCCCAGTCCGGCTCGCTTTTCTGGGAGGCGGGCGAGATGTTCGGCGCCGACCGCGCGCGCGCAGGCGACCACGGCTACGTGCTGGTGCGCGACACCACCTGCCGGTTGTTCGGCTACCAGGCACTGGCGAACGAGGGCGCGGCTTTCGCCCTCGACCACATGTTCGGTTTCTGACGTCCGGAAGCATTCAACTTTGGCGCGCACGCGCCGTTACCGTGGGTAGATAACGATGCGGAGACTCCCATGGCATATAAGCTGGTCATGATGCTGCTGACCATCGATCCGGACCACCCCCATTTGTGCGGCACGCCGTTTTTCCAGGCCACCGCGGCGGCGGCCATGGACATCGAGGTGGAGATCTATTTCGCCAGCCGCGCCACGCGGCTGCTGCAGAAGGGCGTGGCTGAGCATATCTATCCCGCCGACAACAAGGTCAAGTCCGTGTACGCCTTCATGCAGGACGCGGCGGAACTGGGCGTGCGCTTTTATGCCTGCGGCGGTGCCCTGGATGCCTACGAACTGCGCAAGGAGGATCTCATTCCGGAATGCACGGGTGTGAGCGGCGGCGCCGGCTACATCAGCCGCGTGGTGGACGAAGAGTGGAAATCCATCACCTATTGAGCAACCCACCCCTGTTCCGGTGATGGCCAAAGAAACGGAGATATGGGGGCGAGTGGCGCCACCGAAATATTCGGGACATCGTTGTTGCAAGTTCGCGGCAGTTCACCTGCTTGTGATGACCTGGCCAGACCGTACCGCCCTTAATTCGCCGGCAGGGTCCGGGAAGCGCCGTCAAGGCAGGGCACCGGTGCCGGGCACTGCCGGCTCCTTATAAGCCAACAGACGCAAGGCATTGATCACCACCACGAGGGTGGAGCCCTCGTGGATCGCCACCGCCGCGCCAATCCCCGCCCAGCCGAACAGCGTGGCGGGGATGAGCAGCGCCACCACGCCCAGCGAGACGAACAGATTCTGGCGAATGATGCGTTTCGAAGCGCGGCTCAGGGCCACGGCGAAGGGCAATTTGGCAAGGTCGTCCGCCATCAGCGCGATATCGGCGGTCTCCAGCGCCACGTCGGTGCCGGCGCCGCCCATGGCGATGCCGACGGTGGCGCGCGCCATGGCCGGGGCGTCGTTGACGCCGTCGCCCACCATCGCCGCCTGGCCGTGGCGCTGCGCCAGCTCTTCCATCGCCGCGACCTTGTCCTGCGGCATGAGCCCGGCGTGCACTTCATCCAGGCCGATTTCCTGGCCGATGGCGCGGCCTACCTGTTCGTTGTCGCCGGTGAGCATGATGGTCTGGCGGATGCCGAGTTGGTGCAAGCGGGCGAGCACCTCGCGCACCCCTGCGCGCGGCGTGTCGGCGAGGGCAACCACGCCGAGGAAGCTACCGTCGGTTTGAACCAGCATGATGGTCTTGCCCTCCCCTTGCAGGCGCGTCGCGTGCTGCCGCAGCGCATCGGACATCGGCTCGCCGTCGAACAAGCGGGTGTTGCCGATGGCGACCCTGCGCCCGCCGACCTCGGCGCGCAAGCCCTGGCCGGTCACGGCTTCGACCGCACCGGCCTCGTTCCATGTCAAACCGCGCCGCTTCGCCTCGTCCACCACCGCCTGCGCCAGAGGATGGGCGCTGCGGCTTTCCACGGCGGCGGCGAGCCGGAGCAGCTCGTCCTCGTTGCCATTGACGGCGACGACATCGATCACCCGCGGCTTGCCCACCGTCAGCGTGCCGGTCTTGTCGAAGGCGATGGCGCTGAGCGTGCCGAGATTCTCCAGATGGACGCCGCCTTTGATCAGCACGCCGCCGCGCGCCGCGCGGGCAATGCCGGAGAGCACCGCCGAGGGCGTGGCGATGGCGAGCGCGCAGGGCGAAGCCGCCACCAGCACCGCCATGGCACGGTAGAAGGATTCGGCGAAGGGAAAGCCGAACAGCGGCGGCACGACGATGAGCAGCGCCGCGCCCGCCAGCACCAGGGGCACGAAGATGCGCTCGAAGCGGTCGGTGAAGCGCTGGGTGGGGGACTTCTGCGTCTGCGCCTCGGCCACCATCTCCACCATGCGCGCGAGCGTGCTCTCTCGCGCGAGCTTGGTCACTTCGATGGTCAGCGCGCCCTCGCCGTTGACCGTGCCGGCGAATACCGGATCATCCGGCTCTTTATCCACCGGCATGGATTCGCCGGTGAGCGGAGCCTGGTCCACCGCCGACTCGCCCGACAGCACCCGCCCATCGGCGGGGATGCGGCTGCCCGGCTTGACGATCACCCGGTCGCCGCGCAGCAGGTCTTCCACCCGGACTTCTATCTCGGCGCCGCCACGCTGTACCAAGGCCGTTTTGGGTGCCAGTTCCGCCAGCGCCTCGATGGCCCGGCGCGCGCGGTCCATGGCCAGATGCTCCAGCGCATGGCCCAGGCTGAACAGGAACAAGAGCAGCGCGCCTTCCTCCCACGCGCCCAAGGCGCCCGCACCGGCTGCGGCGACGATCATCAGAGTGTCGATGTCGAAGCGGCGGCTCTTTACGCTCTGCCAGGCATCGCGCAGCGTGTAGAAGCCACCCGCCGCGTAGGCGCCCCACAGCAGACCCAGCGACAGCATATGGGGCGCGCCGGCCAGCCCCGCGAGCCAGCCGGCCAGCAGCAGCAGGCCGGCCATGCCGCTCAAAATCAGCTCGCGGTGCTCGGCGAACCAGCCGGCCTCGCGGCCTTCTTCCAGCACACCGTAACCCAGCGCCTCGATGCGCCGGATGAGGACATCACGCTTGATCTTGTCGCTGTCGAATTCCAGGCGCAGCCGTTCCGCGGCATAGCTCACCGAGGCTTCCAGTACCCCGTCTGTGCGTTGCAGGGCGTGTTCGATCACGGTGGCGCAAGTGGGGCAGTCCATGCCGCCGATGCGCAGGCTTTCGTGGCGGAAGCGGCTGGCGATCTTGGCGCCGGCCGCCTGCGCCAGCTCGCGCACCCGGCTCACGCCGAAGCGCTGCGGATCGTAGTGCAGGCACAGGCGGGCGGCGCCGTCCTCGCGGACGAGGTGTACCTTCTCCAGCCCCTCGGCCTGCAAGAGCTTGGTCAGCCGCCCCACGCAGGCATCCTGTTCATCCGGGACGTTGGGCAGGAGTAATGCAAGTTCCAAGGACAGTTTTTCAGTATTCATGGCATGTCACCCATATCGTCGATTTCGTTTGCGCACCTACGCGATGGCGGCGAGGAGCAGCGTTCCGCCGTATCCTCCCAAGAAGCTTGCAGCCGCGGCACGGGGCTCGCCGGCCTTGTCCAGACCGGCAAGCAGTGGGTGTATCGCCACATACATGGCCGCACCGAATCCTACGGCAAGAACGGCGACAAGATATGCCTCCGTCGCTCCCTGGGAAACGGCCATGCCAACCATCTGGCCGAGTAGGGCGATGAGCGAGAGCAGCAACCCTTCCGTTGCCTGCGTGACCATCCTTGCGGCGCTGCGGCGGGTTGCAAAACCGAGCCATAAGAGTTCCGCGGCAAAGGGGGCCATCATGGCCGTGGGCGTGCCCCCAACCGAATGGACAATGCCCATGGAAAAGGCCACGAGGAGGATGGACAAGACGGCGCTCGCGTTATGGCGTACGTTGTTGCGCGCCGTCAGAGCGATCTTTTTTTGCCCACCTCCCCGCATGCGCGCCGGGCCAAGGGGCCACAACCGGTCCACCATTGCGTAGACGGCGATGCTCATGATGCATCCCAGAATGAGCCCGACCGCCGCGGCGAGGGCGGGTCCGCTTCCGTTCACGGCCGGGAGAATGCTGGCTGCGCTCGCTGCAAACACGGCACCAGCGGCAAACCAGCCGGGATATAGCCGTAGGCCGTGCCACCCTGCGGCGGCCCTTGCCAGCAGGACGCCCGCCAGGGGAGCAAACGCAAGCATCAATAACACGGCACTCGATGGAATCAAGGAAACGCTCCCGTTCCGTCCGGACTGCCAAGACGCCGTTAGCCGCCACTACCATCCAGCGGCGTACCGCATCGGCTGCAAAACCTGGCGCCCGCAGGTGATTCGCTGCCGCAGTTCGAACATTTCGTGCCCGCCAGCGCGGTTCCGCATTTCTGGCAGAAGCGCGCCTCGGCCGCATTGAGGGTGCCGCACTTGGGACAGGGATTGCCCTGATTTCCGGCAGCTTGGTCGGGTTGTTGCGGATATCCCGGATAACCACCGTAGCCGTCCGGACGGCCTCCATGATGGCCGCCTCCATACCCCCCGTGATGGCCGCCGAACCTGCCGCCCATCAGATTGCCCAGCATCCGTTCAAAGAATCCCATGATGTGCTCCTTTCGTGATTGATCGGGATGGCATGTCATCGCTATCCCGCAACGGGAACCGCCTTGACGATGTCCGTGACGTAAACCCACCCTGCCTCGGCCTGGCCGGTGCGGGCGGTACGTTCGATGATGGCCACCAGCGTGTCCACTTGGTGATCCTCGCAGACCAACTCCAACTTGGACTCGTCGATGACCGGCTCGGCCAGCTCCAGGGAGTAGTGCTGCTCCTTGGCATCGACCGCCTTGAGCAGACTCTTCACGGCGGTGACGCTGAGATTGCGGCAGCCCGCCTTCGCGTCGCACTGCCCCGAGTCCTTCAGCGCGCGGATCACGTCGGCGATGCGGTGGTTGTGGATATAGGCCTTGATTTCTTTCACGAGAGTTCTCCTGTGGTTGGGATTGGAGCGGCCCCATGGCCGCCCGCTCGTTTACTTCGCTTGCTTGCGCTCGCGGCGCGTTTCCACCCATTCATACATTAATGGCAGCAACAGCAAGGTGAGCGCCGTCGAAGTGAACAGGCCGCCCACCACCACCGTCGCCAGCGGGCGCTGGGTCTCCGCGCCCACACCGCTGGAGAGGAGCATCGGCACCAGACCGAAAATGGCGATGGAAGCCGTCATCAACACCGGCCGCAAACGCAGCGCTGCCCCCTGCCTGACCGCCTCCCTGACCGACAGTCCCTGCCTCCGCTGGTCGTTGAGGAAGGACACCAGGACGATGCCATTGAGCATGGCCACCCCGAACACCGCGATGAAGCCGATCGCCGATGGCACCGACAGGTACTGCCCGGTGATGAACAATCCGATCACGCCGCCGATGGTGGCGAAGGGCACGTTGGCGATGATCAACGTGGCGTAGGTGAGCGAGTTGAACGCGGTGTAAAGCAGGATGAAGATCAGCCCGATGGTGAGCGGCACGATGACAGCCAGCTTGGCCATGGCGCGCTGCTGATTCTCGAAGGCGCCGCCCCACTCGATCCAGTAGCCGGCGGGCAGCTTCACCTCGCGCCGGATTTTCGCCTGCGCCTCTTTGACGAAACTGTCCACATCGCGCCCCTTCACGTCCATCTGGATTACGGCGTAGCGCTGCAACTGCTCGCGCCGCACGAAGGAATAGCCTTCGTCCAGTGCCACTGTCGCCACCTGGGACAGCGGCACCATGGCACCGGCTTGGGTGCGGATCGGGATATTGTCGATGGCCTCCACGCTGTTGCGGAAACCCGGCGCGAGCCACACCTGGATATCGAAGCGCTTCACTCCGTCGATCAGGGCGGACACCGCCTTGCCGCCGATGCCCGCCTGCACCACCTCCAGGATATCGTCGGCGTTGAGCCCCAAGCGCGCTGCCGCTTCGCGGTTCACCTTCACCACCAGCTGCGGCTTGCCTTGATTCGCCTCCAGAGCGAGGTCGGCGACACCGGGCACTTGCTCCAGCGTGGCCTTGAGCTGGCCGGTGAGACGGTCCAGGGTGGCCAGATCTTCGCCGTAGAGTTTCAAGGCCAGCGTGGCGCGCACGCCGGAGATGAGTTCCTCGACGCGCATCTGGATCGGCTGCGTGGCGGCGATGACGGCGGTCGGTACTTGCTTCTCCAGCGCCGTTTGCATCTGTTGCGTCAGCTCTGGAAAGGAAATGGCTTGCGGCCACTGGTCGCGCGGCTTGAGGTCCACCAGGATTTCCATGTAGTTGACATCCGCCGTCTCGCCTTTTTCCGCGCGCCCGATCATGGCCACTGCCGATTTCACCTGCGGAAACCGCTTGAGCGCGGTTTCGATGGTTTCCGACAGGCGGATGGACTCATCGAGGGATGTCGAAGGAATGCTCGTCACCCGGAACATGATGCCGCCCTCCTGCAGGGTAGGCATGAACTCCCTGCCGAGGAAGGGGAAGAGCGCGAGCGTACCGAGCAGCAGGGCGACCGCGCCGGCGATCACTTTGCGCTTGTTCTCCAGCGTCCAGTCCAGCAGGGGCAGGTAGAGCCGCTTCGCCCATCTCACTACGAAGGTGTCCTTTTCCTCCTTGGGCTTGAGGATGAGCGAGGAGAGCACGGGCACCAGAGTCATGGTCAGCAGCAGCGAGCCGATCATGGCGAAGGTAATGGTGAGCGCCATGGGCTTGAACAGCTTCCCTTCCAGGCCGGTGAGCGAGAACAATGGCAGGAACACCACGATGATGATGAGAATGGCGAAGGCGATGGGGTTGATTACCTCCCGCGCCGCCTCCAGGATCACGTGGGTCTTGTTGACCGTCTGCCCGACCTTGTGGCTGAGCAGGCGGAAACCGTTCTCCACCATCACCACGGCGCCGTCCACCATCATGCCGATGCCCACGGCCAGGCCGGCGAGCGACATCAGATTGGCGGACAGGCCCCATTGCTGCATGAGGATAAAGCTGATCAGCATGGCGAGCGGCAGCGCCAGGATTACGACGATGGCGGAACGCATCTCGCCGAGAAACAGGAAGAGGATGATCGCCACCAGGATGGAGCCCTCGATCAGGGCTCTCTCGGCGGTCTGCACCGCCTTCTCCACCAGCTCTGTGCGGTCGTAGATGGGATTGATCGTCACCCCCTTGGGCAGGGCCTGCTGCACGACCTTGAGCTTTTCCTTCACGGCGTCCACCACGTTCTTGGCGTTTTCGCCGATGCGCTGCAGGGCCATGCCCAATACCACCTCGCGCCCGTTCTTGGTGATCGCGCCGCTGCGCAGGGCGGGCGCCTCCTGCACGTCCGCCACGTCGCGCACATAGATCGGGGTGCCGCCTTTCTGGGCGATGACGATGTTGCCGATGTCGTGGCTATTGGCCACCAGCCCCAGCCCCCGCACCAGGTACTGTTCCCGCCCCAGATCGACGTATTGCCCACCCACCTGCCGGTTGTTGGCCGTGAGCGCCTGCATGACTTCCGTGAACGTCAGCCCGTATTTGATGAGCTTCTGCGGATCGATCAGCACTTGGTATTGCTTCTCGTCGCCGCCCCAGGACATCACGTCGTCCACCCCCGGCGCGGTGCGCAGCACCAGCCGCACCGTCCAGTCCTGCAGGGTGCGCAGATCCATGTTGGACAGTTTCTTGTCGGCGGATTCGACGGTGTACCAGAACACCTGCCCCAGCCCCGAGCTGTTGGGGCCGAGCACGGGCTCGCCGTAGCCTGCGGGAATGCGCGCCTTGGCCTCCTGCAGCTTCTCGCTCACCAGGCGGCGGGCGAAATAGATGTCCATGTCGTCCTTGAAATACACACTGACATAGGACAGGCCGAACAGGGAGACGGAGCGGATCTCAGCCACTCCCGGCAGGCCGGCCATGACCCCTTCCACCGGAAAGGTGAGCAGCTTCTCCACATCCTCGGCCGCGAGCCCCGGCGCCTCGGTGTAGATGTTCACCTGCACCGGCGTGACGTCGGGGAAGGCATCCACCGGCACTTCGCGCCAGGCTTTGATGCCCAGCATCACCACCAGCGCGAAGGCCACCAATACCAGCAGCTTGTAACGCAGTGCCACATCAACAATTTTGTTCAGCATGGCCGCTCCTTAGTCCGCTTCGCCGATTTGCGACTTGAGCAGTCGGGCCTTGAGCGCATAAGCGCCACCCACCACGACCGCCTCGCCGGGCACGACGCCGGACTTGATCACGACCCGGCCCTGGGCACGCTCGCCGGTTTCCACCGCACGCGGTTCGAAGCCGCCTTGCTCCGCCACGAACGCGGTGGGCTGGCCTTGCACCAGCAGCACCGCATCCTCAGGCAGCATGAGCGCCTGCCTCGTGGAGCCCGTATGGATGGCAGCCGTGGCGAACATCTCGGGCTTCAACCGGCCATCGGGATTGGGCAGCTCCACCCGCGCTTTGACGGTGCGGGTTTCCTTGTCCATCACGCTGCTGATGTAGGTGAGCCGGCCCGTGAATATTTCGCCGGGATAGGCGGCCACCGCGACCTTCGCTGACGCGCCGGGTTTGACTTTGGCCAGATCCTTCTCGAACAAGTTGGCCTCGATCCAAAGCGTGGACAAGTCGGCAATAGTGAACAGCGACTGGTCGACCGGGGCCAGTTCGCCCAGCACCGCCTTCTTCTCGATCACGGTGCCGGCGAAGGGGGCGGTGACCGGGAAGGTCGAGCCGGAGAGTTTTTCGGGGTTCACGCCCATCAGGCGCAACCGGTCGGCGGCGGCGCGCAGGCTTGCGCGGGCCTTTTCGTGCTCGGCGCGGGCGCGCAGGAATTCCTTTTCCGGAATGATGTTGTCCGCCTGCAGGCGCCGGGCGCGTTCGAAGCCGGCCTGCGCCACGGCGGCTTCGCTCGCCGCCTGGAGAAAAGCGGAACGGGCCTCGCCCAGTTCGATGCTGTCGAGCACGGCCAGCGGTTGGCCTGCCTTCACCTTGTCGCCGAGCTTGGCGCTGACCTTGACGATCCGCCCGGCTACGCGCGGCGCCACATGGGCAAGCCGGTCCTGGTTGGCCTGGATGGTGGCAGTGACCACCACCTGTTCGGCTTTCTCCTGAAGCGCGATCTTCTCTACCTTGATGCCGGCGCGCCGGGCTTCCTCGGCGCTCAGGCGCAGGGCGGGTTCTTTGGCCTTTTCGGGTTGTTTCTCCTGTCCCGGCTTGGCCGCAACGGGTTTGTCCGCCTGGCTGGATGTTTGCGCGCCGCCGCCGCAACCGGCGAGCACGGAGACCATGAGCGCCGCCATCAGGAGAGGGGGGGCGATGCTGTTTTTCGAAGTGTTCATGTGTGAATTCCTTCTTGTCGATTTCGTCTAACGCAGATTCGGGAGTTGCCAGCCGGCCGCCGCTTCAAGGGAGACGCGGGTGAGCCGCAGTTCGGTTCGCGCGTCCAGCAGATCGCGTCGGCCGTCCAGCACCTGGCGATTGACCAGCAGCAGCTGCAGGAGGCCGATCTCGCCGGCGCGAAAGGCCGTGACCGACAGGCGCTGGTTCTCCTCCAGCCTCGGCAGCACGGATTCGGTCAGGAGCCTAACCCGGCTGTCGAGGCTTTCCAGGCGTTGCCACAGGGTCATTACCTGGGCGCGCACGTCGCGATTGGCGGCCTGCTTTTCGATCTCGGTTTGGGTCAGTTCGGTAGTCGCGCGGCCGATGCCCGTTGCGTTGCGGCGAAACAGGGGCAGCGGCAGGGAAAGGCTCAGGCCCGTGATCTTTTCCTGCAGATTGGCAGGTCCTTCGCGCGCGCTGCCCAAGCCGATGGTGATGTCGGGGTAGACCGAGGCGCGTTCCAGGTCGAGCCGGCTTCTCGCGGCCCGTTCCTGATGGTCCAGTGCCCGTAGGAGGGAGCGGTCTTGTGCGGCCGCCATGAGTTCTCCCAGCGTGTAGCGGCCGCCCCGCTCCAGTGTTCCCGCGACTTCCGGCAGGGTGCCTGCAGGCAGTTGCAGCGTGCTCGCCAGTTCGGCGCGGGCTTGAACCAACTGCTCACGCAACATGGCGGCCTGGTTGTGCGTCCGCTCCGCTTCCACCTTGGCGAGGTTGCCGTCGAGGCGGCTGTCCTCGCCCGCCTTGACGCGTTTGCCGACCGCAGCCGCGGCATTCTCGATCAGCTTGAGGGTCTGCTGCTCCATCCGAATGCGCCGCTGCAGGCTGAGCACGCGCACGAAGCGGCTTTCCACCTCCGCGCGCAACTGGCGCCGGGTTTCCGCGATGAATGCCTGCGCCGCGGCGAGCGACTGTTCGGCGGCCACGCGGCGCTTGGTTTGCTGCCCCGCGATTTCGAAGGTTTGCGCCAGTCCGACGGCCCATTCGCGATAGGCCTGCGCAGGGGCGGCTGCTTGGGGCACGGTGCGCCTGTACCACTCCGTGGTGAGTTGCGGATTGTTCCAGAGTGGCGCACGCGCGTCCGTAAGCGCACCCTGCATCTGCGCCAGACTGGCCCGAGCGGATCGCAGCGCCGGGTTGGCTTGTTCAGCCTGTTCCCAGGCTGCGCCCAAAGTGAGGGGGGCGACTGGTTCCGTACTGCGCAGCGCAGCCACGCCGCCGGTTTCGATCGTGCCGTGGTCTACGGCATCGAATGCCTGTGCAAAAGATGGGTTGAGGAGCAACACCGCCAACCCCAGCGGCAAGAAATGCCTTCGCATCGAATTCTCCACATGACGAGGGATGAATTCGGCGAGACGAGGCCGTACCGGATGGCGTTAAATCGCAAAAAGGGGCCCGTCCCGCCGCACTAGGCGGGGACGGACCATTGAGGGCGTTCGGGGGGGTACGCGGCGACGGATGGATAGGTGCCGTCACTCTCACGCGGCGTTGGTTGCGCGTACTCGTGCGTTACGGGCGCAAATGCGCCCAGAATGCCAAGAAACCCGGAAAGGTGGCAATGGTCGTCACCAGGAGACGAATTCCCTTGTTTCCCGTCATCGTTCGCGCCGAACGACGCTTTGTGCTCGTCGGCATGATGGCCGAAATGCTGGGAGGCCTTGCCGGACTCGTGCCCGCAGTAATCCGCCACCGCGCCCCAGGAGATCTGGAGCGGAAGCAGGCAGAGCAGCAGGAGCAGAAACAGGCGTCGCATGGCTAACACGGAAATGGCTGCGGATTTATGCTGCCAATGTTCGGCGGCGCAACCGATACGCTTCCGCTTTGTCCGCGAACGCCGGCGTTATTGATGGCGTTGTTGCGGCCGCACGGCGCATCGGTTGGGCACGCGCTTTCATTGCAGGGGACCCGCCATGTCGTTTTTCCCGAAAAACTTAAGTCAGGAATAAATTTAAAACCCTAAAGTCGCTATAGAGTCAAGCGGTCTATGCAGGGCCAGTGCCGCCGACCCCCCTTGCGCATCGGAGAACTTGGGCAGGCCACGGGTTCGGCTATCGTAGGCATTCGCTTGCGGGCGGGCAGGGCTGCTGCCCATGCCGGCACGGCATGGCGAGACGGCCGCCGTGCGTGCGTGCCTGGAAACCCGAAGAAGCTCTTCATTCAAGTCAATTCACGCTGAATCGACGATCGCCGCGAGATGCTCGTCCAGGCTGCCCCGCAGGCGGATGAACTCCGCTTGCAGATCTTCCAGGAGATGGCGGGCGACGGATATTTCCCCCGCGGTGAGACGGTCTTCCAGCGTCTTGGCCAGCAGCATCATGGGCTCGGCCAGCATCATGGCGCAGGCCCCGCGCAGCTTGTGCGCCAAGGCGCGCGCCTCCTGCAGGTCGCCGCGTTCCAGGGCGGCATGGAGTTCTTCCAGATGCGCCTCGGAAAGTTTCAGGAAAGTCTCGGTCAGGGTCTTGAGCTGGCCGGCATCGGGCTGGCGCCGGCGCAGCGCTGTCCAGTCCAGCGCCGGGGCAAGAATCTCGGGGGCCGTGGGCAGCCAGCGCTGCAGCAGCGCGTACAGGGTTTTTTCTTCATAAGGCTTGGTGAGCAGTTCGTCCATGCCGGCGCGCCGGCATTCCTGGGCGAACTCGGGCGATGCGTTGGCGCTCAGGGCGACGATGGGCACGTGGCCGCGCCCCGCGCGCCGTTCCGACTCGCGCAGCCTGCGCGTGGCTTCCAGGCCATCCATTTCGGGCATCTGCCAATCCATGAAGATGAGGTCGCAGTCCTCGGCTTCGGCGCGCGCCAGCGCCTCCCGCCCGGTGCCGGCCACGGTGACGCTCAGACCCACTTGTTGCAACTGGTGCGCTAGCACCATCTGGTTGACGGGGTGATCCTCAGCCAGCAGGATGCGGCCCGCAAAGCGCGGTGGAGGGCTTTCCGCTGCCTGGGACAGCGTTTCCACGGGAGCCTCGGCGAAGGGCAGTTCGAGCCAGAACAGGCTGCCCGAGGCCGGGTAGGCCTCGGCGTGCGGTGCCGGGCTTTGCATCCCTATGGCGCCGCCCATCAGCTCGGCGAGTTGGCGGCAGATGGCCAGCCCCAGGCCCGTGCCGCCATAGCGCCGGGTCGTGGAGCTGTCGGCCTGGGAAAAGGCCTCGAACACCTTGTCCCGCTTGGCCGCGGGGATGCCGATGCCGCTGTCGTAGATCTCCAGGCGGTAGCGCGCGGGCTCGCCCGGCAGGCGGCGGGCGGTCAGCCCGACTTCGCCGCTGGCGGTGAACTTGAAGGCATTGTCCAGCAGATTGAGCACGATCTGGCGCAGGCGATAGGCGTCGCCCATCTGGCAGCAGGCGATGGAATCGTCGATGAGCACGCGGAAATCCAGGCCTTGGGCCGAAGCGCGCGGCTGGAACATGCCACAGATCTCTTCCAGCACGCGGCGCAGGTCGAAAGATACGGTTTCCAGCTCCAGGCGGCCGGCCTCGATCTTGGAAAAATCCAGGATGTCGTTGATGACGGCAAGCAGATTCCTGGCCGAGCTTTTCAGGGCGCTGGCGTATTGCCGCTGGCTTTCGTCCAGACGCGTGCGCAGCAGCAGGTCCGTCATGCCCAGGATGCCGTTCATGGGCGTGCGCACTTCGTGGCTCACGTTGGCGACGAAGGCGTTTTTGGTGCGCACCGCTTCCAGGGCCGCGTCGCGCGCCCGCGCCATGGCCGCCTCGGCTTCCTTGCGTTGGGAGATGTCGCGCATGATGGCCTGGATCACCGGCTTGCCTTCCAGCTGCATGGCATGCAGCGCGATTTCGGCGGGGAACAGGCTGCCGTCGCTGCGCCGGCCGGTCCATTCCATGAACGCGTGCCCGTTGCGGCGTGCCTGCTGGAGATGGCGGCGGGCGTAGGCATCGGCGTCTTCCCCCGCATCGCCCCCCTGGCGCTCCGCGCCCATGCCGACGATGGGCGTGGCGACGAACTGCGCGACGTCGCGCATGCGGAACATGCTCAAGGTGGCCTGGTTGCAGTCCAGAAAACCCCGATCGTCGAGGATCACCACGGCGTCGGAATTGGACTCGAACAGCGTTTCGAACTTGCGTTTCTCGTTCTCCAGGAGGCGCGTCTGGCGCTCGGTGCGGCGCGCGACCACCACAGCGATCAACAGTGTGATGAACGCGGCGGTGCTGCCCAGCAGCAGCATCAAAACGCGCGTGTGCTGGTACTCATGGTACGTGTCCTGGGCTGCCTGTTGCGAGGCCTCGCGCTGCAGGTGAGTCATGCGATCGAGGACCTCCACCAGCTTGTTCTGCAGCGGGATGGCGCGCGTCTGCAGCAGATCGAGCGCGCCGGCGTTGTCGTCGCTCATGGCGTCTTCCACGACCTCGAACATGATCGGCTGATTGATGACCGTCACGCCGTCGATCTGGTCCATCAGCTGTTTTTCCTCCGGGGTCTGCAGCAGGCTGCGCAGCTGAACCCTTTCCTTGGCATAGTTTTCCCCGGAAGCGAGAAACTGGTCGAACAGGCGGTTCTTTTGCCAGACATTGCGCGAGATGACGATGCTGTGCATGAGAATGGCGCGATCGCGCAGGTTTTCCCGCATGCGCGTGGCCAGCTGGGTCTTGACGTTGTAGACCTGCACCACGCGCTCCAGCTTGGCGTTGACCTCGCGCATCTGCCTCACCCCCAGCGCGGTGAGTATGCTCAGGATGACGATCACCAGGGCGAAGCCCAGGCCCACGCTGAAGAGCGGGCGCGTAGGGGCGGCCGAGGTCATCGCGGAGCAGGCAGGCGGAGGCCCAGCAGGCGTCGCGCGCCGTCGAAATGCTGCCGCCAATAGGGATTGGCCAGGCGCGAGATCATGACCCGCTCCACGCCCGCGCCGGCGGCATGGATGAAGCGGCCGTCGCCCAGATAGATGCCGACGTGGGAGTAGGGCCGGCCCAGCGTGTCGAAAAAAACCAGGTCGCCCGGATGCAGCCGATCCTCCGCCACCGCGCGCCCGAACCGGCTCATGGCGAGGGCGTTGTGCGGCAGGTCTTCGCCCACCTGGCGGTAGACGAACTGCACCAAGCCGCTGCAGTCCAGGCCCTCGCGCGGATTCGCCCCGCCGTACACATAGGGTGTGCCGAGCAGGCTCACGGCCGTCAGGGTGAGATTGTCGAGCAGCCTTTCCACCCGGTTTTCGGCATGGCCGGGTACGGGCAGCAGCAGAAGGGACAGCCAGAGGCTCCGCGTAAAAAGGGATTTCATGGGCTATACATAAAAAAGAAGCGTGTGTGTGTCAACTCGCAATAGCGGAGCGTCAGTCATGGATGAACCCCACAATCAGCAGGAAACCGCCCTCGATGCGCTTGCGGAGGATTATCGGCAGGCGGCGGACGAAGCTGTAGACCTGAAAAACCGCGTGGAAGGCATCACGCGCCGCGCCCTGGAGGATCGCCGCCTGCGCCTGGCGGACATGGCCGAACTGGCGCGCGCCTTCACCGGCGGCATGGACCTGGGCCTCAAGGCGCGCGGCGGCTCGGTGCGCGCGGCCTTGGGCGAAGCGGTTGCCGGTTTCCGCGACGCCGCGCGGATGGCGGCGGAGAATATGCAGCTGGCGCTGCAGGACACGCGCACGCGCGCACGGGAGTTCAATCAGGACGAGCTCAAAAGTTCGCTCAGGCGGCTGTTGCGCCACGAGCAGGCCCTGCTCAGGGCCGCGGCCGACGCTGCCGGCAAATCGGGTGCGCTGCTCAAGGAGGAATGGGATGTGGTGACGCTGCATTTGTCGCGCACCGGGGGCGACGCGGGGGGGAGGCTCAAAGAGAGCGTACACCAATTGAGCGACGCTCTGCGCCGCGAAGCCCGCGAGCTGGGCACCCAGGTGGGCGCGGCGGGGCGCGAGGCAGGGGCACGCGTCAGCGAAGCGGCAGGCGGAGCCTTTGCGGCGGTGAGCGAAAAGCTGCGGCACAAGGCCAAAGATCTGCGGCGTACCCACTGAGCCGGTTTTCCGCCACCCGGAAGGCCCGCGCAAGCGGGCCTTCTTCTTGACCGTTCCCCCCGGCGGGCGGGGATAATCTGAGCGGGAATTCCTCCAAACAACGCTCGCCATGCTCTGGGAAACTTTTTCTTTCATGCGGGACTTGCCCCGCATACACGACATTGCCACCGTCATGATCCGTTATGGCTGGGGCGACCTGGTGCGCCTGCTCGGGATGGCGCGCCTTCTGGAGCGGGCCGGCCGCATCCTGCATTGGCAGAGCAACGACGAAATCGCCCGTCTGCCGGGCGCGGTGCGGGCGCGCCGCGCCCTGGAGGATCTGGGGCCGACTTTCATCAAGCTCGGGCAGATCCTGGCCACGCGCGTGGACATGTTTCCCGTGGAGTGGATCGAGGAACTCGAGAAGCTGCACCGCGAGGTGCCGCCGGTGCCCTTCGAGCAGGTGCGCGCCGATCTCGAAGCGGCCCTGGGCGGGGCGCCGGAGGCGGTGTTCGCGCAGTTCGATCCGGCGCCCATCGCGGCGGCCTCCATCGCCCAGGTCTACCGCGCAGTGCTGGTCGACGGCAGCCGCGTGGTTGTGAAGGTGCGCCGCCCCGGCATCGAGGACAAGATCGCCGCCGACCTGCGCATCCTGGAGCATCTGGCGCGCCTGGCGGAGAGCGAGGTGGCCGAGCTGCGCCGCTATCAGCCGCAGCGCATCATTTCGGAGTTCCGCCGGTCCCTGAAACGCGAGCTGGACCTGGTGCGCGAAGCGCGCAACATCGAGTTGTTCGCGCGCCATTTCCGCGACGACGCCATGGTGGCCATTCCGCGCGTCTATCGGCAGTACACCACCGCGCGCGTGCTGGTGATGGAGGAAATCACGGGCATCGCCGGGGCCGACTCCAAGCTGCTGGAGAAAAACGGCCTGGATCCCGTCGTGCTCGGCGCGCGCGGCGCCGACACCGTGCTCAAGATGGTGCTCATCGACGGCTACTTCCATGCCGATCCGCATCCCGGCAACGTGCTCTTTCTGCCGGGAAACCGCATCGGCATGATCGATTTCGGCATGGTGGGGCGGCTCACCGATGCGCGCCGCGAGCAGATCGTCGATCTGCTGCACGCCCTGGCGCGCAAGGACGAAGATGGCATGATGCAGGTGTTGCTGGATTGGACGGGCGAGGGCGAGATAGACCAGTCGCGCCTGAGCCATGACCTGTCCGACCTGGTCTACACCTATGACGATCTGCAGCTGCAGGAAGTGCGCGTGGCGGATCTGCTGGCGGACATCACGGCGCTGCTGCGCGAAAACAACCTGGTGCTGCCGGCCGACCTCACGTTGCTGTTCAAGGCCTTGATCACCCTGGAGGGCCTGGGCCAGCAGCTCAATCCGGCCTTCCACATGCTCGACCACATGACGCCCTTCGTCGAGCGCGTGGTGCGCGAACGCTATCAGCCGGGTGCGCTTCTCAGGCGCGGACGCAAGGGGTTGCAGGAAATGGGCGGGCTGCTGGCCGGCCTGCCGCGCGACCTGGCGCGATTGATGCGCGAAATGCGGCGCGGCCGCATGCGCATCGATCTGGATTTGAAGCGCCTGGACCATTTCGGGCAGCAGCTGGACCGCTCCAGCAACCGCCTCACCATGGGCATACTTACGGCATCCCTGGTGATCGGCTCCAGCATCATCATGACGGTGAAAGGCGGGCCGGAACTGCTGGGCCTGCCCTTGTTCGGCCTATTGGGTTTTCTGGTGGCCTTCTTCAACAGCGTCTGGATCATTCTGTCCATCTGGCGTTCCGGCAAGCACTGAGGCGGCGGCGCCGGTGCGGTGCAGGAGGTTTTCCGCGGGGCGGCCGAGAAAATAACCCTGCGCGTAGCCGAACCCCAGCGTGCGCACGCGCTCCAGCTGCGGTGCGCTTTCCACGCCTTCGGCCATGAGCACGTAGCCGGCTTCGCGCATGAGATGGGCGAAGCGCGTCGCCATGCGCCCGCGCGTGTCGTCGCGATGCAGCTGGCGCGTCAGCGCGGGATCGACCTTCAGATATTGCACCGGCAGTTCGGCCAGATGGCCGAGCGGCGAATAGGCCTTGCCGAAATCGTCCAGCGCAAGCCGGAAGCCGGCCTCGCGCAGCGCGTGCATGGGGGCGGCAAGGTCGGCACCCTCCTGGTTGAGGGCGTGCTCGGTGATTTCCAGCAGGAAGGGGTTGCCGGGATGGCTGCGGGGCAGTTCCAGCAGCATGGTGAGGATGTCGGTGCACGCCAGGCTTTGCGCGAACAAATTGACGGCCAGACCGTCGCCCGGCGGGATCGCGCCTGCCGCCAGTTCCTGGTGCAGGCGCGTGAGAACCGCCAGATCGAGATCCTTTTCCAGGCGCCGGTTGCGCACGATTTCGAAAAAGCGCTCCGGCCTCATGACATCGCGCCCAAGGCGGACGCGCGTGAGCACTTCGTGATATTCGGCCCGGCCGTCGGCGAGGCGCACCACCGGCTGGTAGAGGAACTGAAAGCGCGTGGGATCGGCGAGCGCGCGATAAAGGGCGCTGACTTCGGGGCTGGCCACCAGCGTACTGTCCAGGGCTTCGCTCTTGCCATGCAGGTGCACGCGCGCGCTGCCGGGGCGCTTGGCGCGGTACATGGCGGTGTCGGCGCGCGCCTGCAGGCGGGTCAGGTCATCGGTGCGGCCGATGTCGTCCACCGCCACGCCGATGCTGACGGACACCGCTTCCTTGAGCTTGTATTGGCGGAAATCGTGCGCTTCGAGCGCCCTCTGGCAGCGCTGCGCCAAGCGCATGGCCTGGCCTTCGTCGGCGTGCGGAAGGAGCGTGGCGAATTCGTCCCCGCCCAGGCGATACAGATGGTCCACCGAGCGCATGACCTGGCCCAGCACATAGCATATGGCCTTGAGCACCTGGTCGCCCGTGCCGTGGCCGTAGGTGTCGTTGATGGCCTTGAAGTGATCGCAATCGAACAGCAGCAGGGCTACCGTGAGCGGCCGCGCGCTGGCCTGTTCGAGCAGTGCGTTCCAGTCCTCTTCGAAGGCGCGCCGGTTGAGCACGCCGGTCATGGCGTCGCGCCGCGCCTGATCGCGGAAGGCCGCGTTGCGAGATTCCAGGCTTTGATAGGCCTCGGAGAGGCGGTGGCGGAAGCCTTGCAGCGCCTGACGAACGATTTCCAGCTCCGCGAGAGGCATGGGCTTGGACAGTTCCTGCACGGCCTGCAATTCCCTGTCGCCCGTGTTCAGGCGATAAATCCTTTCGGCGAAATGCTTGAGGGGGCGCGCCAGCTTGTGGTGGATGAACAGGAACTGGACGAGGAAGCCGCCGAGCACCACCAGGGCCAGGCCCAGATAAGTGTTGAGGATGCGCTGGCGCAGCGACTGCCAATCGGTATCGGCAGCCATCTGGTAGCGGAAATTATCCAGCAGGGCCGTGCCGGACAGCACTCCGGTCGCCGCCGGGAGCAGGTGCAGACCGTTCGGGTTGGTGTAGGTGAGGCCGTTGAGGCCGCTCAGCGCGTGCGGCAGATCGACCTGCGCGCCGATGTAGCCGATGGGCTTGTCGTTCCCGCCCGCCACCGGAGCGTAGATGAACAAATGCCGCTCGTCGCTGCCCGCCGGGGCGAGGAGGACGTTAGGCGGGCCGGCCGGCAAGGTCTTGGGCAGGCCGGGCAGCCCGCCGTCCAGGGCGCGGCCGAGGCGGTCGTACAATTGCACGGCGCGGCCGGAGAGTGCCGCCGTATCCATCTGCGTCAGCCGGTCGGCGAGCCAGTAGTGATAGTAGCCGGGGTCATAGAGCTGCTGGCGCGTTTCGTTCCAGGCGGCAAGTTTGTGCAGGCTCTGCGCGGCCTGGCTTTGCACCGACAGCAGGGCGCTTCGCAGTTCGTGCCGCGCTTCTTCTGTGCGATGGACGCGCACTTCCTGATCGATGGTACGCAACTGCTCCAGGCCCCAGCCCGCGACGCCGAGCACGGCCAGGAGGATGGCCAGGAACAGCCGCCGGGACCATTCGGTGAGCGAGAGTTGGGGGGCGCGCCGGTTCAAGATCGCCCTGTATCGCGCAGGCGGGCCAGTACCCAGTCCAACAGCGCGAACTGGTGCAGGCCGTTCATGAAATGGCTGGCCGCGGGCAGCACGGTGACCTGGGCGCCGGCCTTCTCCAGCCTGCCCGTCCAGGCGCGCGCCAGATTGGGATCGGCGCCGATCAGGCTCACGCCGAGCAGGCCGCGCACTCGGTCGTCGGGGTGCGCGCTGGCCCAGATGATCATGAGGCGCGCGCCATAGCTGTGGCCCAGCGCATAGACGGGGCCGGCGCCGCGCCTTGTCAGCCATTGGAACCAGGCCTGGACTTCCGCTGCCTCGTCGTCGATCTGGTTTAAGTGCAGGCTGCCGCAGTCCAGATTTTCCTTGCGGTCGGGCACTCCCAGGGTGATGGTCGGGGCCAGTACCGTATAGCCGGCCTCGGCGAGCCCGTCATAGAGCTGCCGGAGAGTGGAAAAATCCCCGGTCTGCAAAAAGCCGTGCAGCAGCACCGCCCCTTGTCCGGGGCGCCCGGCATGATAGGCGGCCCTGCCCTCCAGGCCGGAGGGCAGCATGAGGTGCACGGTCTGCGCCCGCAGCGGCAGCGCACAGAGCATCAGCAAGGCGGCGAATAGGACGCGCAAAACGGTTTTCATGCCTGCTTGGGCTTTTGCTCCATAATGCGGCCTGCGGAGTTCATTCATTCTTGTCGTGAGTCATCTGCCGTCGGCCTTGGACGATTGGTACGCCGCGAACGGCGGCCTTTCCAGGGCGATTGAAAATTATCGGCCGCGCGCGCAGCAACTTGAGCTGAGCAGGGCGGTGGCGCAGGCCTTGGCGGACAAATCCGTGCTGGTGGCCGAGGCCGGCACGGGGACGGGCAAGACGCTGGCCTATCTGGTGCCGGCACTGCTTGCGGGCGGCAAGACGCTCATCTCCACCGGCACCAAGGCGCTGCAGGACCAGCTCTTTCATCGCGATCTGCCGCGCGTGCGCGCTGCGCTGGGCCGGCCGGTGCAGACGGCCTTGCTGAAAGGGCGGGCGAACTATCTCTGCCGCCATCATCTTGAGCGGGCGCTGGCCGGCGGCCGCCTGAGAAGCCGCGAAGAAGCAGCGCATCTGCAGGCGATGGCGCGCTTCGCCCAGCGCGGCGCCGGCGGCGACCGCGGCGATCTGGGCGAGGTGCCGGAAAATTCGCCCGCTTGGGCGCTGGCCACGTCCACGCGCGAGAACTGCCTGGGCGGCGACTGCCCGCAGTTTCGCGATTGCTTTGTGATGCGCGCCCGCAAGCACGCCCTGGAAGCCGAGCTGGTGGTGGTCAACCACCACCTCTTCTTTGCCGATCTGTGGCTGCGCGATGAGGGGGTGGGCGAATTGCTGCCGAACTGCCAGGCCATCATCCTCGATGAAGCACATCAACTGCCCGAGGCGGCGAGCGCGTTTTTCGGCACCAGCGTGACTTCCGGCCAACTGCTCGATCTGGCGCAGGATTGCGTGCGCGAGAGCCTGCTGGCGGCGCGCGATTTTTCCCCCCTGGGGGATTGCGCGCGGGTGCTGGACAAGGCGGTGCGCGACTGGCGCCTGGCGTTTCCGCAGGAGGCGGTGAAATGGACGGCCGCGCAGGCCCTGGCCTACGGCGAGGCCGCGCGCACGCTGGAGCGGCTGCAGGCGGCCCTGGATGCCCTGGTGCAGGCTCTGGCCAGCCAGGCCGAGCGCAGCGAGGAGCTTGCCCTGGGCCATGCGCGCGCGGTTGCTCACCTGGCGGCGCTCGCCGAGTGGCGCGCGGGAGAGGGCGAAGACGCGGTGCGTTGGCTGGAAACCACGCCGCGCGCAGTATTGCTGCACGCGACGCCGCTGAGCGTGGCCGGGCGCTTCCGCGAGCAGCTGGACAAAGGCGGGCGCGCCTGGGTGTTCACCTCCGCCACCCTGCGCGCGGGGGAAGATTTCACCCATTTCCTGGCGCAGCTGGGGCTGGAGGACGCCGCCACCTTGGCCGTCGTCAGCCCCTTCGATTACGCCTGCCAGGCGCTGCTTTATGTGCCGGAAGATCTGCCGGCGCCCAACAGCCGGGAGCATACCAACGCCGTCATCGCCGCGGCGCTGCCGGTGCTCAAGGCCAGCGGAGGCCGGGCCTTTCTGCTGTTCACCTCGCTGCGCGCCTTGCAGCGGGCGCATGGGGAGCTCGAACGGCTGCTGGCCGCCGAAGGCCTGGATTTTCCGCTCTTCGTGCAGGGCACGGCGTCAAAGCGGGAGATGCTGGAAGCCTTCCGGCGCTGCGGCAACGGCGTGCTGCTGGGCAGCCAAAGCTTCTGGGAGGGCGTGGACATCCCCGGCGATGCGCTGTCGGTGGTGGTCATCGACAAGCTTCCTTTTGCGCCGCCCGACGATCCCGTCGCCGCCGCACGCATGGAGCGCGTGCGGCGCGCAGGGGGCAACCCCTTTCTGGAGGTGCAGCTGCCGGCGGCCTGCATCAGCCTGAAGCAGGGCGCCGGGCGCCTCATCCGCACGGAAACGGATCGCGGCGTGCTGATGATCTGCGACCCGCGCCTGGCCGAAAAACCCTACGGCCGGGTGCTGCTGAAAAGCCTCCCGCCCATGCCGCGCACGCGCAGTCTGGCGCGGACCTTGGCGTTCTTTGCGCCGCAGGGCGCCGTCAATGCACCGGATCCAGCCGATGGCGGCGCCAGATCAGAGTCATGATGCCGCTGATGAACAAGCCGAACAGCAGCATGATGGTGTGTATGCTCCATTGCGCCTTGACCATGAGCGTATAGGCGCTGACCAGCACCAGGATGCCGAGGTTCTCGTTGAAATTCTGCAGCGCGATGGAGTGCCCCGCGCCCATGAGCAGATGGCCGCGGTGCTGCAGCAGGGCGTTGAGCGGCACCACGAAATAGCCCGACAGCACGCCGATGGCGAACAGCATTCCCGCCGCCAGCCAGAAGTGATGCACCCAGATCAGCAGCACCGGAAAGACGCCCAGGAAGATGCCGGCGGGCAGCACGCGCACCGATTTTTCCAGCGGGATGAGCCAGCCCGCAGCCAGGGCGCCCACGGCCACGCCGGCGGCGACCAGGGCGGTGATCTGGGTGGCCTGGTCGAGGCCGAACTGCAGGTTGAACGCGGCCCAGGCGATGATGACCAGGCGCAGGGTTGCCCCCACGCCCCAGAACAGGGTGGTTACCGCCAGGGAAACCTGGCCGAGGGGATCCTTCCAGAGCAGCACGAAGGTATGCCAGAAATCGCGCAGCACGAAGGCGGCGCGGCGCTGCGGCAGACGATGGTCTATGGGCAGGCGCGGAATGAAGAGATTGACCAGGGCGGCGAAGAGGTACAGCCCGGTGATGGCCAGAATGGCGAATTTCGGCTCGATCAGACGCCCGGCCAGATCCAGGAGGCTCAGGCCCTTGGCCGCCCAGCCCGGATTGATGAGCGCGCCCCCCAGTATCGCTCCCAGCACGATGGCCGCCACGGTGGCGCCTTCCACCCAGCCGTTGGCTTCCACCAGCCTGGCGGGGGGAAGCAGTTCGGTGAGGATGCCGTATTTCGCCGGCGAATAAACGGCTGCGCCGACGCCGACCAGGCCATAGGCCATCAGCGGCGGCATGCCGGCCAGCATGGCCAGGCAACCGAGGAATTTCAGGCCGTTGCCGATGAACATGACGCGCCCCTTTGGCATCGCGTCGGCAAAGGGCCCCACGAAGGGGGCCAGCAGGATGTAGGCGACGATGAAGGACTGCTGCAGCGCCGGCACGTGCCAGTCCGGAGCGTTGAAATACATGAGCAGTCCGATGGCGGCGAAGAGCAGGGCGTTGTCCGCCAGGGCGGAGAGAAATTGGGCGCACAGAACCAGATAGAAGGAAATGTTCACGAGGGCAGGGGGCGGTGGGGCCTCAGCGGGGCTTGCCATGCGCGCTTCGCGGGCGCCGTGCAAGTTCTTTGAGCAAGGCCTCTTGTTCGTTGAAGGACGGTGCGCGTGCGCCGGCCGGGCGCGTCACCGGAGCGTGGGGGCTGGGGCTTTCGCCGCGTTTCTGCGCCAGATAGTCTTGCAGCTCGTTTCCCCCATCATTCAATTGGCGGCCGCGGTAGCCTTGCGGCGGCTCCGTGCCGGGGCTGAAATACATGCGACGGCGCAATGCCCGGTTATATTCGGCGCAGCGCCGCTCGGTGAACCAAGCGTCGGCGAACAGGGCCGCCGCCAGCAGGGCAAGCGACAAATATCCCCAAGGCCTTGCCCACAGCAGCAAGCCCGCCGCCGCCAGACTGCCCGCCCGCCAAGCCCAGGCCCCGCGCGCATCACCCAGATAGGCGCGATGCAGGCCGAGGGGAAACAGCAGCATCAGGGCATAGGCGCGATGCGGCTTCCGGAGCAAGCCGGTCAGCCGGAGATTGAGGCTTTGCAAACCCTCGCCCCGGAGATTCAGGTGCTTCCACGCGTCCGGCATTGGCTAACAAGGCGGTTTATGGTTCAATAAATCAAATTTCTGTACTTCTGAATCTGGACTTATACGCCTACCCGAAACATGGCAGATCGCAGGCTTCAAGTATTCTACACGGTCGCAAGACAGCTCAGCTTCACCAAGGCGGCGGAAACGCTGTACATGACGCAGCCCGCCGTGACCTTCCAGGTCAAGCAGTTGGAGGAGCACTTCAACACCCGCTTGTTCGAGCGCAGCCATGGCCGCATTTCCCTCACGCCGGCGGGAGATCTGGTGCTGAGCTATGCGGAGAAAATACTTGCCATGGGCGCGGAAATGGAGGCCCGTGTCGGCGAACTCACCGGGCAGATGGCGGGGCCGCTGATGATAGGCGCATCGACCACCATTGCCGAATACCAGTTGCCGCGCATCCTGGGCGAGTTCAAGGAGCATTACCCTCAGGTGCAGGCGCGTCTGGTGGTGGCGAATTCGGAAACCATCGAAAACAAGGTGGCCGATCACTCCCTGGACGTCGGGCTCATCGAATCGCCCTCGCACCATCCCGAACTCACCACCCACTCCTGTTGCGACGACGAACTGGTCATGATCTGCGCGCCCGGCCACCCCCTGGCCAAGCGCGGCGCCGTGGCGCCGCGCGTGCTGGCCGAGCAGCCCTACGTGTCGCGTGAAATGGGCTCGGGCACGCGCGAAGTGGTGGACGAATATTTCCGCAGCAACGGGGTGAATCCGGACGACCTGCACACCGAAATGGAACTGGGCAGCCGCGAGGCGATCAAAGGCGCAGTAGAGGCGGGGCTGGGCATCGCCATCCTGTCGGCGTCGACCATCACGAAGGAGATCAAGCTTGGCGATCTCGTGGCGGTCAGGCTGGATCCGCCCCTGCATCGGCCGCTGACGCTGGTGTATGCGCCGGAGAAATTCCGCGGCAAGCTGCTCAACACCTTCATCGATTTCGTCGAAGCGAAGTTCCGACAATGCAACGAGGACGTGGCACCCGGCCGGCGCGGCCGCAGCAAAGCGCACGCCGCGTGACTTGCCGGCCATGAAGAAATTCTTCGTGGTGCAGCACAGCTACGCGGAATTTCTCGGCCCCATCGAAAAGCAGCTCGAATCGCGCGACATCGGCTTCCAGTACCTGCGCCCTTTTTTGGGCAACGACCTGCCGAGCTCGGCGCCCCAGCACGATGCCTTGTGGCTCCTGGGTGGCGCTTATCCCATCACCGACACCGAGGCCTGCCCCTGGCTGCCCCAGGAGTACCGGCTGATGGAATATTTCCGCAAAGCCGGCCGGCCCATCGTGGGCATCGGCTTCGGCGGCCTTCTGGTGGCCCGGCTGGCCGGCGGCGAGGCGCATGCAGAGCCTTATTTCAACGCTTATTGGACCACGGCGCGGAAAACCGCCGCAGGGGCGCAGGACCCGCTCGCCGCCGCGGTCGATGGGCGCGAGGTGCTGGTCATGTACAACGGCCGGGTCGATCTGCCGCAAGGGCTCGACCCCATTCTCGTCGATGACGACGGCCGCTGGCTCGCCGTGCGGCCGGATGCGGCGAGCTACGGCCTGCTGTTCCGTCCGGAAATGAAGCCGGGCATGATCGAAGACATGATCATGGAAGACAACCGGCCCCTGCCGGACCATATCGGCGACCTCCTGCAGCAGGCGCGGGAACGCTGGCCGGTGATGCAGCAGACCACCGCGCAGATCGCACTGGCCCTGGTCAGTGCCCTGGACCTCATGACCGAGCGGCGCAAGATGCCTGTCTTTGCTCTTAACCCTGCCGAGCCGAAAGAATCATGAGCCTGGAAAGCAAGAAACTATTGCGCCTGTTCCGGCAGTTGGGCGAACAGCGCCGCAGCGCTTTGCTGGAATACGCCGAGTTTCTCGCCGGCCGCGAAGAGCGGCGCAGTGCCGAACTCGCCATGCAGCCTGTGGCGATCCCGCGCCCGGCGGAAGAAACGGTGGTGAAAGCCATCCAGCGCCTCATGAGCACCTATCCCATGCTGGATCGGGGCAAACTGTTTTCCGAGGCATCCACGCAGATGACGCGGCATATCCTGCAGGGCGTACCCGCCACGGCGGTGATCGACGAACTAGAAATCGTCTTCCGCCGCCATTACGAGCTGCACGCGGGTACCGAGATCGCGGGCGAGGCGATCGAAGGGGAATGACGGCCGCTCAGGCTGCCAGCAAGTGCAGCCAGACGGCCAGCGCGAGCAGCGTGGCGAGCAGCACCGGCGGTGTGATGATGAGGCCGACCCTGAGATAAAGGCGCCAGGAGATCGCTTCGCCCTTGCGCGCCAGGACGTGCAGCCAGAGCAGGGTTGCCAGGCTGCCGATGGGGGTGAACTTGGGGCCCAGGTCGCAGCCGATGACGTGGGCGTAAATCATCGCTTCGCGCACGTTGGGCGCCAGGCCGTGGGCTTGGTCCAGCGCCAAGGCACCGACCAGCACGGTGGGCATGTTGTTCATCACCGCCGACAAGGCCGCGGACAGAAAGCCGGTGCCCACGCTGGCCAGCGTCAACCCCTGCCCGCCCAGCCATTGCAACACCTGGGCGAGGTAACCCGTGAGGCCGGCGTTCCTCAGGCCGTACACCACCAGGTACATCCCCAGGCTGAACAGGACGATCTGCCAGGGCGCCTCTTTGAGCACCTTGCGCACGGGGATATGGCCGCCGCGCCCGCGCCGCCACCAGCGCCCCGCCAAGGCCAGCATGAAGAGCGCCGCGATCCCCGTCACCAGGGAGATGGGAACGCGGTAGGCGGCGGTGACGAAATAGGCGACCAGCAGCACCAGGAGTACCGGCACGGCCCAGGCGAACACCAAGGGATCGCGCACCGCGCTGCGCGGGGCAGGCAGCGTTTCCACCGCATAGCGTGCCGGCACATGGCGGCCGAAATACAGCCACAGCACCAGGAGTGTGGCGCCCAGGGCGGCGAGATCGACCGGCACCATGACCAGGGCATAGCGATCGAAAGGGATGCCGAAATAACCGGCGGTGACGATGTTCACCAGATTGGAGATCACCAGCGGCAGCGAGGTGGTATCGGCCACGAAGCCGGTGGCGAGCACGAAGGCCAGCGCGGTGGCGGGCGTGAATCCCAGGGCCAGCAGCATGGCCAGCACGATGGGAGTGAGGATCAGGGCGGCGCCGTCGTTGGCGAAAAAGGCCGACACCAGCGCGCCCAGCACGATCACCAGAGGGAACAGGGCGCGGCCGTTGCCCTGTCCCAGGCGGGCCACATGCAGGGCGGCCCAATGAAAGAAGCCAGCCTCGTCGAGCAGCAGGGAGATGACGATGAGGGCGACGAAAGTGAAGGTGGCATCCCACACGATGTGCCACACCACCGCGATGTCCTGCCATTGCACGACACCCGACAGCAGGGCCAGCGCGGCGCCCAGCAGGGCGCCCCAGCCTATGCCCAGGCCGCGCGGCTGGACGATGACCAATACGAGGGTGAAGGCGAATACCGCCAGGGCCGTCAACATGGGAAGGGGGCGATGAAGCGCGCCGGTGGGATGCGGGCGTCAGCCGGGCTGGGACTGGCCGATTTCCTTGAGGCGCGTCTTCAGGCTCATGGCGTCGAGCTTGTCCAGCGGCAACTGCATGAACAAGTCCAGGCGATGGCGCAGCGTGCGCCAGGCCTGTTGGAACGCCTGGTCGATCTGTTCTTGCGTGCCCTGCGCTTTGGCCGGGTCGGGGACACCGAAATGAGCGGTGACGGGATGCCCAGGCCACACCGGGCAGGCTTCCCCGGCCGCGTTGTCGCACACCGTGAAAATGAAATCCATCTGCGGCGCATCCGGGGTGGAGAACTCCTCCCAGGACTTGCTGCGCAATCCGGTCGTATCCATACCCTGGGCCTGCAGCAGGCGGATGGCGCCGGGGTTCACTTTGCCGGTGGGCTGGCTGCCTGCGCTGAAGCCGCGGAAACGGCCTTTGCCCAGCAGGTTGACCAAGGCCTCGCCCAGGATCGAGCGGGCGGAATTGCCGGTGCAAAGGATCAGCACGTTGTAGGTCTTGTCGTTCATCGGGTTTGGGCTTTGAAAGGGGAGAAATCGATGGCGGTCATGTCCGGGGTGGGGGCGCAGCAGGCCGAGCGTCCGGTTTCGTCGCCGCCGAAAGTGGGGACGCTGTCCAGGGTGTGATAGGACTCCCAGGCGATGCCTTGGGGATCCAGGGTCCAGTGCTTGTCGGAACGGGCATAGCAGCAGGCCGTGCCCATCTGGCTCTGTTTGGGCAGGTGGGCGGCATCCAGGCGCGCGTTCATTTCCGCCAGCTCTTCGGCGCTTTCCACCTGGATGCCCAGATGGTCCAGCCCGGCTTTGCCGCTGCGGGTGGAGATGGCGAAATTGACGCGCGGATCGTCCAGCATCCACTTGGCGTAATCGTCTTTCACCACCGTGGGGGCGGCGGCGAACAGGCCGCTGTAGAAGCGGATGCTGGTTTCAAGATCGGCGACGCCGAGATGCACGTGCAGTCGTTTCATGGGCATTCCCTTCGGTTTGGCAGGAGGGGGCGGGCGCCTCGCAACTGGCTCCGCCGCAACAGTTTTCCGTGAGGTAGGCCAGCAGCGCGTTCATCGCCTGAAAGCGGGCCTGATAAAAGACATAGCGGCCTGCCTGGCGCGATTCCACGAGACCGGCGTGGGCCAACGCCTTGAGATGGAAGGACAGCGTCGCCGGCGGAATGTCCAGGGCCTGCGCGATGTCCCCTGCCGCCTTGCCTGCAGGGCCGGCTTGCACGAGCAAACGGAACACCTCCAGGCGAGAAGCCTGGGCCAGCGCGGCAAGGGCCAAGACGGCGGCATCGGAATCCACGTTTTCATTATTTTATAAATATAAAAATAATGCAAGAAAAAAATCCGCCCGGCGGGCGGATTTTCGGAAGATTAGCTCACGCGTTTTTTGAACTCGTTGGTGCGGGTGTCGATCTCGATCTTGTCGCCGATTTCCACGAAAGCGGGAACGGGGATTTCCAGTCCGGTGCCTTTCAGCTTGGCCGGTTTCATCACCTTGCCGGAGGTGTCGCCGCGCACCGCGGGTTCGGTGTATTCGACTTCGCGCACCACGCTGGTGGGGAGTTCCACAGAGATGGCGCGGCCGTTGTAGAACACCATCTCGCAGGGCATGCCATCCTCCAGATAGTTGAGGGCGTCGCCCAGGCTGTCGCCTTCCACTTCGTACTGATTGTATTCGGCGTCCATGAAGACGTAGAGGGGATCGGCGAAGTAGGAATAGGTGCACTCCTTGCGATCCAGGGTGACCATCTCGAATTTCTCGTCCGCCTTGTACACGGTTTCGGAGGTCTGGCCGGTCAGCAAATTCTTCATCTTCATCTTTACCACCGACGCGTTGCGGCCGGATTTGGAGAATTCGGCCTTTTGCACGACCATGGCGTCGCTGCCCACCATGAAGACGTTGCCGGTGCGGAGTTCCTGTGCGGTTTTCATACTGCTACTGCCTGCCTGGAGAAATAAACTCGAAATTATATCTTGCCGGCGATGAAAATTACCAGCTGGCTTGCCAAATCCGGCTGCCCGCGCAATTGTCTTTCCCAGGCTGCGGCGTGCCGACGGAGGACTTCCAGTCCATCGGCCAGGGCCGGCCAGGCCGCGGCCGGCGAGGCGGACTCGTTCCAGGCCTCATGAAAGCGTGCCAGCGCCAAGGCCGCGGAGGGAGGCAGGGTTCGGGTGTAGCGGCGCAGGAAGGCTTCCAGTTTGGCGAGATGGGCCCGATCCGCTTGCCGGTAGATATGCCAGACGAAGGGGCGCGCCGCCCATTGTGCGCGCACGAAAGAATCTTCCCCGCGCACGAAGTTGAGGTCGCAGGCCCACAGCAGCCGATCGTATTCCTCCTGGCTCAGGAAAGGCAGCGGCCGCACCTCCAGATTGCCTTGGAGCCAGGGAGCGCGAATGCCGGCGCTGTGCCATGCGGGGTTGTTCTCGCCCCCGGGCGTGAGCGCCAGGATGGGGCGCTCGCCTTGCGCCCACGTCTCGAACAGGGAGAGGAGGGCCGCATCGGGGTAGCAGAAGAGCGAGACGACCAGCGTGTTCTCCTCCGGCACGGCGAGATTCAGGCCGCGCCAGAATGCCTGCGGGTCATGCTGTGCAGCCTCCCGTTTGGCCGTGAGATCCCGCTCGCGCAGAACCCCGCCGGTGCGCGCGGTGAAGCCGGGGTAAAAGAAATACTGCGTGAGCGGCAGGCGCGGATGGGGGGAAGGCAGGCCGTGGCAGCTCTCCACCCAGGCTTCCGCACTTAGATATTCCAGGTTGATCCACACGGGCGCGGGCCGGCGCCTGGCCATGGCGTCGAGGAAGCGCTGCGGCAGCGGGCAGCCGAAAGCCTCGATCACCGCGTCGCTGGGCGCTACTTCCGGGAAATCTGCCGGCCAATGGCGTATCTCCACGCCCTGGATATGCTGGCGCGGCATGGCCGGATCGAGGCGCGGTTCCATTTTTCCCAGCACGTCCAGCCGGTCGAGCCACAGGCGCACCTGCAGCGCGTGTTCGCCGGCCAGCTGGCACGCGAGGCGCCAGGCGATGCCGGCGTCGCCATAGTTGTCGACGACCCGGCAGAAAAGATCCAGCGTGCGATGCGCCATCAGGAAAAAAAACCGGCCTTGCGGCCGGTCGGTGTTCGATCAGTCTCCGACGACTGTTTTTTATCAGGCCGCGGCGGGTTCGACGCGTACGGTGCGGCGTTTGGCGGCGCCTTTGACTTCGAATTTTACCACGCCGTCGACCCTGGCAAACAGCGTGTGATCCTTGCCCATGCCGACATTGGGGCCGGGGTGGTATTCGGTGCCGCGCTGGCGCACCAGGATGTTGCCGGCCAGCACTTCTTCGCCGCCGTAGCGCTTGACGCCCAGGCGTTTGGCTTCTGAATCGCGGCCGTTGCGGGAGCTGCCGCCTGCTTTCTTGTGGGCCATGGATGTTCTCCTGTGTCAGGCCGAAATGCCGCCGATTTGGACTTCGGTGTAGTCCTGGCGGTGGCCCTGGGTTTTGCGATAGTGCTTGCGGCGGCGCATCTTGAAGATGATGATCTTGTCGCCGCGGCCGTGGGACAGCACCGTGGCCTTCACGGCGGCGCCGGAGAGCAGGGGGGCGCCGGCCTGGATCTTGTCGCCGTCGGCCACCAGCAGCACCTGGTCGAAGGTCACTTCGCTGCCCACGTCGGCGGGGAGTTTTTCGATTTTCAGTTTGTCGCCGGCCGCGACGCGATACTGCTTGCCGCCGGTTTTGATGACCGCATACATGCGAGCGCTCCTGGGGAGTGGTCTCGGAAAGCCAGCAAATATACCGTATCAGGCCGGCCTGGTCAAACCTAGCAGGCTGCTAGCGGCGGGGCGCGGCTCGCCGAAGGCGCTCTGGAAATCGGTCAGGCGCAGGGCGTTGAGCACCACCAGCAGCGAGCTCACCGACATGCCGATGGCGGCGATCCAGGGGGTGACCAGGCCCAGGGCCGCGGCAGGGATGGCGACGGCGTTGTAGAGCACCGCCCAGGCCAGGTTCTGGCGGATCACGGCGTGGGTGTCGCGGGCGATGCGCACCCCGTCGGCCACCACGGACAGGCGTCCGCCCAGCGTCACCATGTCGGCGGCTGCCTGCGCCACGTCGGTGCCCTCCCCCAGCGCGATCGAAACCTGGGCCTGGGCCAGCACGGGGGCGTCGTTGACGCCGTCGCCCACCATGGCGACGACGCGGCCGGTTTGCTGCAGAGCGCGCAGGGCGGCGACCTTGCCCTCGGGCAGCACGCCGGCGCCGAGCACCTCGATGTCGAGGGCGCGGGCGACGACGGCCACGGCGGCGGGGGCGTCGCCGGACAGCACATGCACGCGCAGCCCCAGCCGCCGCAGAACCTTGATGGCGGGCGCGGCGTCGTCGCGCAGGCTGTCGCCCAGCGCCAGCCACCCCATGAATCCGGCGGCGCCGCCCAGTGCCAGCCAGGTGGCGCCGGGGTGGGCCTCCTCCGGTGGCGCGGGCAGGGGGCCGGCCAGCTCGGCCACGTAGCCGGGCTTGCCCAGGCGCAGACGGCGGCCTGCGACTCTGCCCTCCACGCCGCGTCCGGGCGCGCTTTGCAGGCCGGATGCGGCGGGCACGTGCGGGGCCGCGGCGCGCAGGGCGCGGCCCAGCGGATGTTCGGAAGCAGCCTCCAGGGCGCTGGCCAGCTCGACCAGGGCCAGGCTGTCGCCGCCGGCCGGCAAGGCCGCCAGCAGGCGGGGCGCGCCGCGCGTGAGGGTGCCGGTCTTGTCGAACACCACGTCAGTGGCCTTGGCCAGCGTCTCCAGGGCATGGCCGCGCGTGGTGAGCAGGCCCAACTGAGTGAGCCGGCCGGTGGCGGTGGTGAGCGCCGCCGGGGTGGCCAGGCCCAGCGCGCAGGGGCAGGTGACCACCAGCATGGAAACCACGACCCAGAGGGCGCGCTCGGGGTCTATGGCGTACCAGACGGCACCGGTGGTCAAGGCGGCGACGAGCAGCACGCCGACGAACCAGGCCGCCGCACGATCGGCCAGGCGGGCAATGGATGGCTTGTCGGTCTGGGCGCGGTCCAGCAGGCGCACGATGGCGGCCAGGCGGGTGCCCTCGCCGATCTTTTCGACGCGCATGACGATGGGACTGTCCTGGTTGAGCGTGCCGCCGATGAGGGGCTGGCCGGGGGTTTTCTCCACCGCGCGTGACTCGCCCGTGAGCATGGCTTCGTTCACGCGCGTGGCGCCTTCCAGCAGCACGCCATCGGCCGGCACGGTCTGGCCCGGCTTGACGCGCACGCAGTCGCCCGCGGCCAGGCGCGCCACGGGGATCTGTTCTTCTTCAAGACCGGGCCAGGCGGGCAGGCGCGTGGCGACGGCGGGAATGAGCTTGACCAGCTCCTGCGCGGCCTCGGTGCTCTTGCGCCGCGCCATGAGTTCCAGGAAGCGTCCGCCCAGGAGCATGAACACGAACATGGTGACCGAGTCGTAATACACCTCGCGCACCTGGCCGGTGAGCGTGGCCCACAGGCTGGCGCCGAAAGCCGCGGCGATGCCCAGGGCCACCGGGACGTCCATGCCCAGGGTGCGGCGTTTGAGGTCGCGCCAGGCGCCTTGGAAAAACGGCTGCGCCGAATAGAAGACCACCGGCACGGTAAGGATCAGACTGGCCCAGTTGAAGACGGTGGCTTCCGCAAGCGTGAGCTTGCCGGCGTGATGGCCGAAGGAGGGATAGGCGATCATCATCACCTGCATGGCGCCCAAGGCCGCCACCGACAGGCGCCGCAGGGCCGCGTTGCGTTCCTTGCGGAACAGTTCGTCGGCCTGGCGGGCATCGTAGGGGTGAGCGCGATAGCCGATGTCCTCGACGGCCTTGAGAATCTGCGAGAGGTGGATGCGGCTGTCGTCCCAGCGCACCCAGGCGCGCCGCGTGGCGTAGTTGACGTTGACCGCGAGCACGCCGGGCAATGCACTGAGATGGCGCTCGTTCAGCCACACGCACGCCGCGCAGACGATGTTTTCCAGGATCAGAGCGGCTTCCCGCACGTTGCCCGGCGCGGTTTTGACGAAGCCCTGCTGGATTTCCGGAAGGTCGTAGAGGCCCAGGCGCTCCAGGTCGCTCTGCAGGTCCGCAGGCTTGGCCGGCAGGGCCGTGCGGTGGGTGTAATAGGCGCCCTGGCCGGCATCGACGATGGTCTGCGCCACCGCCTGGCAGCCGCGGCAGCAGGCGGGCTCGGTGCGGTGCTCGTGGCGGATGGGGTAGTCCGTCCCCGGCGGCACGGGCAGGCCGCAATGGAAGCAGTGCGCGGGGGCGTCCTCGGCGACGGCGGGCAGCGGGGCGGAGCGGGCGGACATCGGATCATCATGATACTCCTTGCACCCGCCCGGCTTTTGTTGAATTCTTGGGGCATGCTGATCTGGCTCAAAAACGGCGATCCCTTTCCTCCCGCGGAGCACGCGCTGGCGTATCCTCCGGGACTTTTGGCGGCGGGCAGCGACCTCGCGCCGCAGACGCTGCTGGCGGCCTACCGGCAGGGCGTTTTCCCCTGGTACAGCCCCGGCCAGCCCATCCTCTGGTGGAGCCCCGATCCACGCATGGTGCTGTTTCCCGCCGAACTGAAGGTTTCCCGCTCGCTGCGTCGGCGCCTGGCGCGGCAGGACTACGAAATCTGCTGGAACACGGCTTTCCGCGAGGTCATGGAAGCCTGTGCGGCGCCGCGGCCGGGGCAGGATGGCACCTGGATCAATGCGGCCATGGTCGACGCCTATGTGCGCCTGTTCGAATTGGGCCACGCCCATTCGGTCGAGACCTGGATGGGAGGCAAGCTGGTGGGCGGGCTCTACGGCGTCGCCATCGGCTGCGTCTTCTTCGGCGAATCCATGTTCAGCCGCGTGGGTGACGCTTCCAAGCTGGCGCTCGTGCACCTCGTGCGCTGGCTGGAGGCGGCCGGCGTCGGCCTGATCGACTGCCAGATGAGCACGCGCCATCTGGCCAGCCTGGGCGCGCGCGAAATCCCGCGTGCCGAGTTCACACGCCGGCTGGCGGAATTGGTAGACTTGCCATGCCGTATCGCTTGATAGTTTCGACGTGCACCCGACCGAACCGCCTTTCCTGCGCCTGCAGTTCTATCTCACCTCGGCCTACCCTTGCAGCTACGTATCCGGCCTGACGGCGCGCTCCCAGGTGGCCACGCCCGCGCACCTGGTGAACCGCGAGGTGTACAGCCTGCTCATCCGCAACGGCTTCCGCCGCAGCGGCCAGTTCACCTATCGGCCGCAGTGCGACGGTTGCCAGGCCTGCGTTCCGGTGCGCGTGCGGGTGGGCGAGTTCGCCATGCGGCGCAGCCAGCGCCGCGTGTGGAAGCGCAACGGCGATCTGCGTACCATCCTGCTGCCGCTGGATTTCCACGAGGAGCACTACGCCCTCTATCGCCGCTACCAGCGCGAGCGCCATGCCGGGGGTGGCATGGACCAGGACGGCGTCGAGCAGTACAGCCAGTTCCTGCTGCAAAGCCACGCCGATTCCTGTCTGGTGGAATTCCGCCGCGGCCGCGAGCTCGTGATGGTGAGCGTCATGGATCGCGTGGAGGACGGCCTGTCTGCGGTCTATACCTTTTACGAACCCGGCAGCCGCGACAGCCTGGGTACTTACAACGTGCTTTGGCAGATCGAGCGGGCGCGCGAATTGGGACTGCCCTATGTCTATCTGGGCTATTGGATCGCGCAGTCGCGCAAGATGGCCTACAAGAACCACTTCCAGCCGCTGGAAGGCCTGCTGGACCAGGCCTGGCAGACGCTGCCATTGACACCACCTCCCGGCGCAGACTGAGCCCATGCAAACCTATCTCGATCTCATGCGCCACGTGCTCGCGCACGGCGCCCGTAAATCCGACCGCACCGGCACCGGCACGCTGTCCGTGTTCGGCCATCAGATGCGCTTCGACCTCGCACAGGGGTTTCCGCTGCTGACCACCAAGAAAGTGCATCTCAAGTCCATCATCCATGAGCTGCTGTGGTTCCTGCGCGGCGACACCAATATCCGCTATCTGCGCGAGCACGGCGTCACAATTTGGGACGAGTGGGCGGACGCGCAGGGCGAACTGGGGCCGGTCTACGGCTACCAGTGGCGCAGCTGGCCGACGCCCGGCGGCGGCCACATCGATCAGATCAGCCAGGTGCTGCACGATCTGCGGCACCAGCCGGACTCGCGCCGCATCATCGTCTCGGCCTGGAACGTCGCCGACCTGCCCAGGATGGCCCTGGCGCCCTGCCATGCTTTCTTCCAGTTCTATGTGGCGGAGGGCAAGCTGTCCTGCCAGCTCTACCAGCGCAGCGCCGACATTTTTCTGGGCGTACCTTTCAACATCGCCAGCTATGCCTTGCTCACGCTCATGATGGCCCAGGCGACGGGACTCAAGCCGGGCGAGTTCGTGCATACCCTGGGCGATGCCCATCTCTACCTCAACCACCTGGAGCAGGCGCGCGAGCAGCTCACGCGCACCCCGCGCAGCCTGCCGGTCATGCGCCTGAACCCGGAGGCCAAGGATCTCTTCGCCTTCCGCTACGAGGATTTCACCCTGGAAGGCTACGACCCCCATCCGGCCATCAAGGCCCCGGTGGCTGTGTAAACAGCAGTCAGTTGGCAGTCTTCAGCAGGCAGCTAAAATCAACTGCCAACTGCCAACTGCCAACTGCCAACTGCCAACTGCCAACTCCACCCTCATGCCTTTCCCCCGACTCAACCTCATCGCCGCACTGGGCAAGAACGGCGTCATCGGCATCGACAACCGTTTGCCATGGCGGATGCCAGAGGATCTCAAGCACTTCAAGGCGCTGACGCTGGGCCATGCCGTGCTCATGGGGCGCAAAACGTTCGAATCGCTGGGCCGGCCTCTGCCCGGACGGCGCAACATCGTCATCACGCGCAACGCGCAGTATCGGCCCGAGGGCGCGGAAGTGGCCGGCGGAATAGAGCAGGCGCTGGCGCTGTGCCGGGATGCGGCGGAGGTGTTCTTCATCGGCGGTGCCGACATCTACCGCCAGGCTTTGCCTCTGGTAGAACGGCTGTATCTGACCGAGGTCGACGCGAGCCCCGCGGGCGACGCATTTTTCCCCGCCTTCGATCGTTCGTGCTGGCGCGAGTCGGCGCGCGATGAGCGCCGCGATGAGGGCGGCGGGCTTGATTACGCCTTCGTGGTATACCAGCGCGCCTAAGACGGCGCTTTAGACGACTTCGGCGGCCGGGCGCGGGCGGCCCAGGTGATAGCCCTGGGCGTAGTCCAGCCCCAGTTCGCGCACCCACTGCAAAATGCGTGCGTTTTCCACATATTCGGCCACGGCCTTCTTGCCGTAGCCGTGTACAGCTTCCACCACCGCACGCACGAACACCCGGTCGTCCTGGTTTTCGTCCAGATTGCGGATGAAAGAGCCGTCGATCTTCACGTAGTCCACCGGCAGATGGCGCAGATACTGAAAGGTGGAAAATCCCACCCCGAAGTCGTCCAGGGCCAGGCCGGCGCCCAGGTCGCGGATGTGCTGCAGCAGGGTTTGCGCGCGCGACATGTCGGCCAACGCGGCGGTTTCCGTCACCTCGAAGATGAGGCGCTGCGGCGCCACGCGGTGGGTCTGCAGGGCGTTGCGGATGACCTCCACGAGATGTTCGTTGTCCAGGCTGCGCGCCGATAGATTGATGGCGAGGCGGAAATCGCCGCCGCGCAGGCTCAGCAGGGCGATGACCGAGCGCGCCACCCATTCGTCGATTTCGCGCACCAGCCCCGAGGCTTCGGCAGCCTGGATGAATTCGGCGGGGGCGAGCAGCGCCGCGTCGTGGCCGCGCAGGCGCAGCAGGACTTCGTAATGGGCGGCCTCCGCGCCGTCCGCCAGGGCCACGATGGGCTGCAGATAGAGTTCCAGGCGGCCCTGGTCCAGCGCCTGGCGTATCAGGCTCACGCGCTGGTTCTTGTCCTCCAAAGCCTGGCGCGTACGGTCGGCCGGGTCGTAGAGATGCCAGTTGCCGCGCCCCTGCGCGCGCGCATGGGAGAGCGCGAGATCGGCGCTGGCCAGGAGCGCCTCCGGGCTCTTGCCGTGCTCTGGAAAGCGCGCCAGGCCGACGCAGGCGCTGGACACCTGATGGTGGCCCTGCCCCTTGGCGACGGCGCGCGCGATTTGCAGCACCTGGGCGACGGACGTCTCGGCGAAGAACAGGGCGAAGTCGTCGCTGCCCAAGCGGGCGGACAAGCGCGGGCGCGGCTCCAGGCTCTCCAGGCGGGCGGCGATCTGGCGCAGCACGGCATCGCCGGTGGCATGCCCCGCCAGATCATTCAAGGTCTTGAATTCGTCCAGATCGAACAACAGCAATATGCCGTCCGCAACACTGCCGAGTAGCTCGGCCAGGTGTGCATGGAAGGCGCGGTGGTTGAGCAGGCCGGTCAGGGCGTCGAAATCCGAGAGGAATTCCGCCCGCTCGGTGGCAGCGTGCAGCTCCGTGAGATCGAGGCCCACGCACAGGATCATCGTTTCGCCGTCGGGGTCGGCACCGGCCTGGGTGAGCACCCAGGCGATGTGGCGCCGGCCGGCAGGGGTGTCCAGGGGCGCCTCGAAGCGCAGCGGCCAGTCGTCGGCGGCGAGGTGGGCCTGCAGGGCGGTGCGCAGGGCGTCTTCCTGTTCGGGAGGGATGAGGTGGCGGAAGAAATTCCGTCCGGCCAGTTCGGTGTAGGACAGCCGCGTGACCTGGGTGGTGTGGGCGTTGACCAGCTGGATGCGGCCGCGCGTGTCCTGCGTCAGGATCAAGGCCGGCACGGTGTCGAGCAGGTTGGAAATGAAGTCGCGCTCGCGCGCCAGGTTTTCCGCCGAACGCCGCAGCGAATCGCGCTGGCGCGTGTCGGCATCGTGCATGGCCTGCAGACGCTGGGCCAGCACCAGAGCGGCATTTTCCAGGCGGTCGAACTCGTCGGCGACGCCCCGCGCGGGTTGCGAAAGGTGATCGTGGGCCGCTTGCCAATTGCCCTCGCCGAGCAGGGGCAGGCTTTCCGTCACGCGCCGAATGCGCGTCAGGAACCAGAGCAGGAAGGCCAGCATCAGGCTTTCGGCGCCGGCGAAGGTGAGAAAGCCGATAAGGAGGTTTTTGTGCCGGCCGGAGCGCACCAGTTCGTGGTAGGCGGTGTCGTCGGTGACGGTGAACAGGCGCGGAAAATCGGCGGCGGCGGAGAGCGGCGGCAGCATCTGCATCTGCAAGTATCGGCCGCCCAGATTTAAGGTCGCTTCGTAGGCGCCGCCGCGGGTTGGCCGCCAGGAGAGGGTCGTCCGCTGCAGGGCCTGGGCCAAGGGCTGGCTGCTGACCTGGCGCAGCGTGAAGTTCGGCGCGTCGGGCTTGCCCGTGGCGAGCGCCAGATTGATCCCGGAGTAACGATGGAAAGTGGCGAGAAAGTCACTCAGGTCGCGGGTGAGGAAAATCGCGCCGGCGGTGCTGCGGTTCTTGAGGAAGGGGCTTACCCAGTAGAGCACGCAGCTCGTGCCGCAATAAAGGCCTGCCTGCGGCGTTTCGGCGCTGAGCGCAGCGCGCGCGAGCCGCTCGGTTTGTGCGCCGGGCAGCGGCGCCGCGCCGAAGCCGGCCACCGGATAGACGGCAGGGTTGAAGATCTGCAGCGATTCCAGCCCTTCTTCCAGATGCCATTTCTGCCAGGTCTGCCGCAGCTCTTCGGCGGGCAGATGACGCGGGAAATCGTCCGGCAGGGCATCGGTCAGGCCGGCTGCTTTGTCGGCCAGCTGCTGGTAGGACTGGCTGAGCAGAAATTGCACCAGCGTGTCGGCCTGCCGCGCCGCGCTGGCGCGCAGCTGCGTCTGCTGCTGCGCGAGGGAGCGGTTGTTCACATAAGTGAGCGCGGCGGCCATGACGAAGATGATGGCCGTGAGCGGCAGCAGCAGCTTCCATTTGAGGCTCAGAAATATTGCGCGCGAGCCGGAGAGGAGTGAGAGCGGCGCCATGGATCAGAGTGAAACGACGCGCAGCATCGCCGCGCCCCCCTCGCCCTCGTCCGGCGCTGTGCGCCGCCTTCTCCCGCAGGGAGAACGGGTAAAGCCCCTTTCCTGGGAAAGGAGTGGGGAGTGAAGGGAACGGACAGGGCGGCAAGGGCGTTTCATGGGTTGGAGCGGCATCGCCAAGTCCGTTAGAAGCGCCAGGACGCCTGCAGCAGGCCCATGTTCCATACGCGGCCTTCCTGCTGCGGGTTGGGGTTGTCGAGCGCCGGCAGCCAGATCGTGCCGGTGACATGGTGAAACTCGGCGCGCAGCATGAGCGCAGGCGTCACGTCCCAGCGCAGCCCGGCGGTCCAGTCCTTGGCATAGCGGGAGAAATAGGGGTTGCCGCTCAGCGCCGCGAGCGGATTGTTCTTGAGCGGCGAGATATAGCTGTCGTAGCGCAGCAGCGCCTCCCAGCGCGGGCGAATGTGCCAGGCGCCTTGCACGTACCAGGCGCGCGTGCGCACGTCGATTGCCGGCAGGTTGAAGTCGTACAGACGGATGCGCGGACAGCCATACTCCGTTGTGAGGGTAACGGTGCCCAGATGTTTCTGCGCCGACAGCACCCAGGGAGTGTAGCCTACCTTGCCGGCGCCGAGCGGATCGCCGGGCGCGGGTTGATAGCGGGCGCGCGCATCGACCCAGGAGAGCGCCAGCAGGGTCGATTGGTCCATGGTGCTCCAGCGCAATTGGGCAGCATAGGTGGCATTGCTGTACAAGTGGCCGGGGCGGTCGCTGCCGAGGAAGTTGGCCTCCGTGGCGGCGTCCAGCTGCCCGGGGCGCACGGCGGCGAGGTTGACCTGCCACTCGCCCAGGGCGGTCTGCCAGCGCGCGTTGAATCCGGCGCCTGGCGCCGCGAGGGCGAAATTGCGTGCCGTGTCGAAATAAATCGATTCCGGCAGCAGAATGCTTGGACGCGTGAAAGGCACGTCGCGGGTTTCGTTGTACAGGCCGTAAGGAATCTTTATCTTGCCGGCGCGCAGCTCGAGCGTGCCGTCCGCGCGCTGCCAGAAAGGCCAGACCGCCTGCAGATAATCCAGGCGCACGTTGCGCTGGTCGTTCTTGCCGGCGCGCCGATAGAGCATCTGGCCGGCCACCAGCAGACCGGGATGCGGCTGCCAGACGCCGTTCACGCCGGCTTCGGTGAAGCCCGTGCCCAGGGTGTCCTGGGTGCGGCCGAAGAAATTGTTGCGGCTGGTGGTGATGAGGGTTTGCGCGACGAAACCCTGCAATTGCAGGTTGCCGCTTTGATAGAACGGGTCGGCCGCCGCCGGTGCGGCAGCCAGGGCGGCCAGCAGGGCGGCCCGCTTAGCGTACCGGCAGCAGGCGCACATGCTCGTTTCCGATGGGGGCGGCGGCATAACCGATGGCGCCGGGGGTGGCGGCGACGCGGCGCAGCATCTCCCTCTGGCTGGACAACTGCTCGGGTGCCTGGCCCATGCCGCTGAAGGTGAGTTGGTCCCAGATCTGGCGCAGCTGGTAGGGGTACATGCCCAGGAGGCTCTTGGCGAATTCCGCGTGCAGCGGGTCGTCGTCGGCGAGCACGAAGACATGAATGGGCTGGCCGTCGGGCCAGCGCGTCTGGCGCAGGGTGTAGATCGCTCTCAGGGTGTTCTCGCTTATTTGCGGCAACTGCACGTCGCGGTTGACGATCACATCTACGGCTCCAGCGAGGGCCGGCTGTAGCCCCAAGACCAGCAGGGCGAGCGTGAGAAGCGGGCGGAGCCTGACCATCGAGGATGCAGTTATTGGGCTTTCAATGCATGATAGAGGAAATCCACCGGAAACCCGCGATGAAAAAGGTGCTTCAACTCAAACGCTACAGCGCCGAGCAGTTGGAGGAGCGCAACCGGCAGGCGGAGCTGGATCGCATCCCGCCGGCCTACATCGAGCGCTGGTACACCGAAGCCGAGCTGGATGATCTCTATGTGCGTGATCCGAAAGCCTCGTTGGAGATCTCGCGCCGTCAGGAGATGGCGCGCCGCGCCGCTGCGGCGCCGGCCGTTGCGGCGGCTTCGGCGCCGCCGACTGAAGCCGACGTGCGCGACGCCCTGGAGGAAGCGCGCAGCGTCCTGCTGCGCGACGGCGGCGACCTGGAACTGGTGGCCCTGGAGGGAACGGTGGTGCGCGTGCGCCTGAAGGGCGCCTGCGTCGGCTGCCCCAATTCGGTGCTGGACCTCAAGACCGTGGTGGAAAAGACCGTGCGGCGGCGTTTTCCCCAGATCACCGAAGTGCGCAACAGCTATTGATCGGGCGCGGCCTCAATTGTGCTCGCGGTCTTTCCGACTGAGCCTGCTGAACACATAAGTCAGCACGATGCCCATGACCACGGCGAAGCCCACGGTGAACACCACCAGCCAGCCCATGGGCGTGCTGAACAAAAGCTGGAATACGGACTGGGACATGGTTTCTCCTCCTCTGTGAGGTGCGGTGCAAGCGCTCCGTGGGCGGGAGTATATTGATAGGCGGGCAAAAACTTAAGCCCGGCCCGGGGGCGCGGCGGCAGACGGTGCCGGGCGGCGTCCTTCACGGTAACATGGCGGAAATTTTTCCGGCGAGTGTGCCTCGTGCTTCTGCATAGTCTGCAACAGTTCATCGCCCGAGACATGGGCGAAGTCGATCGCGTCATCCGCGCGCGCCTGCGCTCCGAAGTGGTGCTGGTCAACCAAGTCTCGGAATACATCATCAACAGCGGCGGCAAGCGCCTGCGTCCGGTGCTGGTGCTGCTTTCGGCAGGGGCCTGCGATTACCGCGGCAGCCATCACTACGAGCTCGCCGCCGTGGTGGAATTCATCCACACTGCCACCCTGCTGCACGACGACGTGGTCGACGAATCCCAGTTGCGGCGCGGCAAGCAGACCGCGAATGCGCTGTTCGGCAACGCCGCCAGCGTGCTGGTGGGGGATTTTCTCTATTCGCGCGCCTTCCAGATGATGGTGGATATCGACGATATGCAGGTCATGCGCATCCTGGCGGACGCCACCAACACGATCGCCGAAGGCGAGGTCCTGCAGCTGCTCAACTGCCACGACGCCGACGTGGACGAGGAGAGCTATCTGCGCGTCATCCGCTACAAGACCGCCAAGCTGTTCGAAGCCGCAGCACGTCTGGGCGGCGTGATCGCCGGCGTCGCGCCGGCCTGGCAGGAAGCGCTTGCCGCCTACGGCATGCATCTGGGCACGGCCTTCCAGCTCATCGACGACGTGCTGGACTATTCCGGCGATTTCCTGGAAACCGGCAAGAACATCGGCGACGATCTGGCCGAAGGCAAGCCCACGCTGCCCCTGCTCGTGGCCATGCAGCGCGGCAGTCCGGCGGAGGCGGCGGCGATCCGGCGCGCCATCGAAGAGGGCGGCCTGGTGGAATTCCAGACCGTGCTCAAGGCCATCCACAACACCGGCGCCCTGGAACACACGCGCACAGCCGCGCAGCGCGAGGCCGAGCGCGCGGCTGCGGCGCTTGCCTGTCTGCCCGATACCCAACACAAGGACGCTTTGCTACAATTGGCGGACTTTGCGGTCAGGCGCAGTTTCTGAGAGTTTCTGATAGCAAAGGCCTATCTTCAGCGGGGTGTAGCTTAGCCTGGTAGAGCGCTACGTTCGGGACGTAGAGGCCGGAGGTTCGAATCCTCTCACCCCGACCAGATTTCATTTAATAGCGAGTTATGAACCCCCCTTTTCTGCTCAGGGGCGGCTTAGTGGCAAATTAGTGGCAATTCCTGCCACTTCGCTGTAGCGTGCGGAAATTTTGTGGCCCTCGTGCCTATACGGTGTTCCAGCATCACGGAGCATCTGTCATGGCATCCATTGAGAACCGCTCTCGAATCCAGGTCACGGTCAAAAACCGGGGCTGTTGGTACGCGATCAAAATTCCCCAGATTTTGTAGGTTCGACGCCCCCCGATTTAAGTAGCGCCTGACATTAGAGTCCAATCCCATCGATGAAGGAGATTGGACATGAAGAAGCGATACGCAGAAGAACAGATCATCGGCTTCCTGCGGGAGGCGGAAGCCGGTCTGCCGGTTAAGGAGTTATGCCGCCGGCATGGTTTCCAGGAGCAGGCTTGAGTGGGACACCCAGCCGAAAATGCCGCCTTGGGCACTGATCATGGCCAGACTGGCGCGGTGAAATTCGGGGAAATACGAGGCCGTGCAATCCTCCAGCACGATACATTCGTAGCCGCGGTCGTTGGCCTCGCGCACCGTGGTATTGACGCAGACCTCCGTGGTCACGCCGGTGACCACCAGTTGACGAATCCCGCGGTGCCGCAATATGGCTTCCAGATCCGTCGCAAAAAATGCTCCTTTGCCGGGCTTGTCGATCACGGGTTCTCCGGGCCTGGGGTAGAGTTCCGGGATGATGTCGTGGCCATGCTCGCCTCTGACCAAGATGCGTCCCAGGGGGCCGGTGTCACCGATGCAGGTTTTGCCGCGGCCGCGAAGCTTCTTGGAAAGAGGGAGATCGGACAGATCTGCGCGGTGCCCTTCGCGCGTGTGCATCACAGGCCAGCCTGCTTGCCGCCAAGCGGCGAGCAGCCGTTCGTTGGGGGCGATGGCGCTGCGCAACCGTGATACATCGTTGCCCAGCATTGCGCCGAATCCTCCTGGTTCGAGAAAATCGCGCTGCATATCAATGATGAGCAGGGCACAACACCCCGGTTCGAGTGCGAATTCATACGGTTCCGCGTGCACGGCTAAAGGCGCTGCATGGGCGGGTATTTCGACGGACATGGGAGGTATCTTGATGTATACAATGAATGCAAAGCAAGGTGGATGCCAATTGCCTAGGCTCCAGGTTTGGTGTGTACCTCGACGCCAATGCTTGCTATAGCTGGCTTTCCCAATGCTGGGCCGGTGTTGCCGCGCGGGCAGGGGGCGTCGGGCATGCACGACAACGGGGCGTTGGCGGTCACTCTTGCCGGTTTTGCCGGCATGTGCGGGAACGTGCCGCGCCAACTAGGGCCCCGTTCCGGCTAGGCGATCAGCCCCTGATGAAGAATGAAATCGACCACCTTGGGCAATCCTTCGCCAGTCTTGAGATTGGTGAATACGAAAGGGCGATCACCGCGCATCTTGCGCGCATCCCGCTCCATCACCTCCAGGGATGCGCCGACATAAGGCGCCAGATCGATCTTGTTGATGACCAGTAAATCGGACTTGGTGATGCCGGGGCCACCTTTGCGGGGAATCTTGTCGCCGGCTGCGACGTCTATGACGTAGACCGTCAGATCGGACAATTCCGGGCTGAACGTGGCCGCCAGATTGTCGCCGCCGGACTCGATAAGAACCAGCTCAAGGTCTGGGAATGCGCGAGTGAGCCGGTCCACAGCTTCCAGGTTGATGGAGGCATCCTCGCGGATGGCCGTGTGCGGGCAACCGCCTGTCTCGACGCCGAGAATGCGCTCTTCGGGCAGCGCCGCATGGCGCACCAGAAACTGTGCATCCTCGGCCGTGTAGATGTCGTTGGTCACCGCGGCGATCTGGTACCGCTCGCGCAACTGTTGGCACAGGGCCAGCGTCAGCGCCGTCTTGCCGGAGCCTACCGGCCCGCCGATGCCGACGCGTAGAGGGGAATGGTTCATCGCCTAGGTCTCGTGATTACGGTGTGCCCTTGGATTAAGATCGAAACAGGCGCGTGTATTGGGTCTCATGAAGCGAGGACGCCAGCGCCAAACCCGGCGCGCTGCTGCACCAGGCTGCCTCTGGTAGAGCCAGGGCCGCCTCGCAGGTGTTCGGTATGAGGACACTCAATGCAGAAAGCAGGCGCTGAGCGGCCACTTGACCGAGCGGCATGGCCTTGATGGCGGCGGCGGCCTGGTTTTCGAGCCAGGCGAAGGCATAGCCATGTAGGAGGTCCACTTCCCCAAGGCGCAGGGCTGCGGCGAGCCGGCTCAAGGCCACGGGGTATGCCCACTCGCGTTCTTCCAGAGGCAGGCCGGAAAACTCCGGCAGTTGGCGTGCCAGGGCGACCAGGGAATACCCCATCTGCACGGTTTCATCCCGCAGCTCACGCGTTTCCCTGCTCGCCAGGTAGTGCGTGTTCAGACGCAGGGCCTCGGTGTCTTCGCCTCGCGCCCAGGCGCGTAATGCCGCGGCCAACAAGGGTAGTTCAAAGCGACCCAACACCAGGGTCAAGTGCTCCTCGATCCACGCAGCGACCGATAGCTCGTCTTCCATCCACCCCGCCTCCACTGCCCATTCCAGGCCCTGGGAGTAGCTGTAAGCGCCCACGGGGAGCGCTGGGCTGGACAACCGCAGCAGCCAAAGCAGCTCACGTGCGCGGCGCGAAGTGGTGAATGAGGCCGCCATGACCTTTTTCTTCCCCATGGTGATGGCGGCTCCCGCCAAAGGCGCCCGCCTCAGGTTCGAAGGGGATGTTTACCTCCCTGACAGCAAGCCCCAGCTTTTCGAGCAAGGTTTTCAAAACGTGGTCCTGTTGCAGGCGCAGATACCTGGGGCCGATTTCCAGCACCACATGACGGTTGCCCAAATGGTAGGCGGCACGGGTGAGCAGATGCGCGTCACTGCTCTCGACTTCATACAGGGGCTCGACGGCGGCAAGCACTTTCACTACCCGGCCGTCCTTGGCAAGCAGCAACTGTCCATTTCTCAAAACAGTTCCCTGGGACAGGAACAATCCGGCCTCTTCGCCGCTGTCGAGCGCGACGCGCTGGCGTGACCGGCTGCGTTTTTCGAAAGACAGGGTGAGGTAGGCATCAGGCCGTCGCGGCGTATCCAGCAGCGCTTCTATCATTAGCATCAGAACAGAAAATAGCGTTGTGCTAGGGGCAGCATGGACGCCGGCTCGCACCACAGCAATTCGCCGTCGGCATGCACCTGATAATTCTGCGGGTCCACCTCGATATGCGGGGTGCCGTCATTCCACACCATGTCCGACTTCTTGAGGGCGCGGCAGCGCTTCACGGCTTCCAGGCGTTTGCTCAAACCGAGTTGCCGGCCGACGTCTGCCGCAAGGGCGGCCTGGGAAACGAAGCTCAGGCTGGTTCCTTGGCGGCCCCCCCCGTAGGCCGCGAACATGGGCCGGTAATGCACGGGTTGCGGTGTGGGGATGCTGGCGTTGGGGTCGCCCATGGCGGCGGCGGCGATGGCGCCACCTTTGAGGATAAGGCTGGGTTTGACACCGAAGAAAGCCGGCTTCCACAACACCAGATCGGCAAACTTGCCGACTTCCACAGAACCGACGATATGGGCGATGCCATGCGTCAGGGCAGGATTTATGGTGTATTTGGCGATGTAGCGTTTGACCCGGAAATTGTCGTGGCGTGCCGAGTCTTCCGCCAGCGGGCCGCGCTGTATCCTCATCTTGTGGGCGGTCTGCCAGGTGCGGACGATGACCTCTCCGACCCGGCCCATGGCCTGGGAGTCCGAGGAGATCATGGACATGGCCCCCAGGTCATGGAGGATATCCTCGGCGGCGATGGTTTCGCGCCGGATGCGCGATTCGGCGAAGGCGATATCTTCTGCAATGGACGGGTCGAGATGGTGACAGACCATGAGCATGTCGAGATGCTCGTCTATGGTGTTGATCGTGAACGGCCGCGTGGGATTGGTGGAGGAGGGCAGAACATTCATTTTCCCCACCGCCTTGATGATGTCCGGAGCGTGGCCGCCGCCTGCGCCCTCGGTGTGGTAGGTGTGGATGGTGCGGCCCTTGAAGGCTGCCAGGGTGACTTCGACAAAGCCTGACTCGTTCAAGGTGTCGGTATGGATGGCCACCTGGGTGTCGGTGTCTTCGGCCACGCCGAGGCAGCAATCGATGGCGGCCGGCGTGGTGCCCCAGTCCTCGTGCAGCTTGAGCCCGATCGCGCCGGCCTCGATCTGCTCGCGCAGGGCTTCCGGCCGGCTGGCATTGCCCTTGCCGAGAAAGCCGAGGTTCATGGGAAAGGCCTCCGCCGCCTTGAGCATCTGCGCCAGATGCCAGGGTCCCGGCGTGCAGGTGGTGGCGGCCGTCCCGGTGGCCGGGCCGGTGCCGCCGCCTATCATGGTGGTGATGCCTGACATCAGAGCTTCTTCGATTTGCTGCGGACAGATGAAATGGATGTGGCTGTCAATGCCGCCGGCCGTCAGGATCATGCCTTCGCCGGCGATGATTTCCGTGCCCGGCCCGATGGCGATATCGACGCGGGGCTGTATGTCCGGATTCCCCGCTTTTCCTATGTCTGCGATGAACCCGTCTTTCAGGCCCAAGTCGGCCTTGATGATGCCGCTCACGGCATCGATAATCAGCGCATTGGTGATGACCGTGTCCATTACCTGTGCCGAGGGTAGCTGGCTCTGCCCCATGCCGTCGCGCACGACCTTGCCGCCGCCGAATTTCACTTCCTCGCCGTAAACTGTGTAATCCTTTTCTACCTCGATGATGAGTTCAGTATCAGCCAGGCGCAGGCGATCTCCCCGCGTCGGGCCGAACATTTCCGCATAGGCTTGACGCGAAATTTTCATCTCACAGCTTGCCCATGATGCGGCCCTTGAAGCCATAGACCAGGCGACTTCCGGCCAGCGCCACCAGCTCGACCGTACGGCTCTGCCCGGGTTCGAAGCGCACCGCGGTGCCGGCAGGAATATTCAGGCGAAAGCCACGCGCGGCCGCACGGTCGAATATGAGGGCATCGTTGGTCTCGAAGAAGTGGTAATGGGAGCCGACCTGGATAGGGCGATCGCCGCTGTTGGCCACTTCCAGGCTGATCGTGGGGCGGCCGGCGTTCAGCTCGATGTCTCCCGCCTCGATAAACGTTTGGCCGGGGATCATGCCGCCATCCCCAGCAGTAGGTTAAGGCCGTACAAAGCCATACCGGCGCCGAGTACTCCTTGCGTCCACGCCAGCCGTTGCGCCAAGGCAAGGCCTAAGCCATAGCCGCCCAGGTGGAGCAGCGCCGTGGCCAGCATAAACCCGGCAAAGAAATCTCCTTCGCCGTGGTAGCCCTCGATAACATGGGCATAGCCGTGGGCGAGGCCGAACAAGGCCAGACCGCAGGCCGCCCACACGAGCCGTCGGCCGCTCAGCCAGGCGCCGGAAAGCAGCGCCAGCCCGAGGGTGAAGACGGAAAGCTCGATGCCCCATTCCATGCCCGCCAGTCCCGGCCAGCGGAAGGCCAGCAGTCCGCCCAGCAGGCTGGTAGCCACAAAGCCGGTGGGCGGCAGCCAGGCCAGGCGGCGGGGCAGGCGCGCTGCCAGCCAGCCGATGGCCAGCATGGCCAGCCAATGGTCCGGCCCAAGGAAAGGGTGCGCGAGACCGGCTGTAAATGCCGCGCCAGAAAGTGCCCCTGCCTGAGCGGCCAGGGGGGAAAACAGCAGCAGGGTGAGATAGGCTTGCATCGGCGCCCCCTCAGACGATGGGCTGATGTACGGTGACGAGCTTGGTGCCGTCTGGAAACGTCGCTTCGACCTGAATTTCCGGAACCATTTCCGCGACACCCTCCATGACGTCCTCGCGGCGCAGCAGAGTGGCACCATAGCTCATAAGATCGGCCACCGTTCTGCCATCACGAGCGCCTTCCAGGATGGCGGCGGTAAGATAGGCCACCGCTTCCGGATAGTTCAGCTTGAGGCCGCGCGCCTGCCGCCGCTCCGCGAGCAGCGCGGCGGTGAAGATGAGCAGCTTGTCTTTTTCCCGCGGCGTCAGTTCCACTTCGCTCACGTGCTCCAGATGCGCGGCGGACAGGCAGGCAGATCCAGCCACAGCGGGCGTAGTGTCGCCCACAAGGTTTCGAACCAGCGCCGGGCGGCTTCGGTGGTGTCTCCGAGATAACGCGCCACCAGCACGTCCGGCAGCAAGGTAAGGCCGCAGAGCGCCCCGTCGCAGGCTGTGGCACGCAACGGATAGAGCCAGCTCCGCTTCAAGCCGCTGCCGGCAGCGATAAGTGTTCCTAGCACCCGGTGCCCTTGCAAACCGAGCCGGGAGGTGAGCAGCGGGTCGCCGCCCTCGATCACCAAGCGCTCGCATAGCAGCAGTTGGCTCGCATGCGTGATCGTGCAGTGCTGGGTAAGATGGCCGGCCTTGAAAGGCTCGGCGCTGGCCGGGCGGCCCAGGGCCGTGATGTCCCACCCCAGATAGCGGCTATCACGCGCCAATTCCACTTGCAGGTCATTGGCGCCGCGCGCGCCATCGAACAGCAGCGTCTCCTGCGGCAGATATTCCAACACGCCGCCTTCCGCCAGGCGTAGGGTTATCTTCTGGCGCGCTGCCGTGCCGGTGCTGCGGTACCACTTGGTGGCACCCGGGGTGGTCACCAGGACATGTGCCTTCGGGGCCACGGTCATGTCGATCTCCAGCTCGTCTCCGCCGGCGATCCCGCCCGGCGGATGCAGCAGCACCGTGTGGCAGGCCGCGCCTTCCGGATGCAGGCTTTTCTGCACGGCCAGGGGGCCCGAATGACGGCGGTGGACCAATTGGGTACGGTGGTGGCGGACGTCGTAGCCGAGCTCAAGTGTCGCCTTCCATCCCTGCATCACACCGCCAGCAGTTCGCGCACGCCATCGGCATCCATGTCCGGGCCCCTGCCGGCACGGATGATCTCGCCGCGCGACATGACCGCATAGCGGTCGGCCAGCGACTTCGCGAAGTCGTAATATTGTTCGACCAGCAGGATCGCCATGTCGCCGCGCGCCGCCAGCATGCGGATGACGCGCTCGATGTCCTTGATGATGGAGGGTTGGATGCCCTCGGTCGGCTCATCCAGCACCAGCAGCTGCGGGCCTGCCGCGAGCGCGCGGGCGATGGCGAGTTGCTGCTGCTGGCCGCCGGAAAGGTCGCCGCCGCGCCGGCGCAGCATCTGCTTGAGCACCGGGAACAGTTCGAACGATGCCTCGGGGACGCGGCTGCTTCCCGGCTTGGTCGCCAGCCCCATGCGCAGGTTTTCCTCCACGGTCAGGCGCGGGAAGATTTCGCGGCCTTGCGGCACATACCCCAGGCCAAGCCGCGCGCGTGCGTCCGGGCGCAGAGTATCGATGCGCCGACCGTTCAGGCTGATGCTTCCGCTGCGGATGGGCACCAGGCCCATGAGCGACTTGAGCAGCGTGGTCTTCCCCACGCCATTGCGCCCCAGGAGGGTAAGCACCTGCCCTTTTTCCAGCTGCAGGCTGACGTTGCGCAGGATATGGCTGCCGCCGTAATACTGATTGACCGCTTCCATATTCAGCATGGGAAGCATGCCTCAACGTCCAAGGTAAACCTCCACCACGCGCTCGTTGGCCTGCACCTGTTCCAACGAGCCCTCGGCGAGTACGCTGCCCTCGTGCAGCACGGTGACCTTATGGGCGATCCGGCGCACGAATTCCATGTCGTGTTCCACGACCACCAGGGTGTGCTTCCCAGCCAGCGAAGTGAACAGCCCGGCGGTGCGCTCGGTTTCGGCATCGGTCATGCCGGCGACCGGTTCGTCCAGCAGCAGCAGCTTGGGGTTCAGCATGAGCAGCATGCCGATTTCCAGCCATTGCTTCTGTCCATGCGAGAGGTCGCCCGCACGCCGCGCCGCCTGGTCGTGCAGATGGATGAGTTCGAGCACCTCTTCGACGCGCCGGCGCTGCTCACCGCTCAGGCGGAAGAACAGGGTCCTGCGCGCGCGCTTGTCGGTCTTCAGGGCGAGTTCCAGATTGTCCTGTACGCTGAGATCCTCGAACACCGTGGGCTTCTGGAACTTGCGGCCGATGCCGGCCGCCACGACTTCTGCTTCACGCAGCTTGAGCAGATCTATGGTCTGGCCGAACCAGGCCTGGCCGGAGTCTGGCCGGGTCTTGCCGGTGATGACGTCCATCATCGTGGTCTTGCCCGCGCCATTGGGGCCGATGATGCAGCGCAGTTCGCCGACGTCGATGGCCAGCGTAAGCTGGTTGAGCGCGCGAAAGCCGTCGAAGCTGACGCTGATTCCGTCCAGATACAGCGCCACGCCATGGCTGATGTCCAGCCCTGGCTTGCGGACGTGGCCATAGCCGGCCTCGGCATCCCCGTCCGCCCCATATTCCTGGGCCACGATCTGCCCCATCCACATTTCAACCATGGCGCAGCCTCCATTGCCGCCACAGGCCGACGATGCCGTAGGGTGCGAACAGGGTGACGACGATGAACAGGCCGCCCAGCAGGTACAGCCAGGCTTCCGGCATGGCGACGGTCAGCCAGCTCTTGCTGGCGTTCACCAGCACGGCGCCGACGATGGGGCCGATGAGCGTTCCGCGTCCGCCGATGGCCGTCCAGATGGCGATTTCAATGGAGTTGGCCGGCGACATTTCGCTCGGATTGATGATGCCTACCTGCGGCGCGTACAGTGCGCCGGCGAGCCCGCACATGACGGCCGAGGCGGTCCACACACCGAGCTTGAACCATAGCGGGTCGTAGCCGCAGAACATGACGCGACTTTCGGCGTCGCGGATGGCGGTCAGGACACGCCCGAATTTGCTGCGCACCAGCCAGCGTGCGAACAAAAACATGCCTGCGAGCGCTACGCCGCTGGCGACGAACAAGGCCACCGACATGGCCATCGTGCCCACCGGGAAGCCGAGCAGCACTTTGAAGTCGGTCAGACCGTTGTTGCCGCCGAAACCGGTTTCGTTGCGGAAGAACAGCAACATCGCCGCATAGGTGAGTGCCTGGGTGATGATGGAAAAATACACGCCCTTGATGCGCGAGCGGAAGGCGAAGAAGCCGAACACGAAGGCCAGCAGGCCGGGTACCGCCAGGGCCAGAAACAGCGCATAGGCAAAATGCTCGGTGCCCTGCCAGTACCAGGGGAAGTGCGTCCATTGCATGAATTGCATGAAGTCCGGCAGGTTGCCGCTGGCGGCGGTCATGGCGCGGTTCAGATACATGCCCATGGCGTAGCCGCCCAGGGCAAAGAACAGGCCGTGGCCCAGGGACAGGATGCCGGCATAGCCCCATACCATGTCCATCGCCAGCGCCACCATGGCATAGCACAGAATCTTGCCCGCCAGCGCCACCCAATACTGCGACAGATGCAGGTTGCTGCCGTGGGGTACTGCCAGGGCGAGCACGGGGGCGGCCACGCAGATCAGCAGCAGGAAGAGCAGCAGCGTGGCCCAGCCCCATGGCGGCAGGAAAGCGGTCGGCGGTTGCAGCTGCGCGCGCGCGCCGTGGGCGGACGAAGCGTTCGAGGAGGACGGTGCGACAGCCATATCTCAAGTTTCCACGCTGCGGCCTTTGAGGGCGAACATGCCCTGTGGCCGCTTCTGGATGAACAGGATGATGGCTATCAGCACGGCGATCTTGGCCAGCACTGCGCCGGCCACCCCTTCGAGCAGGGTATTGACGACGCCGAGCCCGAGAGCGGCAGCTACCGTACCCGTGAGCTGGCCTACCCCGCCGAGGACGACCACCATGAAGCAATCGACGATGTAGCCGGTACCCATCTCGGGGCTGACGTTGCCGATCTGGGTGAGTGCGCAGCCGGCCAGGCCGGCGATGCCCGTGCCTAGGCCGAAGGCCAGCATGTCCACGCGCGCGGTGCGCACGCCCACGCAGGAGGCCATGGCGCGGTTCTGCGTCACGGCGCGCACAAACAGCCCCAAGCGAGTGCGCGCGATGAGCAGCCCCATGGCGAGCAGCACGAGGGCGGTGAAGGCGATGATCACCATGCGGTTGTAGGGCAGGATGAGGTTGGCCATGACGTGCAGGCCGCCAGACATCCACGGGGGGTTGTCCACTTGCACGTTCTGCGGCCCGAACAAGCTGCGGACCGCCTGGATCAGCACCAGGCTGATGCCCCAGGTGGCAAGCAGGGTTTCCAGCGGCCGGCCGTACAGGCGGCGGATGATGGTGCGTTCCACCAGCATGCCCACGCCGCCCGCGACCAGGAAGGAAAACGGCACGGCGGCAAGCAGCGAATAATGCACCTCCGCCGGCAGATAGCGCTGGAACAGGCCCTGCATCACGTAAGTGGCATAGGCCCCCAACATGATGAATTCGCCCTGCGCCATGTTGATCACGCCCATCAGGCCGTAGGTCACCGCTAGGCCCAGGGCAGCCAGCAGCAGTATGCTTCCCAGGCTGATGCCGGAAAACAGCGTGCCCAGGCGTTCGCTCCAGGCCAGACGCTCATCGATGGCGGCAAGGCTTTTCTCGATCTGCGCCCGCACTGTCGGATCGATCTCCGTGTGCTGCCCGTCGCTATGATCCAGGCGCGACAGCAGCAGCGTGCGCACGGCGGGATAGTTGCTCGCGGCAAGTTCCTTGGCTGCGGCGAGGCGCTCTGCCGCGTCAGGACTGGTAAGCAGGACGGCGGCATGCAGCAGTTGCAGCCGTTTGCGTATCTCGGGATCGCGCTCGATTTTCAGCGCCTGCTCGACCAGGCCGCGATCGACCGAAGCGGGATCGTCCTGCATCTGGCGCACCGCCTTGAGCCGGGCCGCTCGGCTGGGCGAGAACAAATCCAGGGCAGCGCGCGCCGATTCCAATTGCTTGCGCACATAGTTGTTGTTGACCACGCCCTCGGCGTTGGCGCTGGGCGTTACCGCCTGGCCGGTGGCGAGGTTGATCCAGTCGTTTCCCTGCTGCACTTGCACCATGCCGCCGTCGATCTGCACTTCGTCGTTCAGCAGCTTGTGGAGGAAGGTGGCCAGCTGCGGGTCGGGGTGCTGCACGGCCTGGCGCAGGGCGGCGATGCGGCTGTCGGTGTCGCCGCCGGCAATGGCCAGGGCTTCCTGCGGCGTGAGCGCATAGGCGGCGTGCACCACCGCAAGGAGCGTCAGTCCAAGCAAGGTGCGCAGCACCAGGCCCGGACGTCGCATCGCCAAGCCGGATCGAAATGCAGTCACGTTGCTCATTGATTTGTTGCCCGCGGGCCCCCGTCGTAGAAGAAGGGGCAACGCGGGGCTTGCTTCGCCGGCATCAGGCGTTTTTCGGCTTGGGAATGTACGGGCTCCAGGCTTCGCCGCGCACCAGACCCTTGGATTTCCATACCACGTCGAATTGGCCGTCGGCGCGAACCTGGCCGATGTACACGGGCTTGCTGAGGTATTGGTTGGGCAGCACTTCCACGGTGTAGCCGTCGGGGGCCGCGAACTTCTGTCCCACCAGGGCCTTGCGTACCTCGTCGACCTTGGTGGACTTGGCTTTTTCCACCGCCTGTTTCCACAGATGGATGCCGATGTAGGAGGCTTCCATGGGGTCGTCGGTGACCGGATAGTCCTTGAGCCCCTTGGCCTTGACCCAGGCCTTCCAGGCGCTGACGAATTTGGTGTTGGTCGGGTTTTTCAGAGACTCGTAGTAGTTCCACGCCGTGAGATAGCCTACCAGCGGCTTGGTGTCCATGCCGGCGAGTTCCTGTTCGGCCACCGAGAAGCCGACCACCGGGATGTCGGTGGCCTTGATGCCCTGGTTGGCCATCTCCTTGTAGAACGGCACGTTGGAGTCGCCGTTGATGGTCGAGATCACGCAGGTCGGCCCTGCGGAGGCGAATTTCTTGATGCTGGCGACGATGTTCTGATAGTTGCTGAAGCCGAACGGCGTGTAGACCTCGGCGATGTCGCTGTCCTTCACCCCCTTGGCATGGAGGAAGCCGCGCAGGATGGCGTTGGTGGTGCGCGGGTAGACATAGTCGGTGCCGAGCAGGAAAAAGCGCTTGGCGCCGCCGCCGTCCTGGCTCATCAGATATTCGGTGGCGGGAATGGCCTGCTGGTTGGGCGCGGCGCCCGTGTAGACCACGTGCTTGTTTTCTTCCTGGCCTTCGAACTGCACCGGATAGAACAGCAGGCCGTTGAGTTCGTCGAGCACCGGCAGCACCGATTTGCGGGAAACCGAAGTCCAGCAGCCGAAGATGGCGGCGACCTTGTCCTGGGCGATGAGTTGGCGGGCCTTCTCGGCGAACAGCGGCCAGTTGGAGGCAGGATCCACCACGACCGGCTCGATCATGTGGCCATCGACGCCGCCCGCCGCATTGATTTCGGCGATGGTCATCAGATCCACATCTTTGAGCGCGGTTTCCGAGATCGCCATGGTGCCGGACAGCGAATGCAGGATGCCGACCTTGATGGGCGCCTTCCTGGCGGCTATGGCCGGAAAGCTCAGGCTGCTCGCGGCCGCGACAGCCCCGACGGCCGACACTTTCAGAAAATCACGACGTTTCATAGAACTCTGCTCCTTGGGGTTGGCGGGTGATTGCACCGTCCTCGGCAACGCGACGTCTTGCTCGGAACGGGGCACATGCGGGGAAGCAGAATACATGCCATGTATACAACTTTGTTTGTTATTGTTGATTTGCTTGCATATTTGAAATCGTCTGTGGCGCCATTTCGCACCATATTAGATTTGCTGTGCTTTGTTCTGGTGCGTCTGCCAGAATGCCGCGCATTTCCCTGGAATTTTTGGACTCTCGACGTCTTGGTGCCCTCTTGGTGGACGGATGCTCGTCTGCCACATGCCAGTGCACGAATGGGCGTTTATGCCCGCACATCGTGCGCAACTAAAGCGCCTGGACGAATTTTGATGCCTACCACGATGTATACAATAAATTTAAAAAACAACCGCTTGATGGGGTGATCGATGCTTGAGGATATCGCCCCGGCAAGATGGCATGGCCCGTGCTTAATGGCCCCGTGGGGTTGCCCGAGCGACCCATTTCCTATCAATCACGGGAGTAATGCATGAACAAATTCAAATCTGCTCATGGCCATTTGGCTGTCAAGGGCATTGCCCTCGCGCTGGCCATGGCGTCTGGCCCCGCACTGGCTGATGCCACCATTCCCATACCCGACGGCAGCCTGAGCCTGAGTCTGGGCCTGCGCGGCAGCTACCAGAGCGTAGAAAGAGGTGCGCCCAACGGCACCAGCCGCTCCAACGATTTCGTGCTGGACAATGCGCAGCTCTATTTCGGCGGCACCTGGAACAAGATATACAAGGCCACTCTCAACGCCGATTACAGCAGTGGCACCAATTCTCTGAAGCTCATGGACGGCACCCTGAAGTTCGAACCCACGAGCGGATTCAATGTCTGGCTGGGGCGCATGTTGCCGGCTTCCGACCGGGTCAACCTGGAAGGGCCTTTCTACATGACGGGCTGGGATTATCCCTACGTCTCCAATTACCCTTCTATCTTCGCCGGGCGCGACAACGGCGCACAGGTATGGGGCAAAGTCATGGGCGACAAGCTCACCTATGTGCTGGGCGCCTTCAAGGGGCATAACAGCGTGGCAAATGGCTCCAACGACTCGGGCAACCTGCTGTATGCCTGGCGCGTGTCCTACGCCTTTCTCGATCCCGAGCCCGACCCGGCCTACTATCTCGCCAGCTCCTACTGGGGCGGCAACAAGGTGCTGACGCTGGGCTTTGCCGGCAACTACGAAAAGAACGGCGCGGGTACCTCTGCAAAAAAGGGCGACCTCACCATCTGGAGCGCGGATCTCCTGGCGGAAACCAAGCTGTCCGGCGGCGGCACGCCCAGCTTCGAGGGCGCCTACTACCGCTACGATACGGGCGGCGTCGCAGATTGCGGAACGGCTGAGCCGGGATCCGTCGCCTGTCCGCCCGGCGACAACGTCGGCGGCCAGGTGCAGGGCGATGCTTATTACGCGGTGCTCGCCTACCTATTCCCGACCAAGGTCGGCTATGGCCAGTTCCGGCCTTTCGCGCGTTACCAGAAATACAACCGGGATCTCAGCCATACGAACAAGACCCAGTACGACCTCGGGTTGAATTACGTCATCAATGGCTACGGCACCAAGCTCACGGTGCAGTACTCCAAGGTCAAGGATAGCCAGCTCACGGCGCCCATGAACGACATCGACAAGATTTTCGTCGGCGCCCAGATGGTGTTCTGAGATTTCTCCGCATGTCCTGGCAGGGCCTTGTTAGCCGGCAGCTCGGCTGCCGGCGTTTTTGCCCTCGGCCGCACGGGCAACTGCTGTAGCGCCATCCGCCGCCTCCATCCCATCATGCAGCTGGAGCTTGTTTCCGTCACCAAGCGCTTCGGTCAGACGCTCGCCAACGATGCCGTTTCGCTATTCATCGGCGCTGGCGAAGTGCTGGCCTTGTTGGGAGAAAACGGTGCCGGCAAGAGCACGCTGATGAAATGTCTGTATGGCTACTACCGCATGGACAGCGGCCAGATCCTGCTGGATGGCCGCGCAGTGTCCATTGCTTCGCCGCGCGATGCCATGCGTTTGGGCATAGGCATGGTTTTTCAGCAGTTCAGCCTGATTCCGGCGCTTACGGTTCGGGAGAATCTCCTGCTCGCCTATCCTCAGGCGCCGGCCTGGCATGGCCGCGCCAACAGCGCGGCAATCCTGCGCTTGCTGGGGGAGTTTGCGCCAGACATAGCCGCCGATACGCCGGTGGCGGAACTATCCGTAGGCCAGAAGCAGCAGGTGGAACTGGTCAAGGTGCTTAACCAGCAGGCCCGTCTGGTCATACTGGACGAGCCGACTTCGGTGCTTGCCCCAGAGGAGGCGCAGCGGCTGCATGGGATCATTCGCCAATTGGCCGCAACCGGCCGCAGTGTAGTCATCATCACGCACAAGCTGGAGGACGTGCGCGCCTGCGCGCAGCGCGTGGCCGTGATGCGCGGCGGACGGCTGGCGGCGGAAGTCAAGGAGACGGGCGTGGACGAACGCCGCCTTGTGGAACTGATGGTGGGCACCGCCGACGTGGCGCCAGCGGTGGCGGTTTTGCCGCAGAGCGGGATAACCCGGTTGGAGCTGCGCAAGCTGTCTTGCCGTGGCGAGGCACTCAACCTGCGAGGCATCGATCTGCAGATCGCCGCCGGCGAAATCCTGGGTGTGGCCGGCGTTTCCGGCAATGGCCAGGATTTGCTGGCCGACGCCGTCAGCGGCCTGGCGGCCCTCGATGAGGGTGAGGTGCTGCTGGACGGCGAACTGCTGCAGGGCCCGGTGACGCGCCACCCCGACGATCCGCGCCTGGGCTACATTCCCGAGTACCCGCTGAAGAATGCAGTCGCGGCGGAAATGAGCAACAGCCTCAATCTCGCCTTGCGCGGGCTTGCGCGCGACCCGCTGTTTCCGGATCGGCAGCGCCGCTGGAGCCGCGCCGAAGATTTGATGGAAGCCTATGACGTGCGCCCGCGCGATCCGGGATTGGCGTCGGGCCGGCTGTCCGGCGGCAATTTGCAGAAGCTGGTGATCGCTCGGGAGCTGTCGCAACCGCGCCGTGCGGTGGTGGCCTGCTATCCCACCATGGGGCTCGATCTGCAGGCAGCGCGCGCCGTCTACGAGGCCTTGTTCAGGCAGGCCGAGGAGGGTGCCGCCATACTGTGGATTTCCGAGGACTTGGACGATCTCCTGAGTTACGCGCACCGCATCGCCGTGCTGTACCACGGCCGGGTGGCCGGCGTCTTGCCCGCGGCCCAGGCCGACCGCACCCACCTGGGGCAATTGATGGCGGGAGGGCGATTGTCGTGAAAAATTCGCCGATCCTCACGTTGCTTGCCGATCGCCTGATGGTGCCGCTGCTCGGCACGACGGTGTTCATCGCGCTGGCAGCGGCCTTCTTTCATTTCAATGGTTACCCGCCCGGGAAAATTTTTGTCCAGATACTCAAGGGTGCCTTTGGCGATGCGTTTTCCATCACCACGACGCTGGGCAAAACCTTGCCTATCCTGCTGTGCGCGCTTGCCACTGCGCTGCCGGCACGCATGGGCCTCATCTCCGTGGGTGCCGAGGGCCAGCTTTATTTCGGCGCACTTGCGGGCACGGCCGCGGTTCTGGCTCATCCTGAAGCATCGGCCTGGCTCATGCTGCCGGCGATGTTGGCGCTCGCCTTGTTGGGGGGTGCGCTGTGGGGCGCCATCCCAGGCGTACTGCGCGCCGCCCTGGGCGTGAATGAAACCATAGTCACCATCCTGCTGAACTATCTGGCTATCAAACTGGTTGAATACGCCGTATACGGCCCATGGAAGGATCCCTCCAATCTCGGCTGGCCGGCCACTATGGCATTTCCCGGCACAGCCCAGTTTCCTGCCATCGCCTGCGACGGCGTGGCAAGCAATTGGGCTCTCCCGTTCGCCGTCGTGCTGGCGCTGGCGCTGTTCGTTCTGGTGGAGAAAAGCCGCCTGGGGAGCGCCCTGGCGCTGTTGCGCAGCAACCCGAGAGTGGCTCGCCTGGCGGGCATCCGCTATGCGCCGCATTGCATCGCGGTGATGGCGCTGGCGGGCATGCTGGCCGGGCTAGCCGGCATCGTCCAGGCTGCCAACGTACAAAATCACCTGCAGCCCGATCTCTCCTCGGGCTACGGTTATGTGGGGTTTCTGGTGGCATGGCTTGCGGGGCAAAGCTTCCTGCGCATCATTCCCTTGGCGCTGGTGATGGGCGGTCTGCTGTCGGCTGCCGACGCCTTGCAGCTCTTTGCCCAATTGCCTTACGCCAATACTCTCGTGCTGCAGGCCCTGCTGTTCATCAGCGTCCTGGGGGTGGGTGCGGCGCGATCCAAGTGGAGGCGTGCATGAGTGCGATGCTTGGTCTCCTGTCGGTGGCATTGCTGACGGCGACGCCGGTATGGCTGGCTACGCTCGGGGAAACGCTCACCCAGCGCACCGGCGTCATCAATCTGGGGGTAGAGGGGCAGATGCTGGTGGGTGCTGCGGCCGGCTTTGCGGCGACCTACCTGAGCGGCAACCCCTGGCTGGGCCTGCTGGCAGGGGCGCTGGCCGGTATGGCGTTGTCCTGCCTGCATGCGCTGTTGTGCCTGGTGCTGGGCGTCAACCAGATCGCCAGCGGCTTGGCCGTGCTTTTCCTGGGCAACGGACTTTCATCCTTCTACGGCACGACACTGGTGGACAAGCAGATCACCGGTTTCCACAGTCTGACGCACTCGGCGGCGGCGCGCTGGCCTGTCGTGGGGCAGTTCATCGCCGAGCTGACGCCTTCGGTGTACCTGGCGTTCGCCTTGTGGCTGGCGTGCGCCGTGCTGCTGTTGCGCACGCAGGCCGGACTCGTCTGGCGCGCCAGCGGCGAATCGGCCGATGCCCTGCGCATGTTGGGCAAGTCTCCCGCGCGTTGGCGCCTGGCCGGCATCCTGGTGGGCGGCCTGTTCACCGGCTTGGCGGGTGCCGCCCTCTCGGTGGATTACACGCGCACCTGGGTAGCGCAGATGACGGCGGGCCGGGGTCTGCTTGCGGTCGGCCTGGTCATCGTGGCGCGCTGGAATCCCTGGCTCGCCCTGCCGGTGGCGCTGATTTACGGCCTGGCAGAGGCCCTCGCCCTGCGCTTGCAGTCTTTGGGGATGAACGTGTCGCCCTACCTGCTGGGCACGCTGCCCTACCTCGTGCCGCTGATCGTGCTGTTGCTGAGTTACCGCGCCAGCCGGCGGCGCGGCGCCATGCCGCAGGAACTCTCCGGGGTTTTCCGGGGTATGGCCTGATTTTTTCATTCAACACAAGGAGAGCACCATGAGCAAATATTTTCTATCCCTTTTGTGCGCGTTGGCGCTGGGGGTGGCCGCGTCGGCGCAGGCCGGCATCAAGGTGGGCTATGTCTACGTAGGCGCCAAGTCCGATGGCGGCTATAACCAGGCGCAAGACACCGGCCGGCTGTACGTCCAAAAAACCGTCCCGGGCGTGGCCACCAATTTCCTCGAAAACGTGCCGGAAAACGCCCAGGTGACCCAGGCCATGGAGCGCATGATCGGCGCCGGCGACAAGATCATCTTCGCCACCAGCTACGGCTATCTGCCCTACGCCCTGGAACTTGCCAAGAAATATCCGCAGGTCACCTTCATGCATTGCGGCGGCGCCAAGCTTGCGCCCAATCTGGGCACCTATTTCGCCGACATGTTCGAAGCCATGTACCTCTCGGGCATCGCCGCCGGCAAGGCCACGAAGACGGGCAGGATCGGCTTCGTCGCCGCCCACCCCATCCCGCAGATTTTGCAGGACATCAACGCCATCGCGCTGGGCGCGCAATCGGTGAACCCCAAGGCCACGGTCACGGTGGTCTATACAGGGGCCTGGAACGATCCTGCCAAGGATGTGGCGGCGGTGAACACGCTGGTTGACCAGGGCATAGACGTGGTGGGCATGCACGTGGATTCGCCGGTGCCGGTGATCGAAGCGGCCAAGAAGCGCGGCATCAAAGTCATCGGCTACCACTTCAATGACGAAAGCTTCTACCCTCAGGGCTGGCTCACCGGCGGCTATTGGAACTGGGGCCCCATCATGGCGGCGGTGGTGAGGTCGGTCGAGGCGGGCACGTGGAAATCCCAGCCCATCTACGGCAACCTCAAGTCCGGCGCCGCCAAGCTCGCCCCTTTCGGTCCCGCTGTGGACGCGCAGACGCGCAAGCTCATCCTCGACAAGGAGAAAGCCATCGAAGACGGCAAGCTGAATGTCTGGGCGGGCCCCATTTATGCGCAGGACGGCAAGCTGATGGTGCCCAAGGGCGGCGTGCTGCCGCGCGGCCAAGTCGACGCCATGAGCTTTTTCGTCAAGGGTGTGATCGGCAATACCCAGTAATCCGGCGAGCGACGCCAGCATGGGCACCATCCACCTTCCCGCTACGCCTTATCACTGGCCGTATGACGGCGTCGTCGCCCCCGACTGCCTGGCCCTTGTCGTCATCGACATGCAGGTGGATTTCTGCGGGCCGGGCGGCTATGTGGATGCCATGGGTTATGACATCGCGCTCACCCGTGCCCCCATCGGGCCCATTGCGGACTGCCTGGCTTGGGCACGCAAGGTGCCCGGCCTGACGGTGATCCACACGCGCGAGGGACACCGCCCGCAACTGGCGGATCTGCCCGCCAACAAGGCCTGGCGCAGCCGCAACATCTGCCCCGGCATAGGCGAGCCGGGGCCGTGCGGGCGCATCCTGGTGCGCGGCGAACCCGGCTGGGAAATCATACCGGAGCTGGCGCCGCTGCCTTCGGAGGTCATCATCGACAAGCCCGGCAAGGGCAGTTTTCACGCCACGGATTTGGAGCACATTTTGCGTACAATGGGTATCACTCACTTGGTGCTTGCGGGCATCACCACGGACGTCTGCGTGCATACCACTATGCGCGAAGCCAACGACCGGGGCTTTGAATGTCTGCTGCTGGAAGACGGCACGGCCGCAACCGAACGCAAACATCATGAGGCGGCGCTGACGATGGTGGCCATGCAGGGCGGCGTGTTCGGGGCCACGGCCCCTGCCCACGCTTTTATCGAAGCCCTCAAACCCCTGGCGCGGGCCGCCGCAGAAGGATAGTACGCAACACGGACAACGGAGTTTTCATGCAGGTCAACGCCAAATCGGTGCTCAAGCGCTACAACGCCACGCCGGGACGTTCCGGCGGCGTGCGCGTGTATGAGGCGCTCAAGGAAATGATACTGTCCTTCGCCATCTACCCCGGCAGCCGCATCACCGAGCAGGAGCTGGCGGATCTTTTCCAGGTCAGCCGCACGCCCATCCGCGAAGCCCTGCAGCGCCTGGAGGTGGATGGCTATTTGAGTATACGCCCCAAGCAGGGGTGCTTCGTGCGCCAATTGGACATGGAGGAAATCTCCCAGTATTACCAGGTGCGCGTTGCCATCGAACAGATGATCGTGGAAGGCGCCTGCATCAACATGCCGCGCAAGGAGCTGGAAAAGCTGCTGCAAATCTGGGATGTGTCCATGATGGAAACCAACGCCAGCCGGCGCGGTGGCCACCAGCAGCTGGAGGAGGACTTCCACATGGCCTTGGCGGAAGGCAGCGGCAACAGCGTGTTGGCCAATTACCTGCGCGACATCAACAACCATATCCGCATCATCCGCCGCCTGGACATGCAGGACTACGAACGCCTGGAGCGCACCTATCAGGAGCATCACGACATTCTGGGGCAGATACTTGCGCGCAATCCAGGCAAAGCCAAGACGATGATGAAGCACCATATTCAGCGCAGCGAGGAGTTCGCCAAGACCATTACCCTCACGGAGCTCGCGCGCAAGAAATCCTTCGCCCTTGCTTTCGGGCGTTGAGCGCGGCCATGGACTCCGAGGAGCATTTGTTCGCGGGGCTCAAGGCCTTGGGAATTGAAGTCGAAGACAAGGATAGGGAAGGCCTCCTGCTGGCGTGGGCCGGGCTTGCCGCCATGGCGCACCGGGTGATGGAGTGCCCCCTGCCGGACGATGCCGAGCCGGCGCCGCAATTCCTGCCATGACGGAAACAACGGCGGCCCATATCGAGGCAGTGCTTGGCGCCATAGGCGCACGCAATTCCGCCTGCACCGCCTATACCCACGTCACCGCCGAACGCGCCCGCGCCGAAGCCGCCGCGCTCGACAAGCGGGGTGCCGATGAGACTGCCGGCCCGCTGACGGGGCTGCCCTACGCCGTGAAGAATCTATTCGACGTGGCGGGGCTGCGCACCTTGGCCGGTTCCAAAATCAACGCCGAAAATCCGCCCGCCGCCGTGGACGCTCTCCTGGTGCAGCGGCTTCGCACCGCCGGTGCGGTGCTTACCGGCACCCTCAACATGGATGAGTACGCCTACGGCTTCACCACCGAAAACAGCCATTACGGGCCCACCCGCAACCCGCACGACGCAACCCGTTCGGCGGGAGGGTCCTCGGGGGGCTCGGGCGCCGCGGTGGCGGCCGGCCTGGTGCCTTTTACCCTGGGCTCCGACACCAACGGCTCCATCCGCGTGCCCGCCTCGCTGTGCGGCGTGTATGGCCTCAAGCCGACCTACGGGCGCCTGCCTCGCAGCGGCACGTTTCCTTTTGTGGCGAGCCTGGATCATCTGGGCCCCCTGGCCGACAGCGTGTCCACTCTGGCGGCTGTCTACGATGCTTTGCAAGGCCCCCACGCAGCAGACCCCGCCTGCGCCCAACGTCTGGCCGAACCGGTGTTGCCGACCCTCGGCGATGACATCGACGGCCTGCGTCTTGCCGTGGCAGGGGGCTATTTCTGCCCCGAACCGGGCAGCCAAGCCGATCGGGCAGTCGCCCTGGTGGTGCATGCCCTGGGTGTCCAACGGGAGATCCAGTTGCCCGACGCCGAGCGTGCGCGCGCCGCCGCCTATGTCATCACCGCGGCCGAAGGCGCGCAGCTGCACCTGGAGCGGCTGCGCCGCCGGCCGGCGGACTTCGACCCCTTGACCCGCCCGCGCTTTCTCGCCGGCAGCCAGGTGCCGGCCGCCTGGTATGTGCGGGCCCAGCGTGTGCGCCGCTGGTTTTATGAGCGTGTGATGGCCTTGTTTCGCGACGTGGATGTGTTCATCGCGCCCGCCACCCCGATCAGCGCCCAGCCATTGGGGCGGGAACAGTTTCTGTGGCAGGGCAAGACGCTGCCGTTGCGCCCCAATCTCGGCATGTATACGCAGCCGCTCTCCCTGATCGGTTTGCCTGTGGTGGTGGTGCCCGTGGACACCGGCGACGGGCTGCCCATCGGCGTGCAGATCGTCGCGCCGCCCTGGCGCGAGGACTGGTGCATGCGGGTGGCGCGCCATCTGGAAAAGGCCGTTGCCTGTCGAGCCTGGATCACCGATTCGCAAGCCCATGCTTGAGATCAATCTGCCGGAAGTGCTGGCCGAGGTCACCGTGGCGTTCCGCTGCTATGAAGCCGCTTTGCTTGCCAATGACGTTGCCGCGCTCGACCGCTTCTTCTGGGATAGTCCGCTGGCCGTGCGCTACGGCGTCGCGGAAAACCTCTACGGCCGGGACGCCATCGCGGCCTTTCGTTGTGCGCGCACCCTGCCTGCCAACACGCGTCAGCTCAGCGACACCCTGATCACCACCTTCGGCCGCGATTACGCCACCGCCCATACCCTGTATCAATGGCAGGACAGCCCGCGCATTGGTCGCCAAAGCCAGACCTGGCTGCGCGCCGAAGCCGGTTGGCGCATCGTCGGCGCGCACGTGAGTTATCTGGAAAGCGCGCCGACCGAGTTGGTGCAGCGTGCACCCGAATAAGGCGTGCTGGCCCATCACCGGCTCACGGCTGACGCCGCAAGAACTACGATAATTTTTTAATAAACATGGACATGGGACAGGTGTCTGATCGTGGCACCATCCTTGCTTAGAGGGGTGTGAATATTACGAATATTCACATAAGTAATAACCCCCCTCTCAAGGAGCTCACCCATGGACATGAAGAAGTTCGGCACCTCGATGAAGCACTGGCTGGGCGGCTTCGCGCTGGTCGGCATGCTCGCCTTTGCCGCCGCTGCAGCCGCAGCCAAGCCGTTGAAGATCGGCTACAGCGACTGGCCCGGCTGGGTGGCCTGGCAGGTGGCGATCGACAAGGGCTGGTTCAAGCAGGCCGGCGTGGCAGTCGATTTCGAATGGTTCGACTATTCCGCTTCCATGGATGCCTTCGCCGCTGGGAAGCTGGATGCCGTGACCATGACCAACGGGGACACCCTGGTCACCGGGGCAGCGGGCGGCAAGAGCCTCATGATCATGCTGACCGACTATTCCAACGGCAACGACATGATCGTGGCCAAGCTCGGAATCACCTCGCTCAAGCAACTCAAGGGCAAGAAGGTGGCGGTGGAGGAAGGCCTGGTCGAGCACCTGCTGCTGCTGAACGGGCTACAGAAGGCCGGCATGAAGCCGTCTGACGTCATCTTGGTCAACGCCAAGACCAATCAGATGCCGCAAGTGCTGGCATCCGGCGAGGTCGCCGCGATCGGCGCCTGGCAACCGGTGGCCGGCCAGGCCATGCGAGCGCTGCCGGGTTCCCGCCCTGTCTACACGTCCGCCGATCAGCCCGGCCTCATCTACGATGTGCTGGCGGTCAACCCGGTCAGTGCCCAGCGCCATCGCGCCGAATGGCTGAAGGTGCTGAAGGTGTGGGATCGCGTCGTGAAATACATCAACGATCCTAAAACCCAGCCGGATGCCGTGCGCATCATGGCGGCCCGAGTCGGCCTCTCGCCACAGGCGTATCTGCCACTGCTGAGGGGCACCAAGCTGATTGACCTGACCGAAGGAAAACGCATCATGGTCAAGGGCACGGGATTCTCATCGCTCTATGGTTCCTCCCAGGTGGCCGACGATTTCAACGTCGCGAACGGGGTCTACAAGACACACCAGAACGTGGACAGCTACATCGATCCGTCCTTCACCGACGCCGAGTGAACCTTCCCTACCGGACATGTCCCTGGAGCCGAGATGGGCGTGATTTTCAAATGGCTGGCTGACGGGGGGCAGGGCGCACGCAGGCGCGTTCTGCTGGGGGTAGGCTCGTTTCTGCTGCCCCTGCTGGCCTGGTGCCTAGTCAGCTACGTGCCTTTCATCTGGCACTCCAAGGTGCTCATCACCGATCCTGGAGACGTGGATTATTTCCAGGTCGACATGCGCGTGGACCGTTCCATGTTCCGGGACGAGGTCTCCAACATGGAGAAGACGCACCAGGCGCCGCCCGTGGGCACGCCCGCCAACCCCATTTACCTGCCGGCGCCCGGCGCGGTGGCGCATGCTTTCTACAAGGATTTCGTACATCCGTCGCCGTACACGGATACTCCGTCGCTGCCCGCCAGTCTATGGCACAGCATCAAGATCATCTTCTGGGGGTTCCTGATTTCATCGCTGATCGGCGTGCCGCTGGGCATACTGTCGGGAACCTACCCCGCTTTCGGCCGCCTCAGCGAGCCCTTCATCGAATTTTTCCGCTATCTGCCGGCGCCCGCCTTCGGGGCTTTGGCCGTGGCGATACTCGGCATCTTTGACGGGCCCAAGATCGCCATCATCGTCATCGGCACCCTGTTCCAGCAGGTGCTGATCATCGCCAACACCACCCGCAAGCTGGAGGCCACCCTGGTCGAGGCTGCCCGCACGCTGGGCACCAAGCGCCTGCGCCTGCTGACCCGGGTCGTGGTGCCCGGCATCCTGCCGGACCTGTACCGGGACCAGCGCATCCTCCTGGGCTGGGCCTGGACTTATTTGATCGTCGCCGAACTGATCGGCACCAGTTCTGGCATCACCTGGTTCATCACCCAGCAGGCGCGCTATCAGCACTTCGCCGACGTCTACGCCGCCATCATCACGATAGGCATCGTCGGATTCGGCACCGATTGGGTGCTGGCCCGGATCGCCCGCCGCCTGTTTCCGTGGGATCGCGGGCTAATCCATGCCTGATCCGGATGCGAGAGGGCGATGCCATGAATCGTGAACTGAACCTGCCCAGCTATCTCGACCAGTCCGCGGTAGTGCGTGCGCGCTTCCAGCGCATACGGGAGCGCGAGCTGATTCTCGAAGTGCGCAAGCTCGGCAAGCGCTACGCGGGTGCGCAAGGCGCGGTGGAGGCGCTGCGCGACATCAGCTTCAGCATCCACCGGCGCGAATTCGTCTGCGTCATCGGCCCGTCGGGTTGCGGCAAGTCGACCTTGGTCCGCATCCTCGCGGGTCTGGAACGGCCCAGTGCGGGCGAGGTGCTGCTCGACGGCAAGGCGGTCGCCGGCCCCGGGCCGGACCGCGGCATGGTGTTCCAGGGCTATTCGCTTTTCCCCTGGCTGACGGTGAAGAAGAACGTCATGTTCGGGCCGGAAATGAACGGATACGGCAAGAGCGAGGCGGAGCGCGACGCGCTCATGTGGCTGGATCTGGTGGGCCTCAGCCGCTTCGCCAATGCCTATCCTCATGAACTTTCCGGAGGCATGCGGCAGCGCGTCGCCATCGCGCGGGCCCTCATCAACCAGCCGCGCATCCTGCTCATGGACGAGCCGTTCGGCGCCCTGGATGCGCAGACCCGCGCCAAGATGCAGATGCACCTGCTCGAGGTATGGAAAAACGTGGACGTCACCGTGGTATTTATCACCCACGACCTCGACGAGGCGATCTACCTGGCCGACCGCATCCTGGTGCTCAAGGCCCATCCGGGTGAAGTGCAGGAGCTGATCGAGGTTCCCGTGCCGCGGCCGCGCCAGCCGGCGCAGTCCCTCTCGGCGGAGTTTCTCGCCACCAAGGCGCGCCTGGAGGAACTCATCCACCCGGCGCCGCCGCCGGAAGCGGAGGAAGAGCGGGCGATCAAGCCGCACATGATCCGCTTCACCAATGTGGCCGACAATGTCGAATAGCCCTCCGCGCTGGTCCGATCTGACTTGGCCGGAAATTCCCGCCGTGCTGGCCAGGGCCGGCCATGCGGCCATCCTGCCGGTGGGAGCCACCGAGCAGCATGGCCCGCACCTCGGGTGCGGCGTCGATTTCGTGATCGCGGAAGAGCTGTGCCTCGCCGTGGCGGAGAAAATCGGCGTGCCCATGCTGCCTGCACTGCCCTATGGCTGTTCGCTGGGCCACAGCCGGCGCTGGCCGGGCACGCTCGCGCTGTCGCCCATCGCGCTCATCGAGGTGGTCAAGCAGATCGGGGACTGGGCCTACCACAGTGGCATTCGCCGGCTCTTCATCGTCAATGCCCATGTCACCAACGCTGCGCCGCTGCGCTGCGCGCTGGAGATGCTGCGCGCCGAGCACGACGATCTGATGGTGGCGTTGATCAACACCGCCACCCTGAGCGAACGCGTGCGCGAGTTCCATTTTTGCGATGCCGCCGACTGGCACGCCAACGACGCCGAAACCTCGCTCATGCTGGCCATCGCACCGCAAGCGGTGCGTCCGGGCAGGTTTGCCGAAGCCGACGATCCCGACCGCACCGGTAGCTGCATATTCGCGCACCCGGTCAATCGCACCAGCAAAAACGGCGTCACTGGCGCTCCCAGCCGGGCCAGTGCCGAGAAGGGTCAGCGTTGGTTCCACTGGCTGGTCGAAGACCTCGCCGCATTGGTTGCGAAAGGCATGGCCGAGACGCCGCCGCTCGACCATTCCTATTTCGGAGAAGGCGCATGAGGCGCACCTGCTGACAACGACCACAGAGAGAGAGGAGATCATGTACGCCACCGAAGACATCGCCGCGCCGCAATCCTTGCCGGCCGGCACGCCAGCGCAGACGGCCCCCGCAAGCACGGGAAGCGCCCCGCGCACGGCGGAGGAAATCGCGCGCCTGCAAAAGGAATTGTCCGACCAGGGCGTGAAGTACTGCATCGGCGCCTATGTCGACATCCACGGCGTGCCCAAGGCCAAGGTCGTGCCCATCCACCACCTCAAGCACATGGCCAAGGGTTCGGAGCGTTACACCGGTTACGCCCTCGATGGGCTGGGCCAGGCGCCCAACGACGACGAGATCACCTCGGTGCCGGACTTCAGCCGCCTGATCCAGTTGCCGTGGGAGCCGAAGATCGCCTGGATCCCCGCCGACAACCATTTCCAGGGCAAGCCCTATGCGCTCAACACCCGCGTGGCCTTGCAGAACCAGCTGGCCATGGCCGCAGAGATGGGGTTCGGCATGAATCTGGGCATCGAGTGCGAAATCTTCCTGCTGCGCCAGGATGCGGACGGCAAGCTCGCGGTGCCCGACCCGGAGGACAAGCTCACCAAGCCCTGCTACGACCTGCGCGGCTTCACCAACAATTTCGCCTGGCTGGACAAGATGGCAAGCGCGATCAACGGTCTGGGCTGGGATCTGTATTCCTTCGACCACGAGGACGCCAATGGCCAGTTCGAGTTCGATTTCCAGTATGCCGACGCGCTCACCACCTGCGACCGCCTGATCTTCTTCCGCTTCATGGCCAAGCACTACGCGCGCGAGGAAGGGCTGGTCGCCACCATGATGCCCAAGCCCTTCGCCGACAAGACCGGCAACGGCGCCCACTTCAACATGTCGCTGTGCGACCTGGAAAGCGGCGCCAACCTGTTCGCCTGCGACCCCAAGGACGATCCGCGCGGTATCGGCCTGACTCCGCTGGGCTACAGCTTCATCTCCGGCATCCTCAGGCATGGCCGCGCGCTGTGCGCAGTGTTCGCGCCCACGGTCAACAGCTACAAGCGCCTGGTGCGGCGCGGGGCGATGAGCTATTTTTCCTGGGCACCGGTGTTCAACTCCTACGGCTCCAACAACCGGACCAACTCGGTGCGCGTGCCGGCCGGTGGCGGGCGCTGCGAATCGCGCAACGCCGACGGCGCGGTGAACCCCTATCTCGCCGCCACGCTGGTCCTTGCCGCGGGCCTCGAAGGGGTGCGCGAGGGGCTGGATCCTGGCGAACCCAACGAGGACAACCTCTACGCCATCGGTGAGGACGAGCGGCGCGCGCGCGGCATCGAGTTCCTGCCGCAGACGCTGCAGGAGGCAGTCGCCGCTTTTGCCGCCGATCCCCTGGTGGAACGGACGCTGGGCCAGGCGCTGCGCGACGAATTCATCCGCTACAAGAGCGAGGAATGGGAGGCATACCACCTCGCGGTCAGCCAGTGGGAAGTAGAGCGCTACAGCCACATGTTCTAAGCCCGACCAGACCATGTCCACCCCCGTCAGCCGCATCAGCATCTCGCTGCCGCCCGAACTGCTGTCCGAACTGGACGGCATGGTGCAGGGGCGGGGCTACGGCAGCCGTTCGCAGGCCATCGGCGACATGGTCAACTACCAACTGGCCGAGCACAAGCGCACGCTGGGCAACGAAGTCATGGCAGGCACCCTGACCCTGCTGTATGACCGTTCGGTGCGCGCGCTGCAGAAGAAGCTGGCCGATACCCAATATCGATACATCGACGAGGTCATCAGCTCGCTGCACGTCCACCTCAGCGAGAACCAGATGCTGGAGATTGTCCTGGTGCAGGGACCGGCTGCGCGCCTGCAGGACATCGCCAATGAAATGATTTCCCTGCGCGGCGTCATCACCGGACGCCTGCAGCTGCTGGCGGCGGTCATCCCGCCGCTGCATCCGCTGGCGACAACGCGCGATTGAAAGAGAAACACCATGGAACATCCCGAACTCCTGCTGGACAACCCGCCCCCCTACGATCCGGTTGATGCGCCCGAACATTGGCGTCGCTTCGCTCCCGATCTGGATGAAGACAAGGTGCTGTTCTCGGAACTGGTGCCCGGCGGCTGCCACTGGTCCTACCTGCTGCCGCGCGGTACCACCCTGCGCATGACGGCGCTGGAAGACGGTGCCAACCTGAGCGTGGTGCTGTACTCGGCCAAGGAAAAGCTCGAGCGCTACAACATGCCCGATTCGCTCAAGGCTCAGCACACCGCGCATTACACGCGCGGCCATGTGCTGATGAGCGACATGGGACGCGCGCTCGCTTCCATCACCGCCGACAGCCTGGGCTGGCACGATCCCCTGGGTCTGCTGCTGGACGACCGCCTGCTGCGCGAGAAGTACGGTGACCATCCCTACCAGACCTACCGCAACGCGATGTACCGCTCGGGCCGCGACGGCCTGCTGATCGAGATCGGCAAGTACGGCTTGAGCAAGCGCGACCTGGTGGCGCCGGTGAATTTCTTTTCCAAAGTGGGCGTGGACGAGGAGGGCCGCTTCCGCTTCGTGCCCGGCCACTGCAAGGCGGGCGACCACGTGGACTTGCGCCTGGACATGGACGTACTGCTGGCCTTCTCCAGTTCGCCGCATCCGCTCGACCCCGCGCCCGAATACGCGCCGAAGAAAGTGGGGCTGGTGTTGTGGCGCTCGGGCAGCGCACCCCAAGATGATTATTGCCGCCGCTTCCGCCCGGAGAATGCGCGCGCCCTGCATAACGCCGACATGCTTTATCTCGCTTGAGGACGGCATCATGACTGCTACCGCCACCCGCATCCTCGAAAGCACCCTCGACCCGGAGCGGGCTGTGCTCGACCACACCCTGGCCGCGGGCGAACCCTACCTGCTGGACATCAAGCAGGGCCAGACCCTGCGCATCGTCGACCTCGAAGGCAACCAGGCGGTGGACGTGATCTTCTACCACCGCCACGACCCGGCGGAGCACTACAGCGCCACTGAAACCCTGCTGCGCCAGGGCGGCATCTACCTCACCGCCGGCTCGGTGCTCTACAGCGACGAGGGCAATGCCATGCTCACCATCGTCGCCGACACCTGCGGCCGCCACGATACCCTGGGCGGCGCCTGCGCGGCCGAGAGCAACACCGTGCGCTATGCGCTGCAGAAAAAATTCATGCACAGCTGCCGCGACAATTATCTCATCGCCCTGCAGCACGCAGACATCGGGTTGGGCAAGCGCGACCTGGTCCCTAACGTGAATTTCTTCATGAATGTGCCGGTGACAGCGGCGGGCGAGCTCACTTTCGCCGACGGTGTCTCGGCGCCCGGAAAGTACGTCGAGCTGCGCGCCGAGATGGACGTGTGGATGCTGGTCTCGAACTGCCCCCAACTCAACAATCCGTGCAACGCCTACAACCCGACCCCGGCGCGTTTTCTGCTCTGGGATTGATAGACCGCCGCAGCGGAGGACGCCCCCGCCGGTGCAATGAAAATGCGGGACGGCCCGCCGAGGAAATAAATGTTCGACAAGGTTCTCATTGCCAACCGCGGCGCCATCGCCTGCCGCATCCTGCGCACCCTCAAGCGCCTGGGAGTGAAGTCGGTCGCGGTGTATTCGGAAGCGGATCGCCACGCGGCCCATGCGTTGCTGGCCGACGAAGCCGTCCTGATCGGTCCGGCACCGGCGGCGCAGAGCTATCTGCGCGCCGAGGCCATCCTGGCGGCAGCCCGGCAAACCGGCGCCCAGGCCATCCATCCCGGCTACGGTTTTCTGTCGGAAAACGCCGATTTTGCCGAGGCCTGCGAGGCCGCGGGTCTTGTGTTCATCGGCCCGACGCCGGGCCAGATGCGGGCGTTCGGGCTCAAGCACACCGCGCGCAAACTGGCGCAGCAGACGGGGGTGCCTCTGTTGCCGGGCTCGGGGCTGCTGGATGACATTGGGCAGGCGCTGGGCGAGGCGCGCCGCGTAGGCTTTCCCGTCATGCTGAAGAGCACTGCTGGCGGCGGCGGCATCGGCATGCAGCTGATCTGGAGCGAGGATCAACTCGGACCGGCATTCGAGACGGTGGATCGCCTGGCACGGGCCAACTTCAAGAATGCCGGCATCTACCTGGAAAAATACGTCGAAGCCGCACGCCATGTCGAAGTGCAGGTCTTCGGCGATGGGGCCGGCAGGGTGGTGCATCTGGGGGAGCGGGATTGCTCCGTGCAGCGGCGCAACCAGAAGGTGATCGAGGAGACCCCGGCGCCCAACCTGCCGGACGGCGTGCGGCGGCGCATGTGCGACACCGCAGTGCGCCTTATGCAGGGGGTGGCCTATCGCAATGCCGGCACGGTGGAGTTCGTGCTCGATGCGGCCGGCGGGGAATTCTATTTTTTGGAGGTCAACACCCGCCTGCAGGTGGAGCATGGCGTCACCGAGGAAGTCTGCGGCGTGGACCTGGTCGAATGGATGCTGCGTCAGGCGGCGGGGGAGTCGCCGATCGCGCATTATCGGCACGCGCCTCACGGCCACGCCATCCAGGTGCGGGTATACGCGGAGGATCCGGGCAAGAATTTTCAGCCGGCTGCCGGGACACTGACCGAAGCGGTGTTTTCCCCCGCCTGCCGGGTGGAAACCTGGATTGAAAGCGGCAGCGAGATCACGCCCTACTACGATCCCATGGTGGCGAAGCTCATTGTCACGGGCGATACCCGCGCCATGGCCTTGGCGGAGCTTCGGCGCATATTGGCCGAAACGCGCCTCTACGGCATCGAGACCAATCTGCGCTATCTGGAGCAAATTGTGGCCGATGCGACATTCGGCGCGGGCAGGCAGACGACCCGTTATCTCAATGGCCTGCCCTACCATGCAGCCACGCTGGAGGTCATCGAGCCGGGCGTGCAGAGTACGCTGCAGGACTGGCCCGGGCGCTTGGGCTACTGGGATGTGGGCGTGCCGCCGTCCGGACCCATGGACGCCCTCGCGCACCGCTGCGCCAACCGCCTGCTGGGCAACCCCGAGGACGCCGCGACCCTGGAACTCACCCTCAGCGGGCCGACGCTCAAATTCAACCAGGCCGCCACCATAGCCCTCGCCGGAGCATCCATGCCGGCGACCCTGGACGGCGCGCCGATCGCCTTCTGGCAGACCCATGCCGTGCAAGCCGGCGCCGTGCTGCAGCTCGGCAGTGTCGAGGGCGGCGGTGCCAGAGCCTACCTGGCGGTGGCCGGCGGTTTCGACACGCCGAAGTATCTGGGCAGCCGCGCCACCTTCACGCTTGGCCAGTTCGGTGGCCACGGGGGGCGCACCCTGCGCGCCGGGGATGTGCTGCACCTGGGCGCCAGCGCACCTGAAGCGCCGGCCATGAGCATCCCTGCGGCGGTCCGTCCCGGCTATGGCAGCGAATGGGAATTGGCGGTGCGCTATGGACCCCACGGCGCGCCTGATTTCTTTACCGCGGCGGACATGGAGATGTTCTTCGCCACCGCATGGGAGGTGCACTACAATTCCAACCGCACGGGCGTGCGCTTGATCGGCCCCAAGCCAGCCTGGGCGCGGCCGGATGGCGGCGAGGCGGGGCTGCATCCTTCCAACATCCACGACAATGCCTACGCCATCGGCAGCATCGACTTCACGGGCGACATGCCCATCCTGCTGGGGCCGGATGGCCCCAGTCTGGGGGGGTTTGTCTGCCCGGCCGTGATCGTGGCGGCGGATCTGTGGAAGATGGGCCAGTTGCGGCCCGGCAACACGGTGCGCTTCGTGCCCGTGAGCCTGGCGGAGGCAGCCCGCTTGGAGGCCGCCCAGGAAGCCGCCCTCAAGGATTTCGCCCGGCCCCTGGATCCCCCGTTCGAGGCCCCCCCCGTACTGGAGAGTCCCGTCGTTGCGCAAAGCCCGGTCGCCCATCCCACCGGCGTGACCTATCGCGTGGCGGGGGACAAATACCTCCTGGTCGAATATGGCCCGCTGGTGCTGGACCTGGAGTTCCGTTTCCGTGTCCACGCGCTGATCGACTGGATACGGCAGCACAAACTGCCCGGTCTCGTCGACCTGACGCCAGGCATCCGCTCGCTGCAGATCCACTACGACAACCATGTGCTGCCGCTTGCCCGCCTGCTGGAAGCCTTGCAGGCGGCAGAACGCGAACTGCCGCCTCCGGATGAACTCGAAATCCCCACGCGCATCGTGCCCCTGCCGCTGTCGTGGAACGATCCCAGCACCCAGCAGGCGATCGACAAGTACACGGCGGGGGTGAGGAAGGATGCGCCCTGGTGTCCTTCCAACATCGAATTCATCCGTCGCATCAACGGCCTGGACAGCGTGGAGGAGGTGCGCCGCATCGTCTTCGATGCGAGCTATCTGGTATTGGGCCTGGGCGACGTCTACCTGGGCGCGCCCGCCGCGACGCCGCTCGATCCGCGCCATCGCCTGGTTACTACGAAATACAATCCTGCGCGTACCTGGACGGCCGAGAACACGGTCGGCATCGGCGGCGCCTACATGTGCATCTACGGCATGGAGAGCCCCGGCGGCTATCAGCTGGTGGGACGCACCCTGCCCATCTGGAACCGCTACAAGACCACCGCGGAATTTGCCCCAGGCACGCCCTGGCTGCTGCGTTTTTTCGACCAGGTACATTTTTTTCCCGTCAGTGCCGCGGAGTTGCAAACCCTGCGCGAGGATTTCCTGCATGGCCGCTATCGCCTGGATATCCGTGAAGAAGTGTTTCGGCTTGCCGATTACCGCCGCTTTCTGGCGGAGCACGCCGACAGCATCGACGCCTTCCGCACGCGCCAGCGCCAGGCCTTTACCGAGGAAAGGGAACGTTGGGCCGTCTCCGGCCAGGCCGATTATGCCAACGATCTCAGCGTGGCCGAGGCCGGCGCCGACAGCGAATTGGATTTGCCGGAGCATGCGCGCCTCGTGGCCTCCCATGTCGCCGGCAGCGTGTGGAAGATGCTGGCGCAGGTCGGCGATAGCGTCGCCGCGGGCCAGCCGCTGGTGATCCTGGAATCCATGAAAATGGAGATCACGGTGCCCGCACCTGCCGCCGGGCGTGTGGAAAGACTTTTCTGCCGAGAGGGGGGCACGGTGTCCGCCGGGCAAAACCTGCTGGCTTTGGTGGAGGGCGCTTGATGGACATGCAAATTTCCGTCTTGCTGGAGGCGTATCGCCGCGGGGTGTTGCGGCCCACCCGGATGGTGGAGGTTGTGTTAGAGCGTGTGCACCGCTATCCGGATCGGGGCATCTGGATCACCCCTCCCGAGGCAGGGCGCCTGCGCCAACAGGCTGCGGCGCTGGAGGAGCGCGGCATGGAGGGCCTGCCCCTCTACGGCATTCCTTTTGCCATCAAGGACAACATAGACCTCCAGGGCATCCCCACCACTTGTGCCTGCCCGGACTTCGCCTATACGCCCGAGCGGTCGGCCACCGTCGTGCAGAAACTCATCGATGCCGGCGCCATTCCCCTGGGCAAGACCAATCTTGACCAGTTCGCCACCGGGCTCAACGGCACGCGCTCGCCCTATGGCCCCTGCCGCAACGCCTTCGATCCGACGTACATTGCGGGGGGATCTAGCTCCGGATCAGCGGTCGCCGTGGCGCTGGGCCTGGCGAGTTTCGCACTGGGCACCGACACGGCGGGTTCCGGGCGCGTCCCGGCGGCTTTTAACAACGTGCTCGGCTTGAAGCCGAGTTGCGGCCGCCTCTCCGCGGCAGGGGTATTCCCAGCCTGCCGCAGCCTGGACACGGTCTCCATCTTCGCCTTGAGCGCCGTGGATGCCGAGCGCGTGCTGGGCGTGTGCGAGGGCGAAGACAGCGCCGACCCCTATACCCGCCCTTATGCCCAGGGGCCCGGCTTGCCGCACGATTTCCGCTTCGGTGTGCCGTTGGTCCGGCAGCGGGAATTTTTCGGCAATGCGGAAGCGGCAGGCTTTTTCGAGGCAGCCGTCAGACAGATCACGGCGCTGGGTGGCACGGCAGTGGAGATCGATTTTTCGCCTTTCCTTGAGGCCGCGCGGCTGCTCTACGAGGGGCCCTGGGTGGCCGAGCGTTACCTCGCGATCAAGGAATTCATCGAGGCGCAGCCTGATGCCATAGACGCGACGGTTCGCCAGATCATACTGCAAGGCAAAGGTTATACGGCGGCGGAAGCCTTCGCGGCCCAACATCGTCTGCAGGCCTTGAGGCGGCAGGCAGATGCGGCGTTTTCCGCCATCGATGTGCTGGTAACTCCGACTGCGCCGACGATTTACGCTATTGCGGAAATGCAGGCAAACCCGCTCGCCCTCAACGCCAATCTGGGCTATTACACCAATTTCATGAATTTGCTGGACATGGCCGCGGTCGCTGTTCCCGGGGGGGTTCAATCCAACGGATTGCCTGAGGGCATTACCCTTTGCGCGCCCAACGGCTCCGACCGTGCTCTGCTGGCCTTGGCGCAGCGTTATCAGCAGGCCGGCACACTCCCCTTGGGAGCCACAGGCGAGAGTCTGGCCGATGAGGCTTTCCCTGCCTTGCCGTCCGCCAGGGTGCGTATCGCCGTCGTGGGGGCTCACCTATCGGGCTTGCCTTTGAACCATCAACTGGTCGAACGGGGAGGCCGGCTGATAGCCGCCACCCGCACCGCACCTGCTTACCGTCTTTATGCGCTGGCCGACGGCAAGCGACCCGGATTGGTGCGCAGTGAGGCCGGCGCTACGATCGAGATTGAGGTATGGGAGCTTCCCGTGAAGGACTATGGCACTTTTGTCGCGGCCATTGCACCGCCGCTAGGTATAGGCCCGGTGCTCTTGGAGAACGGTGAATACATGCAGGGCTTTCTGTGCGAAGCCTACAGCGTGACGGGTCTACAGGAGATTACTCACTATGGCGGCTGGCGAGCTTATGTCTCGCAGTGACCCAGCTTTACCGGTGCGGGCATCAGATCGACGATTTGCCGCGGGCTGAACAAAGCCGATCTTTAAGACTTGGCAGTCGCTGAAATCAGGGTGCCATTATACCGCAAAGCCGCTCCCCATGCGGCTTTGCGCAGGATTTGGCGAACAATTATCCGGTCTTTGGTGGCGCTTGCGCATCGCCTTCGCTTCGATGCCTTCGAGCAGCAGCTTGAGCCCGGTCCAGTCCATCTCCCGCGTCGCCACCCGGCGCCAGTCGGACAGGAAACGCCCTTCTTCCAGCCGCTTGGCCCACAGGCAGAAGCCGGTGCGGTCCCAGTACAGGATCTTCATCTGCGTCGCCCGCCGGTTGATGAAGACGAACAGGCGGCCGCTGGTCGGATCCTGCCCGAGTTCCTGGCGCGTCAGGGCATACAGGCCGTCGAAGGATTTGCGCATGTCCGTGGGCCGGCCATAGACATGCACCCGCACCTGGCCTTCCGGAAAGAACATCAGCCGCGCACCAGGTGCAGCACCAGGCCGCCGCCCAGGTCGAGCTTGAGTTCCAGGCTCGGCTTGCCCCCGGGCGCCGCCCCCAACACGCCTACATCGACGAAGGCCGATCCCGTCTCCTTGCGGCCTTCGATGCCGCCTTCCAGGGGTGCGTATTTCGGCCCAACGTGACCGGCGATTTCGCTCGATCGTGACCGATTTTGGCATGGGGCCGAAATACGCGGTCACGATACCGTGCGCGTCAGATCTTCCTTGCCCGAGGCACCGACGAAGGCCGGCTCCTCCAGACTCAGCCCCAGTTCGAAGATATGCCTGAGCGCTTTTAGCGTGAAACAACGCGCAGCGTTGCCGCGTCCCCCTCGCCCTCTGGGAGAGGGCTGGGGTGAGGGAAACGGACAGGGCGATAAGAGCGTTTCATGATTTGGGGCGGCGATTCGCCATGTCCGTTAGAGTCGCCTTTCGGGATCCGTAAAAACGTCCCTTCCCCATCTTCTATACCGTTTTCTGTCCGATGGCACCGTCAAAGCCGGCAAATTGCCCACTTGTCGGCTTGCTCGAATTCCCTGGGTCGTTTTTCTTGACGTGGGAAAATTGCCCACTACTATTGCTACTGTGCCTCGGGCCTTTACCCAGGCATGTTGTTTCACACCCCTCTTCTTTGATCTTTTTGGAGCTCATCATGAAAAAATCTCTCTTGGCCATCGCTCTCATCGCTGCCGGATTTTCCGTGGGCCTGCCCGCCCAGGCGCAGCCCACCACGCCCTCACGGGCAACATTCGACGGTTCGGCGTCAGTTTCGGCAAACGCAAACCTAGGGTCGACCACGGCTGCAGGCCCAGGCAGCGCGGCGACACGGACGAATGTCTCGTCGAACAGCAAGGTTTCGACGGACGTAAGCGGTGGTTTGGGTAGCGGTTCGGGCAACGGCTCTGGCGGCGGTTCGGGTCACGGGTCTGGCGCTGGTGCCGGGTCTGGCGCTGGTGCCGGGTCTGGCGCTGGTGCCGGGTCTGGCGCTGGCACCGGGTCTGGCGCTGGCACCGGGTCTGGCGCTGGCACCGGGTCTGGCGCTGGCACCGGGTCTGGCGCTGGCATCGGGTCTGGCGCTGGCACCGGGTCTGGCGCTGGCATCGGGTCTGGCGCGAATGCTGCTAACGCAGGGGCGGCGAATGCCAACCCACATGCAATCAACGAAACTACGCTGCATGCGGCCCAGGCGTTTGGCGCCAGGGGCGCCGTACAGACGCAAGCTCACGTGCCGACTATGCAGACCCCCGGCGTGAACATGCCTGCTGTGCAGACTCCCGCCATGAACGTGCCGTCCGTGCAGACTCCCGCCGTGAGCGTGCCGTCCGTGCAGACTCCCGCCGTGAGCGTGCCGTCTATACAGGCTCCCGCCGTGAACGTGCCGTCCGTGCAGGCTCCGAACGTGCCGCAAATGTAATCATGATATAAAGCCGTGTCTACCAACGAGAATTGCTAGACATTTTTCTGATGGGTTCCTGAGTGCTTCGTTCGGGAACCCATTCATTCTGTTTTTTGATTTGTCCATCGTGAGGTAACTCTATGTTCCCAATCAAGCTTCGCAGCCTTGCCGTTCCGGTTTTGCTTGCCGCAGGCTCTTCCATGGCCTATGCGGATTCCCATTTGACCGTGGGGAATTCCCCGTCTTTTTTTCAGGGAACCTACGGCACGGGCCATAACATCAATATTTATTACGATTCGACCTGGCTGCAATACCAAAACGGCAATGCCTCGGTCAAATTGACGGTGCCTTATGAGTCGATCCAAGGCCTGCCGGCCGGTTCCACAATTTCAGGCGGCGTGATTGTCGGCGGACAAACAGGGAAGACGAGAAATGTCTCCGGCCTCGGTGACGTTTGGCTAAAAGGCAGCTATACGCTTTTGAGCGCGTCCGGTCTGACGCCCTCCGTCACGCCCTATGGAAAAATCAAATTCGGCACGGCGTCTCGATCCGATGGCCTGGGAACCGGAAAAGATGATTACGAAGCCGGCGTGAGCTTCCAGCAGACATTAAGCCCGACGCTATTCCCGTTTGCCAGCATAGGCTATCGGGTAGTCGGAAACCCCAGCGGATATACGCTCAAAAATCTTTGGACCTATAAGGCTGGCGCCACCTATGCTGTCACTGGCGCGAATTTCTTGACGGCGATGGTGTCGGGCACGAGTGCCGTGCAGGCCGGGCGGAGCGCCCCGTCGGATTTCATTGTGGCCTGGAACTATAACGTCACTACGGCAGGCAGCGGCTTTCAGGTCTTTGTGGACAAGGGGCTGACCAACAGCACCTCAAACTTCGGCGTCGGCGTGGCGGCGCAATATGTTTTCTGACCCTGAGTGATTCCTTAGATCGCCTAGGCACGCAAAAACCGGCCCGATACGCTAATGGTCGAATCTTTCGGGCCGGCGATCCCCTTCCTCCGTCTGCCAACCGCGTATGCAAGATGCCCTGAAAGCCGCTCTGCTCGCCCTGCTGCGCCCGCTGGTGCGATACCTCGTCGGGCAGGGCTGTACCTACGGCACGCTGGTGGATTTGCTCAAGATGGTCTATGTGGACGAGACGATCCGCCATTACGGAGCCCTGGGCGGTCGGCCCCTGACGGATAGCCGCCTGACTCTGATGACAGGCATACATCGCAAGGAGGTCAAGCGCTTGCGCGAGATGTTGGCGGAAGGCGGGATGGACGTCGGGTTGCGCGCGGATGCGAACGTGGCCTCGAAGGTAGTTGCATTATGGGGCGCAAGACCGGAATTCCTGAGCGCCGATCGACGGCCGTTGCGCTTGTCCATGCGTGCGGAGCAGGGGCCGGATTTTGAGACCTTGACGCGTCTGGCCAAGGCGGACATGCGGCCGCGTGCGATCCTGGACGAGCTTGTCCGTGCCGGCGTGGCGCAAGTGGATCCCGCCGATGGCCGCATTGGCCTGTTGCGCATGGCCTATATTTCAGACCTCCCGGAGGACAAGCTGGCGTTCCTGGGCCAAAACGTCGGGGACCACTTGCAAAGCGCCGTGCACAACCTGGAGCACAGGCCGCCGTTTATCGAACGCGCACTGTTTTTTGATGCCTTGCCAGTCGGCGTACTGGATGTGATCCGCCCCCAACTGGAGCAATTGGGGGCGAACGTCCTGAGCCAGGCGCACGCGCAAGTCAGCCAGGCCGAAGCGACCATCCCGGAATCCGCATCGAGTGAACAACGGCGCATGCGCTTCGGTGTGTATTACTTTGAAGAGCCGGCACCCGCTCCGCCCACTCCAAACGAGGAAGAAAAATGAGCATCGCACGTATTCGGGCGGCGGCAACACGCTGGCTGCTCGCTTTGCTGCTGGTCTGCGTACAGTTCGGCTGGGCCGCGCCAGGGGGGATCGGTGGCACGGGTATTGAACAAGAAGGCGTTGGCGGCATCGGCGGGACGGGCATCGTCGGCATCGGGTTCATTCAGCGGTTCGGCAGTATTTTTGTCAACGGCACGGAATTCGAACTCGATGCGCAGACGCGGTACGTGGTCGACGGCAGGCCGCTGCGCCACGTCATCTTGCGCACCGGAGACGCCGTGCTCGTTCGGGGCGCCGTGAAGGACGGCAAACCGTTCGCGCAAGAGGTGCGGATAGAGCACGCCATCGTCGGCCCGGTGGGCCGTGTCGACATGGAGTCGCACAGTTTGACGGTGCTGGGGCAAACCGTCGTGATAGGGCTCGGCGCCTCGGTGCAATCTTCCCGGGGCCGGGTGCTGAGTTTGGCCGATTTGCATTCTGGGGATGTCGTGAGTGTCAGCGCGCTGGCGACCGGCGGCGGTCGCTGGCTGGCCTATGGGGTGCATCGGATGGCAGCGAGTGGCGGGGCCGAAACGCGCTCAGTGCCTGTGCTGTTGCGCGGGCAGATTGATGCGATTGACCCCGCATTGCAAGTGGCCAAAATCGACGGTCTGTCGGTTCATCTGCCTGCTGATGCGCTGTCCGGCCTGAAGGTCGGCGCCGTCGTGCGGCTCACCGGGCTGCTGGATGCAGGAGTTGTACGCTGGGTGCAGGCAACGCACATGGCCGCTTTGAACGTTGCCCATGCGGGGATGCAAGTCACTGCTGTTGGGGAGGTTTCAAGCAACGGAGGCGAATTGTCTTCGCCGGTTGGTTTCCTGGCCTTGACTGGCATGCCTGCGCATGCCGGTGCACAGATGGTTCTGCTGAATGCGACGCTTAAGCCGAATGGAACGCTGGATGTTGACCACGTGCTTGCCGACGTCGATCCCATGACGGTTCACTTGCCCGCCATGTCCTACCTATCCGCTGTGACACGGATGTCATTGACCGGCGGCGATCAAGCGGGAGGCATGGGGGCCGCAATGCCGGCGCCCCCCAGTGGCCGGATATCGACCATGCCGATGCCGAAGATGGTGGCGCCTACGGTCCAGGTGCCTTCGATTCAAGCCCCGAGTGTGACGATACCTTCGATTCAGACGCCAACCGTGCCGTACATGTAGCGGCACGGTCCAAAGCGGCAATCTTCTTCCATGGTCTCGGCCAAATCCTCGGCGGCGAATGAGCTTCGGCCCCCGGCCTCCCAGGCAATACAACGCTTTCCCCAAGAGGGTGCCCGGCGCCACGGCATCGAGGCGGCGCTGCAACAGATTCTCGATCTGCGCCAGGGTCGGGCGGCGGCGCCGCCCTCATCTTCGGCGTGCGCGCTATCTTTCCTCATCCCGAGCGGCCGGGCCTGTCGGGCATCGGGTCAGGAATCGACTTCCGCGGACGGCAGGCATGCAGGGCCGCGCCCCGCCCGTTCGAACCTATTGCCCCTCGCTTTCCGAGCCCCGAGGTTGCCCTGATGTTTTCCTGGAATCCCAAGCATATTCTCGTTCTGGGCTTGTTGTTGGTCCTTGTGGCCGCGTTAGGGGCGATCAGCGTTGTCGACATGACGGCTGCGCAGAGGCGCACGCTGGCACTGGTGAACGAGAGCAACGCCAGGAGCGAACTGGTGACGGAGATGCGCTATATCGCACGGGAGCGTTTGGCGAGCCTGAGCGCCATGTATTTCACCGACGATTCGTTTCGACGCGATGCTGAATTGATGCGCTTCGATGCGCTGTCAAGTCGATTTATCGAGGGTCGCCGCCGGTTTGAATCGATGAGCCTGACTCCCGAAGAAAAAGCGGCATTTGCTCGGGCGCTGGGTGCTGCGAGGTCCGCGTCGGCCGCCGAGGATCAAGCGGCAGCAGCCATCTCGAATGGAGATAGGCAGGGCGCCCGGACTCTGATCGTCAGGGCAATCCATGCCCAGAGCCGCTTGCTGCCCGCTTACCATGAAATCGTCGCTTACCAGCGCAAGTTGAGCCAACAGGCAATGGTGGAGGCACAGCACACGTTCCACGAGAACCTGATCCTGATGTTTATGCTGGGCGTGGCGGCGGCCCTAGGCACTCTCGCCGCAACGAAGGCCCGTAATGGCATTCTGTGCGCGGAAAATGAACGCTTCCGCGACAAGGAACTGGCCCGGGCGGCTTTGCACTCCATCGCTGATGGAGTAATCACTACGGATGCCGAAGATCGCATAGATTATTTGAACCCGGCGGCTGAAAAATTTACCGGATGGAAGCTTGAAGAGGCCCGCGGAGTGCGCCTGGCCGACGTATATCGGGTAGTCGACGAAGCCACGCGGGAACCGATTGGGAGCCCGACTGCGCTGGGGCGCCTCCATGGCCTGGAGTCAACGCCCAAGCGCCGTACGCTGGTGGCGCGAGCCGGGCAAACGGCGTCGGTCAATGATTCGGTGGCGCCTGTTCGCAATGAACAAGGCCAGGCAATTGGTACGGTGGTGGTATTCAATGATGTTGCCGAATCACGCGCGCTGGCACGCCAGCTCGCCTGGCAAGCGAGCCACGATCCCCTTACGGGCCTGATAAATCGGCATGAATTCGAACGCCGTCTTGCCGTTTCGATAGACAGGGCCAGGGGTCAGATTGCACGGCACGCTCTCATGTATATCGATCTTGATCAGTTCAAGGTGGTCAATGACACCTGCGGCCATAAGGCCGGTGACGAGATGTTGCGGCAGATCGCCACGTTGCTGAGTGGGCAGATGCGCGAATGCGACACGCTAGCCCGGCTGAACGGGGATGAGTTCGGGGTTTTGTTGGAGGGGTGCCCGATCGATCGGGGTGTGGAGATCGCGGAGAAGATTCGCAATGCCATCGCAGCTTTCAAGTGCTCCTGGGAGGATGAATTGTTTGGGGTCGGCGCCAGCATCGGATTGGTGCCGATCGACATGTTAAGCGGCAGCGCCTCGAAAGTGTTGTCTGCGGCGGACGCGGCGTGCTACGCCGCCAAGGAGAGTGGGCGCAATAGGGTACGGCTATCCAATGGCGACGAGGAAGAGGTCAGGCGGCACACCGAGATGCGATGGGTCTCCCGTATCAACAAGGCGTTGGAAGAAGACCGTTTTGTACTGTACGCCCAAGAAATCAGGCCGCTGGCGACAGCCGACAATCATAGGCATTTCGAAATTTTAGTGCGTATGCGTGATGAGAGCGGCGAACTGATCCCGCCGGCGATCTTCCTGCCCGCCGCCGAACGCTACAATCTGATTGCTTCCATCGATCGACGGGTGGTGAGTCGCACCTTCGAATGGCTTGCAACCCGCGCCGGAGAAGAAAAGGAGGCGCTGTTCTTCTCCATAAACGTCTCTGGGCCGTCGCTATCCGATGAAAATTTCCTCGATTTCGTGGTCGAGCGCTTTGACGCCTACGGCATCCTGCCGGGCCATATTTGTTTTGAGATCACGGAAACCGCCGCCATTGCGAATCTGAATCAGGCGCGTCGTTTCATCGCCAAGCTGAAAAAAAAGGGCTGCTGTTTCGCGCTGGACGATTTTGGCACCGGTATGTCGTCCTGCGCTTATCTGAAAAATCTGTCCGTTGATTTCCTTAAAATCGACGGCGTGTTCGTCAAGGACATGGTGCAGGATCCAATCGACCGCGCCATCGTGGAGTCAATCAACCGCATTGGCCACGTCATGGGCATTAGGACCGTCGCGGAGTTTGTGGAAAACGACATGATCCTGGACGAATTGCGTGAAGTGGGCGTGGACTGTGCGCAAGGGTATGCTATACACGAGCCGGAGCCGCTGAGCGGGCTGATGTGCCGGGGCGTTGCCGAGGATTCGATAAATGCTTGACGGTCCTTTCACCCTTGCCGACGGCGCAGGCCGTGGCAAGGCGGCTGGGCTCAAGGCAAGCGGCCAGCCGTTGGGCGCAGGACGGGCCCTTCAGTCCCCCAGCACCGGTTGGCGCTGGCCGTCGCCGTAGAAAGCGTAGGCTTCCTCGCCGTGTACGGCATCGTCGCCCACTTCGAGGATTTCCTCGGGCATGCGCAGGCGCACGAACAATCCGATGATCTTCAGCAGCACGAAGGTGACGACGATGTTGAAGACGATGATGAAGCCGGCGCCGATGAGCTGCAGCACCACTTGGTGCGGATTGCCGTAGAGCAGGCCGAAATTGTTCGGCACGCCGAAGGCCGCCGCGCCTTCCGGGGTGGCGAGAAAACCGGTGGCGATGCCGCCCAGCAGCCCCGCCACCGCGTGCGTATGGAACACCCCCAAGGTGTCGTCCACCTTGCGGAAGAAGCTCAGGCGCTTGCCCAGCACGTTCATGGTGAACCAGGGAATGCTGCCCGACAGCAGGCCGATCAGCAGCGCGCCGTAGCCGTTGACGAAGCCCGCTGCCGGGGTGATGGCGACCAGGCCGGTGATCATGCCCTGCACGGCACCGATCACCGAGGGCCGGCCGTAGATGATGTAGTCCAGCAGCATCCAGACCAGAAGGCTCATGGCCGTCGCCACGTTGGTGTTGAGCACCGCGGCGCCTGCGTCGGCATTGGCGGAATAGGGGTCGCCGCCGTTGAAGCCGTTCCAGCCCAGCCACAGCAGCCCGGCGCCGGCGAGCATGAGCAGGATGTTGTTGGGCATGAAGTTTTCGCGGTCGCGGGCATGGCGCGGCCCCACGACCCACGCGGCGACGAAGCCGGAGATGCCGGCCGCCAGGTGGATGACGTAGCCGCCCGAGTAATCGAGCACCCCTTTTTGCGCGAGCCAGCCGCCGCCCCACAGGCTGAAGGCGCCGATGACATAGGAACAGGTCAGCCAGGCCGGTACGAAGATCATCCAGGCGAGAAAGCTCATGCGCGCCACCACCGAGCCGGCGATCAGGATCAGGGTGATGGCGGCGAAGACGAACTGGAAATACACCATGGCCGACATGGGGAATGCGGCCGTCGCATTGGCTGCCGGAATGGCCGCCTGCTTCAGCTCATCTGCCATGCTTGCGATGGGGCCGGGCATGCCGACGAATGGCTGCCATTCCGGGCCGAAGCCCATGTTGTAGCCCCACAGCAGCCAGGCAACCAGCACCGCGGCAAAAGCGTAAAAGACCATGAAAGCCGAGTTGACGGCCCATTTTTTCTTGACGATCCCGCCGTACAGGATGGCCAAGCCCGGCACGCTCTGCATGCCGACGATGGTCGCCGCAATCAGTTGCCAGGAGGTGTCGCCATGAGAAAGCCAAGCCGTTGCCGCCATCGCTGCTCCTTTCATTCAAGTACGCAAACCCCGCTGCCATGATTAAAAAATAGGCACGGGCACGAGTAGAGCTTATCGCCCTCTGAATCGGCAGTAAGCAAGCAGCGTGCCTTCAAAAATAAGCGTAGGTTAATGAAAAAAATGGGGAAAATATTTAAAAGACGATTAACGCCGGGCTTGCTTGCACTGCCTTGGAGCGCGGCATGGTGCATGGGCGCAAAAATCGAGCAGGGGTTCGCCCGGAAAAAATTCCGCATCCGCAACTTGTCGCGGCCGGCTTGTCTACATTGAAGAAATCCGCGCTCCCCTGAACCCGGACATGCTTGCCGCCGCATCGCCATCTGCAGAGCTGTTTTTTCTGTTCGCGTCTTTTTTCATCGCGCTGCTGTTCACCCTTGCCTTGCAGGGCGAGCTCGATCCCGAGCGCGCGCGCGCCATGGCGATGGCAGCCGGAGCGATGACGCAAGCCGCCTGCTACGCCGCGCGCGGCCGCATTCCGCCGTCGCGGGTGGATGCGACCGTGCGCGCCGTGCTGAATCTGAATCCGCGCGGCGCCGAGCAGGCGCTGAATGGTGCCGGCAGCGTCGCCTGGGGGCTGCGCAGATTCCTGCGCCTGGCGGCCAAGCCTTTTGCCGAGCCATGCGATGAGCCCGTGCTGTACGAAATGAACCGCTTTATTCGTCTGGCGCGGCGTCTGCGGCGCGATCCGCGGCTGGAATCTGGGTTGAGCCGCGATCTGCGGCGCATCGGTGCCTTGAGCTTCGAGCAGCGTCGGCCGGCGCTGGCGCACGCCATGGACCGCCTGGCGCGCGCATTGGGGGAAGACGAGGGCGTGGAAGGTGACCGCGCCCTGGCCTGGCTTTACGGCTTGCGCGCCGCGTGGCTGTGGCGCTCGCTGGGCGGCTGGCGCTCGCCCCTGGCCTACGTGCCCAGGGCGATCACGCGCGCCGCGACCCAAGCGGTCAGCGAAGTGGTGCGGCATTGACGCCCGGTACGCGGCGGGGGCACACGCCTCATCGGCGCAAAGCGGACGCAGCGCTGTCGGGAGGAGCGCCCCGTCCATTCTTCGAGAGGTGCGCGGAAGATGGCCGGCGGGCGGATGCCGGCGCCGCCCGTGCAATTCGCCGGGCGCCGGGGTAAGATGTCGCGGCGTTTTTGTGATTCCCCCCGCCCAGATTCCGTCCGGAGCATCGTCTTGGGAAAGCTGCTGTTTTTCGCGCTCGTCGGCGTGCTGGTTTACCTCTATTTCAAGTCCACCCAGCGGCGCCAGGTTTTGGGGTCCGGCGCTGCGCCGGCCGATGCGGTGGAAGACATGGTGCGTTGCGCGCATTGCCGGGTGAATCTGCCGCGCAGCGAGGCGATCCTTTCCAAGGGCGAGTTCTATTGCAGCGCGGAGCATCAAAAGCTCGGCCCCGTGCGCCGCTGACCCGCGCCCATGCCGGCTGAGCCCCGCCTGCCCGAGCTGCCGGGCTATTTTCCTTCCCATTGGCGCTCGCTGGATTATTTCAATCTCTACCGCCTGACGCTGGCGACGGCGTTTTTCTTCTTCAGCCTGACGGCGGCGGGCAGCGGCCTGTTCGGCATCGAGGCGGCGGCGTCTTTCCGTTTCGTCGCCCTCGCCTACCTGGTGCTCGGCGCCCTGTTCGTCCTGGCGATACGCGCGCGCTGGCCGGCCTTCCCCTTGCAGCTGAGCGTGCACATCGTCACCGACATCGCCTTCGTCACCATCCTCATGGCGCTGGGCTCGGGCATCAGGAGCGGCCTGGGCCTGCTGCTGCTGGTGTCGATCGCCTCCGGCGCGCTCATCGGCCGCGGCCGCCTGGTGTTCTTCTACGCTGCGCTCGCCAGCGTCGCCGTGCTGGTGATGCAGAGCAACCGCGTCATGCAGCTGCGGGACGGCATGGATACTTTTCTGCAGACGGCGCTCTTGGCCATCGGCTATTTCGCCACGGCTTGGCTGACCCATACCTTGAGCCGGCGCGCCCAGGCGAGCGAGGATCTGGCGCTGGCGCAGGCGCGCTCCCTGGAGCGGCTGAACCAGGTCAACGCCCTGGTGGCGCGGGAGCTGGCGGACGCCATCGTCGCCCTGGACGAGCGCCACGAGGTGTTTTATGCCAATCCGGTGGCGCGCGAATTGTTTGGGCTCGAAGGCTTGAACCGAACGCTGCCGCCCGAACTGGCCCGCTATCTGGAAGAGCCCACGGGCGGCCTGCGCGCACCGCTGCGCGTGCAGGGGCGCGAGTGGCGCGCCGAAGTGCAGCGCCTGCCGCGCGGCGTGGTGATCCGCCTGGAAGACCAGAGCCGCATCGAGGCCGCCGCACGCCAGATCAAGCTGGCTGCGCTGGGGCGCCTGACCGCCAGCATCGCCCACGAGATTCGCAATCCGCTGGCCGCCATTCTGCAGGCCGCCGAGCTGCTGCACGAATCGCTGCCCGCCGACCCCGCCGTGGCCAAGCTCACCGGGATCATAGGCAAGAACAGCCGGCGTCTGGATCGGCTGGTTCAGGACGTGCTCATGCTCAATCGCCGCGACCGCCTGAGCGCGGAGCGCATCGATCTGGGAATGTTTGTCGCCGAGTGCCTGGAGGAGTGGGAACGCACTGAAGAAATCCCCGCGCATGCCGTCATTACCAACATGGCCGAGAATCTTTTCCTCCGCTTCGACCCCCAGCATTTGCGCCAGATACTCTGGAACCTGCTGCGCAACGCCGTGCGCCACGGCGGCGGCGCGCCGGTGCGCCTGCGTACCGCGGCAGGTGCCGACAAAGTCGAGTTGAGCGTCGAGGACGACGGTCCGGGCGTCGGGGCGGAGCACCGCGCGCGCCTGTTCGAGCCTTTCTTCACCACCGACGCGCAGGGCTCCGGCCTGGGGCTCTATATCGCGCGCGAGCTGGCGGAAGCCAACGGCGCGCGCCTGGAATATGTGGAGCGTCCCGATGCGGGAGCCTGCTTCCGCCTGAGCCAGCCATGCTGAAAGATGCTCCCCGCATACTCGTGGTCGACGACGAGGCCGACCTGCTCGATCTCATGGAGCTGACCTTGGGGCGCATGGGGCTCGATACCGAGCGCGCCGGCAGCGTCCAGGAAGCCATGCGGCGCATCAAGGAAGGGAGCCTGGATTTGGTGCTCACCGACATGCGGCTGCCCGACGGCGACGGCCTGGACATCGTGCGCTGCGTCGGCGAGCATCGCCCCAGCCTGCCGGTGGCCGTCATCACCGCCTACGGCACCGCGGAAAACGCCGTGCTGGCGCTCAAGGCGGGCGCTTTCGATTATCTGGCCAAGCCGGTGTCGCTGGACCAGTTGCGCGCGCTGGTGAAGTCGGCGCTCAAGGTGCCGGAAGATCCGCACCGCCCGCCGCAGGAGCGTGAACTCATCGGCGCCTCCCAGGCCATGCATGAGGTGCGGCGCCAGATCGAAAAGCTCGCGCGCACCCAGGCGCCGGTGCACATCGGCGGCGAATCGGGCAGCGGCAAGGAGCTGGCGGCGCGCCTCATCCACGCGCGCGGGCCGCGCGGCGGCGGGCCTTTCGTCGCGGTGAACTGCGGCGCCATCCCCGACACGCTGGTGGAGGCCGAGTTCTTCGGCTATCGCAAGGGCGCCTTCACCGGCGCCGAATCCGACCGCGAGGGCTTTTTCCAGGCCGCCCACGGCGGTACGCTGTTCCTCGACGAGGTGGCGGAGCTGGCGCTGCCCATGCAGGTCAAGCTCTTGCGCGTGCTGCAGGAAAAAAAGGTCAGGCGCCTGGGCGCCGGCCAGGAGGAAGCGGTGGACGTGCGCATCATCAGCGCCACCCACCAGAGCCTGGCCAAGCTCGTGGAGGCCGGGCGCTTTCGCCAGGATCTTTATTACCGGCTCAACGTCATCGAACTGAACCTGCCGGCCCTGCGCGAGCGGCCCGAAGACATTCCCGCCATCGCCGAATATCTGCTGAGCCGCCAGGGGAGCGGCATGAGTCTCAGAAACGACGCGGTGGAAGCGCTCAAGGGCTACGCCTTTCCCGGCAACGTGCGCGAGCTGGAAAACATCCTGGAGCGGGCCTGCGCCCTGGCGGAAGGCCGCGAACTGAGCGTAGCCGATCTGAATTTGGCGCCGCCGGCGGAGACGGTGGGCGACGCGGCAGGGGCGGTCGGCACGTATCCGCTGCAAGACTATTTGGACCGGGTGGAGCGCGCAGCCCTCCAGGACGCGCTGGAAAAAACGCGCTACAACAAGACCGCGGCGGCGCGCCTGCTGGGTGTGACTTTCCGCTCCCTGCGCTACCGCCTGGAGCGCCTGGGAATTGACTGAATACACGCTTAAAGAATAAGCTGTTGCTTATGTTGATGTCCTGGCGCCGCTTGCTCCTGGTGTTCTGGCTCGCCCTGCTGCAAGGCGCGAGCCCGCTGCTGCACGCCCACATGCTGGGCCAAATGGCGCAAGGCGGCGCGCATATGCACGGGCTGGAAGTCGCATCCGCGAGCCCGTTGCCCTATTGGCACAATGCCGCGCTGCCGGATGGCACCGAGATCGGCGTGGCCCAGGCGGCTCCGCAGGGTCAGCGGGCCCTGTTGCTCCACCTGCAGCAGGCGCTGCTGCCGCGCGGCGCGGATCACGGCCTGCGTGTCGCCCAAACCGGCAGCCTGCCGGGCGGCTTGGGTGCACAGGCGCCGCCGGCGGATGTTCACCGGCTGACTCCCCCCTCGCAAGCGCCCCCGTTCCGTCTCGCCTGAGGCGGAGCGCCCCGATGCGCCCCAGCGGCCGTGCGCCGCCGGGTAGGCGCATCGGCCGCTCCCCGTCCTGTATGGATCGAGTCATCGGAGCGAACGGAAATGAAAATCTCCCTATGGGGTGCGGCCTTGGCGGCCGCCTGCGTCATCCCCGCCCAGGCGGCGGACATTCCTCTGGGCGCTGCTCAGGCACAGGCCTTGGGTGTGCGCACCCAGGCGCTGGCGGGCGCGAAAGGCAGCGCCGGCACGCTGCGCCTTCCCGGCCGCATCATGCTGCCGCCTGAACAGTTGGCCATTGTCGCCGCTCCAGCCAGCGGGGTGGTCAGCGAAGTGAAGGTGGCGATCAATGCGCAGGTCAAGGCCGGCCAGGTGCTGGCGCGCCTGCTGAGCCCGGATCTGGCCATGGCGCAGAAGGAGTTGCTGCAGGCCGCGAGCCAAAGCCGCCTGGCGCGCGGCGTTTACGCGCGCGACAAGCAACTGCTCGACGAAGGTATCATCGCCGCGAGCCGTTACGACGCGGCGCGCGCCAATCTCGCGCAGGCCGAGGCCGCCCTGGCGCAGCAGCGCCAGACCCTCAAGATCATGGGCGTGCCGGCGGGCACGGTCGCGGCCATGGAAGCGGGCAGAATCGGCGGCGCAGGTTTGGCGCTGACGGCGCCCAGAGCCGGCGTGGTGCTGGAGGCGCATGCCATGCCGGGCCAGCGCGTGGACGCGGCGGCGCCGCTCTTCACCGTGGGGCGCCTGGATCCCCTGTGGGTGGACCTGGACGTGCCGGTCACCGAGGCGGCGGACATCACCTCGGGCACGGCGGTACGAGTGGGTGAGGCTCGCGGCCGGGTCGTGAGCGTGGGGCGCGTGGCCGGGGCGAGCCAGGCCGTCACCGCGCGCGCGCGCCTGGAGGGCAGCCCCAGGAATCTGGCCGTGGGGCAGGCGGTGGAAGTGCAGCTGCACCTGGCCGCGGCGGGCTATCCGCTGCCGGCGGGGGCGCTGGTGCGCAACCAGGGCCGGGATTATGTCTTCGTGGCGGTGCCTGCGGGCTTCCGGCCGGTGGCCGTGAGCGTCGCGGCGCGCACGCCGCAAACCGTCTGGGTGCGCGGGCCGTTGGCGGCAGGCCAAACCGTGGCGGTGGCGGGCGCGTCGCAGATCAAGGCGATCTGGACCGGCGTGGGCGGCGAAGGCGGGGAGTAGGCCATGTTGAACAAGTTGGTCGCATTCAGCCTTTCGCAGCGGCTGCTGGTCGCGCTTTTGACCGTGCTGCTGATCGGTGCCGGCATCCAGGCTTTCCGGCAGTTGCCCATCGATGCCTTTCCGGATGTTTCCACGCCGCAGGTCAAGCTCATCCTCAAGGCCCCCGGCATGACGCCGGAAGAAGTGGAAACCCGCATCGTCGCCCCCATTGAGGCGGAAATGCTGGGCATTCCCAGGGAGCGCATTTTGCGCGCGGTGGCCAAATACGGCTTGGCCGACGTCACTATTGATTTCGCCGAAGGCACGGACGTCTATTGGGCCCGCAGCCAGGTGGCCGAGCGCTACAACAACGTGCTGGGCGGCTTGCCGGAGGGCATCAGCGGCGGCCTGGCGCCCATCACCACCCCCCTGGGCGAGATGTTCATGTTTACCGTGGAAGGCGGCAGCCTGTCGCTGGCGCAGAAGCGCAGCCTGTTGGATTGGGTCATCCGCCCGCAACTGCGCACCCTGCCCGGCGTGGCCGACGTGAATACGCTGGGCGGCCTGGTGCGCACTTTCGAGGTGACGCCGGACAGCGAGGCGTTGGCCGCCCGCGGCCTGAAGCTGTCCGATCTGGAGCAGGCCCTGGCGCGCAACAACCGCAACGACGGGGCCGGGCGCATCACCAGCGGCGAGGAAACTCTGGTGGTGCGGGTGCAGGGGGCGATCCGCACGCTCGACGACGTGCGCAATATCGTGGTCGGCAACGTCCACGGCGTGCCGGTGCGCGTAGGGGAGGTCGCCAAAGTGGCCTTCGGCAGCCTCACGCGCTATGGCGCCGTGACGCGCGACGGCCGCGAGGAAACCGCCGAAGGCCTGGTGCTGGGCCTGCGCGGCGCGAACGCGCGCCAGGTCGTGGCCGAAGTGCAGGCCAAGCTCGCGGACATCCAGCGCACCCTGCCGCCGGGCGTCAAGCTGGAGACTTTCTACAACCGTGGCGCGCTGGTGGAGCGCGCCGTGGGCACGGTCTCGAAAGCGCTGGCCGAGGCCATCGTCCTGGTGCTGGTGCTGCTGGTGCTGTTCCTGGGCAATCTGCGCGCCGCGGTGGTGGTGGCGGCCTCGCTGCCGCTGGCCGCGCTCATCACCTTTTTGTTCATGCGCCAGTTCGGCCTTTCGGCCAACCTCATGAGCCTGGGCGGACTGGCCATCGCCATCGGCATGCTGGTGGACGGCGCCGTCGTGGTGGTGGAAAACATCGTCACCCATCTGGCGCACGACCGCGGTGCGCGCGAGCTGCCCAAGCTGCACGTGATCTACCGTTCGGTGCTGGAGGTGATCGTGCCGGTGGTGTCGGGCGTGCTCATCATCATCATCGTGTTCATGCCCCTGCTCACCCTGCAGGGGCTGGAAGGCAAGCTCTTCGTGCCGGTGGCGCTCACCATCGTGTTCGCGCTGGCCGGGTCGCTGCTGCTTTCGCTCACGGTCATTCCCGTGCTGGCCTCCTGGTTGCTCAAGGCGGGCGCGCATGCCGATCCCTGGCTGGTGCGCAAGGCCCACGCGCTCTACGGGCCCATGCTGGATTGGGCGCTGGGCCACGGCAAATGGGTGGGCGTGGGGGCCGCGGTCTTGCTGGCCGGTGCGGCGGCGGTCTATCCCTTCATCGGCAAGACCTTCATGCCGACGCTGGACGAGGGGGACGTGATCCTGCAATTGGAAAAACTGCCCTCCGTCAGCCTGGACCAGACCATCGCCCTGGATTTGCGCGTGCAGCGCGCCGTCATGCAGCGCGTGCCCGAGGTCAAGCACATCATCGCCCGCTCCGGTGCCGACGAACTGGGACTGGATCCCATGGGGTTGAACCAGACCGACACCTTCCTGGTGCTCAAACCCATGAGCGAGTGGCGCGTGCGCGACAAGGCGTGGGTGATCGACCAGATCCGCCGGGTGATGAGGGATTTTCCGGGCGTCGCCATCAACTTTACCCAGCCCATCGACATGCGCGTGTCGGAAATGCTCACCGGCGTGCGCGGCGATCTGGCGGTGAAGATCTTCGGCTCCGAGCTCGACACCCTCAACCGCCTGGCCCAGGAGGTGCAGGCGCAGCTCACGCGCATCGCCGGGGCGCAGGACGTGCTGACGGTGAAGAACGAAGGCGTGCAGTACTATCAGGTGCGGGTGGACCGCCTCGCCGCCGGCCGCTTCGGCCTCAACGCCGAGGATGTGCAGAGCGACTTGCGCGCCATGGTGGAAGGCAAGACGCTGGGCGTCGTGGTGGAAGGGGTGCGGCGTACCCCGCTGGTGCTGCGCGGCGGCGTGGACGTGCGCAACGATCCGCGGCGCTTCGCCGACCTGCGCCTGGCCACGCCCAACGGCACGCCCATCCCCTTGCGTTCGGTGGCGCAACTGCAGCACTCGGAAGGCCCGGTCAAGGTGGAGCGCGAGAACGCCAGCCGCTTCGCCGTGGTGCAGACCAACGTGCGCGGCCGCGACCTGGTCGGCTTCGTGGACGAAGCCAAACGGCAGGTGGGGCAGGCCATCAAGCTGCCGCCCGGCTATCGCATCGAATGGGGCGGGCAGTTCGAGAACCAGCAGCGTGCCGCGCAGCGCCTGGCCGTCGTCGTGCCGGTGGCACTGGGGCTGGTGTTCCTGCTGCTGTTCGCCACCTTCCGGTCGGTGCGCCAGGCCGTGCTGGTGCTGGCCAACATCCCCTTCGCCCTGGTGGGCGGGGTGTTCGCGCTGGCCATCGCCGGGGAATACCTGTCCGTGCCGGCGTCGGTGGGCTTCATCGCGCTCTTGGGCATCGCGGTGCTGAACGGCGTGGTCCTGGTGTCTTATTTCAACCAGCTGCACCGCGAGGGCCTGGCCCCCGACGAGGCTGTGCGCGTGGGCGCCCGGCGCCGGCTGCGCCCGGTGCTGATGACTGCCTCGATCACCGCCTTCGGCCTCATCCCCCTGCTGCTGGCGACCGGGCCGGGTTCGGAGATTCAGAAGCCCCTGGCAGTGGTGGTGGTGGGCGGCCTGGTCACCTCCACGCTGCTCACCCTGGGCGTGCTGCCCGTGCTCTATCGCCGCTTCGGCTTCGCTGCCAAGGAATAGCCCATGAAACGCATATTGGTCCTCATGCTGCATCCCTCTTTGGCCGAAGCGGCGCTCGATCTGCTGCTGGCGCACCCCGACAAGGTCACCGGCTATTGCCGCTCCGAGGTGGATGCGCACGGCTTCGGTGCCGTCCTGACCGGCGCCGCCGAGGAGGTTGCCGGATCGAGCCCGCGCATCCGCCTGGAAATCATGGTTCGGGCCGAACATGTCGACGCCCTGCTGGGCCTGCTCAAGACTCACTGGCCGCACCCCGGTCTCGTTTACTGGACGGTCGCGGCGGAAAATTTTGGAGTGTTGTCATGAAACCCGCTGCAATGCTTTTGCTGGCCGGCATGAGTCCGACCCTGTATGCCCAGACGCCCAGCTACCCGGGTCTGCCGCCCACGGGCCAGGTCATGACGGTGCTCGAGGCCACGCCCGAGGTGGCGGCAGCGCGTGCCGGCCTGGGGCTGGGGGCTGCGGAAAACGCGCTGCTGCGCCGCGGCGACTACGAGTTCCAGGTCAACACCACGCTCAACCAGCGGCGCGTGGCCGATACCGCGCAACGCTACAACGAGTGGGCGGTGGGCCTGGAGCGTTCCTTGCGCTTGCCGGTCAAGGCGCGGCTGGATGCGGCCCTGGGCCAGCAGGCCGTGACGGCGGCGCGGGAGAGCTATGGCGACGCTCTGCACGAAGCGGGGCGCATGCTGCTCACACGCTGGTTTGCCTGGCTGCGCGCGCGCCAGCAGTTGGCGCGCCTGGACGAGCAAAGTGCGGCGCTCGCGCAAATTCACGCTGCCGTGGCCAAGCGCGTGCGCGCCGGCGATGCCAGCGCCCTGGAACTCACGCAGGCGGAAGCGGCGCTTGCCACTGTCGCGGCTGCGAACGCGCGGGCGCACAGCGACGAGTCCTTGCGGCGCACCGAGCTGGAGCAGCATTATCCCGGACTGTCCCTGGCGCCGGCACCGTCCTTGCCGGCTCCCGCGGCGGTGGAGGGCGACATGTCCGTCTGGCGCGAGCGGATGTTCATGCACAACCACGAGCTGGCGCGCGCGCGCGCCGAGGGTGAGCGGGCGCGCCTGGTGCTCAAGCGCAGCGAAGCCGACCGCGTTCCCGACCCCACCATCGGAGTGCATTACGGCTCCGAGCGCGGCGGTGAGGAGCGCCTTGTCGGTCTGAGCGTCTCGCTGCCCTTGCCGGGCGCCCAGCGCGGCTACCGTGTGGATCGCGCACTGGCGGAAAACCGCATGGCGAGCGCGCGCGAGCGCGCGGTGCAGGTACGCCTGGAGACTCAGGCGCGCGTCAACTTCGAGAGCGCGCAGGGCAGCTGCGCCAGCTGGCAGGCCGCGCAGCAGGCGGCCGACAGCTTGCACACCCAGGCGCTCAAGCTGGCCCGCGCCCAGGCCCTGGGCGAGGCCGGCATCGCCGAGGTGTTGTTGGCGCGGCGGCAGTATCTCGAAGCTGCCCTGAACGCGGATCAGGCGCGCGGCGACGCCTGGGAGGCGCATTACCGGTTGTTGCTGGACGCCCACCGCTTGTGGCCCTTTCATGTCGAAGAAGAGGAAAGGGAAGCTCGTTGACGGCGAATAATCGCCGTCGTTACTATTCACCGCCAGATGTTTTGCGGAGGTGGAAGAAGAGATGGTCGACGAGTGCTTCCGGGAATTCGCTGCGCGCATGCAGGCCGTGGGGCGCCAGTTCCCCGGCCTGCCACGCCAGGAAGTGATGCTCATCCGATTGGCGCATCTGGTGTACAAGCGCCTGGACGAGGTCATCAACCGCCATCTCGACCCCCATGGGCTGAACAGTTCGCAATGGATCGCGCTTATCCTCATCTATTCCAGCGCCCAGGGCGAGATCCTGCCCAGCGAGATCAGCCACATCGCCGATTCCTCGCGCACCAATGTCACGCGCCTGGTGGACGAACTGGTGGCCAAGGGCTGGGTCAGCCGCACCCACAGCCAGGAGGACCGGCGCAAGATCACCCTGGCGCTCACGGCCATGGGGACTTCCCTGGTGGAAAAGATCCTGCCCTCGCTGTGGGAGGTCTATCGCAAGCTGTGGGCGCCTTTCAGCGCCGAGGAAATGGCGCAGCTCGAACAGTTGCAGCGCAAGCTGCTGCAATCTCTGGGAGCGTGTTGAAAAGCCGCTACAGATTTTTTTCCTGGTAGTCGCACAAGTCGGCGATGAGGCACTGCCCGCACAGGGGCTTGCGCGCGCGGCAGACGTAGCGGCCGTGCAGGATGAGCCAATGGTGAGCGTCCTGCAGGAATTCCTTGGGCACGAAGCGCAGCAGCTTGCGTTCCACCTCAAGAGGCGTCTTGCCGGGGGCCAGGCCGGTGCGGTTGGCGACGCGGAAGATGTGCGTGTCCACCGCCAAGGTGGCGTGGCCGAAAGCTGTGTTGAGCACGACATTCGCGGTCTTGCGCCCCACGCCCGGCAGCGCTTCCAGGTTCATGCGATCGGAAGGTACGGCACTGCCATGGCGCTCGATGAGCAGGCGGCAGGTCTGGATCAGATGGCGCGCCTTGCTGCGGAACAGGCCGATGGACTTGATGTATTCGGCCAAGCCGTCCTCGCCCAGGGCGAGCATCTTTTCCGGGCTGTCGGCGACGGCAAAAAGCTTGCGCGTGGCCAGATTGACGCCGCGGTCGGTGGCCTGGGCCGAGAGCACCACCGCCACCAGAAGCTCGAAAGGGCTGCGGTATTCCAGCTCGGTGGTGGGCCGGGGATTGGCGGCCTTGAGGCGTTCGAAGATTGCGCGGCGTTTGGCGGGATTCAAGGTGCTCTCAGGAATGCCGGAACCAGCCGATGTCGGGCGGCGCCGGACGCGGACTTCGCGGTTCCTCCGCGCGCAAGGTCTGCAGCAAGGCGTCGTGGTCGGCTTCCAACTTGTGGAGGGCGCCCTGGTCCAGGCGCGGCAGCAGGCTGCCCTTGATGAATTCTCCCAGGTCGGCCAATGCCGTGGCCCACAGACCCTGGCGCAGATGGAAGTCGGCATGGGCGTGCTGGCCGTAGGGGAAGTGGGAAAACTCGCGGCCCTTGGCGGCCAGAAGCCCGGGATCCTTCATGACCATGGCCTTGGCCCAGTCGTACCACCATTTGTAGTAGCGCTCCTGCAGCGCGGGGCCGAGCTTGTGGTGCTCATAGAAGAAGAAGATGCTGACGCGGCTGCTCTGGCCGCTGAAGGGGAAATGGCCTGCCATGGTGCCTCCTGCTCGTTGACGGATCACTCCTGTTCGCGCAATGTGCGCCGCAAGGCGCGCTGCTGCTCCTGGCGGCGCGCGCCGGGCCCCTTGGCGTGGCCGCCGCCGTGCCGCTTGCCGGCCAGCACGGCATAAGGGTTGCGCGGCTTGAGCCCGTGTCTGGCGGGCTGTTTCATGCGGCGTGGCCGGGCACGCTGCAATGGCCCGCGGCCAGCGGTTCGCTGTCCCCGACGAAGCGCTCGTTCAACCAGTTGCGCGCGGCGATGAGCAGGCCCAGGCCCATGAACGCGCCGGGCGGCAGCACGGCGAGCAGGAAGCCGCGATAATCCGGGATCACGGTAACGACCCAGTGCTTAGCCATGGGCCCAAGCGCGAGATCGATGCCGGAGAAGAGCGTGCCCTTGCCGACGATTTCGCGCAGCGCCCCCAGGGTGGCGAGCACCAGGGTGAGTCCCAGGCCCATGAAGGCGCCGTCCAGCATGGCCGGCAGGGCGCGGTTCTTGGCGGCGAAGGCCTCCACGCGCGCGAGCACGATGCAATTGGTGGTGATGAGCGGGATGAAGATGCCCAGCACCAGGTAGAGCGGGTGGACATAGGCGTTCATGAGCAGGTCGATGAGCGTGACCAGCCCGGCGATGATGAAAATGAACACCGGGATGCGAATCTCGTGCGGCGCCCAATTGCGCATGAGCGAGACCGCCAGATTGGAGCCGGACATGACGAAGGTGGTGGCGATGCCCAGGCCCAGGGCATTGACCACCGAGTTGCTCACCGCCAGCAGGGGGCACATGCCCAGTATCTGCACCAGGCCGGTGTTCTGCTTCCACAGGCCGTTGCGGGCGATGGCAAGGAATTCACTGCGGGTCATGATCTGCCTTGGTCGGGTGTGGGCGCGTAGAGTTCCCCGCGGTGCAGGGCGACATATTGCAGGGCGTCGTGCACCGCCGCCACGACGGCGCGCGGGGTGATGGTGGCGCCGGTGACGTAGGTGAATATACCGCCATCCTTGCGCACCTGCCAGAGCGGGCCGGCCGGATCGGCGAGCGATTTGCCTTGGAACTGGTCGATCCAGTCGCCATGGGATTTTTCGATGTAATCGCCCAGCCCCGGCGTTTCGTGGCTTTCGGTCACGCGCACGCCCAGCACGCGGCCCTGGGCGTCCACGCCCATGAGCAGCCCGATGGGGCCGCCGTAGCCGTTGGGCGCGACGAAGCTCAGCACTACGCCGACTGTCTGGCCGTGGCGGCGGGCGATCCAGGCGCTGGCCGGTTGCTTGCTGCCCAGGAGCGGATCGGGCGGCAGGGCGATGCGCGATTCCACCAAGTTGTTGTCGTACAGGCGCGCCGGCATCACCTGGTCCAGCAGCTTCAATTCCTCCGCCTCCTGGTTTTGCGCGATGATGCGGTGCGCGCCCTGATAGGTGCCTGCCAGCAGGGCGGTGCCGGCGAGCGCGAACAGGGCCATCACCACGGCATTGCGCAGGGCATTCTGGCGCGCCCCTCTCATGCGTCGTCTCCGCCATGGCCGAACACCTTGGGCTGGGTGTGCGCATCGATGAGCGGCACGCAGATGTTCATGAGCAGGATGGAGAAGGCCACGCCGTCCGGATAGCCTCCCAGGATGCGGATGAGCACCGTGAGAAATCCCGCGCCGGCGGCGAAGATGAGCTTGCCGCGCGGTGTGGTCGCGCCGGTGACCGGGTCGGTTGCGATGAAGAAGGCGGCCAGCATGGTGCTCGGCGCGGCCAGATGGAACCAGGGGCCGGCGTAGTGATCGACGTCGTAGAGGTGGAACACGCCGGCGGTCAGGCCGACCGCGGCCAGATAGGCCAGCGGCACATGCCAGGTGATGACCTTGCGCGCCAGCAGCAGCGCGCCGCCCAGCAGATAGGCGGCGGCGATCAGCTCGAAGCCCTTGCCGCCGAGATGGCCGAACAGCGGCTGGCGCAGGATTTCCGAGAGCGTGCGGTCCTGCTTGAGTTGGGTGCGCAGGGTGTCGAGCGGCGTGGCCGAAGTGATCGCATCCAGCTTCAGGCCGGCGGGCAGATGACCGGCGAAAATGTATTGCGCGCTGTCGGCCGCGCCCAGTTGCGCATGCGCCAGCGCCAGCGGCGCCGGCCATTGCGTCATGAGGGCGGGAAAGGAAATGAGCAGCCCGGCATAGCCCACCATGGCGGGATTGAACACGTTCTGCCCCAGGCCGCCGTAGAGGTGCTTGGCCACGACGATGGCCAGCATGCAGCCCGTGAGGGTGAGCCACCAGGGCGACAGCGCGGGCATGGACAGCGCCAGCAGCCAGCCCGTCAGCACGGCGCTCAGGTCACCGAGGTAGGGGCGCACGGGATAGCCGCGCAGCCGGAGCATGATCGCTTCCAGGCCGACGCAGGCCAGCGCCGCCCAGGCCACGTTGATGAGGATGGCGGGCCCGAACAGCCAGGCATAAACGAGGGTCGCGGGCACCAGGCCCAGCAGCACCAGGGCCATGACGCGCGTGACGGATTGCGCGGGCGGCAGGATATGAGGGGAGACGGCCATCAGGAAGACGCGGGAGGGTCGAGGGGTTCGGGCGCGGCGGCCGCCTGTTTGGCCTGCACCCGGGCGAGCGTTTCCGCGGCCAGGGCTTTGCGCGCGGCGGCTTGCGCGCTGTCCGGCGGCACGGTGGCCTGGGCTTTCTTGACCGGCGCCTTGGCCGCCAGGCGCTCGGCTCTTTCGGCCTTTTCGCGCTCCAGGCGCGAGACGCGGGATTCATGCCGGCGGCGCGCCAGGTCGGCGGCGTTTTTTTCCTGCTCGCGCGCCCAGATTTCGCTCTTGGCATAGCGGTAGTAATCCACCAGCGGCAAGTGGCTGGGGCAGACGTAGTTGCAGCAGCCGCACTCGATGCAGTCGAACAAATGGTATTCCTGCGTCTTGCCGAAATTCTTGGCGCGCGCGAACCAGTACAACTCCTGGGGCTGCAGGCGCGCCGGGCAGGCGCGCGCGCAGGCGCCGCAGCGGATGCAGGGCATGGTGCGCGGGAGGGGCGGGAAGAGCTTGGGCGATTTCACCAGCAGGCAGTTGGTGGCCTTGACCACAGGGGCGGCGGTGTCGGCGATGTCGAAGCCCATCATGGGGCCGCCCATGATGACGCCGTTGGCCTCCGACGTGCGGCCGGCCTGCTCCAACAGTTCGGCCATCGGTGTTCCCAGCAGGACCTCATAGTTCTGCGGCCGCGCCACGGCGCCGGTGACGGTGACGATGCGCGACATGAGCGGCTCGCCATGCTGCACCGCGCGCGCCAGGGCATAGGCGGTGCCGACGTTGAAACACTGCACGCCGATGTCCGTGGAGCGGCCGCCCGAGGGCGCTTCCTTGCCGGTGAGCACCTGGATGAGCTGCTTGGCGCCGCCGCCCGGATAAAGGGTGGGCACGGCCACGATGTCCGCCGGGAAATCCAGGCTGCGCGCCGCGGCCTGGAGGGCGGCCAGGGCTTCCGGCTTGTTGTCCTCGACGCCCACGAGAATATCCGTCGCGTGCAGCAGGGTGGCCATGATGCGCGCGCCGGTGAGGATGTCCTGCGCGCGCTCGCGCATGAGGCGGTCGTCGCAAGTGATCCAGGGCTCGCATTCGGCGCCGTTGATGACCAGGGTGGGGACCTTGGCCGTTGCGCCCGGATTGAGTTTGATGAAGCTGGGGAACACCGCGCCGCCCAGGCCTGCCAGACCCAGGTCGCGCAAACGGTTGCGCACATGGCTGGCATCCATGCGCGCGAGGTCCAGCAGGGTGCGCTCGATCCAGCGGTCGTCGCCATCGGCCTCGATGACGATGCAAAGATCGCTCAAGCCGGAAGGATGGGCGACGGGGCGCATGTCGATGGCGACGACCGTTCCGGACGTGGGGGCGTGCACGGCCGCGGAAACGTAGCCCTCGGCGCGGCCTATCGTCTGGCCCTTGAGCACCTTGTCGCCGACCGCCACGCAGGCGCGCGCGCTCGTGCCGATATGCTGGCGCAGAGGGACGATCAGGCGCTGCGGCAGGCGCGCTTGAACGATGGGGGCGGCGGACGATACCGCCTTGTGCTCGGGCGGATGCACGCCGCCATGGAAGCGGAACAGCTGCCTCATGCCACGTCTTTGAGTGGAACGGCCGGATATTTCCACTTCCAGTTGGCAAGGTCTTCGGCGATGGGCTGCACGGTGATGCAATCCACCGGGCAGGGTGCGACGCACAACTCGCAGCCGGTGCACTCCGCCGCCAGCACGGTGTGCATCTGCTTGGAAGCGCCGAGGATGGCGTCCACCGGACAGGCCTGGATGCACAGTGTGCAGCCTATGCACACGGCTTCGTCGATGACGGCGACGGATTTGGGTTTGGGTTGGCCGTGCTCGGCATTCAGCGGCTTGAATTCCTTGCCCAACAGTTCGGCCAGGCGGCGGATGCCGTCTTCGCCGCCCGGCGGGCACTGGTTGATCTCCGCGCTGCCTTCGGCGATGGCCTGGGCATAGGGCTTGCAGCCGGGGTGGCCGCACTGCCCGCATTGCGTCTGCGGCAGCAGGGCGTCGATCTTGTCCGCCAGCGGATCGCCCTCGACGCGAAAACGCACCGCCGCATAGCCCAGCACGCCTCCCACCAGGAGGGCGATGGCGGCCATGACCAGCACCGCGGCCAGCATCAGCGGAGGTGCACCAGGCCGGAAAAACCCATGAAGGCCAGGCTCATGAGCCCGGCCGTGATCATGGCGATGCTGGTGCCGCGAAAGGGCTTGGGGATGTCGGCCCCGTCCAGGCGCTCGCGCAGGCCGGCGAACAGCACCAGCACCATGGTGAAGCCCACTGCGCCGCCGAAGCCGAAAATGAGCGACTGCAGGAAGTTGTGGTCGGCCTGCACATTCAAAAGCGGGATGCCCAGCACGGCGCAGTTGGTGGTGATGAGAGGGAGGTAGATGCCCAGCACCTGATAAAGCACCGGGCTGGTCTTCTCCACGAACATTTCCGTGAACTGCACGATGGCGGCGATGACGACGATGAAGGACAAAGGGCGCAAATAGGTGAGGCCGGCGGGCAGCAGCAGGTAATGGTTGATGAGATAGCTCGTGCCGCTGCCCAGGGTCAGCACGAAGGTGGTGGCCAGCCCCATGGACAGCGCCGTTTCCAGCTTCTTGGAAACGCCGAAGAAGGGGCACAGGCCCAACACCTTGGACATGATGATGTTGTTGACGAACACCGTGCCCACGAGTATCAGGAAATACTGTTCCACAGGGGAGTGAGGAGTCTATAAGCCGTTCATTATCCTGCCCGCGGGCAGGGGGGTTCAAGGCTGGCGGCGCGATGGCTTGATCTTGGGCAAGCTCTTTGTCTTGAATTAAGCATTAATTAATCGTCAGGCCGGGCAGGGTGATGCCGCCGTCGTGCACTTGCAGTCCGGCGGCAAAGCCCGGCAAGGCATCGAGCCCGCCCAGCCCCCGGTCGGCGAGCGCCTGCACGTAGGGCAACACGGCATGCGCCAGGGCCAGGCTGGCGGTGCGCGCCACGGCGCCGGGCATGTTGGTGACGCAATAATGCACGATGCCTTCCTCGACGTAGAAAGGGGCGCTGTGGGTGGTGGGCCGCGAGGTGTCGGCGATGCCGCCCTGGTCGATCGAAACGTCCACGAGCGCGCTGCCGGGCCGCATGCGGCGCAACAACTCGCGCGTCAGCAGGCGCGGCGCCCGGCGGCCCGGCACGAGCACGGCGCCGATCACGAGATCGGCGTGCGGCAGCAACTGCGCGAGCGTGTCGGCGTCGGCAAAGCCCGTGGTCAGGCGCGCGCCGTACAGGTCGTCCAGCCGGCGCAACGGTTCGGCGTTGCGGTCCAGCACGGTGACGCGTGCGCCCAGGCCCAGGGCCACGCGGGCGGCATTGCCGCCCACCATGCCGCCGCCCAGGATGAGGGCTTCGGCGGGCGCCACGCCCGGCACACCCGGCAGCAGTACGCCGCGCCCGCCCTGGGCCATGAACAAGGCCTGGGCGCCGACCTGCGGGGCGAGGCGCCCGGCGATTTCTGACATGGGTGCGAGCAAGGGGGTGCCGCCCGCAGGCCCGGCAACGGTTTCGAAGCCGATGGCCGTGACCCGGCGTTCAACGAGCGTGCGGGTCAACTCGGGCAGCGCGGCGAGATGCAGATAACAGAACAATAGCTGCCCGGCTTGCAGACGGGCGTACTCCGCGGCCTGCGGTTCCTTGACCTTGACCACCAGCTCGGCCTGCCAGGCCTGCGCGGCATCGACCATGCGCGCCCCCGCGGCGGCATAGGCGGCATCAGGAAAGCCGATGGCGGCGCCGGCAGCGCGCTCGACATCGACCCCATGCCCTGCGGCGGTCAGCGTGCCGACCCCCGCCGGGGTCAGCGCGACGCGATGTTCCTGATCCTTGGTTTCTTTCGGCAGGCCGATGCGCATGCTGATGCCGGCCTAGAAATCCGCGCCCATGGTGGTGTTGAAGCCGCCGTCCACATAGGTGATCTCGCCCGTGATGCCGCTGGCCAGATCGGAGAGCAGGAAGGCGGCGGCATTGCCCACTTCCTCGGCCGTGACATTGCGGCGCAGGGGCGCGTTCTTCTCGACCTGGGTGAAGATCTTGTTGAAATCGCCTATGCCTCCGGCGGCCAGCGTCTTGATGGGGCCGGCCGAGATGGCGTTGACGCGGATGCCCAGGGGGCCCAGGTTCTGCGCCAGGTAGTAGACGCTCGATTCCAGGCTCGCCTTGGCCATGCCCATGACGTTGTAGTGCGGCACCGAGCGCACCGCACCGAGATAGGAGAGCGTGAGCAGGGAGGCGCGCCGTCCCTCCAGGTAGGGCAGGGCGGCCTTGGCCAGGGCGGGGAAGCTGTAGGCGCTGATGTCGTGGGCGATGCGGAAGTTCTCGCGCGTGAGGTTGTCGAGCAAATTCCCCGTCAGCGCATCCTTGGGCACGAAGGCCATGGAATGCAGCAAGCCGTCGAAGCGCCCCCAATGGCGGCCGAGGTGCTCGAACAGCGCGGCGATTTCGTCGTCGCTCGATACGTCGCAGGGGAACACCAAGTCGACGCCGAATTCCTTGGCAAAACCCTCCACCCGCTCGCGCGCCCTTTCGCCCTGATAGCTGAAGGCGAGCTCCGCACCCTCGCGCCTGCAGGCCGCCGCGACGGCGTAGGCGATGGAGCGATTGCTGATGATGCCGGTGATGAGCAGGCGTTTGCCGGCAAGAAATCCCATGGCGCTTCCCCAGTGACGTGAAGCCTCGCATTATACCGGCTGACAAGGGCGGGGCCGGCCGCTACACTGGCCGCCATGCCCATGTTGCGCCACCTTGCCCTCGCTTGCCTGGCTCTGGCGCTGGGCGCGTGCGGCAAGATATGGAACGATCCCTATCCTGCCTCCCAGGCGCGCGCCAATGTCCTCTACAGCGCCTTCAGCGAACGGCCCAAGCATCTGGACCCGGCGCGCGCCTACAGCAGCAACGAAACCGAGATCATCGGTCAGATCTACGAACCGCCGCTGCAGTACAGCTTTCTCAAGCGGCCCTACACCCTGGAGCCGCTCACTGCGCAGAGCCTGCCCAGGGTGCGCTATTACGACAAGGCGGGGCGCGAGCTTCCGGCCGACGCGCCCATAGGGCAAATCGCCGAGAGCGTGTACGACATCACCCTCAAGCCGGGAATTTACTATCAGCCGCATCCGGCGTTTGCCGTCGATGCGCACGGCCGGCCGCGCTATCTGCATCTGGGCGCCGCCGGCATGGCGGGGCGCGACAGCCTGGCGGATTTTCACCACAGCGGCACGCGCGAGCTGACAACGGCGGACTATGTCTACGAGATCAAGCGGCTGGCCGACCCCGCAGTGGCTTCGCCCATCTACAGCCTCATGGCGCAATACATCCTGGGCCTGCGCCGGCTGGGCGCGCAGTTGGAACAGGCGCGCAAGAACGATCCGCATGGTTTTATCGATCTGGACCGCTACGCGCTGCCCGGCGCGCAGGTGACCGGGCGCTATTCCTACCGCATCACCCTCAAGGGCAAATATCCGCAGTTTCTCTATTGGCTGGCCATGCCCTTCTTCGCACCCGTGCCGCGCGTGGTGGACGAGTTCTACCGCCAGTCGGGGATGGCACAGCGCAATCTGAGCCTGGACACCCAGCCGGTCGGCACGGGCGCCTTCATGCTCACGGTCAACGAACCCAACCGGCGCATGGTGCTCATGCGCAATCCCGATTTCCATGCCGAGTTCTATCCGCGCCACGGCATGCCGGGAGATGTCGCGCGGGGCCTGCTCAGGGATGCCGGCAAGCGCCTGCCCTTGCTCGACGGTGCCGTCTACAGCCTGGAAAAGGAGAACATTCCCTATTGGAACAAATTCCTGCAGGGCTATTACGATGTTTCGGGGCTGAGCTCGGACAGCTTCGACCAGGCCGTGCGCTTCGGCGGCGCCGGCCAGGCCGAGCTGGCGCCCGCCATGCGCGCGCGCGGCATGCAGTTGATTACCGCCGTGGCGCCGAGCATCTGGTACCTGGGGTTCAACATGCAGGACCCCGTGGTGGGCGGCCTGGACGCAAAGCACCGCGATCTGCGCCAAGCCATATCTATCGCGCTCGATTACGAGCAGTTCATCGACATCTTTCTCAACGGCCGCGGCGTGCCCGGCCAGGGGCCCTTGCCCCCCGGCATCTATGGCTACGCCCCCAACGCCTACGATCCCTGGGTGTACGAGCGCCGCGACGGCCGCATCGAGCGGCGCCCGCTGGCCTATGCGCGGGCGCTGCTGGCGCGCGCCGGCTATCCCGGCGGCCGCAACGCGCTGAGCGGCCAGCCGCTGGTGCTTTATTTCGATACCATGGCCAGCGGCCCGGATGCGCGCGCGCGCCTGGAATGGTATCGCAAGCAGTTCGCCAGGCTGGGCATCCAGCTGGTGGTGCGTGCGACCGACTACAACCGCTTCCAGGACAAGATGCGCCGCGGCAACGACCAGATCTTCGAATGGGGCTGGAATGCCGACTATCCCGATCCGGAAAATTTCTTCTTCCTGCTGTACGGCCCCAACGGCAAGGTAAAGGACGGCGGTGAGAACGCGGCCAATTACGCCAACCCCGAGTTCGACCGTCTGTTCGAGCAGATGCGCTACATGGACGACGGCCCGGCGCGTCTGGCGCTGATCGATCGCATGAATGCCATCGTCGAGCGCGATGCGCCCTGGGTGTTCGCCTACTATCCCAAGGCGTTCACCCTCATCCAGCCCTGGGTCTACAACGTCAAGCCCAATTTCATGGCCAACAACACCCTCAAATACCGGCGCATCGATCCGGCCCTGCGTGCGCGCCTGCGCGCAGCCTGGAACCATCCGGTGCTGTGGCCCCTGGGCGCGCTGGCCGCCGGGCTCGTGCTCGCCGTGCTGCCGGCCTGGCGCGCTTGGCGGCGCCGCGAAAGGCAGGCCGCGCGATGATGCGCTACCTCGTCAAGCGCCTGCTTTACGCCGTACCCATCCTGCTGGGCGTGAATCTGCTGACTTTCGCGCTGTTCTTCGTGGTCAACACCCCGGACGACATGGCGCGCCTGCAGCTGGGCACCAAGCGCGTCACGCCCGAGGCCATCGCGCGCTGGAAGGCGGAGCACGGCTACGACGAGCCGCTTTTCTACAATCCCAAGGCGGCCGGCGTGGACAAGATCACCGACACGCTGTTCGCGCGCAAGAGCGCCGCCATGTTCGTGTTCGATTTCGGCCGCTCCGACGACGGCCGCGACATCGGCAGGGAGATCCGCACGCGCATGTGGCCCAGCCTGGCGATCGCCGTGCCCGTGTTCGTCATCGGCCTGGCGGCCAACATCAGCTTCGCCCTGTTGATGATCTTTTTCCGCGGCACTTATCTGGACTGGGCGGGGCTTGCGCTGTGCATCCTGCTCATGTCCATTTCCGGGCTGTTCTACATCATCGCCGGACAGTTCTTCATCGCCAAGCTCTGGCATCTGCTGCCCATTTCCGGCTACAGCGGCGGCATCCACGCGCTGCGCTTCATCCTGCTGCCGGTGCTGGTGAGCCTCGCGGCCGGGCTGGGCAGCGGCGCGCGCTGGTACCGCACCCTGTTCCAGGAGGAGGTCGGCAAGGACTATGTGCGCACGGCGCGCGCCAAGGGGCTTTCCGAAGTGCGCGTGCTGTTCGGCCACGTGCTCAGGAACGGGCTCATCCCCATCCTCACGGGCGCCGTGGCGGTGCTGCCGCTGCTGTTTCTCGGCAGCCTGCTGACTGAATCCTTCTTCGGCATACCCGGCCTGGGCAGCTATACGGTGGACGCCATCCGGGCGCAGGACTTCGCCGTGGTGCGGGCCATGGTATTCCTGGGCTCGCTGCTTTACATCGTCGGCCTCATGCTCACCGACATCTCCTATGCGCTGGCCGATCCGCGCGTGAGGCTGGGATGAGCCTGCCCTTCCGGCCGGTCGTCCTGTGGACCGACGCGCTGCTTTTCGTGTTGCTCACCGTGCTCGCGGCGCTGGCCTTCTGGACGGCGCGCAACCCGCAGTGGCGCAGGCCCTGGGCGCGCGTGGGCCAGAGCCCGCTGGCGGTGGTCTGCCTGGGGGTGCTGGGTGCCTATGCGCTTATCGCCGTGCTGGATTCCCTGCATTACTGCCCGCGCCTGCCGCAGGCCGTCCCCGGCCAACCGGCGCAGTACTCGGACACGGTGCGCAGCGTATTCGACGCGCTGACGCCGGACTTGTGGCGGGTGCAGGAGGAAACCTATTCTGCGCCTCTGGCCGCGCATTTGTTCGTGCGCCAGCCGCAGACCCTGCCCGACGGACAGGTGGTGCGGGTGTATCCGCGCCTGCGCATCGCCGCTGGTTCTGCGCCGCCAGGCCAGCGCTGGGGCGATATCGCCCGCCGCACGCTCTCGGGCGCAGCCGCAGGGCTGGCGGTGGGCGCCCTGTGCGTCGGGCTGCTGGCCTGGCGTTGCGGTCGTGTCCGGGGCGCGCGCGCGTGGCTTGCGGCGGCGGCGTGTGGGCAGGCGGGCTGGCCGGTGCGCACCCTGGCGGCGACGCTTGCCGTCATGTTCGTGCTCGTGGGCGTGATCGCCGCACTGGCCCCGGCCTACCATGTGCTGGGCACCGACAAAGTGGGCCAGGACGTGCTCTATCTCACCCTCAAAAGCATACGCACGGGTTTGCTAATCGGCACGCTGACCACGCTCGTGACCCTGCCTTTGGCCGTCCTGCTGGGCATCGCCGCGGGCTATTTCGGCGGTTGGGTGGACGACGCCATCCAATACGTCTACACCGTGCTCAATTCCATCCCCGCGGTGCTGCTTATCGCCGCCGCCGTGCTCATGGCCCAGGTCTACATCGAAACCCATGTCCGGATGTTCGACACCAACGCCGCGCGCGCGGATTTCCGTCTGCTGTTTCTGTGCCTGATCCTGGGCATGACCAGCTGGACCACCCTGGCGCGGCTGCTGCGCGGCGAGACGCTCAAGATACGCGCGCTCGAATACATCGAGGCGGCGCGCGCCTTCGGCGTCGGCCATGGGCGCATCCTGCTGCGCCATGTCCTGCCCAACGTCTTCCACATCGTGCTCATCAGCACGGTGATGGATTTCTCAGGCCTGGTGCTGGCGGAAGCGGTGCTCTCGTATGTCGGCGTGGGCGTGGATCCCCTGACCTACAGCTGGGGCAACATGATCAACGCGGCGCGCCTGGAGCTGGCGCGCGAGCCAGTGGTGTGGTGGCAGTTGGTCGCCGCCTTCGTCTTCATGTCCACGCTGGTGCTGGCCGCCAACCTGCTCGCCGACGTGGTGCGCGAGGCCTTCGATCCGCGCCGGGGAGGGGCATGATGGCAGCGCTGCTGCAGGTGGAGGATCTGAACGTGAGCATCCCCGTGCCGGGCGGCCTGGCGCGCCCGGTGGCGGGCATGGCGCTGCATATCGGCGCCGGGGAAACCTATGCCCTGGTGGGCGAATCCGGCAGCGGCAAGTCCATGACCGCGCTGGCCCTCATGCGCCTGCTGCCCGCAGCGGCCCGTCTGCGCGCCGCGCGCTTGGTGTTGCAGGGCGAGGATCTGCTGGCCCTGCCGGAGCGATCCATGCGCCGGGTGCGCGGCGGGCGCATGGCCATGATTTTCCAGGAACCCATGCTGGCCTTGAATCCGGTGCTGAGCGTCGAACGCCAGATCGTGGAGGGCCTGGCGCTGCACCGCGGTCTGAGCGGCGCGGCGGCGCGCGCGGCCGCCGCCGACCTGCTGGCTCAAGTGGGCATTGCCGACGCCCGGCGCCGCTTGGACAGCTATCCTTTTGAACTGTCCGGCGGCATGCGCCAGCGCGTGCTGCTGGCCATGGCGCTGGCCGGCGATCCAGCCCTGCTCATCGCCGACGAGCCCACCACGGCGCTCGACGTCACTCTGCAGGATCAGGTGCTCGGCCTGCTCAGGCGGCTGCAGGGGGCGCGCGGCATGGCGATGCTGCTCATCACCCACGATCTGGGCGTGGTGGCCGAACAGGCCCACCACGTGGGGGTGATGTATGCCGGCGAACTGGTGGAGAGCGCGCCGCGCTCGGCGTTCTTTGCCGCGCCCTTCCATCCCTACAGCCGCCAGCTCTTCCTCGCCCTGCCGGGGCAGGGGCGCGGCCGGCTGGCCCAGATCGCGGGGCACATACCCCGCCCCGAGGAGACGCTGCCCGGCTGCCGCTACGCACCCCGCTGCCCGCGGGCCTTCGAGCGCTGCCGGCAGGAGGCGCCGCAGTGGCGGGTCGTGCACGGAGAGCATCGCGTGCGCTGCCACCTGGCGCAAAGCGATCCGGGTTACGCGCTCGCGCCACCTTCCACCCAGGCGGCCGCAGCCCCCTCGGCGGCATCCGGCACGGTGCTGCGCGCGCGCGGCCTCAAGGTGCATTTCGCACTGCGCCGGGGGTTGTTCGGGCGGCGCCTGCTGCGCGCCGTGGACGGGCTGGATCTGGAGCTGGCCGCCGGACGCACGCTGGCCCTGGTGGGCGAATCGGGCTGCGGCAAGACCACGGTGGGGCGCGCGCTCCTGGGGCTGACGCGCCCTACGGCCGGAACGGTGGAAGCGCGCGGCGGTGTACAAATGGTGTTCCAGGATCCCTACGCTTCGCTCAATCCGCGCATGCGCATCGCATCCACCCTGCTGGAAGGAATGGAGGCACGCGGCCTGGCGCCGCGCGGCGGACGCGCGGACGTGGTGGCCGGGCTATTGGCCCAGGTGGGCTTGCCCCATGACGCCGGCGAGCGCTTCCCGCATGAGTTTTCCGGCGGCCAGCGCCAGCGCATCGCCATCGCCCGCGCCCTGGCGGTCAGGCCGCGCATCCTCATTTGCGACGAGCCCACCAGCGCACTGGATGTTTCCGTGCAGGCGCAGATCGTCAATCTGCTCAAGGCGCTGCAGGCGGAAACCGGGCTCGCCTATTTGTTCATCACCCACAATCTGGCGTTGGTGAGCGAACTGGGGCACGGGGTCGCGGTGATGTATCTGGGGCGCATCGTCGAGCAGGGCCCGGCGCGGGAAGTGTTGGAGCGGCCGCGCCATCCTTATACGCGCGCCCTGCTGGCTGCCGTTCCGCGCCTGCACGGAGAGGCACGCGCGGTCGCCGTACTGCCGGGCGAGCCGCCTTCGCCGCTCGCGCCGCCCACCGGTTGCGCCTTCCACCCGCGCTGCCCGCAGGCGCAGGCCGCCTGCCGGGTGCGGGAGCCTGCGGCGGTGCCGGTCGGCCCCGAGCACTGGGCGGCTTGTTTGCTGCTGGAATGAACGGAAGAGCGGGCGCTTGGCGTCAGCCTGCACGCACCACCAAGCGTTGCCCGATGCGCACCTCGCTGCCGCCCAGGTGATTCCAGGTACGCAGATCCGCCAGGCTCACGTCGAAACGCTGGGCGATGCCGGACAAGGTGTCGCCGCGCCGCACGGTGTAATGGCGCAGCAGCGGATGCCGATAGGCGCGTGCCGGCGCGTAGGCACTGCGGCGCACGCCGCCGCCGCGGTAGAACACCAGCCGCTGGCCGACGCGCAGTTCGTTGGAGCGCAGATGGTTCCACAGCTTGATTTGCGCGACGCTTACGCCGTTTCGGTGCGCCAGACCGATGAGGTCTTCGCCGCGCCGCACCGTATGCCAATAGACCGCCGGCGCGCGCGCGCCGGCGCCGCCGCGATGTTCCAGCGTCTGTGCCACGGCTTCCCAGGCCACCCGGTTGTCGGCAAGGGATGTGCCGCTGTTGTCGGCTTTCACCGGCACCAATATGGTCTGTGCTACGCGGAAACGCCCCCGATACAGGCGCAGCACGTTGTGCTCGGCCAGGCGCTGCGCATCCACGTTGAATTTCTGCGCCACCGCATCGAGCGATTCGCCGCGCCGCACCTGATAGGGCTCCCAGCGGTCCCAGTCGCCCTGTTCCAGATTGCTCTGGAATTCGTTGGCCTTGTCCACCGGCACCAGTACGGTTACCTGATGATGCGCGTGGATGAGTTTGCGCGGAAAGGCCGGGTTCAGGTCGAGGAATTCCTTGGTGCTCATGCCGGCCAGTCGCGCCGCCGTGTTGACGTCGATGTTGCCGGTATCGAGGGATATCTCGGTGAAGTAAGGCGAGTCGGGGAGCGGCGCCAGGTCCACGCCGAAGGCCTGCGGATCCTCGATCAGCTGCTTCATGGCCATGAGCTTGGGTACGTAGTTCTTGGTTTCGGCGGGCAGCGGCAGGTTCTGGTAATTGGTGGGCAGGCCGCGCGCCGCGTTCTGCTGCATGGCGCGCGCCACGCAGCCTTCGCCGCAATTGTAGGCGGCCAGGGCCAGATCCCAGGAGCCGAAATCCAGGAACAGCTTTTGCAAATAGTTGAGCGCCGCGTCGGTGCCGGCGATCACGTCGCGTCGGCCGTCGTACCAGGGGTTTTCCTTCAGGCCGTACAGGCGCGCCGTGGACGGGATGAACTGCCACAGGCCGGCGGCGTGGGCGTTGGAATAGGCCTGTGGGTTGAACGCGCTTTCCACCATGGGAAGCAGGGCGATTTCCGTCGGCATGCCGCGCTTTTGCACTTCCTGCACGACGTGGTAGAGATAGCGGCGCGCGCGGTCCAGCATGCGCGAGACGTATTGGGGCCGCTCCTGATACCAGCGCGTATTGGCTTCCACCAGGGGCCCGGACAGGTTGCGCAACTGGAAGCCCTGGCGGATGCGCGCCCACAGGCTGCTGTCCACACCGGAACTGGCGGCATCGCCGACGTCATTTTCCGGCAGCGCAGACATGGCGGCGTCGGTCGTGGGTGTCGTTGTCCCTGCGCTGACGGAAGCCTGGCTTCCGGACTGGGCATATTGGCTCAGGGGGGTGCCGCTTTGCGCAAGCACGCTGGCCAGCGGCGGAAGGGCGTCGGTGTCTTGGACGTAGGGGTCGGTAGCGGAAACCGTGGGGTTGCCGGCATAGGCGCAGATGGGCCCGCTCAAGCAGGCCAACGCCAGCAATATGCGCCCTCGCAAAGATAAAGATTTGATTTGTTTCGTCATCTTTTCTCTCGGAGTAGGCCGCAGTGTAATCCCATCAGGAACGAGGGGTCAAGGCTGGCGGTTCGCCGCGATCCTGACGGACATGGCGAATCGCCGCCCCGAATCATGAAACACTCACCGCCCTGTCCGTTTCCCTCCCTTGCAGGGCGCGCTCCGGCTGGCAAGCCGGAGCCGCTCGCCGGGCGCGGAATCTGTTCCGTGAATTACCCGGCCCGCCCCCGGCCCTCTCCCGGAGGGCGAGGGGGGACGCGGCAGCGCTGCGCGTTGTTTCACGCTAACGGACATGGCGAATCGCCGCCCCAAATCATGAAACGCTCTTATCGCCCTGTCCGTTTCCCTCACCCCAGCCCTCTCCCAGAGGGCGAGGGGGACGCGGCAACGCTGCGCGTTGTTTCACGCTAAACCCTGAACGCGTCCTTGGCCTTCCGTATAGCGGCAAAAACCTCGACCGCTTGAGCATCGGCGCTCGCGCCCCGACGAACGGCGCTGGCGCGCAAGGCGGCCATGTCGCACCGTAGGAAAGGGTTGGTGGCCTTTTCCAGTCCCAGGGGGGAAGGCAGGCTGGGCCGGCCCGCCTGGCGCAGCCGCAAGGTGGTTTGCATCCGGGCCTGCAACACGGGATTGTCGGCGTCCACGGTCAGGGCGAATTGCAGGTTGTCGAGGGTGTACTCGTGCGCGCAGCACACCAGGGTGTCGTCCGGCAGGCGCGCCAGACTTTCCAGACTGGCGAACATCTGCGCGGGCGTGCCTTCGAACAGGCGGCCGCAGCCGCCGCCGAACAAGGTGTCGCCGCAAAACAGATACCCTGCGCCATAATAGCTGACATGGCCGCGGGTATGGCCGGGCGTGGACAGCGCTTTCAGCGCTACCGCGGGGTGTGGGATCTGCAGCAGTTCGCCCCCCGACAGGGCCACGGTCCGGCCAGGGATGGCTTCCGTGGCGGGGCCATATACCGGCGTACCCGGATGGCGTTTCAGCAAGTCGCCGATGCCGCTCACGTGGTCGCCGTGATGATGGGTGGCAAGGATGGCCCCGAGTTGTAAGCCTAGGCTTGCCAGGGTTTCCAGCACCGGGAAGGCATCGCCCGGATCGACCGCGAGGGCGTGCCGAGCGTCATGCAGCAGCCAGATGTAGTTGTCGGCGAAGGCGGGCAGCGCCCGCAGGGTGAGTGGCACGGAAAACGGCGAGGTAAACGACGATGCACAAGAATAGCGCGGATTGGTTCGAGTCGCCGCTGGGGCGTTATCTGCTGGAGCGCGAGCAGGCCTATTACGACCAGGCGGTGGCCGACGTGTTCGGATTCAATGCCGTGCAAGTGGGCTTCGCCCGGGTGGATCTGCTGGCCAACAGCCGCATCCCCTTGCGGCTGCACTGTGCCGAAAGCGGCGGCGAGGTGTGCGGCAATCCGATGTTCCTGCCTTTTGCGGCGCAGTCCCTGGATCTGGTAGCGCTGCCGCACGTGCTGGAATTCAGCGATCATCCGCACAAGGTGCTGCGTGAGGCGGAGCGGGTGCTGATGCCGGAAGGCCGGCTCATCCTCTCGGGCTTCAATCCGCGCAGCCTGTGGGGCCTGGCGCGCCGCTGGCGCGGCCGCGACGGAGGCTATCCGTGGACGGGGGAATTCATCAACCTGTCGCGCCTCAAGGACTGGCTGGCCCTGCTGGGCTTCGAGGTCGCCGCCGGGCGCATGTGCTGCTATCGGCCGCCGTTCAACCGCGCGCACTGGCTGCGGCGCTTCCGCTTCATGGAGCCGGCCGGCGACCGCTGGTGGGCGATGGGGGGCGGCGTCTATTTCCTGCAGGCCATCAAGCGCGTGCAGGGCATGCGCGTCATCACGCCGCGCTGGAAGGAGGCGCTTGCTCCCGCGCTCGCGCCTGCCGCGCGCAATGTGGTCAACCTCAAGCACTATCGGGTGTCGCGTGACAAAACCCTGTGAGGTGGTGGAGATCTACACCGACGGCGCCTGCAAGGGCAATCCCGGGCCGGGCGGCTGGGGCGCGCTGCTGGTATGCGGCGCGCGCCGGCGCGAGCTCAAAGGCGGCGAGCTTGCCACCACCAACAATCGCATGGAGCTGATGGCGGTGATCGAGGCGCTCAGTGCGCTGGCGCGCCCCAGCCATGTGCGCCTGCACACCGATTCCCAGTACGTGCACAAGGGCATGACCGAATGGCTGGCCGGCTGGCGCGCGCGCGCCTGGCGCACGGCCCAGGGCGCGGCGGTGAAGAATCGCGATCTGTGGGAGCGGCTCGACGCGCTGGCGCGCGCCCATCGCATTCAATGGGTGTGGGTGAAAGGGCATGCGGGGCATGAGGGTAACGAGGCTGCCGATCGCTTGGCCAACGAAGGCGCCGCCGCCGTCCTGGGGAACGCAGCATGACGCGGCAGATCGTGCTGGATACCGAAACCACGGGCCTGGAGCCGCGCCAGGGGCATCGCGTCATCGAATTGGCGGCCGTGGAGCTGGTCAACCGCAGCCTCACCGGGCAGCGTTTCCATCGCTACTTAAACCCCGAGCGGGACATCGACGAGGGCGCCCGCCAGGTGCATGGTATCGCGCTCGACTTCCTTCAGGACAAGCCGCGCTTCGCCGACGTTGCGGACGATTTCCTCGATTTCGTCGCCGATGCCGAGCTAATCATCCACAACGCGCCTTTCGACCTGGCCTTTCTCGCCGTCGAGCTGGAGCTCTCCGGCCGGCGGCCGAATTGGCGCGAACCGGTGATCGACACCCTGGTGCTGGCGCGCGAGCGCCATCCCGGGCAGCGCAACAATCTCGACGCCTTGTGCAAGCGCTATGGCGTGGACAATTCCAACCGTACGCTGCACGGCGCCTTGCTCGACTGCGAGCTGCTGGCTGCGGTGTATCTTGCCATGACGCGCGGTCAGGAATCGCTGCTTGTGACGGATGACCGGGAAGGGCCCGTGCGGCGCGGAGTGCGCCGCGCCCGTCCGTTGGCGCTCGCGGCCTCCGCCTCGGAGCTTGAGCAGCATGCGCGCGTGCTGGAGGCGATCCGCAAGGAAAGTGGCGGAGCCTGCCTGTGGCCGGGCGATGATGCGGCGTGAGGATGCCGGCTGCGCAGCCATGAGTTTTCGACCTTGGCTGTTGCTGTGGCTGCTCATCCTGGCCTGCACGGCCCCTGCGCGCGCTGCGCAAGTGGTGCTGGTGGTTTTGAGCGACAGCACGGCCCCGTATCAGGAGGTGCTGCGGGCTCTGGATGCGGGCTTGCTGCCGCCGCGCTATCAGGTGCGTGTGGTTTCCCCCCAGCAGATCGACGCCGGCGCGCCGCAGGCGCAGGGCGCTGACCTCATCGTCACCCTGGGGGTGCAGGCGGCCGAGAGCCTCGACCGCCTGCCGCCCGCCATTCCCGCGCTGACGGCGCTCATTCCGCGCGACTGGTACGTGGCGCGCGGCCAGGCGCTGCTGCTCAAGCGCCGCGACGTCAGCGTCCTGTTCCTGGATCAACCGCTGGAGCGTCAACTGCGCCTGCTGCACGCGGCGCTGCCGGAGGCCAGGGAGATCGGCGTGGTGCTGAGCCCGCAGCGCAGCTGGCTGCTGCCGCGGCTGGAGCAGGCGGCGCAGAAGGTCGGCCTCAAGCTCAACGCCGCCGTGCTCGGGCCGCGGCAGGGTCTGGTGATGGCGCTGGACAAGGTGCTGGGCGAAAGCGACTTGCTGCTGGCGCTGCCGGATCCCGAAGTGTTCAACAGCGCCACCGCGCAAACCGTGTTTCTCACCGCGTATCGCTACCGCGAGCCGGTGGTGGGTTATTCGGCCTCCATGGAGCGCGCCGGCGCGCTCATCTCCTTCTATTCCACCCCCGCGCAGATCGGCCGCCAAACGGCGGCGCTGGCGGCGCGCATCCTGGCGTCCGCGGACAAATCCCTGCCGCCGCAATATCCGGCGGAATACTCCATCGCGATGAACGATTATGTGGCGCGCTCTTTGGGCATGCGCCTGCCCTCCGAGGAAGCCATACGGAAATCCCTGGATGCCGCGGCCTGGCACCGCGACGCCGCCCAGGAGCCTCGCGCGGCGGAAGGGATGGAAGGGATATGGAATGATTAGCCCCGGCATACGCGCGCGCGTGCTCTGGCTGGCCATCCTCCCGGCCGCATTTCTGGGCATCGTGCTGATGGTGCTGCTCACCGCCGACAAGCTGCGTGCGCTGGATCAGTCGCTGCAAGAGCGCGCCTCGGCCATCGCGCGCAACCTGGCGCCGGCCACCGAATACGGCGTGGCGACCGGAAATGTGCGCATTCTCGCCAATCTGCTGGATGCAGTGGGCAAGGAGGCGGACGTGAAGAGCGTAGCGGTGTTCGCCGCCGACGGACGCCCGCTTGCCCAGGTGGGGCATGGTGACTGGCTGCGCTACCCGTACAATGCGGCCCGCGACGGCAACGCGCGGGAGTTTCGGGGGGCGCACAGCCTGTATTACTACGCAACCATTTTGCGCACCGAGGTTGCGGTGGACGACTTTCACGACCCCGGCGGGAACGCCAGTTCCGCGCCGCGCCGCCTGGGGTGGGTAGCGCTGGAGGTTTCCCGCGCCAATACCCTGCGCAGCCAGCATCGCGCCATCCTGCAAAGCCTCGCCGTGCTGCTCGCCGGGCTGGCGCTGAGCGCGCTCATCGGCTGGCGCCTGGGGCGCCAGATCAGCCGTCCCGTGCTGGCGCTGGCGCACACCGTGGGGCGCATCGGCGAGGGGCATCTGGACGAGCGTGCGCAAGTCGGGGGTGGTGGTGAGATTGGCCTGCTCCAGCAAGGCGTCAACGCCATGGCGGCGCGGCTGCAATCCATGCACGAGCAGATGCAGGAGCGCATCGACCAGGCCACCGCGCGCCTGGCCTACCAGGCCAGCCACGATGCGCTCACCGGCCTGGTGAACCGGCGCGAGTTCGAGCAGCGCCTGGAGCGGGCGGTGGCATCCAGTTTGAACCACGGGCGCAGCCACGCGCTGTGCTACATGGATCTGGATCAATTCAAGGTCATCAACGACACCTGCGGCCACGCCGCGGGCGACGAGCTTTTGCGCCAGCTTGCGCTCATCCTCAAGAATCATCTGCGCCACCGCGACACCCTGGCGCGCCTGGGCGGGGACGAGTTCGCCCTGCTGCTGGAGAACTGCTCGCAGGAGGATGCCCTGCATGTCGCGGACACCTTTCGCGCCGCGGTGGCCGGCTTTCGCTTCAAATGGGGGGAAAAGATATTTTCCGTGGGCATGAGCCAGGGTCTGGTGATGGTGACGCCGGTGGGAGGCTCGGCCGCCAATCTGCTGTCCGCCGCCGATGCCGCCTGCTATGTGGCCAAGGACCGCGGGCGCAATCAGGTACACCTCTACGAGCCGCGCGATACCGAGCTGGCGCGCCATCACAGCGAAATGCAGTGGGTGAGCCGCATCCAGAAGGCGCTGGAGGAAAAGCGCTTGCGCTTGTACTGGCAGGAGGTGGTGGCCTTGGGTGGGGCGGGCGGCAGGCATGTGGAATTCCTCCTGCGTCTGGCCGAGGACGACGGCAGCGTGGTCTTGCCCATGTCCTTCATTCCGGCGGCGGAGCGCTACGGTCTCATGCCCTTGCTGGATCGCTGGGTCATCGAGCAGGTCCTAGGCCTGTGCCGCAGCGGCCGGGACGGCGGCGGCGCTCCGCTCGAATCCTATGCCATCAACCTATCCGGGGCCTCGCTCAAGGATCCCGAGTTCCGCCGTGCGCTGTACGAGGACTTGCGCGGCAATCCGGATATCGCGCCCCTGCTTTGCTTCGAGATCACGGAGACCGCGGCCATCGGCAACTTGGTGGTGGTGAACCAGTTCATGGAGGAACTGCGCGCCTTCGGCTGCCGCTTTTCGCTGGACGACTTCGGCAGCGGCCTGTCCTCCTTCAACTATCTGCGCAATCTGCGCGTGGACTATCTCAAGATCGACGGCAACTTCGTGCGCAACCTGGCGCAGGACGCCGTGGACCGCTCCATGGTGGAATCCATCCACCGCCTGGGCAAGCTGGTGGGGCTCAAGACCATTGCAGAGTTCGTGGAAAGCGCGCCCGCGCTGGAGATACTGCGCACCATCGGCCTGGACTATGTGCAGGGCGATTACCTGCACAAGGCCGAGCCCATCGACACCCTGTGCCGCGAGGCGGTCGACGCAGTCGACGCGGCTGTCAGGCAACCGTGAAGCCGGCGTCGCGGATGGCTTTTTCCAGGGCGGCGCGCGGCACGGCGTTTTCGTCGTAGCGTATCTTGGCCTGGCCGGGCGTCAGGCTGACTTCGACGCTTTCCACGCCGGGCAGGGCCTTGAGCACGCGGTTGACGCTGGCGGTGCAGCCGCCGCAGGTCATGCCGGTGATGGAGATGATATCTACTTGCATGCCGGTTCCTGTCAACGTGCGGGTTTTTTCACGGCTTCCTTGGCCGTATCGATGAGCTTGTCGGCCACCACTTCGGCATCCACCTGGAAGGTGCCGGAATCGAGCGCGTTTTTGACCGCGGCAACTTTGGCCGCGTCGGCGACGTCGACGGCTTCGAGCGCCTCTTCGGCCATGCGCAGGGTCGTGGTAGCGGCGCCGATCTCGACGCGGTCGGCGCCGCCGGGCGAAGCGGGGCGCGCTTCCGCAGGCGCGCCCTTGGGGCGGGTTTTGTCAACCTTGCCAGCGCGCGCCGGGCCTGAACGTTTTTCGATTTTCATGATCTTCGTCTGCCGCAGGGGTATTTTCGAACTATAGATTACGGCAGTTCGCCGCTGAGCCTTAGGCCGTTTATCGGCTTGCCGGTTCCCCGAGCAGGGGCAGCACTCCGTCCAGCCCGCAGAAATTGAGGGCATGGCTGGCCTGGGCGCGCACCACGGGCTTGGCGTGGAAGGCGATGCTCACGCCTGCGGCCGCCATCATCCTGAGGTCGTTGGCGCCGTCGCCGATGGCGACCACCCGGGCGGCGGACAACCCCAGCGCGGTGCGGGTCTGTTCCAGGCGCGCCGCTTTTCCCGTGGCGTCCAGGATGTCGCCCAGCACCCGGCCGGTGAGCCGGCCGTCGACGATCTCCAGGGTGTTTGCGGCCGCGGCATCCAGCCCCAAGCGGGCCTTCAGGCGTTCGGTGAAATAGGTGAATCCGCCGGAAACCAAGAGCGTCTTGATACCCGCGCGGCGCAAGGCCGCGAGCAGGATTTCCGCGCCGGCGGTCAGTTGCAGCCGCTCATCGTGGACCCGTGCCAGGGCCGAATCCGGCAAGCCGCGCAGCAGGCCCACGCGGCGGCGCAGGCTTTCCGCGAAGTCGATCTCGCCGCGCATAGCGGCTGCCGTGATGGCCGCCACCTCGGGCTTCAGGCCCTGCATGTCGGCGATCTCGTCTATGCATTCGATGGTGATGAGGGTGGAATCCATGTCCATCACCAGCAGGCCGAAGTCGCTCAGCTTGCGCGCTTCGGGAATGTAACCCCAGTCCAGGCGCTCGGCCTCGCAATAGGCCGCCACGGCCTCTTTTTGGCTCGCGTCCGCGCCGGGCAGGCAAAAGGCCTGCGGATTGAGCGCGCGGATCTCGCCCGCCTGTGCGAGTTTTGCCAGCTGCTTGAGCGTGGGGGTGGGGATGTCGTTGCCCTGGATAATCAAATTCATCTTTTTTGTCGCCTTTTCCGGCTTTAGCCGATTTCCTTGAACAGCCTGCGGGCGTTGTCCACCCGGCTTGCGAGGTCCGGGCTGGGCGTGTTCCAGCGCAAACGGTCCTGGCCTGCCAGCCGCATGTCGCGGCGTGATTGCAACAGGTGGATGATGCGCCCCGCGTCCACCGGCGCCTGGGGCGCGAGTTGTACGACGATGGCGTCCGGACCGGCGTCCAGCTTGGCCACGCCCAGAGGCTTGGCCGCCAAGCGCAGGCGATGGGTTTCCAGCAACGCGCGCGTGGGCTCGGGGAGATGGCCGAAGCGGTCGATGAGCTCCTCGGCCAGGGCGTCCACGTCTTCCGTCCTGCCGCAGTTGGCCAGGCGTTTGTAGATCACCAGACGCTCGTGCACGTCGTTGCAATACGTCTCCGGCAGCAGGGCGGGCAGGTGCAGGTTGATTTCCGACACCACGCCCAGCGGCTGGCCGAGATCGGGTTCGCGGCCCTGCCTCAGGCTGTCCACGGCAGTCGCCAGCATGTCGTTGTAGAGCGCGAAGCCGACTTCCAGCATGTCGCCGCTCTGCTTCTCGCCCAGCACCTCGCCGGCGCCGCGGATTTCCAGGTCGTGCATGGCCAGATGAAAGCCCGCGCCCAGGTCTTCCATGAGCTGGATGGCTTCCAGGCGCTTGTGTGCCTGCGCCGTGAGCTTGGCGCCTTCGGGCACCAGCAGGTAGGCGAAGGCCTGGTGGTGCGAGCGCCCCACCCGGCCGCGCAACTGGTGCAACTGGGCCAGGCCGAATTTGTCGGCGCGGTTGATGATGATGGTGTTGGCGCTGGGGACATCGATGCCCGTCTCGATGATGGTGGTGCACAGCAGGAGGTCGAAGCGCTGCTGGTAGAAGTCGCGCATGACGTGCTCCAGTTCGCGCTCCGGCATCTGGCCATGGCCGACATGGATGCGCGCCTCGGGCAGCAATTGAGTGAGCCTTTCCTGCATGGCGTAGATGCTTTCCACCTCGTTGTGCAGGAAATATACCTGCCCGCCGCGCTTGAGTTCGCGCAGCACCGCCTCGCGGATGAGACCCTGGCCATAGGGGCGCACGAAAGTCTTGACCGCCAGGCGTTTGAGCGGCGCGGTGGCGATGACGGAGAAATCGCGGATGCCTTCCAGCGACATGGCCAGGGTGCGCGGGATGGGCGTGGCGGTCAAGGTGAGCACGTCGACCTCGGCGCGCAGCGCCTTGAGCTGCTCCTTCTGGCGCACGCCGAAGCGATGCTCCTCGTCGATGGTCACCAGGCCCAGGCGCGCGAATTTGACGTCCTTCTGGATGAGGCGGTGGGTGCCGATGACGATGTCTATGGTTCCCTTCTTCAGGCCGTCGAGCACCTCGGCCTGTTCCTTGGCGGTGCGGAAGCGCGACAGCTCGGCGATCCTGATCGGCCAGCCGGAAAAGCGCTCGATGAAATTCTGGTAATGCTGCTCGGCCAGCAAGGTGGTGGGTACCAGCACCGCCACCTGTTTGCCGCCCATCACGGCGACGAAGGCGGCGCGCAGCGCGACCTCGGTCTTGCCGAAGCCGACATCGCCGCAGATGAGCCGGTCCATGGGCTTGCCCGTCGCCATGTCCTTGAGCACCGCGGCGATGGCGGCGGCCTGGTCGGGGGTTTCCACGAAGCCGAAGCCTTCCGCGAAGCGCTGATAGTCCAGCTCCGCGAACCGGAAGGCATGGCCTTGCCGCGCGGCGCGCTGCGCATAGAGCGCGAGCAGTTCCGCCGCCGTGTCGCGCGCCGCCTGCATGGCGCGGCGGCGCGCCTTTTCCCATTGCTCGGTGCCCAGGCGGTGCAGCGGCGCGGCGTCCGGCTCGGCGCCCGAATAGCGCGCGATGACCTGCAACTGCGAAACCGGCACATAGAGCTTGTCGGCGTTGGCGTATTCGAGTTGCAGGAACTCCGTCGGCCCTTCGCCCAGATCCATGGTGACCAGGCCCTGGTAGCGCCCCACACCGTGCTGGCTGTGCACCACGGGGTCGCCGATTTTCAGCTCGGACAAATCGCGCAGCAGGCCTTCGGCATCCGTGGCGCGGGCCTCGCGGGCGCGGCGCGGGCGCGGCGGCAGGGCGTAGAGTTCTGTTTCGGTGACCACGCCCAGGCGGCCATCCGTGCTTTGGAAGCCCACGGCCAGCGGCCCCACGCCCAGTTGCACGAGGGCGTCGTGGGCCAGGAAATCCTGCCAGGACTCCGCCAGGCGCGCGCTCAGGCCGTGTTCGGCGAGGAATTCGCGCAGCGTCTCGCGCCGCCCTTCGCCGGGCGCGAGGATCAGGGTCTTGCCCGGGCGCGCGACATAGGCCGCCAGACGCTCCAGCGGCGTGGCGGCACGCCGGTCCACCACCAGTTCCGGCAGCGCGCAGGTGGGGCCGGCACCCTCGGCGGCGAGGGTCAGGCGCGGCCGGTGCGCGAGCTGCGCGAAAAACTCTTCCGCGTCCAGGAACAGCGCCTGCGGCGCCAGCAAAGGCCGGTCGGGGTCGCCGCCCAACAACTGGTAGCGCCCGCGCGTGTTGTCCCAGAAGCGTTGCGCCGCTTCATCCAGATCGCCCACCCCGGCGATGGCGGCCTGTTCGGGCAGGTAGTCGAACAGCGTCGCCGTGGCTTCGAAAAACAGCGGCAGGTAATACTCCACGCCGGCGGGCGCCAGCTTGTTGCTGACGTCCTTGTAGAGCTTGCACTTGGACGGGTCGCCCTCGAACGTCGCGCGGAAGGCCTGGCGGAAGTGTGCGACGCCGGCATCGTCGAGCGGGAATTCGCGCGCCGGCAGCAGGCGGATGTCCTTGACCGGATAGATGCTGCGCTGGCTGTCAACGTCGAAGGCGCGGATGGTTTCGATTTCATCGTCGAACAGATCGAGCCGGTAGGGCAGGGCGGAGCCCATGGGAAACAAGTCGATGACGCCGCCGCGCACGCTGAACTCGCCCGGTGCGTATACCTGGCTCACATGGCTGTAGCCGCCCAGGGCCATTTGTGCGCGGAAGGCGGATTCCTCGAACTTCTCGCCCTGCTTGAGGAAGAAGGTGTAGGCGGCCAGGTAGGCCGGCGGCGCCAGCCGGTACAAGGCGGTGGACAGCGGCACGGCGACGAGATCCAGCTCGCCGCGCGATAGCTGGTACAGCGTGGCCAAGCGCTCGGAAACCAGGTCGGGGTGCGGCGAAAAGCTGTCGTAAGGCAGGGTTTCCCAGTCCGGCAGCAGGGCCGTCTTGAGCGTGGGGTCGAACCAGCGCGCCTCGTCCGTCACGCGCTGGGCATCCAGGGCCGTGGCGCACACCACCAGCAGGGGGACGGCCTGGGCGCGCTCGGCCAGGTACCAGGCGTCAGCCGATCCCGCGAGGCCGCTCTGGCGGTGCTGGCGCAGGTGGGCGGGAGGCGGGGGGAAGAAGGACATCGACAAAAAGCGCCATTATACGGCGCCCGCCGCTTCATTCATGCGCATGAGGCGCTGGCTCAGGGTATGGATGATGCGCTGGGAGAGCGGCGCGGAATAGCTCATCAACTCCTTCAGCAACTCGGGCGGCAGCGCCAGCGCGATCACGTCGGTGTCGGCACGAACAGTGGCGCTGCGCTTCTCATGCAGCAGGTGGGCGATTTCGCCGAACAGCTCGCCGGGACCTAGGCTGGCCAGCAGGCGTTCCTGCCCGCTCGCCCGGTGATACAGGCTCACCCGCCCGGCATAGAGATAGTAGGCCGTCTCGCCCGCATCGCCTTCGCGCACGATCACGCTGCCTGCGGGGTGGCGCTGGCCGTATTTCTGCAGCAGCCAGTGGACGGGCGTTGTCCCCAGAGCCGGGTCGCCGGGCGCCGCTGCGAGCAAAAGCTTTTCCAGTCCGGCGACATCCGCCTTGGTGAGCGCGTAGAGGCATTGCGCCCAGAGAAAAAACGCCAGGCAGACGAAATACACTGCGACGAGATAAAAGATGAGGCCGCCCGGCCCCCCGTAGAGCGCGCGGTATTTTTCTGCGCTCGCCCAGTGGAAGAAAAAGTACGGCACCAGCGTTGCGGATGCCGTGGCCAGCGCGGCCATCAGGGCGGCCAGGCGCGCCGGCGGCGGGTGCAGGGGCAGCCTCCAGTAGGCGAGCCAGATCAAAAGCCAGACGAGCAGCAGGGTGAAGGCGCTGGAGAGCCACTGCAGCGCCAGGCTGCGCAGCGCGCCCAGAAGCTCGGGCTGGGCGAAGAAATGCAGCAGGCTGTTGCCCAGCACCGTCACGATGGCCGCCGCCAGCAGCAGCGGCAGCAGCACCAGCGGCAAGAGCCAGCTCAGCAATATCCCGCGCCGCCCCGGTTCCGGGAAGATGACGCGAAAGGCGCTTTGCAGGGTCGAGAGAAAGCCGCGGCTGGCCAGCAGCAAAGTGATGCCGCCCAGCCAGCCCAGGCTTTCCGGCACGCGGTCGGGGACCAGCCCCAGGCTGCGCAGGTCGGTGACGCGGAAGCGGTCGTACACCGCCGCCAGCAGCATGGAGCCCAGCCGGGAGTTCAGGGCCCAGAGTTCGAGCCAGTGCACGGAATAGAGCACGAGCGCGAGCAGGGGCGCCAGCGACAGCAGGAAATAGAGCGCGGCGGCGGCGGCGTGGTTGGCGAGCTGATTTTTCAGGAACAGCCCGCCGGTGGTCATGGCCACGTCGCCCAGCCGTTGCAGGCGGGCGCGGCAGCGGGCCGGAAGGAAGGGGCGCGGCGGGCCGGGCATGGGCGGATTCTAGCCCGGATATTTGGCTACAATCCCGGCCCATGAGCACGCGCATCTTCGCCCTCGTGCCGGCGGCCGGTTCGGGCAGCCGGCTGGGAGGGCCCCTGCCCAAGCAATACCTGCCTTTGCTCGGGCGCCCTCTCATCCATCATGCCGTGGAACGCCTGTGCGGCGAAGTCCGCATCGAGCGCGTGTACGTCGTGCTGGCGCCGCGAGACCGGCTGTGGCGCGCGCCCGAGTCGCCTTTGTGCGCCGGCCGTGTGGAGGCCGTCTTCGCCGGCGGCCCGAGCCGGGCGGCCAGCGTGGCGGGCGGCCTGCGCGCTCTGCCCGCCGCGGCCGAGGACTGGGTCCTGGTGCACGACGCCGCGCGCCCATGTCTGCCCGCCGCCATGCTGGGCCGGCTCATTGAAGAACTGGCGGCCGATCCGGTAGGCGGCATACTCGCGGTGCCCGTGGCCGACACCCTCAAGCTGGCCGGCCCCGAGGGGCGCATTTTGCATACCCAGCCGCGCGAGCGGCTGTGGCAGGCGCAGACGCCGCAGATGTTCCGCTACGGCCTGCTGCGCCGGGCCCTGGAACAGGCCGGCCCGGAGGTCACGGACGAGGCCTCGGCGGTCGAGGCGCTGGGCCAGGCGCCGCGTCTGATCGAGTCCGACGGCCGCAATCTGAAAGTCACTTATGCGCGCGACCTGGAACTCGCGCGCCTCATACTGGAGCAACTCAATGACTGACCTGCGCATCGGCAGCGGCTTCGACGTGCACGCCTTCGCCCCCGGGCGCAAGCTCATCCTGGGCGGTGTGGAGATTCCGCACGAACTGGGCCTGGCCGGCCATTCCGACGCCGACGTTCTGCTGCACGCCATTTGCGACGCGCTGCTCGGCGCCGCGGCGCAGGGCGACATCGGCGCGCATTTTCCCGACAGCAGCGCCCGCTTCAAGAACATCGACAGCCGCATCCTGCTGCGCGACGTGGGCGCAAAAATCGTTGCCCTGGGTTGGGGCGTGGCCAACGTGGATGCCACCCTCATCGCCCAGGCGCCCAAGATGGCGCCCCATATCGCGGCCATGCGCGCGAACATCGCGGCGGACCTGGGCATCGACGTGGTGCGCGTCAGCGTCAAGGCCACGACCACGGAAAAACTCGGCTTTGCCGGCCGCGGCGAAGGCATCGCAGCGCAGGCCGTGTGCCTGCTGCAGCATGGTTGAAACCACCCAGCGGCTGTTTTTCGCGCTTTGCCCGGACAGTGCCACGCGCGCGCGTCTGGCGCGGGCGGGTGCGGTGCTGCACCGGGGCTGGGGCGGGCGCCCCATGCGCGCGGAAAACCTGCACATGACGCTGGTCTTCCTCGGCGCCGCCCCGGCCGGCGCGTTGGATGCCCTGTTGGCCCTGGGCGCGGCGCAAAACCTGCCGCGCACCGTGCTGCGGCTCACGCATGCCGAATGCTGGCAGCGCAGCCGGGTCGCGGTGCTCTGCCCGGACGAGGCGGCGGTGCCTCTGCTGCATTTGGTCGGCAGTTTGCAGCGCGGGCTGGAGGCGGCCGGGCTGACGTTCGACCGCCGCGCCTGGCATCCGCACGTGACCCTGCTGCGCGACGCGCGCTGCGATGCCGGCGAGGCCGTGCTGGAGTCCATAGCCTGGGACGTGCAAGAATTCGCGCTGCTCGCCAGCCGCCACGACGTTTCCAGCGTGCGCTATGAAGCGCTGGGCCGCTGGCCGGCGGGCGGATCGTGGGGGCCGCCGTCCTGACGGCGGAAATTTTTCATTTGCGGAGTCCTGTGTGAACGAAAACCTTTATCTCATGGCCTTGGCCATTCTTCAGGGAGTGACCGAACTGTTCCCCATTTCCAGCCTGGGCCACGGCATACTCGTGCCGGCCCTGCTGCACTGGCCCATAAACCGCAGCGCCGACTGGTTCCTGCCTTTCGTGGTCGTGCTGCATCTGGGCACCGCCTCCGCCCTGCTGCTTTATTTCTGGCGCGACTGGGCGCGCCTGCTGGGGGGTTGGTTAAAGGCCCGCGGCGGTGCGGGCAACGCGGAGGCGCGGCTGTTGTGGCTCTTGGTGCTGGGCAGCATACCGGCGGGCCTGCTGGGCCTTGCGTTCGCGCACCGCATCAAGGATTTATTCGGCGGTTTCACATTCGCCGCCGTCGCCCTCATGGTGAACGGACTCATGCTGGTGGCGGGTGACCGCCTCAAGACGCGCCAGGCCACGCACAACCTCGGCACGTTGGGCTGGAAGGGCGCCCTGGGCATAGGCTTCGCCCAGGCGCTGGCGCTCATTCCCGGTTTCTCGCGCTCCGGCGCCACGCTGGTGGCAGGCCTGGGCGTCGGTCTGGACTATGAAGGCGCGGCGCGCTTTTCCTTCCTGCTCGCCACGCCCATCATCGCCGCGGCCGGGCTGCTGGAAGTGCCCAAGCTGCTGCATCAGGGTGCGGCGCTGCATGGCTTGCTGGGGCCCATCTTTGCGGCGGGACTGCTGGCCGGCGTGTTTGCCTGGCTGTCGGTGTGGTTTCTCATGCGCTACTTCCATCGCCACGAAATCAAGGCGCTGCGGCCGTTCGGCCTGTACTGCCTGGCCTTCGGCGTCCTGGCCCTGGTGCTGGGCGCGTGAATGCCGCGGCGGGCCGACCACAAGTATTTCGCTCAGCGATCCGCTGTTTCCGGCCCCGGGGTCGCATCTGACAGTGCCCGGAGCTCGGGCGCTTCAGCCCGCCAACAGTTGCCGCGCAGCCTCGTTCAAGGAGGAGGCATCCAGGGCGGCAAGATGCAGCGTGCCGTCGTCGGCGCGCGCGGGATAGTTGCGCGCGAGCGACCTGGCATAAGCCGGATCGTAATGTTCTTCCAGCAGCGATTGCACCAGCGCCTGCCATTGCCCGGCGCGGATCAGCTGCAGCCAGCGCTCGACTACGGCATGGCCGCGCAGTTCGGCCAGGTACGCGAGCTGGCCGGTCAGCAGCTCGGGCTGGGCGAGAAAATGATCGTAGTCCTCCAGCAGCAGCCGCACGCGCGCCGGCAGGGGCACGTCCAGGCGCACGCAGGGGCTGGCCCGCATGGCGGCGAGCAGGGCGTCGTGCACGCCCAGGTTGCCGATCTTCTTGCTTTCGGCCTCCACGTAAACCGGGCGCTGCCCATCCAGGCCGCGCAGCGCCGCCGCCAACAGGCTGTCGAAATATTTCTGGCTGGGCTGCGCGCCGTCGGGCGGCAGGCCCAGGAGCGAGCCGCGGTGCTGGGCCAATGCCTCCAGGTCGAGCACCTGCGCCCCGGCGCGCGCCAGGGCCGCGAGCAGCCGGCTCTTGCCGCTGCCGGTGGGGCCGCACAGCACCCGATAACGGAATTGCGCGGGCAGGGTTTCCAGTTCCTCGCGCACGGCGCGCCGGTAAGTCTTGTAGCCTCCGGGCAGCGCCTCGGCGCGGAAGCCGATCTTCTGCAGCACATGGGTGAGCGAGCCGCTGCGGTTGCCGCCGCGCCAGCAGTAGATCAGGGGGCGATAGCCGATGGGCTTGGCCGCGAAATGCGTTTCCAGATGACGGGCGATATTGCGCGACACCAGGCCGGCACCGGCCTTCTTGGCCTCGAAGGCCGAGGCCAGTTTGTGCAAGGTGCCGATCTGCGCGCGCTGGGCGTCGTCCAGCACCGGCAGGTTGACGGCGCCGGGGATGTGATCCTCGGCGAACTCGGACGGCGAGCGCACGTCGATGATTTCGTCAAACGAGGAGAGCTGTGCTAGGGTTGGCGCGCTCGCGGGCTTGTCCACGCTGGAAACGAGATTTGGCAACACAATGAAAGACGACATCAGACTCACGCAATTTTCCCACGGCGGTGGCTGCGGCTGCAAAATCGCTCCCGCCATCCTGCACGAAATTCTCGCACGCACCCCGCCCGCGGCAGGCTTTGCCGATCTGCTGGTGGGCACGGAATCGAGCGACGATGCCGCCGTTTACCGCCTCAACGACGAGCAGGCGGTCATCGCGACGACGGATTTCTTCATGCCCATCGTCGACGATCCCGGCGACTTCGGCTGCATCGCCGCGACCAATGCCCTGTCCGACATCTATGCCATGGGCGGCCGGCCGATCTTCGCCCTCGCCCTGGTCGGCATGCCCATAGACAAGCTGCCGGTGACCACCATCCAGCAAATCCTGGCCGGCGGCGAGGCCGTGTGCCGTGCCGCCGGCATCCCCATCGCCGGCGGTCATTCCATCGATGCGCCGGAGCCCATCTACGGCCTGGTCGGCATCGGCCTGGTGCATCCCGGCCACGTCAAGCGCAACGACCGCGCCCGCGCCGGCGACGTGCTCATCCTGGGCAAGCCCATCGGCGTCGGCGTGCTGTCGGCGGCCCTGAAAAAACGCGAACTGTCGGCGCAGGGCTACGAACAGATGCTGGCCGCCACCACGCGGCTCAACACCGTGGGCGCACGTTTGGGAGAAATGGCGGCCGTGCACGCCATGACCGACGTCACGGGCTTCGGCCTGCTCGGCCACCTGCTGGAAATCTGCCGCGGCTCGCGCCTGGGCGCGGCGCTGGACTATGCCCGCATTCCCGTATTGAGCGTGGCCCAGGAACTGGCCCAGGGCGGCTACAGCACGGGCGCGACGGAACGCAACTGGGCGAGCTATGGCGGCGAGGTGGAACTGCCCGCCGCCCTGGCCGAGTGGCAGCGCAAGCTGCTGTGCGATCCGCAGACCAGCGGCGGCCTGCTGGTGGCCTGCGCCGCAGAGGCCGCCGATCAAGTGTTGCAGGCCTTCCAGGCCGAGGGCTTCGAGGGCACGGCCGTCATCGGCCGCATGGAGGACGCGCCGCCGCGCGTGCGGGTGGCGCTGTAAGCAACCTCGGCCGGCTGCGATCGTACCCTCGTTGAACAACGAAAGCAGCAAGACAACTATCACATGCGGGAACCAATTTATACGGTTACAGAAATTCGGAAGTTGCGGAGTGGCTCTCGCTAATCCCGCAGTCAACCGGATCTATGCGAAAAGCCGCGCATGCAGGCTCAATGGCGACATGGTTTGCCGCGTATTTCGCTGCATCATCGACGAAGTGGTCATGAACCACGAGGCAACGTCAGCGTCGGGGAAGTGAAACAGGGATTTCAGGCGCGCTGATTGGGAGCGTTATTCGCATCTATGCCTGCCGGCTGTTTACGTCAGGGGGCAACGGTTCCCGATCATGGACCGCAATGTGCGTCGCCCCGTTTGCGGTGCACGAAATCGCGGGCGCAGAGGGGTTGTTACTGGACCAGTTCGAGGTGCACGGCGCTGTGGTCTTCCATGCGCCGGCCGGTGCTTTTGCGGCGGTCTTCCTTGAGTTCGACGGGCAGGGGGGCGTCGGGTGGTGCGATGCGCCGATCCCGCAAACGGCGCTCGAAGGGGATGAATTCCACTTCGTAACCCGGCAGAGGTTGCTTGGGGGACATCGGCAGTCCTTGTGTCGGTAACTTGCCGTAACTATAGAAATTTCGCTGCGCTTGGGCAATACCTTAAGGGCTGCTGCGCGTGCCGTTCGTCGGATCGCGGTATGATTGCACGCTGCCGAAAGGGTCCGGGCCCACGCCGCGGCGCCCCGGAGGGGCCGGGCAGGCCGCGTAGCCCGAGCCTCCCCCTGGCGCATTTTGTTCGGCGTCCCGATGCGGAGTTCTCGTGTTAAAAAAACAATGGCTGGTGGTGCTCGTCGCCTTCGTCGCGCCCGTGGTCTTCATTTGGTGGTGGTGGGGAGGCTTCAACAGGGTTGAGGTGCGCACGCAGGTGCTGGGGCCTTATCACTACGCCTACCAGGATTTTCGTGGCGACCTGGCAGATGCCGGCAAGGCCCAGGCGCAGGTGCGGGCCACGCTCACGGGGGCCGGCATCCCGGTGGGCGACGGCATCACCGTGCTCCTGACCGACCCGCGCAAGATTCCTCAAAACAGTCAGCAGGCCCAGGTCGGCTATCTGGTGGCGGAGAACGTCCTGCAGGTTCCTCCCGGCGTCAAGCTGGCGACGCTGCCGCGCCGGCGCGTGCTCAGCGCCACCGTGCAGGCCGGCGTGCTGATCGCGCCCAGCAAGGCCTACCAGGCGCTCTATGACCATCTCCGCGCCCAAGGGCGGGACATCCGCCCGCCCACGGTGGAGATCTACCGCGCCGGCGATTCCATCAACCGCATGGGGGTTTTGACCGTGCAGATGGCGGATTGATGGCGCTGCTTCTGGCCGTCTTGGGCGCGCTGCTGCTGGAGCACTTCCACCCGCTGACCCAGCCCGCCGCGCATTACCGGACCTTCGCGGCCTACAGCGACTGGCTGCGCGACAAGCTGGACGGCGGCGAGCCGCAGCAGGGCCTGATCGCATGGTGCGCTGCGGTGCTGCCCGCGCTCGTTGCGGTGTTTTTCGTGCATGTCTGGCTGGCGCACTTCTCGGCGGTGCTGGGCGCGCTGTTCGGCGCCGCGGTGCTGTATTTCACGGGCGGCTTCAAATACTACGCGCGCGCCGCGGAGGATGTGGCGCAGGTGCTCGACGCGGGGGAGGTCGGCCAGGCGCGTGAGGCGCTGGGGCGCTGGGGCAACGTCGATGCCGCTCAGTTCGGTGTCCACGACCTCGCGCGCGTGGCCACCGAGCGGGTGCTGGCGCTGAGCCACCGCCAGTTGTTCGGGCCGTTGTTCTGGTTCGTCGCGTTGGCCTTCCTGGGGCCCGTGGGGCCGGTGCTCTACCGCCTCTCGTCCATCCTCGACCGGCGTTGGGCGAGGGGCGATGCTTTCGGACAGTTTGCCAAGTGGGTTTTTCACTGGCTCGATTGGCCTGCCGTGCGCGTGACTGCGCTGAGCTTCGCCATCGCGGGAGACTTCGAGGATGCGGTGTACTGCTGGCGCACCCAGGGTGCAGACTGGCCGGACGCCGAGGAGGGCAAGGTGCTGGCGGCGGGTGCCGGGGCCCTGGGCGTGCGCCTGGGATTGCCTCTGCCTTTGGCCGATACCCTGCTCCCCCGCCCCGAGCTGGGCCTGGGCGACGAGGCCCAAGCGCAGCACATCGGCGGCGCCGTGAGCCTGATCTGGCGCAGCCTGGCCCTGTGGCTGGCGCTGGGCGTACTGTTCGCGGTCGCCGGCTGGGCGAGTTGAGCCATGCTCAACCGCGTCTGGAGCGGCTTCTTCCTGGTCGCCTTCCTCATGGCGGGCGCCAAGCTCGTGCAGGGCCAGGATCTCTTCGCGCCCATCATGGAGGCGGCCTTTGCCGCGGCCAAGGACGCCTTCCAGATCTCGCTGGGCTTAACCGGCGTGATGAGCCTGTGGCTGGGCATCATGAAGGTGGGCGAGAAGGCGGGGTTCCTGCATCTGCTCAATCGTCTGCTCGCGCCGCTGTTTCGCCGCCTGTTTCCGGAAGTGCCGCCCGGCCATCCCGCGCTTGCCGCCATCACCATGAACATGGCGGCCAACATGATGGGCCTGGACAACGCCGCGACGCCGCTCGGGCTGAAGGCCATGAAGGAATTGCAAAGCCTCAATCCCAGCCGCGATACGGCAAGCGATGCGCAGATACTGTTCCTGGTCATCAACACCGCTTCTGTCACGCTGCTGCCCGTCACCATCTTCACCTACCGGGCGCAGATGGGTGCGCACGACCCCACCGATGTGTTCATCCCGCTCATCATCGCCAGCTTTTGCGGCACGCTCGCGGGCTTGCTCGGCGTGAGTTTGTTCCAGCGCATCCGTCTGTGGGACCCCGTCACGCTTGCCTATCTCGCCGGCATGGGCGCACTGGTGGCGGCACTGGCGGCCTATTTCCTGCAACTGCCCGCGGCGGCGATGCAGCGCCAGTCCGCGCTGCTGAGCAACTTCATTCTGTTTTCCGTGATCGTCGCCTTCCTGGCGGGCGCCTGGTGGCGGCGCGTGAATGCCTACGAGGCCTTCATCGAGGGTGCCAAGGAGGGATTTCAAACGGCTGTCACCATCATCCCTTATCTTGTCGCCATGCTGGTGGCCATCGCCGTGTTCCGCGCCAGCGGGGCGCTGGATGACTTGGCGCAGGGGGTGAAGAGCGTGGTCGCCGCCCTGGGCTGGGACACCCGCTTCGTCGATGCCCTGCCCGTGGCTCTCATGAAGCCGTTCTCCGGGAGCGGGGCGCGCGCCATGATGATAGACACCATGCGCGTGTACGGTGCGGACAGCTTCGCCGGCCGCCTGGCATCGGTGCTGCAGGGCAGCACCGAGACGACGTTCTACGTCCTGGCCGTGTATTTCGGCGCCGTGGGCATCCGGCGCACGCGCCATGCCCTGGCCTGCGGCCTCATCGCCGACGCCGGCGGCCTGGTGGCGGCGATCGTCGTGAGTTACTGGTTTTTCGGCGCAGGCGGTTGATGCACTGCGGGTGCCGCGGAGTGTGGGCAGCGTGCTAATCTCTTTGGCAGTACAGCAATCTCTCAGGCTGATGACCGAATACAGCACCGTGGCAGCGGTGGATCTGGGCTCCAACAGCTTTAAACTGCAAGTGGCCCGGGTGGTGGAGAACCAGCTTTACTCCCTCGATGCCCTCAAGGAGCCCGTGCGGCTGGCGGCGGGCCTGGATCGCAAAAAAAACCTGACGCCGGAATCGCGCCAGGTGGCCCTGGATTGTCTCAAGCGTTTCGGCGACCGCCTGCACGGCTTGCCGCGCGGCGCCGTGCGCTGCGTGGGCACCAGCGCGCTGCGCCAGGCCAAGAACAGTCAGGCATTCCTGGAAGAGGCGGAGGCGGCGCTGGGTTTTCCCATCGAGGTGATCGCCGGGCGCGAAGAGGCGCGCCTGATCTATCTGGGAGTCGTGCACAGCCTGCCCGCATTTGCCGGGCGCCGCCTGGTGGTGGACATCGGCGGCGGCTCGACGGAATGCATCGCCGGCCAGGGCCGCGCGGCGCAGCTCACGGAAAGCCTCAATCTGGGCTGCGTGCATTTCAGCCAGCGTTTTTTCGCCGACGGCCGGCTCGACAAAATGGCCTTCGACCTGGCCGTGCTGGCCGCGCGCAACGAGGCCTCGGCGGTGGCCATGGATTTCCACGGGCGCTGGGAGGAGGCGATAGGCTCCAGCGGCACGGCGCGCGCCATCGCCGACGTGCTGGAAATGAACGGCCTGTCCGCCGGCGGCATCGCGGCGGCGGGCATGGAGCGCGTCAAGCAGATTCTGATCCGCGCCGGCAGCATGGAGAAAGTGCAGCTCGCCGGCCTGCGCGCCGACCGCAAGCCCGTGTTCGCCGGCGGCCTGGCCATCATGCTGGGGGTGTTCGCGGAACTGGGCATCAAGCGCATGCAGACGGCCGAGGGCGCGCTGCGCGAAGGCATCCTGTACGACCTGTTGGGGCGCTTCCACGAGGCCGACATGCGCGAGGCTACGGTCAAGGAGTTCCTGCGCCGCTACCACGTGGATTTGCGCCAGGCGCAGCGGGTGGCGGCTCTGGCCGAGCGCTTTTTCGACCAGATCGCGCCCGCCGTCAAGGGCGACGTCAAAGAGGCGCACCGCTACCTGCAGTGGGCGGCCCTGCTGCACGAAGTCGGCATCAGCGTCGCGCACTCGGGCTATCACAAGCATGGCGCCTACATTCTGCAAAACGCCGACATGCCGGGATTTTCGCGGCGCGATCAGGCGCGCCTCGCGCTGCTGGTGCGCAGCCAGCGCGGCGGCCTGGCGAAAATTCCCGCCTTCCAGCCGGCCAGCCCGGACGCGGCGGATGCCGACGACCGCCTGCTGGTGCAATGTCTGCGCCTGGCCGTGGCCTTCTGCCGCAGCCGGCGCGAGCCCGAAATCCCCGGCAACTTCGTCCTCGAATGCGGCGTCAAGGGCTGCCGGCTGGCGCTCGACGGCGCTTGGCTGGAAGGCCATGCCTTGGCCCAGACGGCGCTGGCCGAGGAGGCCGAGGATTGGGAAGGCAGCGGCTACAGTTTTCGCCTCAAGGCTGTTTGAGTCCGGCGAAACGCCCTGATGTGTGGCAAATGGCTGGTCAGACCGGCCTGAAGTCCATATAAACAATCGAGTATTGATTTAAGTCCATATTTGGACTATTTTTGACATGTAGAACTCTCAGGAGCGCAACATGCCAGCCCTTGCAAGCGTCCCGCAGCCTAAAACCCGCACTGCCGCAGCCCGGCCTTCCGGCAAGGATATGTCCGCCGCCGGTTTGCGCGCGTTTTTCAACATCGCCCAGGCCTGGCAGTTGTCCGCCGAGGCGCAAATGGTGTTGCTGGGCGCTCCCGGACGCTCGACTTTTTTCAAGTGGAAAGCCCATCCCCAATCCGCCGATCTCAAGCGCGACACCCTGGAACGCCTGTCCTACATTCTGGGCATCTACAAGGCCTTGCAAATTTTGCTGCCGGATTCGGCTGCCGCCGATGCCTGGGTGAAAAAGCCCAACAACGCCCCGCTGTTCGGCGGCGGGAGTGCCTTGGAGCGCATGCTGGGCGGCAACATCGGCGACCTCCTGGCGGTGCGCCAGTACCTCGACGCCCGGCGCGGGGGCTGGGGCTGAATTATCCGCACGTCGCGCTGGCCTGGAACCCGGCCTATCGCGTCATTCCCAGCCGTTTTCCTGCCATCGGCCTGTTCGAGCGCGTGGCGAGCGCGGAGGATTTCGATGCCCTCTACGCTCTGGAGTCCATGACCAACGACCGCATCCGCGACGAAGTCGGCGATATCAGCCTCGTGCCGGCGGCGGAGCGCAAGTTCGGCCCCGGCAGCAGCTCCATCATGGCGGCCTTCACCCACCTCAACCCGCAGGGCAGCCGCTTCAGCGATGGAACCTATGGGGTGTTCTACTGCGCCCGCGAGCGGGATACCGCCATCCATGAAACCCGTTACCACTCGGGCCTGTTCATGCAGGCAACCCAAGAGCCGCCCATGCGCCTGCAAATGCGCCTATACGCCGTGAAGGTGTCGGGTGAAGTGGTGGATTTGCGCGCTGCTGCTCAAGCCGAACCGTGTATCGTCGACCCTGGCGATTACGGTTACGCCCAGGGCCTGGGCCGCAAACTCCGGGAGCAAAACGTTCAGGGCATCCTCTACCCCTCCGGGCGACATCCCGGCGGCGAATGCCTGGCTGCCCTGCGCACGGGCATTTTGCACAACTGTCGGCACTCGGCCTACCTGGAATACAACTGGAACGGGTGGGCGATAGACGCGGTGTTCGAGGTCAATCGCCTGGTTTGATCCGATTATCTTTACGCCGAGGAAACGCGCTTCAAGACTGCTTGAGTTTGAGCAATTCTTCCTGCGCCACATAAGGCGCGCCGCGGCCTTGGCGCAGCCGCCAGTTGCCGTCCGGCTGCATTTCCCAGGTTTGGCGGTTGTCGCGCAGATAAGGCTTGAGGCCTTCATTGATGACGCGCCGTTTTAGTTTCGGATTCAGCACTGGAAAGCAGGTTTCGATGCGCCGGTAGAAATTGCGATCCATCCAGTCGGCGCTCGCCAGATAGACCTCTTCCGTGCCGCCGTCGCGGAAATAGAACACGCGCGAGTGTTCCAGGAAGCGGCCGACCACGGAGCGCACGCGGATGTTGTCGGACAGCCCCGGCACTCCGGGGCGCAGGGCGCACACGCCGCGCACGATGAGATCGATGTGCACGCCGGCCTGCGAGGCGTCATAGAGCGCGGCGATGACGCGCGGCTCCAGCAGGGCGTTCATCTTGGCGATGATGGTGCCGCGCCGGCCCGCCGCGGCATGCCGGGCCTCGCGCTCGATGGCGGCGATGATCTGGGCGTGCAGGGTGAAGGGCGACTGCCACAGGCGCGTGAGCTTGCTGGCGCGCCCCAGGCCGGTGAGCTGCACGAACAGGCTGTTGACGTCGGCCGTGATTTCCTCGTCCGCGGTGAGCAGGCCGAAGTCGGTGTACAGCCGCGCGGTCTTGTGGTTGTAGTTGCCCGTGCCCAGGTGCGCATAGCGTCTGAGCGCCGCGCCTTCGCGCCGCACCACCAAGGCCATCTTGGCATGCGTCTTGTGCCCCACCACGCCGTACACGACATGGGCGCCGGCCTCTTCCAGCTGGGCCGCCCAGTTGATGTTGGCCTCTTCGTCGAAGCGCGCCAGCAGCTCCACCACCACCGTGACCTCCTTGCCGGCGCGCGCGGCGGCGATAAGCGCCTGCATGAGCTGGGAATCCGTGCCGGTGCGGTAGACGGTCTGGCGGATGGCCAGCACGGCGGGATCGTGCGCCGCCTGTTCGATGAAGTCGATGACCGGCTGGAAGGATTCGAAGGGATGGTGCAGGAGGATGTCGTCCTTGCGGATCTGGGCGAACAGGTCGGCATTCTTGACCAGTTGTTTGGGCAGGGCGGGAGAGAACAGAGGAAATTTGAGATCCGGCCGCTCGACGCCCTCGGGCACCTGCATGAGGCGCACCAGATTCACCGGGCCCTGGGTCTGGTAGAGATCGTCGTCTTCCAGTTCGAATTGCGCGAGCAGGAAGCGCGCCGTTTCCATGGGGCAGTTGTCCGCCACTTCCAGGCGCACGGCGGCGCCGAAATGGCGGTGCGGCAGTTCGCCCTGCAGCGACTGGCGCAGGTTCTTGGTTTCCTCCTCGTCCACGAACAGGTCGGAGTTGCGCGTGACGCGAAACTGGTAGCAGCCTTCCACTGTCATGCCCTCGAACAGCTCGCCCACGTGGGCGTGCAGGATGGAGGACAGGAACACGAAGCCCCACTCGCAGCCGGCGACCTCGGGCGGCATGCGGATGAAGCGCGGCAGGGCGCGCGGCGCCTGCACCACGGCCATGCCGGTGTTGCGGCCGAAGGCGTCACGGCCGGTGAGCTCGACGATGAAGTTGAGGCTCTTGTTCAGCACGCGCGGAAAAGGGTGGGCGGGGTCCAGACCGATGGGCGTCAACACCGGCATCAGTTCGTGGAAGAAATAGTCCGCGATCCAGGCTGCCTGCGCTTCGTTCCAGTGCGTGCGGCGGATGAAGCGGATGTTCTCGCGCGCCAGCGCCGGCAGCAGATCCTGGTTGAGCAGGCGATACTGGTGCTCAACCAACTTGTGCGCCAGCCGGGAGACAGCCTGGAACGCTTGGCGCGGGGCCAGGCCGTCCGGGCTGGGAGTGGCGACGCCGGCGCGGATCTGCTCCTTCAGGCCCGCGACCCGCACCTCGAAGAACTCGTCCAGATTGCTGGAGACGATGCACAGGAAGCGCAGGCGTTCGAGCAGGGGGGCTTGCGAGTCTTCGGCCTGGGCCAGTACGCGGCGCTGGAATTCGAGTATGCCCAGTTCGCGATTGATGAGTTGATCGGGCGCGGGTATTTTCATGGAGGTCTGCTTTTCCGCGATGCTAACAAAGGCCCGCCCCAGCCCGCTACCTCGGCCACGCAACCACCACGCAACCATGGAAATCGAACTCAAGCTGCTGCTACCCGCGGGTGCGCGCGGGCTGCGTCGCCACGCCTTGTTGGAAGACGTTCGCCCGGTGCGCCGCTTGCTGCGCACGCTTTATTTCGATACCCCCGACTGGCGCCTGGCGCGCGAGGGTGTGGCCCTGCGAGTGCGGCGCGAAGGGCGCGGCTGGGTACAGACCGTGAAGACGCAGGGCCAAGGGGGCGGCGGGTTTTCCGCGCGGCTGGAGGAAAGCACGGCGGTCGCCGGGCCGGCTCCCGAAGCCGGGCGCATGCCTGCGCCTGGCGCACGGCTCTGGGAAAAATTTTCCGGCGAGCTGGGTGTGCGTTTCGAGACGCGCTTCTGGCGCGATGCCTGGCTCATCGAGCTGGAAGGCAGCGAGATCGAAGTCGCCCTGGATAGCGGCGCGATCCGGGCGCAGGGGCGCGAGGCGCCGCTGTGCGAACTGGAACTGGAGTTGAAGTCGGGCGATGCCGCGGCGCTGTTCGAGGCCGCGTTGGCCTTGGCCGATGCCGCGCCGCTGTGGCCTTGCGAGGCCAGCAAGGCGAGCCGCGGCGTGGCCCTGGCGCGCGGCGTGCCGATGGCGCCGGTCAGGGCTGCCGATTGCCTGCTCACGCCAGGATTGAGCGCGGCGCAAGCGTACGACGCGATTTGCCGCAACGCCTATGGCCATCTGCTGGCCAATTTGCCCGGCACGCTGGAGGGCCGCGACGACGAATATCTGCATCAGGCGCGCGTGGCCCTGCGCCGCCTGCGCGCCGCGCTCAGGCTGGGGCGCGACCTGGGCGGCCCCCCGGCGGCGGCGTTGCAAGGTTTTGACCAACTGGGCCGATTGCTGGGCGAGGCGCGCGACTGGGACGTGCAGGCTGGTCTGGTGCTGCCGCAGTTGTTCGCGGTCTGGCCCGATGAAGAAACCGCGGCCAGGTTGCGGGACGGCGCGGCGGTCTTGCGGCGCGAAGCCCATGCCGCCCTGGCCGGGCATCTGCTGGCGCCGGAAACCACGCGCCTGCTGCTGGCCTGCGCACGCTGGCTGGCCTTGCCCGCGGACGACGCTGCGCCAACCGATGGCGTGGGTTGGGCACGGCGGCACCTCGATCATTGCGCGCGCCGGGTGCGAGGGCGCCTGGGCGCGGCGGCTGCGGGCAGCGACGCGCAAATCCATGCCTTGCGCCTGGCGGTCAAGCGCCTGCGCTACGCCCTGGAATTCTTTCAGAGTGTTCTGGGCAAGGACGCGCGCGTCTACGCCCGCCGCCTGGGACGCCTGCAGGATGTTCTGGGGCACTACAATGATCTATGCGTCGCCGGCGCGCGCTTGGAGCAGGCGGCGGCGCGTGCCGGCGTGGCGGAAACCGGGTTCGCGGCCGGCTGGCTGGCGGCGCAAAAAATTACCCTGCGCGGCGCGCTGCGGCAAAGCGCTGCCGAGCTGGCGCGCGCGCCGCTGCTCTGGTGATGCGCTTGGCAAGCCTGTCCGATGCACAAGGAGGCGGCATGAATCTGATTCTGTGGCGCCATGCCGAGGCCGAAGACGGCGCCGACGATCTGGCGCGTGCGTTGACGCCCAAAGGTGAACGCCAGGCGCGCGCCATGGCGAAATGGCTGCACCGGCACTTGCCGAAGGGCACCCGGGTGCTGGTCAGCCCGGCGCTGCGCACGCGGCAGACGGCGCAGGCGCTGGGCTGGTCCTGGCAGGACGCGGCGGCGTTGGCGCCCGGCGCTTCGGCGGATCAATTGCTGGCAGCGGCCGGCTGGCCGCAGGCGCAGGGCTGCGTGCTGGTGGTGGGGCATCAGCCCACGCTGGGCGAGGCCGCAGGGCGGTTATTGGGGACGGCGCAGGGCTTGAACCTGCGCAAGGGCGGCATTCTGTGGTTCGAGCGTCGGCTGTGCGACGGCGCGGCGCGCGCCGATCTGCGCGCCGCCCTGGACGCCGGCCTGCTGGATTGACTCAGAAGTCTGCTGCGGGCTTGGGCGCGCCGGGATGGATGTAGGCCCAGCCCTGCGCTTCGCGCAGCGTGATCTCGCCCATGCCCGAGGGCACGACGGTGATGAAGGGATAGAGGTCGCTGCGATCCACATGCAGCTCTTTCAGAGTGTTGGCGCATTGGGCCAGGATGACGCCTTCCTCCTGGAGCTTCTTGAGGCGCCCTTCGAAGCCGTTGCCCTTCACGTAGACATCGAAGCCCTTGCTGTTGGCGACCAGCTCGACGGTGATATGCCCCTTCAGGCGCGGATCGTTGAGCAGGTTTTCGACGTTGGTGAGCGTCTTCTTGATGGCAAGCGGCCCGCCGTCGTCGAGCTGCACCACGGCGCCGTAATGCATGCCCGGGCGCGGCTCCGCAGGCGCCTTGACGACGGCGGCGCTGGCGTACTGGCTGGCGGCGGCAAGCACCAGCGCACCCACTAGGGCGCGCAGGCTGCGGCTCGGATTGCGGGCAGGCAAATGGCAGGGACGGGGTTGGGACATATGAGTTCTCCTCGGGAGGGTTTTATGGCGTCCGCCGCACGGGCGGGCGCGGCGCTGACGGGCCCAAGCGACTTGCGGCGCGGGTTTGCAGCCCGCGGTGCCGCCGCGCGCCCGTTGCAGCGCAACTTTATGCCTGCGCCGGGTTCTTGCCAGCCGGTATTTTCATACCTTGGGCGGCGCGCATCGCGGCGAGCAGGTGCGTGCGGGCGCAGGGCTTGCCCAGCACGGTGTCGGCGCCGGCATGCAGCGCCCGAGCGAGAAAATCGGCATCCGTTTCCGCGCTCACCAAGAGTACGGGCAGCCCGGCCAAGTGCGGTGCGCGGCGCACGCGGCGGATCAGCGCGAGGCCGTCCAGGACGGGCATGGCGCAGTCGGTAATGAGCCCGGCCCAGCGCTGGCGCGCGAGCAGCTCCCAGGCCTCGCCGCCGTGCGCCGCGCACAGGACGGGCATTCCGGCGCGCCGCAGCCAGTGGCCCAGCAGGCGGCGCAGCGGGGAAAAATCGTCCACCACGAGCCAGGTTTCGGCTGCGCGCGGGGCTATAATGGTTCGCGTTTGCATAACATACGCTTACGGACGAAACCGACATGAAGCGTAGGGGGAGACGCACGACGCATGGCCGCTAATGTCCCGATGCCAGCCAGGTTGCGCGCGGCATGGCGCGCCGTCCCCCGCGGACGGCGTTGGGTGATCGTGCTCGGGGCACTCGTCGCGCTGCTGTGGGCGGCGTCCTTCTGGGCGGAGCACTCGCCGGCACGCTATGCCGTGCTGTTCCGCCAGCTCACGCCGCGCCAGGGCGGCGAGGTCTTGCAGGCGCTGGATCGCTTGGCCATTCCCTACCGCGTTGCCGGCGATGCGATACTCGTTCCCGATCGCCGCCTCAGCGCAGCGCGCATGCGCTTGGCCGCCGAGGGATTGCCGCGCCAGGCGCAGGAAGCGCCCGCGCCTGCGCTGCCCTGGCTTTTGGAGCCGCGCTGGCGCCAGCAGCTCGATTACCAGCATGCCATGGAACGGCGGGCCGAGAACGCGCTGCGCGCGCTGGCCTATGTCGGCGGCGCGCAGGTGCATCTTACGCTTCCGCCTGCCAATCCTTTCCTGCGCCAGCCGGCCGCCCAGCCCGGCGCCGCCGCCGTGGTGAGGTTCAAATCCGACCTGCCCGACGAGAGCCAGATCGAAGCTGTACGCGCGCTGGTGGCTGCCGCCGTGCCTGGGCTGGCCGCTGAGCAGGTGAGCGTGCTGGAGCCCGATGGCGACGTGCTGGCCTTGGGCCAGGGCGAGCCGCGCGCGGGCGTGGGAGCGATGGAGGGCCGGCTGAACCTGCGCTTGCAGCAGCTGTTGCTGCCTTGGCTTGGGCAGGGAAAAGTAAAAACCCAGGTGACGGTGGCGCCCCAGGCCGCTGATCGGCGGGGCGCCGCCGCGCCGCCGCGCATTTCCGCCCTGGTGCTGGTGGACGCTGCGGCCTATCCGCATTGGGACGCGGCCCAGGCGGAGCGCTTGCGCACGCTCGCCGCCCAGGCCTTGGGCGATGGCGCGGCGGTGCAAATCCTGCTTCTGCCGTTCCGTACCACCATTGCTGCGCCGCCTGCGTCCGTTCCGGCGGCGCCCCCGGCGCCCATGCCGCAGGCTCGCGCCGGATGGCGCTGGCCGTTGGCGGGGGCAGCGTCCGTTCTGGCGATCTTGCTGCTGTGGCGCCGGCTGCGGCGCCCGGCTGCGGCGCCGGACGATTTTGCCGAGCGGCTGGAGCAGGCCCGCGCACTGGCCGCGCGCGAGCCCGATCGCGCCGCCTGCGCATTGCGCGTGTGGCTGGAGCGCGCGGACGCCCTGCCCAAGGCGGCCAGCCTGCTGTTGGCGCTGGGTGAAGACACGGCCGCGCAGGTGTTGCGCCGGCTGGCTCCCGCACAGGTCACGCAGCTGACCCATGCCCTGCGCGCGAGCCAACCCTTGACGCGCGATGCCCTGCGTCCGGTGCTGCGCGAATTCGGCGCCGAAGCGGCGCGCCAGACCGGCCTGGGCGCGGAGCCGGAGGCGTTTCTCGGGCGCGCCTTGACGCAAGCGCTGGGGGCGGAGACCGCGGCGCGCCTGTTGAGCCGCAATCGCGGGCTGGGCGGTTTCAAGCAACTGGGCTGGCTGGCGCCCGAGGAAGTGGCCGGTATGCTGGCGAATGAGCCGCCCGCCGTGCTGGCGACCGTGCTCGCGCACCTGGAGCGCGAACAGGCGGCGCGCGTGCTCGCGCTGCTGCCGGCAGAACGCCAGGAAGAGACCTTGCTCGCGCTGACGCGCGGCCAGGCTCTGGAAGCCGACGCTTTGGCGGAGCTCGACGCCTGGCTGCGCGAGCATCTGGCGCGCAGGGAGGAAAGCGAAGAAAGCAGCGGCGAGCGGGTGGCCGGCGATCTGCTGCTGCGCTTGCCGCAGCCGGTCGGCCGCCGTCTGGTGGAAGGCCTGGCGCACGCGTCTCCGGAGCTGGCGCGCAGCCTGGGCGCCGAGGTGCTGCAATTCGCCGATCTGGCGCGTCTGGATCCGGCGTCGCGCGTGGATTTCTTCAAATCCGTGCCGGCGCGCAGCCTGCTGCTGGCCTTGAAGGGCGCCGACCCGGGCCTGGCGGAGAGCCTGGCGCGCGGCATGACGGAAACCGCCGCGCGCCGGCTCAGGGACGACTTGACGGCGCTGGGGCCGGTCAAGGTGGCGGATATCCAGCAGGCGCAGGCCGAAGTGCTGGCGCTGCTGCGCGCCCAGGTGGGCGCCGGCGCGGTATTGCTCAAGACGGCGGAGGCGGGGACATGAACGAGCGCGAAGATCTCAGCGCTTTCGAGAAATGGGAGGTGGTGGAAGCGGTGCCGGCCGCGCCGGAGGACGACGCGGCGCGCCGCCTGCGCTTGCAGCAGGAGGCCGCCGAGATCCGTGAGACGGCACGCGCGCATGGTTATGCCGCGGGCCTGGAGGAAGGCCGCGCCGCCGGGAAGAGCGATTGCGCGCGCGTCAAGGATTTGCTGGTCGGCCTGGGCGCGGAGATGGACAGCCTGGATTTCCGCATCGCCGATCTGGTGCTGGAGCTGGCGCTGGACGTGGCGCATCAGGTGGTCGCGGGCGAACTGGCGGTGCGTCCGGAGCGCATCCTGGAAATCATCAATCTGGCGCTCAAGCAGCTCACCGAAACCACTCAGGAGGCGCGCCTGCTGCTGCATCCCGAGGATGCCGCCCTGGTGCGCCCGCAACTGGAGGGCGTGTTGGACCGCAACCGCCTGCGCATCGTCGAGGACCTGCGCATCGAACGCGGCGGCTGCCTCATCGAAACGCCGCTGGGCGATGTCGATGCCACGCTCGGCACGCGTTGGCGCCAGGTGGTGCAGGTGCTGGGCTCCAACCGGCAGTGGATCGAATGATGGGCATGGCGTACATGCGCACGGCGGGGCGCGCCTGAATGGAACGCGCGGTGCGCTACCGCGAATATCTGGCGGACTGCCGGCGCGCCGTCGCCATGGCCGAGCCGCTCGCCGCCAGCGGGCGCCTGACGCGCGTGGCGGGCCTGGTGATGGAAGCCGTGGGCCTGCGCCTGCCCATCGGCGCGCAATGCCTGGTGCAGGTGCAGGGCGGCCAGCAGGTAGACGCCGAAGTGGTGGGCTTTGCCGGCGATCGCCTCTACCTCATGCCCAGCACCGACATCTACGGCGTCATGCCGGGCGCCCGCGTGGTGCCGGAGAACCCGCTGGCGCAAGTGCCGCCGCGCTTCGGCACGCGCTACGTGCCGCGCCGCCGCGCCCAGGATCGCGTGCGCCAGGTGCCTGTGGGGCCGGAACTGCTGGGGCGCGTGCTGGACGGCGCGGGACGGCCGCTGGACGGCCTCGGGCCGCTCGATCTGGAGCGGCGCGCGCCGCTGTATTCGCGCCCGGTCAATCCGCTCGACCGCGCGCCCATACGTCAGCCGCTCGACGTGGGCGTGCGCGCCATCAACGGCCTGTTCACCGTGGGCCGCGGCCAGCGCCTGGGCCTGTTCGCCGGCAGCGGCATAGGCAAGAGCATGCTGCTGGGGATGATGGCGCGCTACACCGAGGCGGACGTCGTCGTGGTGGCGCTCATCGGCGAGCGCGGGCGCGAAGTGCGCGAATTCATCCACCACAACCTGGGCAAGGAAGGCATGCGGCGCGCCGTGGTGGTCGCCGCGCCTGCCGACGTGCCTCCGCTCATGCGCCTGAACGGCGCGGCCTATGCCCTGGCCGTCGCGGAGTATTTCCGCGACCAGGGGCTGCAGGTGCTGCTCATCATGGATTCGCTCACGCGCTACGCCATGGCGCAGCGCGAGGTGGCGCTCGCCATCGGCGAGCCGCCGGCCACGCGCGGCTATCCGCCCTCGGTGTTCGCGCGCCTGCCGCAGTTGGCGGAGCGCGCCGGCAACGGCAAGGGCGGCGGCGGCTCCATCACCGCCTTCTTCACCGTGCTCATGGAAGGCGACGACCAGCAGGACCCCATCGCCGACGCCGCGCGCGCCATTCTCGACGGCCATATCGTGCTGTCGCGCGATCTCGCCGACGCCGGCATCTATCCCGCCATCGACGTCGAATCGTCCATCAGCCGGGCGCTGCCGGATCTGGCGGGCGAGGACGACATGACGCGCATCCGCCGCTTCCGCTACCTGTACTCGCGCTACCAGAAAGGCCGCGATCTGCTGGCGGTGGGCGCTTACGTGCCGGGGGCCGACGCTGTGCTGGACGAGGCGGTCAAGCTGCATCCGCGCCTGCAGGCCTACCTGGCGCAGGATTGGCGCAGCGCGGCGGATCTTGCCGAGGCGCGGCAAGGACTGGCCCAAATATTTGCCTGAGATGGCCGCCTTCCCTTTGCAAATGGTGCTTGATCTGGCGGAGCGGCGCGCCGAAGGCCGCATGCAGAAGGTGCGCATGGCGCACGGCGAGTGGCTGCTGGCGCGCGCGCGCCTGGTGCGCCTGGAGGACGAAGCGGAGCGCTATCGACTGGCGTTCCAGCGGGCCGTAGGCACGGGCAGCAGCGGCGGATTGTGGCGCGAGGGCGCCGCGCATCTGGAGGAACTGGCGCGGCGCCGCGCCGAGGGCCGCCGTGCGATCGAGCAGCGCCATGCGCTGTGGCAGGCGGCGCTGCGGGACTGGCGCGAGGAAAAGCGGCGCGTGGACGCCCTGCGCGTGCTCAAGGGCCGCCATGAATTGCAGGAAGTGCGCCGCCGCGGCCGTCAGGAGGCCAAGCTGCACGATGAACTCGCGGCGCGCGCGGCGCAGCTGCGCGCCATGGTGGAAGGTACGCAGGGAGGGAGCGCGTGAACTTGAAGATGGCGTCGTTGAGCCCGGCCGAACGGGCTTTCCTGCTCGGCGGCAGTCTGGCGGATTTTGCCCGGATGCTGGGCCGCCACATGCACGTGCGTCTGCGCCAGGCCCTGCCGCGGGAGGCGGGCCTGCAGGTGATCTGGGTGGACGGCGGCGACGACGATTTGGCCACGACGGACGACTGGCTGGCCCTGGATGCGGCCTTGATCGGCGCCTGGGGCGAGGCGCGCTGGAGTATGGCCCTGGCGCCCGGCGCGGGGGGGTTCGCCGCGCGCGTGGCGGAGGACTTGCGTGCGCGCCTGAGCCGCGCCTATGCGCAAGCCTGGCTGGACGGCGGAGGGGAATTGCGCAGCCTGCATTATCAAGTCCAGTTGCGCGGCGCGGCTGGACGCTGCCGCTACTACCCGGCCGCCCTGGGCGATGCTTCCGCCCTGATGCGTTGGGCGCGGACCATGGTGGGCATGCCATGACGCGCGCGTCGCCTTACGCGCTGGCGGCGCTCGCCGCACCCGCCACTGCCCAGGCGGCCGGGCAAGGCGGCGGTTACGGCACGCTGGTGCTGTCTTTGCTGGTGGTGTTGGGAGTATTCGTCGCCCTGGCCTGGCTGGCGCGCCGTTTCCTGCCCGCGGCCGGCGCACGCGGCGCCATGCGCGTGGTGGCAAGTCTGTCCCTGGGAGCGCGCGAGCGCATCGTCGTGGTCGAACTGGCAGGGGAGTGGCTGGTGTTGGGTGTGGGCGGGGGCCGGGTCAATCTCCTGGCGCGCCTGCCGGCCGCCGCCATGGTTTCCGGCCAAAACGGAGGGGACAAGGCGTGAGGATGCGCTGGTGGTTGGGCGTGGGCATGTTGGTGTTTTCAGTCGGCGCGTGGGCGGCGCAAGGGGATTTGCCGCTCTTCTCGGTGGCGGGGGCGCGCATCGGTGTGGCGCCCGCGGCCTGGCCCTTTCTCGCCCTGTTCCCCTTCCTGCCGGCCCTGGCGCTGGCCTTCTCGGCCTTCACGCGTATCGCGGTGGTGCTGTTCCTGCTGCGCCAGGGCCTGGGCAGCGAGCATGCGCCGCCCAATGTGGTGCTGCTGGGCCTGAGCCTGCTGCTCACTTGGTTCGTCATGACGCCCACCTTGAACCGCATCGACAGCGTGGCCTGGCAGCCCTACCAGCAAGGCACCCTGGCAGCTCAGGCGGCCGCGAATGCGGCGGCGGTGCCGCTCAAGGAATTCATGCTGCGCCAGACGCGGCGCGAGGATTTGCAGATGTTCCTGGGCCGGCCCGTGAGCGACGCGGATCTCAAGGCGCCCGCACAACTGGCCATGGACGCCCTGGCCCCGGCATTTTTCGTGAGCGAGCTGCAAACGGCTTTCCGGGTCGGCTTCATGGTGATCCTGCCTTTCCTCATCATCGATCTGGTGGTGTCCAGCGTGCTCATGGCGCTGGGCATGGTGATGGTGCCGCCGCAACTGGTGTCCTTCCCCATGAAGCTCATGCTGTTCGTGCTGGCCGACGGCTGGCATCTGTTGGCCGGCTCCCTGATCCAGAGTTTCTGAGATGGGCGACCTGCTGCAACAAGCCCTCTGGCTCGCCTTCTGGATCTCCCTGCCCCTGCTCGGGGCCGCGCTGGTCACGGCCCTGGTCGTGAGCCTGTTCCAGGCCGCCACGCAAATCCTCGAACCCACCTTGTCCTTCGTGCCCAAGCTCATCCTGGTGGCTCTGCTGATCGCGCTGCTGGGCGCCTGGATGGGCGGCCGGCTGGTGGATTTCGCCCAGGAGGTTTGGGGGCACTGGGCCGCCTGGCTGGATTGAGGATGGAAGGCGTCTTGTGGCTCTATGCCTGGGCGCGCTTGGCGGGCTGGGCGAGCCTCGATCCCGTGCTGGGCGCGGCGCGCCTGCCGTGGTTCTTGCGCCTGGGCTTGGCGGGGGCGCTTGCCGCAGTCACGCCGCCACTCGCAGGTCAAGTACCGGCGCCGCTGACCGTGCCGGGGGGGCTGGCTCTGGCGCTGGAGTTTCTGCTCGGCGCCAGTTTTTCCCTGGTGCTGCGCATCTTTCTCGGCGCGGCGCAAACGGCGCTGGCCTGGGGTATGCAGGCCGCCGGCTGGGGCAGCCTCGCGGTCTATGCGCCCGAGGCGCCGGCAGGTACGCCCATGCTGCGGCGCCTGGGATTCTGGCTCGCGCTGCTGATCTTCCTGGGCGCGCATGGCGAAGCCCTGCTGGTGCAGGCCCTGCTCAAGAGCCTGAGCGCCCTGCCGCCGGGTCGCTGGGCCTGGGCGCAAGCGGTGGACGCGCCGCGCCTGGGTGGGGTTTTCTTCACCCTGGCGTTGCAATTGGCCTTGCCCTGGCTGGCGCTCGGACTCATGGCGCAGATGGCCTTCGCCGTGCTGAGCCGCCTCCTGCCGGGCGTGGACGCCTACGCCCACGGTTATGCCTGGCTGGCCCTGGTCTTGCTGTTCTCGCTCGCCTGGCTGCTGCCGGGCCTGCTGCAGGCGCTGCCGCACGCGCTGTCGCAGGCAGCGTCGTTTTGGCCCGCAGCATTGCGCTGAGCTTTCGGCTTACGGTCGTATCCTTTACACTTCAAGTTTTTATGCCCACGCGCTGCGCTTGGCACGACAAGATGATCAAGGGTAGTTTGGTAGCCGTCGTCACCCCCATGCATGCGGACGGCGGCCTGGATTTAGATGCGCTGCGCCGCCTGGTGGACTGGCATGCGCAGCAGGGCAGCGACGGCCTCGTGGTGGTGGGCACCACCGGGGAGTCACCCACGGTGAATTTCGAGGAGCACTGCGAAATCCTGCGCGTGAGCGTGGCGCAGGCGGCCGGGCGCCTGCCCGTCATCGCCGGCACGGGGGCCAATTCCACTACCGAAGCCATCGAGCTGGCGCGCTGCGCCCAGGCAGCCGGCGCCGCCGCCACGCTCTCGGTGACGCCCTACTACAACAAGCCCACCCAGGAAGGTTTGTACCGCCACTTCCGCGCCATCGCCGAGGCGGTGGACATTCCCCTGATCCTCTACAACGTGCCCGGACGCACGGCCGTGGATCTGGCCAACGACACCGCCCTGCGTCTGGCCGAGGTGCCGGGCGTCGTCGGCATCAAGGACGCCACCGGCAGCATCGAGCGTGCCACCGACCTGATCCGCCGCGCCCCGGCAGGCTTCGCGCTCTACAGCGGCGACGACGCCAGCGCGCTGGCCTTCATGCTGCTGGGCGGGCACGGCGTGATTTCGGTCACCGCCAACGTCGCGCCCGCGCTCATGCACGAGCTGTGCGCCGCGGCCCTGGCCGGCGACCTGGCGCGCGCGCGCGCGCTCAACGAGCGCTTGTTTCTGCTGCACACCAGGCTGTTCGTCGAAGCCAATCCCATCCCCGTGAAATGGGCCTGCGCCGAACTGGGCCTGATCGGGCCCGGCCTGCGCCTGCCGCTCACGCCGCTGTCCCCGCAGCATCATGACACCCTGCGCGCCGCGTTGGCGCACGCAGGCTTAAGGCAAGGAGATCGCTGAATGCGTTTGTCGTCGCTGGCCGCCGCGGCCCTGATTCTGGCCCTGGGCGGTTGCAGTTCCCTGGGCATCCTGGAAAACAAGAAGGTGGACTACAAGTCCCAGGGCAAGATAGAAAACACCCTGGAGATGCCGCCCAATCTGATCGGGCCGCAGGGCGACGGCCGCTATGCCGTCCCTGCCGGCGCCGCCGGCACGTATTCGGCCTATGCGCAGGGGGTGCAGACGCAGGTTTCCTCGGATGAGCAGACGGTGCTGCCCAAGACCCCGGGCATCCGCCTGGAGCGCTCCGGCACCGAGACCTGGCTGGTGGTGGATCAGAGCCCCGAAGAGCTCTGGCCCAGGCTGACGGAGTTCTGGCAGGGCATGGGCTTCATCCTGGAGAAGAACGACCCACGCACCGGCGTCATGCAGACCGGCTGGGCGGAGAATCGCGCCAATATTCCCGAAGACTTCATTCGCCGCACCATAGGCAAAGTCTTTGGCGGCCTGTATTCCACGCCCTACCGCGACCGCTTCCGCACCTGGATAGAGCGCGATCCCAAGGGCGGCACGGACGTCTTCGTCAGCCACGAAGGCGTGCAGGAGGTCTACACTAGTTCGGCCCAGGACCAGACGAAATGGGAGCCGTCCCCGCCCAACCCGGGGCTGGTGGTGGAAATGCAGCGCCGCTTGATGACCTTCCTGGGCGTGCCCAAGGCGCAGGCCCAGCAGGCATTGGCGCAGGCGCCCAAGCCCGACCGCGCCCGGATCGTCGACAGCGGCCCCAACGCGCCGACGCTGGTAGTGGACGACAACCTCGATACCGCCTGGCAGCGCGTGGGCGTGGCACTCAACCGCGTCGGCTTCGTGGTGGAAGATCGCGATCGCGAGAAGGGGCTTTATTACGTACGCTACATCGACCCGGCCGCCGAGCAGGGGAGCAAGCCGAGCTGGTTCTCCAAGCTGGCCTTCTGGCGCAGCAAACCCAAGGCCACGCCGCAGATACACATCCTGGTGAATGCGCAGGGCAACGACAAGACGCTGGTGAGCGTGCTGCCCGGTGTCGCGGGTGCGATGGTCGAACCCCATACGCGCAAGCAGATCGTCACCTTGCTTTACCAGCAGCTGCGGTGAGCGGGGCATGCGCTTCGCCTCCCTGGGGAGCGGCTCGGAAGGCAATGCCCTGGTGGTGGAGCGCGGCCGCACCCGCCTCCTGGTGGACTGCGGCTTCGGCTTGGCCGACGCTTGCCGTCGGCTGGCGCGGCTGGCCGTCGCGCCCGACGATCTCAGCGCCATCCTGGTGACGCACGAGCACGGCGATCACCTGGGCGGCGTCGCGCGCTTGGCGCTCAAGTACGGCGTGCCGGTCTGGGTGTCGCACGGCACCCTGAGCCAGTGGCAGGCCGAGCGCCTGCCGCAGGTGGAAGTTTTCGACAGCCATAGTTCATTCGCCATCGAGGAATTGCAAGTGCATCCCTACCCCGTTCCCCATGACGCGCGCGAGCCGGCGCAGTTCGTGTTTTCGGACGGCGCGCGGCGCCTGGGTCTGCTCACCGATGCCGGCAGCGTCACGGCGCACATGGTGGACATGCTCTCCGGCCTCGATGCCCTGGTGCTGGAATGCAACCACGATGCCGCCATGCTCGCCGGCGGCCCTTATCCGCCCTTCCTCAAGCAGCGCGTGGGCGGCGCTTACGGCCATCTGGAAAACGGCCAGGCCGAGGATTTGCTCAGGCGGGTGGATCAAAGCCGGCTGCAGCACGTGGCGGCGGCGCATCTGTCCGCCGCCAACAACACGCCCGAACTTGCGCGCGCGGCCCTGGCGCGCGCCCTGGGCTGCGCACAGGACTGGGTGGCCGCGGCGCGGCAGGACTCGGGCCTGTCTTGGCGGAGCATACAATGACCACATTCGCCGACCTCGGCCTGCGCGGCGAAATCCTGCGCGCGCTGGAAGACCTGGGCTACCGCGAGCCCACGCCCATCCAGGCCGCGGTGGTGCCCATCGCCCTGGCCGGCCGCGACGTGCTGGCCGCGGCGCAGACCGGCACCGGCAAGACCGCGGGTTTCGCCCTGCCGCTCATCGAATTGTTGGCCGCCCATGCCAGTACCAGCACCTCTCCGGCGCGCCATCCCATACGCGCACTGATCCTGGCGCCCACGCGCGAGCTGGCCATCCAGGTGGAGGAAAGCGTGCGCGCTTATTGCAAGCACCTGCCGCTGCGCTCGCTGGTGGTCTACGGCGGCGTCAACATCGACACCCAGATTCCGGTCCTGCGCAGCGGCGTGGAAATTCTCGTCGCCACGCCGGGGCGCCTGCTGGACCATGTGCAGAACAAGACGCTCAATCTCTCGCAGGTGGGCATGCTGGTGCTGGACGAGGCCGACCGCATGCTGGACATGGGCTTCATGCCCGATCTGCGGCGCATCATCGGCCTGCTGCCCGCGGCGCGCCAGAACATGATGTTCTCCGCCACGTTTCCGGAGGAGATCCGGCGCCTGGCGGACAGCTTCCTGAAAAACCCCGAGCGCGTCGAAGTGGCGCGCCGCAATGCCGCGGCCGAGACGGTGACCCAGGTGGTGCATCCGGTGCATCACGAGCGCAAGCGTGCCCTGCTGGTGCACCTGGTAAAAAGCCGCGACCTGCGCCAGGTGCTGGTGTTCACCGGCACCAAGCTGATGGCCAACCGCCTGGCCAATGAATTGAACCGCGCCGGCCTGCAGGCCGGCGCCATCCACGGCGACAAGACCCAGCAGGAGCGCATCAAGGCGCTCGACGCCTTCAAGCATGGAGAAGTGCGCATCCTGGTCGCCACCGACGTGGCGGCACGCGGCCTGGACATCGAGGCGCTGCCCTATGTGGTGAACTACGACCTGCCGCACAACGCCGAGGATTATGTGCACCGCATCGGCCGCACCGGGCGGGCGGGGGCGCGCGGCGAGGCTATCTCCCTGGTGAGCGAGGCGGAAAACCGCTACCTGGAGGACATCGAAAAGCTCCTCAAAACGCAGCTCGTGAAGCAGCCCGTGGCAGACTTCTCCGGCCGCGCCGACGAGCTTGCCGGCTATGTCGCGGCGCCTTCGGCATCCGCGGCGCCTGTGGCCCCGGCGGCGCCGCGGCCGCGCGCGCCCAAGCAGATTGCCGCCTTATTCCTGCCCCCCGCCGGATCGGGCCGGCGCTGAAATCCTGCCCCAGTCGAAGGCGGGGCCGGGATCGGTCTTGCGTCCGGGCGCAATGTCGCTGTGCCCGGCCAGGCGCAAATCCGCATAAATGCTGCCAAGCGCGGCGACGAGCTGATTCAGCCGCGCGTATTGCGCGCCCGTATAGGGCAGGGTGTCCGTGCCCTCCAACTCCACGCCGACGGAGTAATCATTGCAGCGCTCCCAGCCCTGCCAGCTAGAAGCTCCGGCGTGCCAGGCGCGCTTGGTGGTGGGCACGAACTGGATCAGCTCGCCGTCGCGGCGCAGGAAGAAATGCGCCGACACGCGCAATCCGCGCATGGCGCGATAGTAGGGATGGGCATCCCAGTCCAGCCGGCCGGTAAAGAGATCGATCACCGCATCGCCGCCGAATTCCCCGGGCGGCAGGGAGATGTTGTGGAGCACCAGCAAGCGCACTGCGCCCGCGCCGGGGCGCCAGTCGCAATGCGGCGAAGCGATGTAGCGCACGCCCCGCAGGATGCCGTGGACGTTGAGTTCGCTCATGGTTCCTCTTGGGCGGGGGCGGCCAGCAAGGCCTGCAAGGCGCGGCGGAAGGGCTCGGGGCGCGGCTCGGCCTGCAGTTCACCGTGATAGCTGCCGCCGACGAATACCCGCAGGCTGGGCAAATGAAAGATATCGTAGGCGCGCGCCAGCGCGGTGGCCTGCTGCACGTCCACTTTGTAGAGCTGCGCGGGGATGCCCTCCAGCAAGGCCGGCAGACGCGCCTCCAGGGCCCGGCAGGCGTTGCAGCCGGGGGCCGAGAACAGCACGATGCCGGTGCCTGGCGTGCGGGCCAGATGCCGATGGAAATCGAACTCCGTCAGCTCGTGCCAGGCCGCCAAGGGCGGGCTGGCGCGTTTTTCCGGCGGCGCGGAGGTCATGGTCGCATGGCCAGGTCGCAGGATGCCGCCGCGGCATCCGTGGCATCGGGCGGCGGCGCGGTCTCCTGGCGAACCTGCTCGACCAGCCAATCCAGCAGCGCCTGGCCGGCGGCCTGCCCTTCCATGCCTTGGCGCAGCTGCGCGTGCCAGCGTCCCGGCAGGCTGTCGGCCAGGCGCTGCTTGGCCAGGAAGCGCGCGAGCGGGCATTCGCTGCCGCTGCTGGGATAACTTGGCTCGCTGCTGTGGAGGAAGCGCCAGTGATAGGCCAGGGCGCCCAGATAGGTATGCAGGGTGCCGGGTTCGATGGGGAGGCGGAAATCCCGCCGCCAGGCGGCAAGCGCCTCGGCGGGCATGGGGCGGGCAAGTCCATAGCCCTGGCCGTAGGGTGCGCCCAGAACGGCGACCGCCTCCACCATGCCGAGATCTTCCAGCCCCTCCACCACCACATCCTGGCCGAAATCCTGGCCCATCTGTATCAGCGCGCCGATGAGGCCCAGCGTGCGCACCGGATCGGCGCGCAGCTGGCGCAGCAGGCTTTGGTCGATTTTGACGTCGTCGAACGGCGTTTCCGAAAGGCGCTGCAGGCTGCTGTAACCCGACCCCAGGTCGTCCATCGACAGCTTCACGCCCAGATCGAGCAGCTTGGCGATGGCGGTGTCCTGGGTGCCGGCACCGAAGGATTGGGTTTCCAGTATTTCCAGCGTCAGACTGCCGGCAGGCACGCCGCTGCGCGCCAGCGCTTCGCCCACCCAGCTCGCGCATGCCGGGTCGAGCAGCGTGGCGGGAGGCAGGTTGACCGATGCGCCGATCGGCCAGTCTTCGGTATGCCAGCGCGCCAGCCACTGGAGCGCCTCGGCCAGCCCCAGGCGGAACAGGCAATCGAGTTCCGTGTTGCCGAGTAGGGGAAGGAAGCTGCCCGGCCCGATGAGGCTGCCGTCCTCCAGGCGCAGGCGTGCCAGGGCCTCGGCCTTCACCGTTTTGCCGGTGCGCAGGTCGATGACCGGCTGCATGTGCATCGTCAGGCCGCCCGCAAACAGGCGCGTGCGGTAAATCTGGGCAATTTTCTGCGGCAGCACGGCTGTCGCAGTGGGCGTGCTGCAACGCTGCCAGATTTCGTTCATGCGCTGTTGCAGCCCCTGGGCGAACTGGCGCATCCATGGGCTCTCGAACTGGTTCGGGTAGGCGCCGAACAGCCGCACCGCCGCCACGGGACGGCCCGCGGCATCGAGGATGGGGATGGCGAGCGCGCTGCGCACCCCCAGGGGCGTGAGCACGGCATGCCAGGCGGAGAATCGCTCATCCAAGGCATAAGCGGGCGTGCTCAGCACTTCCTTGCCGCGCCAGGCGCGCGACACCAGGGCATGGCCGAGAGGCGAACGCTCGTCCAGGTTGGGCTGATAGCGCGGGTCGAGCGTGATGACCCGGAAGGTTTCGGACTGCGGGCCGGCCATAGCTTCCAGTTGGAAGATGCCGTGCGCATCGGGGCGGAAAATCGCCAGATCGAGCACCCCCGGCAGTTGCCCTAGAGCGTCCATCTCGGCTTGCGAAACATCCGCCCAGAGCGCTCCCGGGGCCGGCATGGGGTTGGCGAGTGCGGCGAAGTAGCTGCCTATGGTCTCGCTTTCGGCGTGCAATTGCGCTTGTATGTCGTCCTGCAGGCGGCATTCCGCCACCAGCAGCAGACGGTAGCGGCTGCGGGAGAGCAGGGCCGCCTGATTGAGATGCTCGCTCAACAGCCTGCGATAAAGCGCGAGCGCTTGCACCAGCAGGGCGCTGTCCACCCCCACCAAGGCATGCACTTGCCCCAGACGCGCGGCGTGCTGCGCAACGTCCGCGCGCTGCACGGTCGGGTCGAGCAACTCGCGCAGATGCTCGGCCTGGTGTGTCTTGAGGCGTTGCATTTCCTCTTCGGTCAGGCGTGCGATGATGGCTTGGGCCTGGGATTCGCCGGCCAGATGATCGTAATAGCTGTTCACGAAGGCGAGGGTTACGGCCGCGAGCCGAGCCTGTGCGCGCGTCAGCAAGTCGACGGCTTCCGCACCGTAAGGGTCCAGCGCCGTTTCGGTTTCGGGCGGCGGCGCCTGCGCGCCGGCGGCGCTTTGCTGCCACCAGTGCACCCGGTCGTGCTTGTGGGTCTTGGCCTGGTACAAAGCGGCGTCGGCCAGGCGCAGCAGGCCGTCGGCTTCGCCGGCATCGCCGGGGTAGAGGGCCAGCCCCAGGCTCATGCCGACTTCGGCGCGCTGGCCGGGGGCCACTTCGAAAGGTGTCTCTACCGCCTCGTGCAGGCGATCGAGCACGACGTCCAGGCTTTGCGCCGGCTGGCGGTCGTCGACGTTGTCCAGGACGACCACGAATTCGTCGCCGCCCAGGCGCGCCAGCAAGTCGGTCTCCCGCAGCCTGGCCTGCAGGCGGGCGGCCAGATCCCGGAGCAGGCGATCGCCGGCGGCGTGGCCCCAGAGATCGTTGACCGGCTTGAAGTCGTCCAGATCGATCATGCCCACGGCGAAGCGGGTGCCGTTGCGCCGCGCACGCGCCATGGTCTCCGCGAGGCGCTGCTGCAGCGCCAGCCGATTGGGCAAGTCGGTGAGCGGGTCGCGCAGCAGCTGGCGTTCCAGGCGTGCGCTTTCCAGGCGCAGCCGCTCCGCCTGGCGCTCCTGCCGCCGCCACTGGCGCTGCATGCCGAGGTAGGTGCCGAGCAGCAGGGCCAGAAGCCCGGTTTCGAGCATCCATCGTATGCGTGCGTCCTTGAGATATTCGTCGCGCACCAGATCGGCCGGCCAGGCGGCGGCGACCGCGAAAGGCGTTCCCTCCACGTCGACGCGCGCGCCGCCGCTGGGCAGCACCCGGCCGTTCCGCCAGGCTCCGCCCACCGTGCCGTCGCGCCGGTCGAGCAGCGCAAATGTCCACGGCGCGCCGGCCAGGGGCTGGCGCAGCAGTCCGTCCACGCCATAGGCGGCGACGACGACGTAGCGCGGCTGCCCGTCTTCTCCGCGCACGCCGCAGCGCATCGGCAACACTGGGCCATCGGGCCGCTGCCGGATCGGGCCGAGCGCGCAATCCGCGTTGGCGGGCAGCGGCGCGTATCCGCTCCGCGGGAAATCCGGCGCCGCCGCATGGCTTGACCACAGCACCGTGCCGTTTTCGGCCGTGAGCAATGCGACGGCACGAAACTCGGGGTGCAAGCGCATGTAGCCGCGCAAGGCTCGCGCGGCGAGAGGTACGGGTACGGCGGTGCGAGGCAGGAGCAGCATGCGGATGACGAGCTGCAGGCCGCCGATGCGGGCATCGATCCGATCGGCGACCAGGGAGGCGTAAGCGGCGGCTGCTTGGCGCGCGGCGCCGGCTGTGGCCGCTTCCGCGCCGCGATACTCGCGTATTTCGGTCCATGCGCTTGCGGCCAGAGCGCACAGCATTGCCAGCGGGAGCAGCCAGCGCCAGACGAGCCGGCGCGGCCGCTGGGCGGGGGGAGGCGGGGGGTCGGGGGCTGTCGTGGTCATGACGTCGGGCAGTGTAGCGGATATGGCGATTCCATAACCCGGGCGGGGCCACGCCGCCGGCATCCGGCGCGCCGGCACATCGCGCGGAACCATAACGGCGCTTTGGGGGCAGCTCTGTAGGCGCCAGAGCGTACCCTAAAGTCCGGTGCCGGTGGTGTCGTTACCGGGAATGTCCGTACAGCCATCTGCCGTGCCTGCGCAGGGACGGCGGGCGAAAGCGGCGCCGCTACCCTTTCCGGAATCAGCATCATGTCCAGTATCCTTCAGGAAGTCGACGAGCGCTCGCGTCTGGCGGGCACCAACAAGTTCGAGCTGCTCCTTTTCCGCCTGGGCGAGGAGTCCGGTGGGCGCCGCGAGGTCTTCGGCATCAATGTGTTCAAGGTGCGCGAGGCCATGATCATGCCCAAGATCACGCCCATGCCGGGGGCGCCCCGGCACGTGCAGGGCGTGGCCAATATCCGCGGCCAGATCGTGCCCGTGGTGGACTTGCCGGCGGTGGTCGGCTGCACGCCGCGCGGCTTGAATTTCCTCATCGTCACCGAATACGAGCGCTCCGTGCAAGGCTTCGCGGTGGAAGAAGTGGAGGAGATCACGCGCCTGGAATGGGGCCGGGTGCTGTCTGCCGAGGCCAATGCCGTAGGCGGCATGATTACCAGCCTGGCGCGCCTGGACGGCGATTCCGACCAAAGTCGCCTGGCGCTGGTGCTCGACGTCGAAAAAGTCTTGCGCGACGTCTTGCCTTCGCGCGTGCAGGAGGCGCGTATCGAGCAGATCGGCCAGCGGCTTGAATTGCCCGCGGGCAGCGCGATTCTGGCCGCGGACGATTCGTTCGTGGCGCGCAGCCAGATCGAAAAGGTGCTGCAGGCGCTGCACGTCCCTTTCATCATGACCAAGACCGGCAAGGAAGCCTGGGAGCGCCTGCAGGCGCTGGAGCAGGAAGCCAAGGCGGAAGGCAGGAGCGCGCGCCAGAAAGTGGCCGTGGTGCTGAGCGACCTGGAAATGCCCGAGATGGACGGTTTCACCCTGACCCGCAAGATCAAGGAAGACGAGCGCTTCAAGGCCATCCCGGTGGTCATCCATTCCTCCCTCACCGGCCGTGCCAACGAGGAGCACGCGCGCAACGTCGGCGCCGACGGCTATGTGGGCAAGTTCGTCGCCGAAGAACTGGGCGCGGCGCTGCGCAAGGCGGTGGCGGGGCAACGCTGAGGCCGCCGGCCTGCGTGCTAAACTTCCGCGAGCATTTTTTGGAAGACTTGCCATGTCCGATCCCGTCATCGCGCAAAAACAACCCTACGAGATGGAGCTGGATGCCGGCACCTATTGGTGGTGCGCCTGCGGACGCTCCAAGAGCCAGCCGTTTTGCGACGGCTCACATGAAGGCACCGACTTCCAGCCGGTCGAGTTCACGCTCAAGGAAAAGTCCACCGTCTATCTGTGCGGCTGCAAATGGACTGCCGATGCGCCGTTCTGCGACGGCGCACATGAGGCGCTGTAACGCAGCCTTCCTGGGTTAGAATGGAGCGGGCGGGCCTCCCCGCATGGATAGAAGGTGAACCTGGTCAGGTCCGGAAGGAAGCAGCCACAGCTTTTGATGCCAGTGCCGGGGGTCGGGCTCGCCCACTTTCTTCGTCAGCCCAGGTCGTGAACCATCCTTTCCTGAAGCCACGCTTGTTCGCCGGCCGGACGTTGCCATGAGTGACCTGTTCGGCGAAACCGTCAGCCCCGCGTTGGCGCTGGCGCGCAAATGGCGCCCGCGGCGCTTTGCCGATCTCAAAGGCCAGGAGCACGTGGTGCAGGCCCTGTCCAACGCCCTGACCCAGGGGCGGCTGCACCACGCCTATCTCTTCACCGGCACGCGCGGCGTGGGCAAGACCACCCTGGCCCGCATTCTCGCCAAGTGCTTCAATTGCGAAACCGGCGTCACGGCCGAACCCTGCGGGCAATGCAGCGCCTGCCGCCAGATCGAGGCGGGCGTGTTTGTCGATCTCCTGGAACTGGATGCGGCCTCCAACACCGGCGTGGACAACATGCGCGAGGTGCTGGACAACGCGCAGTACGCGCCCACCGCGGGGCGCTACAAGATCTACATCATCGACGAAGTGCACATGCTGTCGCGCGGCGCCTTCAATTCCATGCTCAAGACCCTGGAGGAGCCGCCCGAGCACGTCAAATTCATCCTCGCCACCACCGACCCGCAGAAGATACCGGTGACGGTGCTGTCGCGCTGTCTGCAGTTCAACCTCAAGCCCATGCCTGCGGCGCTGGTGGCCCAGCATCTCGCCGAGGTGCTGGACAAGGAGGGTGTTGCCTGCGAGCCCGAGGCGCTCAACCTGCTGGCGCGCGCCGCCCAGGGCAGCATGCGCGATGCGCTCTCCCTGACGGACCAGGCCATCGCCTACAGCGCCGGCGATCTGCGCGCCGCGGGCATCGAGGCCATGCTCGGCTTCGTGCGGCGCGACTATTTGTTCGACCTGCTCGACGCTCTGGCCGCAGGCGACGGCCAGCGCCTGATGGCAGAGGCCCAGGCGCTGGCCGAGCGCGGCATTGCCCTGGAAGCCGCCCTGCAGGAGCTGGCGGCGCTGCTCACTCAACTGGCGGTGTTCAAAAGCGTGCCCGATGCCTTGGAAGAGGACACGCCGGATCTTGCGCGCCTGCGTGCGCTGGCCGAGCGCCTGGATGCGGAGACGCTGCAGCTTTATTACCAGATTGCGGTCAATGGCCGCCGCGACCTGCCCTATGCGCCGGACGAGGCGGCCGGTTTCACCATGAGCCTGCTGCGCATGCTGGCGTTCACGCCGGCCGACGAGACCGCCCCCGAACCCGAGAGGGCGGCGCGCCCAAAGCCTGAATCGCCCGGCAGCCCCCCGGCGGGGGGCGCGGCGGGCATTGCGCCCCAGGCGGCGCCCTTCCTCGCGCCGGCCGACTGGGCCGCGCTGGTCGACAAGCTGGGCCTCACGGGCATGGCGCGCATGCTGGCGGAGCAATGCGAGCTGAAGCAGCGGGCGGACGGGGGGCTGCTGCTGCACGTGCCCGCGGCGCACAAGGCGCTGCTGGAAAAATCCTTCCGCGACAAACTCGTCGCCGCCCTGCGCGCGCGCCTGGGCGAGGGCTTGCAGGTGGAGTTCGCTGTCATCGACGCGGCCGCGGATACGCCGGCCGAGCTGCGCGAGAAGGCGCGCAAAAAGCGCCAGGCCGAGGCGGTGACTGCGATAGAATCGGACCCATTCGTCAATCAAGTGATGGAAATTTTCGACGCCAGCATCGTCGCGTCGTCCATCAAACCCATCGGAGACAAGCAATGATGAAAGGCGGCCTGGGCAACATCATGAAGCAGGTCCAGCAGATGCAGGACAACATGGCCAAGATGCAGGAAAAGCTCGCCGAGATCGAGGTCGAGGGGGTGAGCGGCGCAGGGCTGGTGAAGGTGGCCATGACCTGCCGCTACGACGTGCGCCGCGTGGCCATCGATGCCAGCCTCATGACCGACGACAAGGAAATGCTCGAAGATCTGGTGGCGGCCGCCGTGAACGATGCCGCCCGCAAGGTCGAGACCACGGTGCAGGAAAAAATGGGCGGCTTCACCCAGGGGCTGCCGCTGCCCCCCGGATTCAAGCTGCCTTTCTAAGCCCGTCCCCGCGGGTGCCAGCGGGCGACTTTTCCATGAACCCACCTGCGAGCCTGCAGAATCTCATCGAGGCCCTGCGTATTCTCCCCGGCGTCGGCCCCAAGGCCGCCGCGCGCATGGCCTATCATCTGCTGCAGCGCGACCGCCCCGGCGCCGATAAGCTGGCGTTGAGCCTTAACCGCGCGCTTGCCGGCCTGCGCCATTGCCGGTTGTGCAACAGCTTTGCCGAGAGCGAAATCTGCGAGTTGTGCGCCAACCCACGGCGCGATCCGGCCCTGCTGGCGGTGGTGGAGATGCCCACCGACCTCGCCATGATGGAGGCCGCCCAGACCTACGCCGGGCGCTACTTCGTGCTCATGGGCAGGCTTTCCCCCCTGGACGGCGTGGGGCCGCGCGACATCGCACTCGATCGCCTGATCGAACGCGCGCTCGACGGCGTGGTGCGCGAGGTCGTGCTGGCCACCAATTTCACCCCGGAGGGCGAGGCCACCGCGCATACCATCGCTGCCCTGCTCAAGGCGCGCGACATCGCCGTCTCGCGCCTGGCGCGCGGCGTGCCCCTGGGCGGGGAACTGGAATACGTGGACAGCGGCACCCTGGCGCAGGCCTATCGTGACCGGCGCAGCTTGTGAGGCGCCAGGGATAAAATAACGCTTTTTTCCTGCACCGCGCCATGGATCTCACCCCCCTTACCGCCCTCTCGCCCCTGGACGGCCGCTACGGCGCCAAGATCGCCGCGCTGCGGCCGTGGTTCAGCGAATACGCTTTGGTGAAATTCCGCGTGCGCGTGGAAGTGGAATGGCTCAAGGCGCTCGCCGACGCGCCCGGCATCGCCGAAGTGCCGCCTCTGAGCGCCGCCGCGCGCGCCTTTCTTGATGGCTTGGCGGAGAATTTCTCGCCCGCGGATGCGCAGCGCGTGAAGGACATCGAGGCCGTCACCAATCACGACGTCAAGGCGGTGGAATATTTCCTCAAGGAACGCTGCGCGCCGGTGCAGGAAATACACCGGGTGGCGGAGTTCTTCCACTTTGCCTGCACCTCCGAGGACATCAACAACCTGGCCCATGGCCTGATGCTCGCGGGCGCGCGCCGCGCGGTGCTGCTGCCGGCCGTGGACCGGCTGGGCGAGCGCCTCGCCGCCCTGGCGCACGATCTGGCGGACCTGCCCATGCTCTCGCGCACCCACGGCCAGCCGGCGTCGCCCACCACGGTGGGCAAGGAGCTGGCCAACGTCGCCTATCGCCTGCAGCGCGCGCGTGCGCACATCGCGCAGGTCGAAATCCTGGGCAAGATGAACGGCGCGGTGGGCAATTACAACGCGCACGTGGCGGCCTATCCGGAGGTCGATTGGGAAGGCCTCGCGCAGCGCTTCGTGCAGGGCCTGGGACTGGCTTTCAATCCCTACACCACCCAGATCGAGCCGCACGACTGCATGGCGGAGCTGTTCGACGCCCTGGCGCGGCTCAACACCGTGATCCTGGACCTGGACCGCGATGTCTGGGGCTACATTTCCCTGGGCTATTTCAAGCAGAAGGTGAAGGCCGGCGAGGTGGGGTCGTCCACCATGCCGCACAAGGTCAACCCCATAGACTTCGAGAATTCCGAGGGCAATCTGGGCCTGGCCAACGCCGTGCTGCGCCATCTCGCCGAAAAGCTGCCGATCTCGCGCTGGCAGCGCGACCTCACTGACTCGACCGTGCTGCGCAACATGGGGGTGGGGCTGGGCTACAGCCTCCTGGGCATCGATTCCTGCCTGCGCGGCCTGGGCAAGCTGGAAGCCAATCCCGCCGCGCTGGCCGCGGACCTGGAGGCGAACTGGGAGGTGCTCGCGGAACCGATACAGACGGTCATGCGCCGCTATGGCCTGCCCAACCCTTATGAGCGCCTCAAGGAGCTGACGCGCGGCAAGGGCGGCATCGGCCGCGCGAGCCTGCATGCCTTCATCGATGGCTTGGAGTTGCCCCAGGCCGAGAAGCAGCGCCTCAAGGCGCTCACGCCGGCCGCGTACATCGGCAAGGCTGCGGAACTGGCCCGGCATCTGCCGTGAGACGGCTGTCTTGAATTGCGCCGCGCCTGCCGCATATAGTTTTGATGTCGTTATGCCGCAGGAGTGACCATGTCCGCCCATGCCCTTGACGTCAGCGGCGCCGCCGAATTCGAGCGCCAGGTCTTGGAGGAATCGCGCCGCCGTCCGGTGGTGGTGGATTTCTGGGCGCCCTGGTGCGGACCTTGCCGCAGCCTCAAGCCCATTTTGGAAAAACTGGCCGACGAGTACGGCGGCAAGTTTCTGCTCGCCAAGGTCAACGCCGACGAAAACCAGGAGCTGTCCGCGCGCTACGGCGTGCGCGGCATCCCGGCGGTCAAGGCGTTTTCCCAGGGACGCATGGTGGACGAATTTTCCGGCGCGCTGCCGGAAGCCGCCGTACGCGAATTTCTCGATCGCCTCGTACCCAAGCCGGCCGAGGTGCTGCGCCTCAAGGCAGACGAACAACTGCGGCGCGGGGATGCCGCCGGCGCCCTGAAAATCCTGGCCGAGGCCGCCGTGCTGGATCCCGCCAACGAGGGGGTGCGCGTCGATGCCGCCGCCATCATGCTGGATCTGGGGGAACTGGCCGAGGCGCAGCGCCTGCTGCAACAGGTGCGCCTGGACGACGTGCGCGTGGCGCAGCTGCGCAGCCGGCTGGAATTCGCCCAGGCGGCGGCGGGCGGCGAGAGCGCCGAAACCCTGGCCGCGCGCATCGCGCGGAATCCCGCTGACCTGGAGGCGCGCTTGCAGCTCGCCAAGCTCCTGGCCGCGGCGCAGGATCATGCCGGCGCCATGGAGCAGATGCTGGAAGTGGTGCGGCGCGATCGCGGCTACGGCGACGACGCCGGCCGCCGCGCTCTGCTGGCGGTCTTCGACCTGCTGGGGCCGGGCCATCCGCTGGTGGCGGAGTACCGGCGCAAACTTGCCAGCGCCTTGAATTAGCGCCGCGCTTCCTCGCTCAGGCCGTCTTCGAATAGCGCGGCCCGGACTGCGCGGCCTGCGGCAGGGTCGGGTCGAAGGCCATGGCGATGTTGCGCAGAAACACCCGGCCCAGGTCCGTGACTTCGATGCGCCCGCCTTGCACGCGCACCAAGCCGTCTTCCTGCAAGGGCGCCAGGGCGGCCAGCTCGGGCGCGAAGGCGGAGGCGAAATCCAATCCCCATTTGGCGCCGAAGGCCGCCATGTCCAGAGCAAGATCGCACATCAGCGTCATGATCAGATCGCGCCGCATGCGCTCATCGTCGCTCAGGCGATAGCCGCGCTCGGTGGCCAGCAGGCCGTTGTCCACGCGCAGTTGGTATTCCGGCAGGCCCTTGAGATTTTGCGCATAGACCGATTCGGTCTGGCTGATGGCGGAAATGCCGAAGCCCAGGATGTCGATCTCGCGCAGGGGCGTGTAGCCCTGGAAGTTGCGCCCCAGGCGGCCTTCGCGGCGCGCGACGATGAGTTCGTCGTCGGGCTTGGCATAGTGATCCAGGCCGATGTAGTCGTAGCCCGCGCGGGAGAGCATGCGCAGGCTCAGGTTCTGCAATTCCAGGCGCGTGGCGAAGTCGGGCAGGTCCGTCTCGTCGATCAGGCGCTGGTGTTTTTTCAGCCAGGGCACGTGGGCGTAGCCGAACACGGCCAGGCGCTGCGGGTCGAGCGCGAGCACGCGTTCCAGGGTGTAGGCGTAGCTGTCCGGCGTCTGGTGCGGCAGGCCCAGCATGAGGTCGATGTTGATGGCGCCGATGCCGGCAGCGCGGAAGCCGCTCACTACTTCGGCGATGAGGTCGTAAGGCTGGATGCGGTTCACCGCCCGCTGCACCTTGTCGTCCAGGTCCTGCACGCCCAGGCTCACGCGATTGAAGCCGGCTTCGCGCAGGGCCTCGATGTGGCAGGCGGTCAGGCCGCGCGGGTCGACTTCCACGGCGACTTCCGCGTCGGGGGCGAAATCGAAGCGGCTGCGGGCGTGCTGCGCGAGGCGCCGTATGTCGTCCGGATTGAGGAAGGTGGGGGTGCCGCCGCCCCAGTGCATCTGGCGCACCTTGCGCCCGGGCGGCACCAGTTCCGCCACGCGGTCGATTTCGCGCAGGAGGGAATCCAGATAGCGGCTCGCCTTGGAGTATTTCTGCGTGGCGATCATATGGCAGCCGCAGTAGTAGCAGAGGCTGTCGCAGAAGGGCAGATGGAAATAGAGCGAGAGGTCGCGCTTGCCGGGGCGGCGCAATTCCTCGCGCCATGGGCCTTCGTTCACGGCGGGGGAGAAATGCGGTGCCGGCGGGTAGGAGGTGTAGCGCGGGCCGGGCTGGCTGTAACGGGCAAGCAATGTGGTATCCATGGGCCGCAGCTCATATTAAGGATATGGTTATCCTTATATCACGCGTGTGCCCCGCGGTCAAACCGTTACAATCGCGTCCATGGCCGCCACCTGCGAGGACGCGCATTACCCCAGCCCGGAAGCTGCGGAGGCGGCTTTCTATCGCGCTTTCGAAAGCCGCGACGCCGCGGCCATGGAAGCGCTCTGGCTGGACGATCCCGGTGTGGCCTGCATCCATCCCCTGGCCGCGCCGCTCACCGGATACCAGGCCGTCATCGCCGGCTGGAGAGGTTTGTTCGAGGGCGCCGGCCGCTTCCGCGTGCGCGCCGAGCTGCTGGCGGCCCTGGCGCAGGGCGACACCGTGATCCGCGTGGTGCACGAGCATCTCACCCTGGGGAACGAAAGCGCCAGCCGCCCGCCCATCCTCGCCACCAACGCCTATCGCAAGACCCCGGCGGGCTGGCGCATGGTGTTGCACCACGCCTCGCCCCTGCCGGCGGACGAAGACCGCGTGCAGGCCGCCGCGGCGCGCCGGCTGCATTGAACCCGGCGGTTCCCTATCGGGCTCCCTGGTGGCTGCCGGGGGGGCACGCGCAGACCCTCTACAGCTATTTCTTCATCCGCAGGCCCCGCGTCTCCTATCGGCGCGAGCGTTGGGAACTGGCCGACGGGGATTTTCTCGACCTGGACTGGCTGGACGGCCCGCCCCATTCGCCGCTGGTGGCGCTGTTTCACGGCCTGGAGGGCGACTCCCGGGGGTTTTACGCGCGCGCCCTCATGGCGGCTGTGCGGGCGCAGGGCTGGCGCGGCGTGGTGGCCCATTTCCGCGGCTGCTCGGGCGAACCCAACCGCCTGCCGCGGGCCTATTTCGCGGGCGACAGCGGCGATATCGGCACGGTGCTGGCGCGCCTCAAAGCAGGCCATGCCGGCACCCCGCTGCATGCGGTGGGAGTGTCCCTGGGCGGCAACGCCTTGCTCAAATGGCTGGGCGAGCAGGGCGCGGCCGCTGCGGAGGTGCTGGAGCGCGCGGTTGCCGTGTCGGCGCCGGTGGATCTCGCCGCCGCCGGCAACGCACTGGATCGCGGTTTCAACCGGCGCGTCTATACGGCGCACTTCCTGCGCAGCCTGCGGCGCAAGGCGCTCGACAAGCTGCGGCGCCACCCCGGCCTGTACGACGGCCGGGCCGTGGCGGGCGTGCGCAGCCTGCGCGCCTTCGACGACCTGGTGACCGCGCCCCTGCACGGCTACCGCGATGCCGACGATTATTGGCGGCGCGCTTCCAGCAAGCCGCACTTGGCGCGCGTGCAGGTGCCCACGCTGCTCATCAATGCGCGCAACGACCCATTCCTGCCGGCCCACGTGCTGCCCCGAGGCGCCGAAGTATCGCCCCAGGTGACGCTCGAATATCCCGCGCAGGGCGGGCACGCGGCGTTTCCCGGCGGGCCGTTTCCGGGGCACATCGGCTGGCTGCCCGCGCGCATCCTGGGTTTCCTGCAGAACGGCTCATAGGGGAAAAAGACTGGGCTGCTGCGGCGGCGTGGCGCGATGCTTGGTGCGGTACATGGACTGGTCGGCGGCGCGCAGCAGGGCATCTGCCGTCGTGCCGTCCTCGGGAAACAGCGCATGGCCGATGCTGGCTTCGAGGGTGATGGGCAGGCCGTAGAAATCCGCACCCTGCGCCAGGCCGAGGGAAATCTTGTGCATGGCCGCGTTCACCGCGGTGCGGTCGGCCGCATCCTCCAGCAATACCGTGAATTCGTCGCCGCCGATGCGCGCCACGGTATCGGATTCGCGCACGCTGCCCAGCAGGCGGCGGGCGACTTCGCTCAACACGGCGTCGCCCACATCGTGGCCGTGCCGGTCGTTGATCTCCTTGAAGCGGTCCAGATCCACGTAGAGCACCGCCAGCCGCCCCAGATGCCGGCGCGCGCGCAGCACGGCCTGCTGCAAGCGGTCGTAGAACAGGCGCCGGTTGGCCAGGCCGGTGAGGGCATCGTGGGTAGCCTCCTCGCGCAGTGCGGCGCGCGAGCGCTCCAGTTCTTCCAGATGGGCTTCGATGTCGCGGTGGCTTTGCGCCAGCCTGCGCAGGCTGAACCAGCCGACCAAGCTGGCCAGCAGCAGGGCCAGGGACTCGTTGAATTGCGCCGCCAGCGGGATCGCCTGCAGCAGGATCATGGCGCGCGCCCGGGCGTCCTGTCCGGCGGCCAGCAGATCGGTGATCTCGTCCTGGGTGTCCTGAATGCGCTTCACCAGTTCGTTCTGGGCCTGGAAATTCGCCTGCTCTCGGGCGTCGAAGCCCATGGCATCGAGGCGCCGGAGCCCTTCGCCCACCAAGTGGCCGGCGTGGTCGAACTGGGCGAGCAGGGCATCGCGCTCGAAGCGATCCTGCGTCAGGGCCATGCGCAGGAGCGCATCCGTGCGCAATGCGCGGCCACCTGGGTGCGCGTGATGAGGCTGATGCGAAGGTCGTGGTTCTGCACCACCGTGCGCAGCTCGCCGTTCAGGCGCGCCAGCTGGGCTGCGCTGTTGAGGGTCTGCAGCAGGATGAACAGCGCCAGCAAAGCGAAGCCCCCGGCAGCAAGATAAATATGGCCTCGCTTCATGGGCGCTCTCGGTGAGCTTGCTTTGGTTTTAGCGTGAAACAACGCGCAGCGTTGCCGCGTCCCCCTCGCCCTCTGGGAGAGGGCCGGGGGCGAGCCGGGGAATTCGCGGAACAGGTTCCGCACCCGGCGAGCGGCTCCGGCTTACCAGCCGGAGCGCGCCCTGCAAGGGAGGGAAACGGACAGGGCGATAAGAGCGTTTCAAGATTTGGGGCGGCGATTCGCCATGTCCGTTAGCTCAAGCTGTGAAGTTGTGAGCACGAGGTTGAGGAGCGTCGATGCGTGAATGAAACTAAAAGCTGAAGAAAATGTTGTTAAACAATATGCCTAAAGTTTGGTTGACTTATTGATATTAATTGAATTAGTTTTTAAAAAATAAGCATAAATTAATCTAATAATCAGGGGGAGGGGGTCATGGAGGCCGCGGCTTTATCGCAGCGTGATCTACTGTGGCTGGTCGATAGTTTGTGCCGGCTGCACCGCATTCCTTTCGATCGGGACCTGCTGCTGGGCCGCTGCCCGCCGCCCCATACTTTGGCGCAATTGGGGCACACGCTCGATAGCTTGGGCCTGAAAAGCCGCTCCGCACGCCTCGGCGATAAGGTGCACGGCCGCATGCCTTTGCCCTTCATCGCCTTTGAAAAAATTGCACTGGAACGGGCAGGGGTGGGCGACGCTTCAGCTCTTGAGCTCGAAAGCGAGGGGGGTACCGGCAAGGATGGAGCGTCGCAGAGCGACGTACAGCCTGCAAATTCGGATTTTTCCCAAGCCGCCCTCGTCACGCTGGTGCTCATTGTGCAAAGCGACAGCGAGCGCGTGCTGTTTTTTCCCGCGGGCAGCGACCAGCCGCAAACGCTTGCGGCGGAAGAATTTCTCGCCCGCTTCGAGCCGGGCATCATCATCGTCGAACGCGCTCTGCCCGAGCCGGCCGAAGAGGGTGCGGGCCTTGCCCCGGCGCTGGCCCGCCCGTCCTTCGGCTTTCGATGGTTCGTGCCCGAGCTGCTCAAGCACAAAACCATCTGGCGCGACGTGCTGCTGGCCTCGCTCGCCATTCAACTATTGGGCCTTGGGCTGCCGTTGTTCACCCAGGTGGTGATCGACAAAGTCGTCGTGCATCACACGCTCTCCACCTTGCAGGTGGTGGGCGCGGGCATGGCCATCTTCCTGTTGTTTGCGGCCTTGATGGGCTGGATCCGCCAGCAGCTCATCCTGCACACGGGAAATAGGGTCGATGCCGTGCTGGGGATCGCTGTCTTTCGCCACCTGCTGCGCTTGCCGCATCTTTATTTCCAGCACCGCCCCACCGGCACGCTCATCGCCCGTCTGCAAGGCATTGAAACCATACGCGACTTCATCACCGGTGCGGCGGTTTCGCTCATCCTCGATCTGCCCTTCATGCTGGTGTTTCTGGCGGTGATGTTCTTCTACAGCTGGCAGCTCACGCTCATCGCCGTCGCCCTCATCGCCCTGCTTGCCGGGTTGAGTTTTGCCATCACACCCGTGCTGCGGGCGCGGATCAACGAACAGTTTCTTCTCGGCGCGCGCAACCAGTCCTTTCTTACCGAATACGTGGCCGGCATGGAAACCGTCAAAGCGCTGCAAATGGAGCCGCGGCTCGAAGACCGCTACGGCGATTATCTGGCCAGCTATCTAGGCGCGAACTACCGGACCCGCAGCCTGGCCAACGCCTACCAAACCCTTTCCAACGCACTGGAGCAGACCCAGACCCTGGCCATACTCGTGGTCGGTGCCTTGCTGGTCATGAACAACGACGGTTTCACCATCGGCATGCTGGTGGCGTTCCAGATGTTTGCGCAGCGCCTGTCCCAACCCGTTCTGCGGCTCGCCGGGCTGTACCAGGAATTTCAGCAGGCTGGCATCGCGGTCAAGCGCTTGGCCGATTTGATGGACTGTCCGGCCGAGCCCTACACCGTTGTGCCTACCCGCCGCACGCGGCGTGAAGGAGGCATCGAAGTGCGGGGACTGGGCTTCCGCTATGCCGAATCCCAGCCCTGGCTCTATCGCGACCTCGGCCTCGTCATCCCGCCTGGCAGCACCGTCGCTCTCATGGGGCCGTCCGGCTGTGGCAAGAGCACGCTGGCCAAACTGCTGCTGGGATTTCTCCTGCCGACCGAAGGCGCCATCAAGCTCGACGGCATCGACACCCGCTTCCTCGCCGCCAATGAACTGCGCCAAAGTTTTGGCGTAGTGCCGCAGGAAACCGTGCTGTTCTCCGGCACCATTTACGACAACCTCATTGCAGGCAGCCCGCATGCCGGCTTCGAGGATGTGGAAAACGCCTGCCGCATGGCCGAAATCCACGACCACATCCAGAGCCTGCCGCAGGGCTACCAAAGCGAAATCGGCGAAAAGGGCGCCGGCCTGTCCGGCGGGCAGAAGCAGCGCATCGCCATCGCCCGGGCCCTGCTCAAGCGCCCAAGCATCCTCATCTTCGACGAAGCCACCAGCAACCTCGACCCGGCCACCGCGGAAGCGTTCGCGCACACCATCAACCAGCTCAAAGGGCGGGCCACGATGATTTTCATCGCCCATCAGCTGCCGAAAGGCTTGCTGGTGGACGGGGCGGTGAAGCTGGGGGAGCGGCCAGGCGAAGCGAAGCGGCGTCAACCGCAGAGGGGGGCTTGAGATGGCGAGCAAATTGGTACCGACGGCGATGAAGATATGGCCGATGGCAGTGTTATCGATGGTCCTGGGAGGCGCCATGAGCGCGAATTCAATGGGCGGTATGGGCGATTTTTCCAAGGATATGGCTGGACGTGCGCTGAAACCTAGACATGCGAGCTGGAAGGAGGAGGTCCTGCTGCACGACGGCAGGACGCTGATCGTGGAACGGTCGCAGATCTATGGGGGCTACCCGACGATTGAAAGCCGGGAAAGGGAGGTTCTTAACGAAGAATGGACATTCCGAACGCCAGATGGCGAACGGAAGATTGTCTGGAAATCCGACTTCCGCAGGCCGCCCGAAGGTGACAGCCTGATGCTGCTGCAACTCAACTTTCTGGACGGCGTTCCTTACGTCGCTGCCACACCCGCGGGTTGCCTTGCCTACAACCATTGGAAGCGCCCGAATCCGCCCTATGTGTTCTTCAAATACGACGGCAAGGCGTGGAAGCAGATTCCGTTGGCCGAATTCCCGGCGGTGTTCATGGAATCGAATGTGGTGGTGGGAGGAAGAATGAATCCGGAAAAGCAATCAGGTACGACGCTCTCCGTTAGCACGATCAAGGAAGAGAACCGGCTGCTGGAGCCGTATTTGCGAACGATTCTTCGCGAGCCGCTTTCGGCGCAGAGGATAAATGAGATGTGTGAAGAGCGTGTTCTTTATAAGGGATCCTGGATTCTTCCGAACGATCCTATAGCTCGAAAATTTATTGATCGGCAGCAAAGATAACTTCGTTCACCGCCATTCTGTTTAGGAGATAAATTATGGCCACCCCTATCGAATATGCATTACTCGCTGGTGCTTCCTACTACGATGCTCGCGCTGAACTTAATCGTTTCCCACTCCCTCAATATTGGAGCGTGCTTTCCCGTATTCCACAAGACGGGCTAACTGGATTTGAAGCTTCCGCTTTCAAAAAAGGCGCCGAGATCGTTATCGCCTTTACGGGCACCGACCAGCTGTCGGACTGGACCAGCGCGAACATGCCGCTGGCGTTTGGGCTGCCCTCGAATCAGCTGAGGCAGGCCGCCGATTATTACCTCGAGGTCAAGGCCGCTAACCCCGGTGCCACCATCAGCTTCACGGGCCACAGCCTGGGTGGCGGCCTGGCGGCCTTGATGGGGGTGATGTTCGACGAGCAGGCGGTCACCTTCGATCAAGCGCCGTTTGCCAACTCGGCCAGCACGGCGATCCGCGACGACCTGGTGGGCTATCTGCACGGCCAGGGCTACAGCGACGGCCAGCTACAGGCGCTGGCGCCGGAACTGTTTTCCTACCAGGGGGGCGGCGACCGTGTCGGCAACGTCAGCGGCTACTTCGTACAGGGGGAGGCGCTGCAATATCTTCCATTTTCCACGCTTGGACTCCAGGCCATCCTGAACCAGAGCAGCACCGGGCTGGGCCTCATCACCGGGCCCATTGATCTGCATTCCCAGGCTTTGCTTTCGACTTTCCTTCTGAATGACGCCTTTCGCGCCATCACCTTCAAGCTGCCCGAGCTGCTGAAGATGGTGTTCGACAGCACGTTGTATTACAACGACCCGAATAAGCTGATCAACCCCCAGCGCAACCTCCTCGAACACCTTATCCGCCACCAGACCGGCGTTACCGGGACGGGCGCCATCGGCGCCGATGCCATGCTCGACCGCTTCACCACCGATTTGCAGAAGGTGGCCCAGGACGGCGGCTTCACCCTCACCAACGAACACATCAGCCGCACCCTGGTAGCGTTCGCCATGCAGAAATACTACGAAGAGCTGCCGGGTGGTGCGGACTACGGCAAGGCGTTGTTCGGCGACGTGGCCGGCGGGCTGCATTTCGACCGCGAGGTCGTGGCCGATAGTTTGGGGCAGGCCAAGGGGTACGGGCTGTATTTTCAGGGGTACCTTGACGGCCTGCCCGCTGCCGAGCAGGCCGTGGTCCGCCAGCTTCTGCCTGCTGCGACGGACTGGTTCGTCCAGGCCGGCAGCCAGGCCATGAATGCTGCGGCCAGCACAAAGCGCGCCTTCATGCTGGGTGGCGGCGGCGCCGACTATCTGGCCGGCGGCAGCGAGGGCGACTTGCTCCTGGGCAACGACGGGGCCGACACCCTCAGCGGAAGTGCGGGCAACGATACGCTGGTGGGAGGGGCCGGGTTCGACACTTATGTTCTCAATCCCGGCGACGGCTACGACACCGTATTGGATGCAGACGGCTTGGGTGTCATCCGGTTCGGGGCTATTGACGCCAAGGGCAGCACCGGTGTTGATGCGACGAAGTGGCTGCAGCTCGATGCAGACACCTGGGCCGATACCCAGAACGGCATCATCTATGGCAGGAGTCTGGTCAACGGCGAAACCCGGCTGCTCATCCACAAGGGAAACAGCAATGCGGGGATAAGCGGGTGGACGGTGGGCACGATGGAGCTAACGCTTGGGTCGGGGGCCATCCCCGTGCCGCCTGCTCCAACCCATACTCTGGCGGGCGGCACCGCGGATGAATTCTTTACCTATGGCGTCTATGTGCGGGACGGAGCCATTGACGACGTATCGAAAGCGAAGAATTCCAGTGGCAACACACCACCCTCCCTTGGCGGATCGGACCACGGCCACTTGATCGAAACCGGTATGGGGCATGATGTGGTAAGCGGCGGCTCGGGCAATGACGCCATCTACGCCGATGCCGCCATAAGTGATCTGGCTTCCTACATTGCGGCTTCGGCGAATCTTCCCGGCAGCGGCAACAAGGGCGACTGGCTTTCCGGCGGCTTGGGCGACGATGCTGTCGTGGGCGGGGCCGACAACGATGTTCTTTTCGGCGGGGGCGGCAAGGACCTGATCGTGGGCGGCGCGGGCGACGACGTAGTCGACGGTGACGACAATTACATTGCAACGAGCTTTGACAACTCCAAGGCAATTCCAGGCCCGGACGGCGATCCTTGGAACACGTATTGGATACCGGTTTATTTCTTTGATTACGCACGAGACGTCGGAGAAAGCGATGTCGTTTACGCAGGTTCGGGCAATGATGTGGTTCACGGACTCTTTGGTAATGACGTCCTCTTGGGCGAGGCCGGAAATGATTTGATTTCCGGCGGTGATGGCGCCGACATCATCCTGGGTGGCGAGGGAAATGACAAAATCACCGGCGAAGACAATCAAGCCCCTCTCGGGGATGGCCTGGGCACCCCGAACCCCGGCGACGATTATATTGACGGTGGGGCGGGGGATGATTTCATTCAAGGCGAAGAAGGCAGCGACACCTTGCTGGGCGGCGACGGCAACGACGAGCTTTGGGGAGAGTCCGGCTACTACACGCTCCCGGATTCGGCGCATGGCGACGACTATCTCGACGGCGGGGCGGGCAACGATAAACTCACCGGGGGTGGCGGAAACGATGTCCTGCTGGGTGGGGCGGGCGACGACAATCTATACGGGGAATCCGGAAACGACACCCTCGATGGCGGTGAGGGCAAGAATTATCTTGCCGGCGGCGCCGGCGACGACATCTATCTGCTGAGCGGCCAGGGCGATGCCGATATTTTCGATATCGAAGGCAACAACACGCTGGTTTTGTCGGCAACAGACAGTCTGGATAATGCCACCCTGTCCTTGGGCACGGACCAGACGACACTGACCGTTGCGCTGGCGAACGGGCGCAAGCTCGGTTTCCAGAACGGGCTGTTCGGTACTCATGCCCGCATTCAAAGCGCGGATGGCAGGGAAACCGATCTGGAATCCTGGGTGGGGGCCAATCTGACCACTCCCGTGTCCTACTATTTGAGCGGCTCGGCAAGCTGGCTCAATGGCGGCGCGGGGGATGATTCGCTCTACGGCAGTGCCGGGAACGACACCCTGGCGGGGCGTCGAGGCGATGACTCCCTGCAAGGCGGTGCGGGGAGCGACGCTTATCTCTTCAACGCCGGCGACGGCAGGGACACCATCGTCGAATCGCTGGGGGGGTTGGGCAAGACGGATGTCTTGCGTTTCGGAGCGGGCATATTGCCGGAGCAGATCAAAGTCGTGCGCTGGTGGTCGGGCGACGGCGAAGACAGCCTGCGCCTGGAGCGGTCCGGCGATTTTGTCCATATGAAGGAATATTTTTCCTCGGCGGACAACAGCCGCCGGGTGGATCGCATCGAGTTCGCCGATGGAACGGTGTGGACCTATGCGGACATCCAGGCCAAGGTGCTGAAGCCGACCAATGGCAACGACGGTGACTTGAGGGGCTTTGCGGGCGACGATTCGATTGACGGCTTGAGCGGCAACGACCGGATCAACGGCAAGACAGGGAACGACACCCTTTACGGCGGCGACGGTGCAGACGACGTGCAGGGGGGGCTGGGCGACGACACGCTCTATGGCGGAGCGGGTGACGACCGCCTCGTGGGATATGGGTTCTGGCTCGATGACACTTACGCAGTGAGAAACGATGCCGGAAATGATGTGTTGGATGGAGGTGTGGGCGGGGACTTGCTGTTCGGTGGGCAGGGCGACGACATATACCTGTTCGGGCAGGGCGACGGCTATGACCAAATCGGCGAACTGCCTAATGCCGCAGGCATGAGTACGGACACCTTGAGGCTTAAGACGGGTATCCTGCCGGGGAATGTCACACTGCACCGGCTGTTTACCAACGATCTGATGCTGGTGATCGACGGCTCCAACACGCAGATCAGACTGAGCAATTTTTTCTGGGCAGAAGATTATCAAATCGAGCGCATCGAATTCGACGGAGGGGCCGGCCCCGTATGGACCGCCGCCGATATCGCCAGTCATGTGCAAGCCGGTACCCAGAATAGTATGAGCGGGACGGCCGCAGACGACACTTTCGTGGTGGACCACGAACAGGACACGATCACGGAGGCTGCCAATGGAGGAACCGATACGGTACTTTCGTCGAGGTATTACACGCTACCGGACAACGTCGAGAATCTTACCCTGACAGGATTTTTGAATGTCGGCGCGACGGGCAACGCGCTGAATAACGTCTTGGTTGGGAGCTCCGGCGACAACGCGCTGAATGGCATGGAGGGAACGGATATCGCCTACGGCGGCGCGGGGAACGACGGCTACATCGATGTGGAGCAGATTATCGAACAGCCCGGGGAAGGCACCGACACCTGGTACAACCCGAAAGGCGGCATGCTACCGAACAATGTGGAAAACCTCTATATGGGGATTTATGGCCCGCAATGGATACCTCCGGGATATAGCGGCATTGCCACTGGAGGCGTTTACTACACATGGTGGAATAGCACCTATCAGACGTCCGCTCCGGTGGCGGTCGGCAACGATCTGGACAACGTGCTGGTGAGCGGGGGTCTTGGATATGCGTATTTTCTGGATGGCAAGGCCGGCGCGGACACCTTGGTAGTGAATGGCTTAGACTTTGTCACTGCTTATATAGACAACCCTGGCGACAAGATAATCGGCGCGCCTTACGAAATCAGGAGCTATATCGATTATGCCCTCGCGCAGCCGTCCCCGAACGAATATGGCTATGCCGCACCGGTCACGAACCGGCTGGCGTTGCTCGGTGCCGGTGCCACGATGGGAACGGGCAATGTCAACGCCAACACCCTGGAAGGGGTGGGGAGCAGCGGGGCCAACACGTTGATTGGGGGCATGGGGAACGATTTCTATCGCCTGGGGTATGGGGACCAGGCGGTCGAATTGGCCGGCGAGGGTTTTGATACCGTCGAAATCAGTTTCGACGACGCACCTGCTGGTGCGCTCATCGATTATCAAATGCTGGGAAAGCACATCGAAAAAGTGACGCTTTCCGGATTGCGCGATGGTACGGTAACCGGGACCAAGGGCAACGACATCATATACGGCAACCTTGGGTCCAACACCCTATCGGGCGGTGGCGGCAACGATACCCTGGATGTGGGCCCCGGTTATAACTATTGGGGGGATACGCTGCTGGGCGGTACCGGAAACGACACGTACATATTCGGGAATGGCCTATCGAAATCGGACAAGGTGACGGAAAACCCAGGCGAAGGCTGGGACAAGATCGTCTTCGGCGGGAACAATTATTACGGCTTCGGCTACAACTACATGCCGGACAACGTCGAGGAGGCAGAATCCAGCGGACTGGGTGTCAGCATCAAAGGCAACGCAGAAAACAACATCATTACCGGGGATACGGGGAGCAATGTGCTTGAGGGCGGCCTGGGCCAGGATCTGCTGGATGGCGCCGCGGGTGTGGACACCCTGATTGGGGGTGGGGGCGACGACACCTACGTGGTGGACAACGCCGGGGACACCCTTACCGAGAGTACGAATGAAGGCGCCGACACCGTTCAAAGCAGCGTCAGCTACACATTGGGTGCCAACGTGGAGAACCTCAACCTCATAGGCACTGCGGCCATCGACGGTACCGGAAACATCTTGGCCAACACGCTGCACGGCAACGGCGCCGCCAATACGCTCAGCGGCCTGGACGGCAACGACACCCTGTACGGCGGTGACGGCAACGATTCCATCGCCGCGGGCAACGGTACGAGCTGGGAATATTTGTATGGCGAGGCGGGCAGCGACACGCTGACGGGCGGCAGCGGCCTGAACGTCATCAACGGCGGCGCGGGGTCGGACACGATTACGGGCGGCGCGGGCGAAAACTATATTTTTGCCGACGACTGGGGCGACACCGTTGGCGGCGATGACGACGTGACCGGCGGTGCGGGCTACGATCTCATCCTGGGCGGCGGCGGCAACGATACGCTGCGCGGCGGCGCGGGCGGCGATTGGATATCCGGGGGCACGGGAACGGACGCCATGTTCGGCGGCCTGGGGGACGACAACTACCAGGTGCAGGAGGCGGAGGATGCCGTCACCGAAAATGCCAACGAAGGCTGGGATCAGATCATGGTCTCCGGGCTAGCGACTTATACGCTGCCGGACAACGTCGAGGCATTGAGCATTTATGGCACCGTCGCCTCGGTGGGCAACGGCAATGCCCTGGATAATGTGCTGTACGGCGATGCCCAGAAAAATACCCTGTACGGCAATGCCGGGCACGATTATTTGCGGGGTGGGGAGGGTGACGACAGCCTCAATGGCGGTGATGGCAACGATGCTCTTCAGGGTGGCGCGGGCGGGGATTTTATGCTCGACTGGTCCGGCAACACGCTGATGGACGGTGGCACGGGGGGCGATGGCCTGTACGCCTGGGGTGGCAACGGTGTGCTCGTTGGCGGCAAGGGCGACGATAACCTGGCGTCGCTCAGTGGCAGCCATGTGATCGCCTTCAACCGTGGAGACGGCCAGGACACAGTGTGGGATTACTCCGGCGCTGATGCAGTGCTGTCCTTGGGCGGTGGCATCGCCTATGAAGACCTGGCCATGAGCAAGGCCGGCAACGATTTGATCGTCACGAGTGCAGCCAATGAGTCTATCGCCTTGAAGGACTGGTATACCTCTACGAGCGCGCATACGTCGTTCAAGCTGCAGGTCGTTGCCGAAGCCATGGCCGGCTTCTCCCAAGGCGGCACCGACCCTTTGCGCGACCACAAGATCGAACAGTTCGATTTCGCCGGACTGGTGCAGCAATTCGATGCCGAACGCGCGGCAAATCCGGCATTGACGAGCTGGGCATTGACCAATGCATTGGCCGGCTTCCATTTGGGCGGCAGCGACGCCGCGGCGCTGGGGGGCGACCTGGCCTATCTGTATGGCAGGGACGGGAGCCTGTCCGGCGTCGGCATCACGGCGGCACAGGCCATTCTGTCCGACGCCGCATTCGGCGTCGCGCCGCAGGCCCTCAAGCCCCCGGCGGCTTTGGCGGAAGGCGTTGCGGTGCTGGTGTGAACGCGGCTATTTTCCCGGCTCAGGCGCGCAGCCAAATATCTGCCCGGCAGTGAAAGCCGTTTTGATGTTTGCCCCAGCATGACCCCATCCAGCATCAGCCGGCTGCAGGATACGCCGCCCGCCTCTTGGGCGAGGGCGACGCTGTTATCCCTGAGCGTCCTGGTTTTTTGCCTCCTGCTCTGGGCAGCCCTCGGGCAGCTGGATATCGTGGCTGTGGCACCGGGCAAGCTGGTGCCGCAGACTTACCTGAAAATCGTGCAGCCCGCGGAACAGGGAATAGTGAAGGAAATTCTGGTCAGGGAGGGCGAGCAGGTCAAACAAGGTCAGGTATTGATGCGCATGGATGCCACGGTGTCGGGTGCCGACCGCGAGACGCTCGTGGCCGAACTGCGCCGTCATCGGTTGGCGCTGCGGCGCATCGATGCCGAGTTATCTGGCATACCCTTGACCAGGCAGGCGGAGCCAGGCGCCCTGTTTGCCGAGATTCTGGCGCAGTACCATGCCAATCGCCTGGCCTACCTGGGCGCTTTGGCCGAGCAGCGCAGCGTGCTGGAAAAGGCAAATCAAGACTTGGCCGGAGCGCGCGAGGTCGAAACCAAGTTGCGCCAGATACTGCCCCACTACCGCCGGCAGGAGCAGGCCTACGACGAACTCAGCCGGGACGGATTTGCCAGCAGGATCATGGCTGCGGACAAGCAGCGCGAGCGCATCGAAAAGGAACAGGATTTAAGAAGCCAGCAATTTGCCATTCGTGGCATACAGGCCACGAGGCGCCAGGCTCAGCAGCGCATGGCCCAGATCAGCGCTGACTACCGGCGCCAACTGCAGACCGAGCGCGTGGAAACGGCCGGCCGACTGAACAAGCTTGAGCAGGAGCTCACCAAGCAGCAATACCGCGACAGGCTCATGGAACTCAGGGCTCCTCAGGATGGAGTGGTCAAGGATTTGGCTACCCATACCGTGGGAACGGTTACCGAGCCGGGCACAGTGTTGTTGACCCTGGTACCGAAAGCGGAGCCTTTGCAGGCGGAAGTCTGGATTGCCAACGAAGACATCGGTTTCGTTCATCCGCGGCAGGCAGTGAAATTGAAGCTCGGCGCCTTCGCTTTTCAGAAATATGGCATGATGCAGGGCGTCGTCGAGCAGGTGAGCGCCGATTCGAGCGACGCTGCAGGGCCCGAGAGGCACATGGATACCCCGGCCAAGACGAACACCCAACTCGCTTACAAGGCCCGGGTTGCCCTGCAAAGCCAGAGGCTCCTTGCGGACGGGCGCTCCTATCTCTTGTCACCGGGCATGCAGGTGACGGCGGAGATCCATCTCGGCCGGCGCTCTGTGCTGGAATATCTGCTTTCTCCGGTCAGCGGCGCGTTCCACGAAGCGGCGCGGGAACGCTGAACCGGGCTCCCTGGCGGCCGTTTCCGCCGTCACAGGCGGAACGCTGCCGTGCCGTCGCGCGCCAGCAGGGCGCAGCCGTAGCTCGCTTCGGCATGGGCGGCGGGCACCACTGGAAGTTTCAACAGGCGGGCGCGGATGCGGGTATAGGCCTCGTTCGCGGCGCCGCCGCCGGCGCTCAGGATGCGGGTGGGTGGGGTGGCGCCCAGTAGGGTGAGGCGCGCGTAGCCGGCGGCCTCGATGCGCGCCAGGCCTTCCAGCAGGCCTTGCAGGAACAGGGCGTCATCCGGCGGGCGCGGGGCGAGGCGGGGCAGATGGGCCGGGTCGTTGACCGGAAAACGTTCGCCGGGCGCCGGCAGCGGGTAGTAGTCCAGGCCGCTGGGGGTGTCGGGATCGATGCGCCGGCTCAGCGCCTGCAGTTGCGCGTCGCTGAAAAACCGCCGCAGCACGCCGCCGCCGGCGTTGGAGGCGCCGCCGGCCAGCCACAGCGGGCCGAACCAGTGGCTGTACACACCGTATTCCACCGCCTCAACGCGGCGCCGCGACAGAAGCTTGAGCGCCAGCGTGGTGCCCAGCGAGGTCACGCCCTCGCCCGGCTCGCGCGCGCCCGCGGCGAGAAAGGCGGCGATGCTGTCGGTGGTGCCGGCGCGCACCCGGCAGGCGGCGGGCAGGTCGAAGCGGCGCGCGGCGTCGGCGCTGATGGGCCCCAGATCCATGCCGGGCATGACCACCGTGGGCAGCAGCGCGGCGTGCGGCAGGCGCGCGATCCACTCGGGCCAGGCTTGCGCGCGCGCATCGTAGCCGGTCTTGAGCGCGTTGTGATAATCGGAGACGCCCGCGCGGCCGCTCAGGCGCGCCGTGATCCAATCGGCCTGATGGCAAGAACGCGCGGCGCCGGCCGCCTTGGGCTGGCGCATGAGCCAGTGAAACTTGGCCAGGCCGGAGGTGGCGGAAAGATAATGCGGCAGGGCGGCGGCGGGATGGGCCGAGCGGAAGGCCGCTTCCAGTTGCGCCAGGCTGGCGGCGGCGCGGTCGTCCTTGTACAGCAGCGCGGGCCCGAGCGGACGCGACACGGCATCGGTGAGCAGCACTGTTGCGGAGGTGCCGTCCACGGCGACGGCAGCGATGCGGCCGCGCAAGGGGCCGGGCAGCATTTCCAGCACCCGGCGCAGGGCGGCGAGCCAGTCGGCCGGCGCCTGTTCCTCCGGACGCAGGTAGTCCGCGCGGCCCTGCCAGACTACGGCACCGTGGGCATCGATGAGGCAGGCGCGCGCGCCGCCGGTGCCGAAATCCAGCCCCAGATATAGCGGGGAGGCGGGCAGGGCCATGAGGCCGCGGTGCTCAGGCTTGCATCAAAGCGAACGTCGCGCGGTGACGCGATGTCCCCCTCGCCCGCTTGCGGGAGAGGGCGGGGTGAGGGGGACGGTCATAACGATGGCGGCGATCATCGTGCGGGCGGCGTCGGCGCCATGACTGTCAGCCCCGCACGTTGGGGGGCAGGGCGGAAGCGAACTCCTGCAATTCCACACGCGCGGGCGGCTGCCAGCCGGGCTGGCGATGTTCGGCCACGACGTTGGTGAATATGCCGCCGCGCACGTAGAAGCGCGCGGTCAGACGCAGGTAGCGCGGATCGAGCGCGGCGGCCAGGTCGTCGACGATGCGGTTGGCGACGGCCTCGTGGAAATGGCCCTCATCGCGAAAGCTCCAGATGTAGAGCTTCAGGCTCTTCAGCTCCACGCAGGCCGCATCGGGGATGTAGTCGAGCGTCAGGTGGGCGAAGTCGGGCTGGCCGGTCTTGGGGCACAGGCAGGTGAACTCGGGGATTTCCATGTGGATCTGGTAATCCCGCTGCGGCTGCGGATTGGGGAAGGTTTCCAGGGTTTTGCTAGGCGCGGAAGGCATGGGGGCAACCCGTAGTAAAATCTCGGCGACCGATAATTATAGGGCTACGGCTCCCCGCTCCCTTGCGTCTGACCGCCATCAAACTCGCCGGCTTCAAGTCCTTCGTCGATCCCACGACCATCCCCGTGGCCTCCGAACTGGTGGGCATCGTCGGCCCCAACGGCTGCGGCAAGTCCAATGTCATCGACGCCGTGCGCTGGGTGCTGGGGGAAACCTCGGCCAAGCATCTGCGCGGCGAGTCCATGCAGGACGTCATTTTCAACGGCTCCACGGCGCGCAAGGCGGTGTCGCGCGCCTCGGTGGAGCTGGTGTTCGACAACAGCGCGGAACGCGCCGCGGGGGCCTGGTCGCAGTATGCGGAAATCTCCGTCAAGCGCGTGCTCACGCGCAACGGCGAGTCCAGCTATTACATCAACAACCTGCACGTGCGGCGCCGCGACGTCGCCGACCTGTTCCTCGGCACCGGCCTGGGCGCGCGCGCCTACGCCATCGTCGAGCAGGGCATGATCACGCGCATCATCGAGGCGCGCCCGGAAGAGCTGCGCGGCTTTCTCGAAGAGGCGGCCGGCATTTCCAAGTACAAGGAGCGCCGGCGCGAAACCGAGCTGCGCCTGAAGGATGCGCGCGACAACCTGCTGCGCGTCGAGGACGTGCGCCAGGAGCTGGGGCGCCAGATCGAGAAGCTCACCGCCCAGGCGCAGGTCGCGCAGCAGTACAAGGCGCTGCAGACCGAGCTGGAGGAGGCGCGCCAGCTTTTCTACTACGCCAAAAAGCGCGAGGCCCAAACGGCGCGCGGCAAGCTGGCGCGCGATCTGGGCGAGGCCGGCAATCGCCTGGAAGCCGAACTGGCGCGCCTGCGCGAGAGCGAAAAAAATCTCGAAGCCGCGCGCGCCGAGCATCATGACGCCCAGGAGGCCTTCAACCGCAGCCAGGGCGAGTATTACGCCGCCCAGGCCGAGGTCGGCCGCATCGAGCAGGACTTGCGCCACGTGCGCGAAACCCGCGAGCGCGTGGAGCGCGAGGCCGGGGAGACGGGCGCACGTCTGGAGCAGCTGGGGCGGCGCGAAGCGGACATGCAGGCCGAACTGGCGCAATGGCAGGGCCGCGCGGCCACCCTGGACGAAACCCTGGCGGGCGCCGAACTGCAGGCTGCCCGCGCCAGCGAAACCTTGCCCGCGCGCGAGGCCGCGCTCAAGGAGGCCCAGCAGGCGGTGGGCGAGGCGCAGCGCGCCCTGGCACTCACAGAGCAGAACCGCCAGGTGGACGAAACCCATCTCGCGCATGCGCGCAAGACGCTGCAACAGTTGGAAGAGCGCGCGCGGCGCCTGGAACAGGAGCTGGGCCATCTGCCGCGTCCCGACACCGCGGCGCTGGCGCAGAAAGAAGTGGAGGCCAACACGCTGACCGAGGCTGTGGCCCGGCTGCAGCAGGAGCTTGCCGTCCTGGAGGCACGCCAGCCCGAGCTGGAAGCGACACGGCGCGCGAGCGCGGAAGACCTGGAGCGGCTGCGGCGCGAACTGCATCAAGTGGAAGGTGAGCGCGCCGCCTTGCAGAAGCTGCAGGAGAGTTTGAGGGCGGACGAAAAGCTTGCCCGCTGGCAGGAAGAACGCGGCTTGTGCGGCGAGAAGCTTTGGCAAGGTCTGGAAGTGGACCACGGCTGGGAAGCGGCGGTCGAAGCCGTGCTGCGTGAGGCGCTGCACGGCCTGTCAGGCCGCCTGGACGACGCCGGCGCCCACCCGGTGCCGCCGGCGCGTTTCTTCCTGTTCGAGCCTGGTGCGGCCGAGGCGGGCGCCCCAGGCAGCCTGCTGGAGAAGATACGCGCGGGCGAGCTGGCGGCGCCGCTGGCGGAATGGCTGGCCGGCGTGCAGACGGCGGACACACTGGCGCATGCGCTGCAGCAGCGCGCGACGCTCGCGCCCGGCGAACGTCTGGTGACGCCCGAAGGCCATGTTGTTACTCGGCATAGCGTGCTGTTCCACGGCCCGCATACGGCCGTGGAAAGCGTGCTCGCGCAGCGCCGGGAACTGGAACGCCTGGGCGCCGCGGCGGCGCAACTGGAAGCGGATTTGGCGGCGGCCGCGCAAGCGGAAAGCGCCGCGGCCGAGGCGCTGCGCGCCAACCAGACTGCCATGCAATCGATACGCCAGCAGCTAAGCCAGGCACAGGGGCGCCAGCATCAGGCGCAAATGGAGTCACTGCGCCTGCAGCAGGCGTTCGAGCGGGTGCAGCAGCGGCGCGCCCAGATCGAGGGTGAGCAGGGCGAGATTGCGCGCCAGCAGGATGCGGAAAAAACCGAAATGGCGGCTTGCGAGGCGCGTCTGGCGGACCATCGCAGCGCGCTCGAATTCGCGCGCGAGGATTTGTACGAAAAGCGCCAGGCGCGCGACATCGCCGACCGCGCCCTGGCCGAGGCGCGCGAGCTGCAGCGCCAGGCGGAGCGCAGCCTGCAGGAGGCGCGTTACCTGCGCGAGAGCGGGCAGGGCAAGATCGCCGAACTG
>JAJZRU010000017.1 GCA_021802555.1 Pseudomonadota bacterium
AAGGTCAAAGTCACCATGAGAAAATCCTACGGCTTCCGAACCTTCCGCGTCACAGAACTCGCCTTGTATCATGCACTTGGCAAACTTCCCGAGCCACAACTCGCCCACAGATTTTACTGACGAGGCTCATTTATGAATGATCTCTATTGCTGGCTCAACGTGATTTAGTCGACCAAAAGCACTTTTCCGGGACGATGCGTTTCACGCGCGGCGCGGATCGCTTCTCGAACCTCGGATAAAGCAAAGCTGCCGGTCACGGGCAGCAGATCCGGATGTTCCGAAAGCATGCCCCAGAGTTCCCGCTGCGCAAGGGTCAATTGCTCCGACGTTGTTTTATTTAACCAGCCGTCTACGCCGAACCCCTGCCATATCATGTTCTTGTACAGGATGCGCGATGCCTTGAGGGAGATTTCAGCGTCATCGAGCACTCCGTAGGAAATCAGCCGGCCTCCCGGCTCCAGTGCGTCGATCAACGCCAAGGTATTTGGGCCTCCGACGGGGTCGAGTATCGCGTGGAAACGTCCCTTGTCGACGATGCCTTGCAACGCTTCGTCGACGCTCTTTCCACTGGCAATGGTCAGCTCCGTATCACCCTCCAGCACGGCGTAACCCGCACCGTCGCGCACCAGCAAGGTTGCGCTCAATCCTTTGCGTTGAGCGAGCTTCGCTAGGAGGCGCGCGACGACCGAGCGCCCGGCGGTCATCAGAACTCGGGAGGATGCCGGGAGATCGCATTCGCTGAGCAAGCCCCATGCGGTCAGCGGGTTGAGCGCGAACTGGCAGGCGATCGCGTCGGGTATTCCCGGCGGCACGGGGTAGATGCGCGACGTCGGGGCGACGGCAAACTCCGCCCATGCGCCGGGGGCACGGAACGCAACGCGCATTCCCGGTTCGAGGCCGGTCACGTCCGGACCGCAAGCAAGGATCGTCCCCGCTCCCTCGAGCCCGGCGGTTTGCGGAAACGCCGGCGTGATCCGGTAACGGCCTTCGATGAACAGAAAATCGGCGGGCTGGATGGGCCGTGCCGCGACCCGGACGAGAACCTGGCCGCGGCCGGGGACGGGGGACAGTATGTCACGCACGGCGAGCACCGCTTCGGCATTTCCTGGCTGTTCGAAGATGACTGCTTGCATTGATACCTCACTCCTTTTCAACCATTGATAATCCGGGCGCCCGCCACCGCCACCTGTCCGTCCTGGGTGGACTGCGCTCCGGATGCGCCGATGGCGCCGATGAGCTTGCCATCGCGGAGCAGCGGAATGCCACCCTCCAACGGACAGAGGCCCTCGGTCGCCAGCAGCCGCAGACCCAGGCCGCCTTCCGCCACCGCGTCCTCGAACACTTTCGAGGGGCGTTTGAAATTGACCGCCGTTTGGGCTTTGGCTTGAGCAACGGCGATGCTGCCGAACTGGGCGTGGTCCATCTTATGCAAGGCGACGAGATGCCCGGTGCTGTCCACCACGGCAATGACCATCGCCCACTGGTTGGCGGAGGCCTCGGCCTCCGCCGCCTCGATCGCCCGTTTCGCGTCCGCGAGCGAAATCGGCGGTCCGTACTCGACTATCTGCATGATGTGCTCCTCTATAGACAACGTTTGCATTCATTGGATGGCGGAAAGCGTAACGCGGCTCCCGCTCTCGGCGGCTTTCTCGATGGCCGCGATGACCCGATGCAGCGCGACCGCGTCCTCGAAGCTGGGCGCTGTGCGGGTGCCCTCGCGCAGGTCCCGCGCCATCCTGGCATAGAGGCGGGCGACGTTCCCCGGTTCCACGTCCTCCGGCCAGCCGGAACGGTAGGAAGCAGGAACCTCCAGCGGACGGAATGCCTGCTCGCCGCCCCGCGCGCCCTTGAGGGAGAGCCGCACCATCTGCGTGTGGCCGGAGGAACCCGAGACCCGGATGTCGCCTTCCGTGCCGTTGATCTCCCAGAACAGGCCGTCCCCGTCACGCGCCGCGCCGCCGCGGTAATGGATGGAGAGGGGCGCGCCGCTGGCCAGGATGCCGCTGACCAGCACCTGGTCTGGCGCCGACACGGGCAATGTCTCCCCGGTATCCGCGACGCGAGCCGAGGTCCGTCGTGTGGCCAGCACCGCGGACACCTCCGCAACCTCGCCGAGCACGTCCCTGAGCGCCGCCAGTGTGTGGCCTACCGGAATCGTCAGCAGGGTGGCGCCATTGGAACGGTCCAGCAAATAGGCCCAAGTTTTCTTGTCGGGGATGCTGCCACCTCCCTGCAAAGCGCCGCCCCGCGCGACCAGCGTGGTCGACAGCACCTCGCCGACAAAGCCGTCGGCGATCAGATGCCGCAAATGCTCGATCTCTGGAGCGACGCGCGCTTGGGTTCCGACCATGCCCAAGACCCCCTTGTCCCGGGCAAGCGCGGCCATTTCCTCGGCCTCGGCCAAGCCGTTACCAAGCGGCCACTCGCAATAGACGTGTTTGCCCGCGCCGATCGCCGCCTTCACGATCTCCAGGTGATGGGGCACCTTCACCGCGACAGTGACGATGTCGACCTCCGGCGACGCGACCAGTTCGGCGGCGTCGGCGAAGGCCCGCGGCAACCCGGTCTCAGCAGCTGCCTTCTCGGCACTGGCCAAGCTGGTGTTGGCGACACCGGCGATCTCGAACGTCTCGGATAGCGCACGCAGCGCAGGAATATGGGCCCGCGCCGCCCAGCTCCTGCCCGGCTGCAACCCGACGATGCCGACCTTGAAACGTTGTCTTGTCATGATGCTCGGCGCTCCTTCACGCGGCCCTGGCCTTGCCATTTAAGGATGCAATGGGCGATATCGATGGGCCCAATGATTCCGACTTCATCTATGAATGATCTCCTTTGCTGGCCTAACACAAAGCCGAGGGGCGCGAGGTCACGAGCGTTCCTCCCCCGCGACGGGTTCGGCGCCGCCTCCAGAATCAGTACCGCCATGAAATATCGCGAACGGATGAAAGGCCGGAGAATATTTGACGCCTTCAAGTACACGGCTGGTCACTCGTTGGACAGGCTCGCCTATTGCATCTGCCATTTTTCGCTTTATTTCTACCCACTCGGAATCGGCCAGAAATGCCTTCCATTGCCGCTCCATAGTCTCAACATTTGGCCATTCAAGAATATAGATGAACTCGAAATTCGAAACCGATTCACTCTCCCAGAGCACGACGGGTCTGAAGTCATACCGTTGCATAATTCGAAGCGCATGCTTCTCAAAGCGTTCATGAAACTGAGAACGTTTTTCCGATGACACCTCATAGATGCGCAGTTGAAAGACGGGCGTATTCTCATTGTCTGATTGAACCATTCTGAAATCTCCTTTAAGCAGAACGACCGCCTGAGCGCTGGCTGCACTTTTGACGCCGAACTATGTGTATTACACGCCCCTCTGTACATAATGTTTGCATTCATTGGATGACAGCAAATAGCGCGACGCGCCCCTGAAATGACGGGTTGGACAGCACCGTGCAGCAATCAGAAGCGTATGCACACCTTGCCCACATGCGTTCCCTTTTCCAGATACCTGAACGCCTCCGGCGCTGCCTCGAAGGGAAACACGCGATCGACCACGGGCTTGAGCCTGTGCAGGGCGATCGCTTCATTCATTTGCTCAAACATCGAGCGGCTTCCGACATATATGCCCTGCAAGTGGAGTTGCTTCACCAGCATCGGGAACAGGGAAATTTCTGCGTCGGTGCCGGACAAAACCCCTATCAAACTGATATGACCGTTGACCCGCGCGGCATTGAGAGAGCGCGGCAGCGTGGCCGGGCCGCCGACCTCGACGATATGATCCACGCCCTTGCCGCCGGTGAGCCTGAGCACCTCTTGATCCCAGTCGGGGGTGCGCCGGTAATTGATGATCTCGTCGGCACCCAGGCGACGTGCCCGTTCCAGCTTTTCATCGCTGCTCGATGTGATGATGACGCGCGCGCCGGCCAAGTGGGCAAACTGCAAGGCGAACAGGGAGACCCCGCCCGTGCCCTGCACCAGCACCGTCTCGCCGGGTTTGGGCGCGCTTCGCGCCATCAGGGCATTCCATGCCGTGACGGCGGCGCAGGGCAGGGTGGCCGCTTCTTCGTCGGTCAGGTGCTCCGGCACATGCACCACGCTGTCTTGCGACAAAACCACCCGCTCCGCCAGCATTCCATCCACATGTCCGCCCAAGGCCGAAGGACTTTCGGATGACGTGCCGGACAGCCAGTTCTGATCGAAGATGCCTGCGACGCGGTCACCCGGCTTCGCTCGCGTTACATTTTCCCCGACGGCCACTACGGTTCCGACACCGTCGGACAAGGGGATAAGCGGGAGGTGCATGTGGGGGTAGAGGCCGTTTAATACCAATATGTCGCGGTAATTCAGCGCCGCCGCGCGCATCTGGATCAGCACCTCCCCGGGTCCCGGGATCGGATTCTCGCGCTCGGCGAGGGTCAAGGCATCCAGTCCGGTTGTGTTTCGCAGTTCGTATACTCGCATGATGTTCTCCTATTGGTGGCGATCTGCCCGTTGATGCTGTGCCCCGATAGGGCGCTCCGACGGTTCGCCGGGTTGCAGCAGGTGGATGCGCGTGCCGCCCTCCCCGGTACCGAGGCCAGGCTTGAGCACCTGCCGGGTGTCGTAATGGCCCGCGTTCTGCCGGCGGTAGGGGATCGGCGCCTCATCGAACAGGCCGCGCAACCTCGCCCGCCAGCTTTCGGCGATCTCTTGCCAGCGATCGTCCGGGAGATGATTGGCCTGGAACACGGTGTGGGGCGGCAGCACTGCCATGCCTGGGTAAAACAGGATGCCGTGCTGGATCGGGAACAGCACATCATCCAGACGCCCGTTCACGCCGCGCGTGGAGTAATGCGGCGCGCGCCCACCCATGGTGACCGAAAGCAGTGCGCGCCGGCCTGCCAGCTTGCCCTCGCCGTAGCGGTCGCCCCAGCGCTCGCCTTCATGCTGGCCGACGCCGTAGGCGAAGCCGTACGCGTACACCCGGTCCACCCAGCCCTTCAGGATCGCTGGCATGGAGAACCACCACAATGGGAACTGTAGGATCACCGCGTCCGACCAGAGCAGCTTTTCCTGCTCCGCCGTCACATCCGGCGTCTGCGTCCCCGCGGCGAAGGCGTGACCGGACTCGCGAGCGTAGCTCAGGCGTCCGGGATCGGCCCGGTCGAGGAAGTCGGCGCCGTCGGCCTGCGCCTTCCATCCCATGGCGTAGAGGTCGGACACCTCCACCGTGTGGCCGAGGCCGGTCAGGGTTTCGACGGCGAGATCCTTGAGCGCGCCGTTCAGCGAGCGCGGTTCGGGGTGGGCATAGACGATGAACACGTTCATGACATCAGCCCCTTCCCGGGCCCAGGCACCGGATCCTTGCGCTCGGTACGGGCGAAGGTTTCAAGCCCTGTTTTGTCTTGCAATTCGTATGCTCGCATGATGATGTTGTCCTATCGTTGCACGATATTGTTCTATCGTTCGTAAACGATAGAACAATTAAACGCTAACACAAGCTCGTGCGACAATGCAACCATGCGAGAGTTAAATCATCCACCCAGGAAAAGCCTGACGTTGACTGGGGTCTTGTACGCGTTGAGCGACCCGGTGCGGCTGGCCATCGTCAAGCATCTGGCCGAGGACGGCGGCAAGGCGTGCGGAACGTTTTGCCTGCCCGTGGCCAAGTCCACCGCCTCGCATCACTTCAGGGTGCTGCGGGAAGCGGGCGTAATTCAGATGCGGCCCGAAGGAACGCAGTACATCAATTCATTGCGGCGGGAGGACTTGGATGCCCGTTTTCCCGGCCTGATCGAGTCGGTCTTGCGGGCAACAGGACCGATTTGAATCGGCCGGCAGTTCAGTTTGAGGTAGCGGTCGCCGGAGTGGGAAGATCGCGGAAGAAGCGTTTGACCATGTTCAGCAAGGGGGGCCAAGGTCGGAGTGAAGCGCATGTGGATGCACGGGTGTTTTTCCAATTCCCCTGGCGCTGGCCGCAATTTCTTTGCCAAAACAAGAAATGGCGACGGGCAATAGGCTATCCGGCACCCGATCGGCAGGCATCAGCGGTACGCCGGATGCCTTCCACGTAGCTGGTGGGTTCAAAGGTGAATGCGCGCTCGAACTTGCTTGAATCGAAGCGGTAGGCAGACTCGTTCTGATATAACATTTCGTAGGTTTCGCGAATATCCGAGTTGAACCAGCCGGCCATCTTGATCAGGCGCCTTCCAAGGATGTGGTGTCTGGCTGCGACACCCAAGGCCTGAGCCGCCATCTGGATGTATTCCTTGCCACAGAGGGGCTGCGCAGCTGTCGGTACGTGCCAAGTTTGATTCCAGGCGGCGTCTGTCTCGGCAAGCACAGCCAGGCTTTCCGCAGCATCGGGCGTAAAGGTAAACGAGTGCGGTACGGCATCATTCACCAGCCAGGATGCGGCGGCACCTTTGGCCAGCTTGTCGATCACGAGGATATTGAGGATGCTCGTCTTCACTCGTGGCCCGTAGAAGTCTGCCGAGCGAGCGATCAGCGCCTGGAGCTTGCCCGCCTTGATTTCATCGAGCAGCGTGGTCGCTATCCGCGCGCGAATTTCCCCTTTCCTGCTGCAGGGATTGAACGGCGTGTCCTCGGTCATCGGGCCGTCGGCCTTCCCATAGGGATAGACGTTATCGAAAAATACCAGCTTGGCCTGGGTGCGCTTGCACGCTTCGATAGCGTTATGCATGACGCGCGGCCAGAGATCGGCCCACACTTGGGCATCGTATTTCAGGCCCACCAGCAAGTAAACCACCTTCGAGCCGACCACAGCACCGATGGTCTGATCCAACTGCGAGAGATCTGCGGCGACCGCCTCTGCCGCGCCATCAGCCCCTTTCGGGCTACGGCCAACCAATCGCACGGCTTTCTGTTGTTTGACCAACACCCGGACCAATTCAGTGCCAATGGCGCCGCCTGCCCCTAATATGGTATGCACCTAGCCTCCTCAGCCGCGACGGGCCGATCATAATCATACGTGTCAGCCTATTTGTGGACGACGGCTGTTGTCCATAGACTCGGGAGCCGGCTCTGTCGCTGGCGTAGGTAAACGGACGTTGGAGCGATATTGCCTATGCCTCGATGCCAATGCAATTCTTTGAGTGGGGAATAAAAGGCCTTCTCCCTTTGGATAATCTTTGGGCGTCGTCAAGGTATAGGGCGCGCCGCCAGCAGCGCACCAACGAAAGCCACGCCCGCTCCGATGCGCATGGCCAGGCTGAATCCGAAAGTACCAGTGCCGGCGCCGTCATAGACGGCGCCCAGCACTGCCACACCAAAGGTGGCTCCCACCATCCGGGCAGTATTGGCCAGGGCGGAGGCCGTGCCAGCGCGGGAGGTAGGCACGGCAGCCACCGCCGCCGCGAGCACCGGCCCTGTGTTGAGTGCCATGCCGAATCCCGTCAACAAGAGCCCCGTTTCAGCCAGCCAAAGTGGCCGGCCGGTTTGGGTATACGACAGTATTGCGATGCCTGTGCCGATCAGCGCCATGCCCCCGGTCATCAGCGGCCGTGCGCCAAAGCGATGGCTCCAGGCGCCTGTCTTGTGCGAGAGCCCTACAAATACCAAGGACATGGGCAGCAGCGCGATGCCCGCCCCGGTCACGCTCAGGACGTTGGATTGCAGCCAGGCCAAGGGCAGGAGAAACACGATGCCATACATCCCGAAGGTCATGGCGGCCGCCACGCCCATCACCCCGATCAGCGCACGATTGCCCAGGAGGGTCAGCGGCATCATGGCTGTTTCGCCGGCTCGTCGTTCCACCCAAAGGAATCCGGCCAGGCACAAGCCGCTGAGGGCGGCACTCCAGACGGCTAAATCTCCGCGCTCGATGACTGCCAGAGTAAGCCCCCCGAGCCCCAGGCCGGCCAGCAGTTGCCCCGGAAGATCCAGCCGGCGTCCCCCGGGATCGGCCGATTCGGGCAGTATCCGCGCCAGCCAGGCGGCCAGCAACCCCAGGGGGATGGCCAAGAGAAAGATGCTGCGCCACCCGGCTACCGAGATCAAGAATCCCCCGAGGGGCGGCCCGATTGCAAACGCGGCGCCGTTCGTGCCAGCCCAAATGCCGATTGCGTGCGCCCGTTGCCGCGGTTCGGGCCAGATGACGCGGATCAGGGCGAGCGTGCTGGGGACCAGCAACGCCGCTCCCGTGCCTGACACCGCCCGGCCCAGGATCAGCGCCCCAGCGCCCGGCGCCAGCCCACAAACCAGGGAGCCCAGGGTAAAGAGACCGATCCCCCACCGGAAGATCCGACGCCGGCCAAAAATGTCCGCCAGCGTGCCCCCCGACATCAGAAGCATGGCGTAGGTCAGATTGTAGCCGTCCACCGTCCATTGCAGCGTGCTCATGGGGGTTCGCAGTGCGACGCCGATGGCGTGGACAGCGAGATTGACGACCGAAGTGTCTACTTGAACCATCAAGACCGCCAGGCAAAGGGTCAGGAGAATCCGACCTTGCCCGGTGAACTGCGCTCCCCGCGGCTCCACTGACCTCGTCAACCCAGCGCTTTGGCTGTCATCCATTCGACTGTGCCTCCCGATTTCCATTGCGATGCCGGAGCGTACTTACAAATAGTGAGAGATGCTTCGGCCACCACCGAAGTGTGGAGAAATCGACCGCGTAGAATCCAGCCAGGAGGTCTGACAGAAGACATGTCGAATGCGTTAGAAGTCGCCCAAATCGCCAGCCTGGTCGGTGAACCAGCCCGTGCCAACATGCTGTTGGCGCTGGGCGACGGGCGCGCCCTGCCGGCGGGGGAGTTGGCCGCCTGTGCGGGCATCACCGCCCCGACCGCGAGCGAACACTTGGCCAAGCTGGAGCAGTCCGGACTGTTGATTTCCATCCGCCAGGGTCGTCACCGCTATTACCGGATTGCTTCGCCGGAGGTTGCCGCAATGCTGGAGGCCGTCATGATAGTCGCGGCGGGATTCCCACGCCCGGCGCCGCGATTCCGAGTAGACCCTGAGCTGCAACGCGGGCGTACCTGCTACAACCACCTTGCAGGCCGGCTAGGGGTGGCGATTTGCGATGTGCTCGTTCATAAAAGCTATGTGACAATCGACGGAGAGGTGGCGCACGTCCTGCCGACCGGCCTCAAGTTTTTGGATACCTGGGGCATCGATGTCAGGCGTATGGGCAAACACCCTTACTGTCGCACCTGCATCGATTGGAGCGAGCGCCGGCATCATCTAGGAGGTGGCGTCGGCATTGCGATTCACAAGCGCTGTCTGGAACTGAAGTGGGTGGAACACCATCTGGACAGCCGCGCGGTGAGCGTCACGCGCGCAGGGCGATTGGGCCTCGAGAGGGTATTCGGGATTGCCGGAGCAGCGCTATAACAGCACGCGGGGAGGGTGCCTGGTGAAGTATCCTTATCATGGCATTAATGTGGGGGCGCGGGAGAGCAATGCATAAAGGAAGCTGTTTATGCGGGGCTGTGAAATATGAAGTGAGGGGGGACCTCGGCGCGATCGTGCTCTGCCACTGTTCGCGTTGCCGCAAGGCCAATGGTTCAGCATTCGCGTCGAACGCCCCGATCGCATCGAGAGATTTAGTTGTCGTCGAAGGCGCCGAATCCCTCAAAAGTTTCCGCACCGACGCCGGAGTGCACCGAATGTTCTGCCAGAACTGTGGCTCGCCCATCTTCAGTTGGAGAGAAAGCAACCCCGAGTTCGCACGTATCCGTATCGGTACGCTCGATACACCGATTTCCACAAAACCGACAGCCCACATTTTTGTGGGCTCGAAAGCCGAGTGGGATCAAATTTGTGACGATTTGCCGCGGCACCATGAAATGCCGTAGAGCTGCGGCGAGCACTGATCGCCGGCGACATCGAATTGGGGCGGATGCCGGATCTTCTGCCGGTGTTAGCTTTACCCCTCTTGGCCAGGTACACCCTGGTCGGGGCGTGGGCGGTGAACAGGCGATTGATGCCTCGAAGCCATTCGGATGTATTCCGCCAACAACTGACCGCCCCGGCTGTCGAAACCTTCGTCCAGAACGGCTAATTCCGCCATGCGGTCAATCCGGAATGCCCTGAATTCGCCGCGCAGTTCGCACCAGGGTAGCGTTGCCCCACATCGATGCGCGACTGCAACCGAAAGTCTGTTTTAAGCCAGGATGCCCGCGGGGAACTTGTTTGCCATGCGGCTTGTCCCTCCTTGCAAATAGCGCGCAAACCCACCTGTTGTCGCATTTGGCGTAGAGCCTGCGGGGCCACGCGCCCGTACATTTGTATCTCGTTATTCATCCGGATAATGGATTTGCAGGTCTGCAACTAGAGGAGAAAGGCGTGAGCGAAAAAAAAGAAATGACCGGCTATCCCTCGCTGAGCTCGGGGGAAGCAGCCAAACGATTGCAGGAGTACGGCCCCAATGCCGTGGAGGAAGAAAAGAAAAACGCACTGGGCGAGTTTCTCAAGCGCTTCTGGGGGCCGATTCCCTGGATGCTGGAAGTGGCGGCCTTGCTGGAAGCGGCCGTCGGGAAGTATGCGGAGGCGGTCATCATCCTCGCGCTGCTCGTCTTCAACAGCATCTTGGCCTTCCTGCATGAGGGCAAGGCGCAAAATGCGCTCGAACTGCTGAAGCAGCGCCTGGCGGTGATGGCCCGAGTCATGCGCGACGGCAACTGGACCATGCTGGATGCCAAGTACCTCGTGCCCGACGATTTGGTGCACCTGCGCATGGGCGATTTCGTCCCGGCCGACATCAGAATCCTCGACAGCCAGATCCAGCTCGACCAGTCCGCCCTCACGGGCGAGTCCCTCCCCGTCGAAGCCGAGGTGGGCGCGGTGGCCTATTCCGGTTCCATCGTGAAGCGCGGCGAGGCCAGCGGCGTCGTGGTGGCTACGGGCAAGAACAGCTATTTCGGCAAGACCGCGGAATTGGTGAAGATCGCCAAGACCAAGAGCAACCTCGCCACGCTGATCTTCAAGATCGTCAAATACCTGCTGTACCTGGACATCGCCCTGGCCGCGGTCTTCCTGGGCTATGTGGCCTTGGTGAATCTCCATGTGCTGCCCGGCAGCATCTCCATCATTTCCGCCGTCGTCTTTGTCCTGGTCATCCTCATCGCGGCCATCCCCATCGCACTGCCGGCCACCTACACCCTTTCCACTGCGCTGGGCGCGGTGGATTTGTCCAAGCTGGGGGTGCTTACCACCAAGCTGTCGGCCATCGAGGAATCCGCGGCGATGACGGTGCTGTGCTCGGACAAGACCGGAACGCTGACGCAAAACAAGGTCGAACTCGAAGACGTAACCCCGGTGGGGAATGTGACGCGCGACGCGCTGCTGCAATACGCAATCATGGCGAGCGATCGGCGCAGCCAGGATGCGCTGGACGACGCCATCTTCAAGGTGGCCGATGCGGCAGGGGTGAAAGAGGCTGGCAGCCGGCTGGCCTTCACGCCCTTCGATCCGGCCACCAAGCGTACGGAAAGCACCTACAACAGCGTGGACGGGAAAACAGTCAACATATACAAGGGGCAGCCTCGCACCATCTGGGACCTCACCCAGCAGGGCGGGGCGGCTTATCCCTACGAAGAACTGGAAAAGCAGCTTGCGTCCAAAGGCGAACGAGTCCTGGCCGCTGCCGTCAAGGAAGCCGAGCAATTTACCTTTCTCGGCTTTCTCGGCTTCATGGACCCCGAGCGGCCGGACTCCAAGCCGCTGGTGGAAGAACTGCGCGCGCTGGGCATCCGCGTGATCATGCTCACCGGCGACACCGCGATCACGGCGCGCACCATCGCCAAGCGCCTGGGCATAGGCGAGCGGGTGTGCGAGCGGCCCCAATTGCTCGAACTGAGCAAGACTCCGGAGGGGCAGAAGCAGCTCGCCGACTTCGATGCCTTCGGCGGCATTTATCCGGAGGACAAGTACAACATCGTGCGCGCGCTGCAGGGCGGCGGCTACATCGTCGGCATGACGGGCGACGGCGTGAACGATTCTCCCGCGCTCAAGGCCGCGGAGGTGGGCATCGCCGTCGCCGGCGCGACCGACGTGGCGAAGGCAGCGGCAAGCGTCGTGCTGACCGAGCCGGGGTTGGGGGACATTGTCTCCGCCATCAAGACCAGCCGCGAGATTTTCCAGCGCATGGCGACCTGGATACTCAACAAGGTCGCCAAGACCATAGAAATATCCTTCTTCACCATCCTGGGGGTGATGTTCACCAAGTCCTTCATCATCACGCCCATGCTGGTGATACTGCTGCTCTTCACCAACGACTTCGTGACCATGTCGATCTCGACCGACAACGTCAAGTTCTCGAAAGAGCCCAACCACTGGAAGGTCAAGAACATGATCATGGGCTCGGTGCCCATGGGCCTGCTGCAACTGCTGTTCTCCTTCGGGGCTTTGCTGTACCTGGAGAAGATCAACCCGCTGCCGCTGGGGCAGATACAGACCATCGTCTTCCTCATCATGGTGTTCACCGGCCAGGGCATGCTTTACCTGGTGCGAACCGGCGGCCCCTTCTACAGCGTGGCGCCCTCCAAGTACATGCTCATGGCGACCCTAGCGGACTTCATCGTCGTATCCCTCATGGCCGGCTTCGGCATCCTCATGCCCAAGATTCCGTTCGAGTATATTGGCTACCTGTTGGCCATAGGCGCCGCCTATCTGTTCGTGGTCGACTTGATCAAGATTCCGCTGTTCCGCAAGTTTGCCGTACGGCCGTAGCCGCCGCTCGCAAAGCGCCGCCCGCCTGGGAGCCCAGGTGGGCACTCCCCGTGGAAACCGGCGCGCACAAAGTGTACGCTCTCGCCTGGATGAAAAATAAGCCGCCCGCCTAGCGCGGGCGGCTGCCCCTTGACCGCGTGTGCCCATTACGATGCCGGCGGCGGGCAATTGCATGCGCCCCCTCTTGAACGAACAGCCATGCCGCAACGCTACGACCTCCTGATCTTCGACTGGGACGGCACGCTCATGGATTCCGCGGGCGCGATTGTCGCTGCCATCCAGAATGCATGTCGTGACCTGGGTTTGGCCGTCCCTGCGGACAAGGCCTGCCGCAGCATCATCGGACTGGGCTTGAGCGAAGCGCTAGCCGCACTGTTGCCGGAGCTGCCCGTTGCCGAGCACGGGCGCCTGGTCGATCGCTATCGGCACCATTATCTCGGGCAGGACCACGCCATCCCGCTCTTCGCCGGGGTTGCCCAGGCCCTGCCGGAGCTGGTGCGCAGCGGCCATCTGCTGGCGGTGGCTACGGGCAAGAGCCGCAAAGGGCTGGAGCGGGCGCTGTCGCATAGCGGGCTTACGCCCTGCTTCGCGGCAACGCGCTGCGCCGATGAGTGTCCGTCCAAGCCGCACCCGGCGATGGTGCTGGAGATATTGCAAACAACCGGCGTGGCGCCCGAGCGCGCCCTGGTCATCGGCGACACCAGCCACGACATGGCGATGGCGCGAAACGCCGGGGTGGCCGCCTTGGCGGTGGCTTATGGCGCTCATGAGGCGCCGGAACTCCGTGCCTGCGCACCGCTGGCCGTGCTGGGAAACTTTGCCGAACTGCGCGCATGGCTGGCACGCTGCGCTTGATCGGGCGCTCCGAAGCCTTGGTCGACGGCGGGCCGGGCCTGCGTTTCGAGGTGCGTGCGGCGGGTGTCCCCCAGGGCGCCTTCGCGGTGCGCTGGGCGGGGCAGGTGCGCGCTTATCTCAACCGCTGCGGCCATGTGCCCGTCGAGCTGGACTGGGAAGAAGGCCGGTTTTTCGATGCCGACAAGTTATACTTGCTGTGTGCGACTCACGGGGCGCTTTACGATCCGGCCACGGGCGCATGCCTGGCCGGGCGCTGCCAGGGGCGCGGCTTGGCGCCGCTCGCCGTAGTCGAGCGCGATGGCCATATCTATCTCGTTGAGGAAAGTCCCGATCCATGAGCGACAACGAACCCGGCTGGGAACGCAAGGTGCTGGAGAAGCTGGCCCTGGCTGCAGTACAGGAGCAGCGCCGCGCGCGCCACTGGAGCATTTTCTTCAAGACTTTGGGGTTTCTTTACCTCGTCGCGCTGCTGGCGGTATTTCTCGGCTGGTACAAGACGGGCCAGTCCACCATCTCCGGCGAGCACACCGCGCTGGTGGATATGCAGGGCGAGATTTCCGCCAACCGGGAAAGCGCGGACAAGGTCATCGACGGCCTGGACGCCGCCTTCAAGGACAGCAAGACCAAGGGCGTCATCCTGCGCATCAACAGCCCGGGCGGCAGCCCCGTGCAGGCCGGCGAGATCTATGACGAGATGATGCGGTTGCGCGCAAAATATCCGAAGATTCCGCTCTATGTCGTGGTCGACGACATGTGCGCCTCGGGCGGCTATTACGTTGCCTCCGCCGCCGACAAGATTTTCGTCAACAAGGCCAGCATCGTCGGCTCCATAGGCGTGCTCATGGACGGTTTCGGCTTCACCGGCACGATGGACAAGCTGGGCATACAGCGCCGCTTGCTCACCGCCGGCAAGAACAAGGATTTCCTCGATCCCTTCTCTCCGGAAGTGCCGTCCCAGGTGGCGTACGCCAAGCAGATGCTGCAGCAAATCCATGAACAGTTCATCGACGCGGTCAAGGCTGGGCGGGGCAGCCGGCTCAAACTGGATACCCCGGGCCTTTTCAGCGGCTTGATGTGGACCGGGCAGGACGCGGTCAAGATCGGCCTGGCGGATGGCTACGGCAGCGTGGACAGCGTCGCGCGCAACGTCATCCATGCCAAGAATATCGTGGATTACACGCCGCGCAACAGCCTGGTGGACCGCTTCGCCCAGCGCTTCGGCGTGGCCATGGCGCGCAGCCTGGGCATCGCCGATGGCGCCCAGCCCTGGCATTTGCGCTGACGTAATGTCCTGAGCTGGAGTCGCTGCGGAAAAATGCCGAGTATCGCCGTCATGCTTTGTCGCTGTGCGCGGCTTCGCGTCTGAGGATATCGCCATTTTTCGGCAACGCCCCACCCATCGCGCGGATATTCCACGAACTTCCAATTCAGGACACTAGACATGGCTGAGCCGTATCGGCCGATCTCGTGCATCGATCACGAAACACTGGAGTTCGCGGCTTTGCGCAGGCTGCCTTTGTGGATTGCCTATGTCGATGCGGCGGGAGTGCGGCGCCGAGAGCGGGTGTGTCCGCGCGACGTCTACACGCGTGCCGGGGCGGAGTGGTTGGAGGCGGAAGGAGGCTCCGGGCTGCTGGCCCTGCGGCTGGACAGGATAGAGGCGATCGCCAGCAGCGACAGCGATGACTGATTCCGCCGAACTGGATCGCTTCCTGGCGGGCGTGGAGCGTCGCGCCTATCTGCAGGCCCGCTTTGCGGTGCAGGAGGAGGCAGCGGCCCTGGACGTGGTGCAGGATGCCATGATCAAACTCGTTACCAACTACCGCGAGCGGCTGCCTGGGGAATGGCCGTTGCTCTTCCAGCGCATACTGCAAAACACCATCAAGGATTATTACCGGCGCCAGAAGGTCAAGAACGCTTGGCAGGTCGCGTTGTCTACCTTGGGGCTGGGCGATCGCCACGACGGCGACGAAGATACCGTGGAATACGACCCGCCGGGGGAGGAGGACGACGACCCTGCCGTCCGCCTTGCTCAGCGGCAGCGCCTGGCCATCATAGAAAAATGTCTGCATGCTCTGCCGCTGCGTCAACGCCAAGCCTTCCTGCTGCGTTATTGGGAAGGAATGGATACGGCGCAAGCTGCCGAGGCCATGGGGTGCACCGAGGGCAGCGTCAAGACCCATTGCTCGCGCGCGGTTGCAGCCCTGGGCAAGGCCCTGGCGTCCTATGGTATCGAGTTATGAAAAAGGCCACATTTCTTCCCGAATCGTTCGCCAGCCACCTGGATGCGCTGGTGCAGCGCCTGCCCGCCCGGGCGGTCGACCGCCTGGAGCATAGACGCAAGCAGGCGATATATCACCCGGAAGCGGCGTTGCGTCAGCAGGGTTCCCTGTCCCTGGGGCGCCGCTGGCTGCATCAGCACCGCATCATGGCGGGCAGCCTGCTGTTGGCGCTGCTCCTGGGCGGGTTGAGCGCCTATCACAGGAATGCGGATCACCAGCGTCCTGTTGGCGAAGTCGATGCCGCCTTGTTGGGGGGAGAACTGCCCCCGGGAGCCTTTACCAATCCGCAATTCGTGCAATGGCTGCAAGAGCACGCGCAGCAATAGCGGCGCTCGTCCTCTGGCTGGCCGCGGCAGGGGCGGTTTTTGCCCAGGTTGCCGACAAGCCCACCTGGGCGGCGCTCACGCCGGCGGAAAGGCAGGTGCTGGCGCCCTTGGCCAATGAATGGCCGCGCCTGTCCCGCGATCAGCGCCGCCATCTCATACGTGCCGCCGACCATTACTACAAAATGAAACCGGCGGCGCAGGCGCGTTTCCAGAAGCGTTTGCATGCCTGGGCTACCATGACCCCGGAACAGCGCCGCGTGGCGCGGGAAAATTACCTGAAATTCAAGGCATTGCCTCCAAAGGTGCAACAGTCCTTGCGGCGGAAATGGGTGCAGCGGCAACGCGGCAGCCAGGCCTCCCGCGCCGCGCCTGGCCAAGCCGGGCGGCAAGTCGGGCCGCGGCCCTGAATTTTTTTCCCGCCTGTGTCAACCGGCCGGCAAGCCGAGCGTTAGAGCACGTGACAGACCGATCTGTCGCATTTTTAACCACATAAAGGAAGACCTGCTATGAACAAACTGCTCGCCGCCCTGGTGTTCTCCACTTTCGCCGCCTCTGCCGCCATGGCTGCCGAAGCCCCCGCTGCCGAAGCCGCCAAGGAAAAACCGGCCGCTCACAAAATGATGAAGGAAGAGCATCACGCTGTTAAGCACCATGCCGTGAAAAAACATGCTGTGAAAAAGCACGCCGCGAAAAAAGAAATGAAAAAAGAAGAGATGAAGAAATAAAGCAGCAGCAAGCTGTCCGGGCTGCGGAACAGCGCAGCCGGAAGAGTCAGCCGGGCCAGCCCCGGCTTTCTTTTGTGCGCTTTTAGCGTGAAACAACGCGCAGCGTTGCCGCGTCCCCCTCGCCCTCTGGGAGAGGGCTGGGGGCGAGCCGGGGAATTCGCGGAACAGGTTCCGCGCCCGGCGAGCGGCTCCGGCTTGCCAGCCGGAGCGCGCCCTGCAAGGGAGGGAAACGGACAGGGCGATAAGAGCGTTTCATGATTTGGGGCGGCGATTCGCCATGTCCGTTAGCGTGAAACAACGCGCAGCGTTGCCGCGCCCGGCGAGCGGCTTCGGCTTGCCAGCCGGAGCGCGCCCTGCAAGGGAGGGAAACGGACAGGGTGATAAGAGCGTTTCATGATTCGGGGCGACGATTCGCCATGTTCGTTAGGGTCAGGCCAGGCCCTTGGGTAGGGGGAAATCGACTTTCTCCACCACTCCCTGCAGTTGCCTGGGCGCTTGCGCCCCCAGTGCCCTGAGGCGCTGGATGACTTCGTCGACCAGCACTTCCGGCGCGGATGCGCCCGCGCTCACGCCTACGCGCGGTTTTCCCGCCAGCCAGGCGGGCTCGATATCACCGGCGCGGTCCACCAGGTAGGCAGGCATGCCCAGGTTGGCGGCGACTTCGCGCAGGCGGTTGGAGTTGGAACTGTTGCGTGAGCCAACGATGATCACCACGTCGCAGTCGCTCGCCATCTGGCGCACCGCGTCCTGGCGGTTTTGCGTGGCGTAGCAGATGTCATCCTTCTTGGGGCCGATGATGCCGGGAAAGCGCTTTTTGAGAGCCGCCACCACCCGTGCGGCATCGTCCACGGACAAGGTCGTTTGCGTCACATAGGCCAGCCGCGTGTCTGCAGGAAGCGCCAGCTGCGCCACGTCTGCCTCGCTCTCTACGAAATGCATACCATGGTCGCTCTGGCCCATGGTGCCCTCCACCTCGGGATGGCCGCGATGGCCCACCATGATGATTTCCAGTCCCTGGCCGCGCATTTTGGCGACTTCGACATGCACCTTGGTCACCAGCGGGCAAGTGGCGTCGAACACGGTGAGGCCGCGCGCCTGCGCCTCGCTCCGCACGGCTTTGGACACCCCATGGGCGCTGAAGATGAGCGTGGCACCGGGCGGGACGTCGGCAAGGTGTTCGATGAAAATCACACCTTTGGCCTTGAGCGCATCGACGACGTAGCGGTTGTGCACCACTTCGTGGCGCACGTAGATGGGCGCGCCGAATTTTTCCAGGGCGCGTTCGACGATGGCTATGGCGCGATCGACGCCGGCGCAGAAGCCGCGCGGATTCGCCAGCACCAGGGTCTTGGTTGGGAAAGCGGGCATGGCAGATTCAGGCGGAAGGAAGGATGCGCACCAGTTCCACCTCGAACTCGATGCCATACCCGGCCAGCGGATGGTTGAAATCGACACGGGCGTATTCCGGGCCGACCTCCAGGACGTGTCCGGCGAGACGGGTCCCGTCGGGCAGGGAAAATTCCATCAGCGTGCCGCTGCGCAACGCCGGTTCGGCGGGCATATCTTTCACGGCCAAGTCTTGCACCAGTGTCGGGTCGGGCAGGCCGAAAGCCGCGCCGGCGGGCAGCGAGGTGCGCCTGCGCCCGCCTGCGGCCAAGCCGATCACCTGGGCTTCCAGCGCCGCTGCCAGCGTACCATCGCCGAGAACGAGAGCTTCGGGATCGGCGTCTTCCAGGTTGGATACGATGGTCATGCCGTTTTCGAGCCGCAAAGCATAGCGCAGCAGGACATGGTCGCCCATGCGCGCGGTTGGGGCGCTCATCGACGCCTGCTCCTCAGGCTGTCCCACACGAGCAATGCGGCGCCCACGGTGATGGCCGAGTCGGCGGCATTGAAAGCCGGCCAGCCCAGGCTGCCCCAGTGAAAATAGAGGAAGTCCACGACTTCGCCCAGGCGGATGCGGTCCAGCAGGTTGCCCAAGGCCCCGCCCAGGATGAGGGACAGGGCGGTCGCCAGCAGCGGCTTGCTGCGCGCGCGGTGGAGCAGGAACAACAAGATGGCGCAGGCGACGCTGGCGACGACGATGAAGAACACCCGTTGCCAGCCGGGCTCCGAGGCGAGCAGGCTGAACGCTGCGCCGCTGTTGCGGATGTCGACCAAGGTGAAAAACGGCGTCAGCACGATACCGGAACCCAGAGGAATATGGGAGGTAACCAGCGCCTTGGTGTACTGATCCACGCCGATCACGGCGAGGGCGAGAACAATCCATTTAAGCATGTTGCCTGGGTTCCCCGGCGCCGAACAGGTTGCTCTCGCAACGCCCGCACAAGGCGGGATGTTCGGCGTTTTTCCCGACGTCGTCACGGTAGTGCCAGCAACGTTCGCATTTCGCATGCGCGCTGGCGGCTGCCTCGATGCGATCTTCCGCGGCAGGGAGGACCTTCGCGGCGGAAACGATGAGGACGAAGCGCAGGTCGTTCCCCAGGCCGGCCAGATCGGCATAGCTTTCGGGCCGGGCGTGCAGCGTGACTTCCGCCTGCAGGGAAGAGCCGATGGCGCCGGCAACGCGCAATTCCTCCAGGTGCTTTTGCACTTGGCTGCGCACGGCGCGGATGTGCGTCCAGCGTTCCAGGAGCGCCGCTTCCTCGTCCTGCCCGGGCAGGACGTGCCAGGTGTGGAAGAAGACGCTGTCATCGGCATCGCCGGCCAGCAGGCTGTGTATCTCCTCGGCAGTGAAGCTGAGGATCGGAGCCATGAGCCGGGTCAGGGTCTGGAGGATGTGCCAGAGCGCATTTTGTGCGGCGCGCCGCGCGGGCGAGTCGGCGGCGGCCGTGTAGAGGCGGTCCTTGAGGATGTCCAGGTAGAAGCCGCCCAGATCCTCCGAACAGAAGCTCAGCAGCTTCTGCGCGACCTGATGGAATTCGTAGTTGGCGTAATGCTCCGCAAGTTCGCTTTGCAGCTGGCGCGTCAAAGCCAGGGCATAGCGGTCGATGGTCAGCCAGGCGGCCAGCGGCAGGGCATGGGCGGCCGGATCGAAATCGGCGGTATTGGCGAGCAGGAAGCGCAGCGTATTCCTGAGCCTGCGATAGCCCTCCACCACGCGCTTGAGAATTTCGTCGGACAGGGACAGCTCGCCGGAATAGTCGGTGGAGGCCACCCACAGGCGCAAGATGTCGGCGCCCAGGGTATTGGCAATTTGCTGCGGCTCGATGCCGTTGCCGCGCGACTTGCTCATTTTGTGGCCCGTGGCATCCACCACGAAACCGTGTGTCAGGAGCGCGGCATAGGGCGCATAGCCATCGGTGGCGCAGCCCGTGAGCAGGGAGGACTGGAACCAGCCGCGGTGCTGATCCGAGCCTTCCAGATAAAGATCTGCGGGATGGCGCAGTTCGGGGCGCTGTTTGAGCACGCAGGCGTGCGTGCTGCCGGAATCGAACCAGACGTCCAGGGTGTCCAGGGACTTGTCGTAGTGTACCGCCTCCTCGCCCAGCCATTCCTGGGCATCAAGCGCAAACCAGGCCTCGATGCCCTGCTGCTCGACCTTCTGGGCCACTTGTTCGAGGATTTCCGCAGTGCGCGGATGGAGTTCCCCGTTCTGCTTGTGGGTAAAGAAGGGCATGGGTACGCCCCAATTGCGCTGGCGCGACACGCACCAGTCGGGACGGCTCCGGATCATGGCGGTGAGCCGCTCGCGGCCCCAGGAGGGGAAGAAGCGGGTTGCGTCCACCGCGCGCAGGGCATGCTGGCGCAGGGTCTGGCCGGCGACCTTCTCCCTCCCGCCGTGGCGGTCCATGCCGATGAACCATTGCCGTGTAGCGCGGAAAATGATGGGCGTCTTGTGGCGCCAGCAATGGGGGTAGCTGTGGCGCAGTTTCTCGTGTGCCAGCAATAGCCCGCGGGTATTCAACAGTTCGATGATGACGGGGTTGGCTTCCCAGACCGATTTGCCTCCCACCTCCGGGGTGTCGTCATAGAACCGCCCGTCACTGCCCACCGGATTGTCCACCTTGAGGCCGTAGCGGCTGCCCACGACATAATCCTCCAGGCCATGGCCGGGGGCTGTGTGGACCAGGCCTGTGCCGGCTTCCAGAGTGACGTGCTCGCCGCAGATGACGGGCACCTTGCGGTCTTGAAAGGGGTGCTGCAGCAGCAGGCCTTCCAGTGTCCGGCCCTTGACTTGGGCGAGTACTTCCACGGCGTCGATGCCATAGCGTTCGAGTGCAGCCTCGGCCAGTTCCTTCACCAGAATCAATATGCCCTTGGGGGTGGCCAGCAGGTCATAATCGAACTCCGGGTGGACTGCCACCGCCTGGTTGGCGGGCAGGGTCCAGGGCGTGGTGGTCCAGATTACCGCCAGGACCGGCAGATCGATCGCAGGCAGGTTCAGGCGGCGCGCCAGTTCCACGCTGTCGGCCACGGGAAAGGCCACGTCGATCGCCGGCGAGGTTTTGTCCTCGTATTCCACTTCCGCTTCGGCCAGGGCGGAGCCGCAGTCCACGCACCAGTGCACGGGCTTGGCGCCCTGGTAGAGGTAGCCGTTTTGCTGGATCTTCCCCAATTCGCGGATGATGTCGGCCTCGAAACGGTAGTCCATGGTCTTGTAGGGTCGATCCCAGTCGCCCAACACGCCCAGGCGGATGAAGTCGGCCTTTTGCCGCTCGATCTGGCTGTCGGCGTACGCCCGGCACAACTCGCGGAAACGGGCGGCAGGAATGTCTTTGCCATGTTGCTTTTCCACTTGCAACTCGATGGGCAGGCCGTGGCAGTCCCAGCCCGGCACGTAGGGCGCGTCAAAGCCTGCCAGCGTCTTGGACTTGATGATGATGTCCTTGAGGATCTTGTTGACCGCGTGGCCGGTGTGAATGTCCCCGTTGGCATAAGGCGGGCCGTCGTGCAGGATGAATTTCGGCCGTCCCGCGGCCGCTGCGCGGATTTTCTCGTAGCGTTTTTTTTCCTGCCAGGCGGCCACCCAGCCGAGCTCGCGCTTGGCGAGGTCGCCGCGCATGGGAAAGGGCGTGTCGGGAAGGTTCAGGGTGTGCTTGTAGTCGGCCATCAGCGGTGATCAAAGTAATGTCTGGCATGGTCCACGTCGCGCCGGATCTGGGCGGCAAGGCTGTCGAGATCGGGGTATTTCTCCTCGTCCCTGAGTTTTTTGAGAAAATCCACGCGCAGCTTGCGGCCATAAAGGCCGCCCTGATAATCCAGCAGAAAGACTTCCAGCGTGGCGCGGCCATGTTCGTGCACCGTCGGCCGCACGCCCAAGCTGGCGGCACCCGGCAGTGCGCGATCGTTCACCCCCCAGACTTCCACGGCGAAAATCCCCAGAAGAGGCGGGCGGTTGTGGCGCAACTGAATGTTCGCGGTGGGGAAGCCGAGGCTGCGTCCGAGCTTGTCGCCATGGACGACCCGTCCGGTGATGCCATAGGGCCGCCCCAGCAGCCTCCTGGCCCGCTCCAAGTCGCCTCCTGCCAGGGCTTGCCGGACGGCGGTGCTGGAGGCCCGATGATCTGCCACGCTTACCGTAGGCAGCGCCTCGGCGGTGAAGCCGAACCTCGGCCCGAGCGCCTGAAGCAGCGAAAAATCTCCGCCCCGCCCGCGGCCGAAGCGAAAGTCGTCCCCCACCAGAACGTAACGGGCGCCTAGGGTCCGGGCCAGGGCGCCAGCGACGAATTCTTCCGCGGTCAGGGCGGCGAGTCCACGATCGAAGCGCAGGACATGCAGGCGATCGATGCCGGCAGCGGCGATCAGGGCGGCTTTTTCTCCCAGAGAGGTGAGGCGCGTGGGCGCCTGCTCGGGAGCGAAAAATTCGCGCGGATGGGGCTCGAACGTCAGCACGCAACTGGGCAGGCCGCGGGCACGGGCTTCCTGTCTGAGTTTGTCCAGCATGGCCTGATGACCGCGGTGCAGGCCGTCGAAATTGCCGATGGTGACGGCATGGAGGCTGGCAAGAGGGGTCAGGCCGTGAGAGATGCGCATGGCGCAGGCGAAGCGACGCGTACAAAAAATGGATTTTACCGGATGCGGCGGGCGCCTTCGCGCCTATTTGGCGGCGCCGCGATAAAACTGGCGCGGGTGTATGCCGAACAAATACAGGGCGCCGAAGTACACCGTAATGCCCAAGGCCACCAGGCCCAGGAGGGCGGCCGCTTTCTTGAGCGCCCGAGCCGTGAGCCAGAAGCTGTCGGGCCCGGCAGCGTAGTGCAGAACCAGCGCCATGAGCGCAACGGCCGCCAGCACGCGCAGGAGGAAGCCTCTCCACCCTGGTTCGGGATGGAATATGTCGTGCCGGCGCAGGAGGCGGTAGAGGATGGCGGCGTTCAGGCAGGCAGCCAAGCCAATGGACAGGGCAAGGCCGGCGTGCTTGAGGGGGGCGATGAAGGCCAGATTCATGAGCTGGGTCGCGGCGAGCGTCACGAGGGCAACCTTCACCGGGGTCTTGATGTTTTGCCGGGCATAAAAGCCGGGCGCCAGCACTTTCACGAATATCAGGCCAAGCAACCCTACGCTGTAGGCCAGCAGCGCTTCCCTCGTCATCCACAAATCCTGGGCATCGAACTTCCCATAGAGAAACAGACTGCTGATGAGCGGCACCGCGAGCACGGCCAGTGCCACGGCCGCGGGCAGGGCCAGGAGCAGGGTGAGGCGCAGCCCCCAGTCGAGCAGGCGGGAATATTCCTGCGGATTTGCGTCGGCGTAATGCTTGGCCAGGCTGGGCAGCAGTATGGTGCCCAGTGCGACGCCCAGCATGCCGGTGGGAAATTCCATCAACCGATCCGCGTAATAAAGCCAGGAGACGCTGCCGGTGGCCAGGAAGGAGGCGAAGATGGTATTGATGAGGAGACTGATCTGCGCCACCGACACCCCCAGCGTGGCCGGCCCCATGAGCTTGAGGATGCGGCGCACGCCCGGATCGGTGAAGCGCAGAGTGAGGCGCGGCAACATGCCGATGCGGCGCAAAAAGGGAATCTGCAGGGCGAGTTGCGACATGCCGCCCGCCACCACTCCGACGGCCAGCGCCAGAATGGGGGGATGGAACCAGGGTGCGAGGAACAGGGCGGCGACGATGAGGCACACATTGAACAGCACGGGAGTGAAGGCCGGCACCGAAAAGCGGCTCCAGGTGTTGAGGATGCCGGCGGCCAGCGCCACCAGGGAGATGAAGGCGATATAGGGGAAGGTGATGCGCAGCAGATGTACGGTCAGGCGGAATTTCTCGGGGTCTTCGGCAAAGCCCGGCGCGCTGATCCACACCACGGCCGGCGCCGCCAGTATGCCCAGCACGGTGACGGCGAGCAGGGCGAGCGTAAGGGCCGAGGCGACCTGATCGACCAGCCGGCGCGTGTCTTCCGTGCCGCGCCGATTCTTGTATTCGGCCAGGATGGGCACGAAAGCCTGGGAAAAGGCGCCTTCCGCGAACAGGCGGCGCAGCAGGTTGGGGAGCTTGAGGGCGACGAAAAAAGCGTCGGTATAAAGGCTGGCGCCGAATGCTCTCGCCACGATGGTGTCGCGAACAAAGCCGAGGATGCGCGACATGAGGGTCATGGACCCGACCGTCGCAAGGGCTTTGAGGAGGTTCATGGGCGGGGCAGCGTAGGGGCAGGGCGCATTGTCGAGGAAGGCGGAAGGCCGGTCAAACAGTTAAAAAAAACTTAATAACGCAGCATGCTGAAAAAAAGCTTATGCAATCCGCGGCGGAGCGTTACACGGACAAGGTAGAATGCCAGCCCGGCTTTCCTCGATACTCCCAGCCATGAGCAAAGGTGTCATTCTCGCGGCCATCGATGGCTCGCAAAACTCTCTGCTGGCCGCCGGTCTGGCGGCCCGCCTGGCCAGCTTGCTGGGTGCCCATCTGGGCTTGATCCACGTCCTGGACGAGCCGGTGGTCGGGTTTTGGGGCGGCTTGGCGGCACGCATGAAATCTGACATACGGCGCGAGGCGGAAGCGACCTTGACGGAGTTTGCGGCAAGGGTCACCGAATCCTGCGGTGTCGTGCCGGAGTTCTTCATCGAAGAAGGCCTGCCGGAAGACGTCATTCCGCGCGTCGTCGAGACGCGCGAGCACGCCATGATGCTGGTGCTGGGGCGCATCGGCCTGGACGGAGAGCGCCGCGCCCATATGCGCCAGCGCGCCATCGGCCATGTCACGAACCGCCTGCTGCACCATTTGGGTTTGCCCGTCCTGACCGTGCCGGCGGACGTCGATCCCAACCGGATCTGCGAGGCGGCGGGTGCCTTGCGCACACCTGCGCCTGAGCGTCAACCCTGAAGATACGAGCATTGCATGGAGATATTTCTGCCCATCGCCCACATGGATGTGAATTTGCTGCTGATCGTGTTTTTCGGCGCCATCGTGGGGTTTCTGTCCGGGCTGGTGGGAGTGGGGGGCGGTTTTCTCATCACGCCGCTGCTGATTTTCGTGGGCGTGCCGCCGCTCGTGGCCGTGGGCACCGGTGCGGCGCAAATCGTCGGCACCTCGGCCGGCGGGACTTATGCCCATTGGCGCCTGGGCAACGTGGACATGAAAATGGGCCTGGTGCTGCTGCTGGGGAGCTGGAGCGGCGGAGCCTTGGGCGTGCAGATCGCCAAGGCGCTCGAAGCGGGCGGCAATTTCGGCAATACCGTGACCTTTCTTTATGTTGGCCTGCTGGGCTTCGTCGGTTTCAGCATGCTGCTGGAGTCCATCAACGCGTTGCGCGGAAACAGTCAGGCCCAGGTTCGGCCGGCCGCGGACCAGGGCGGCGGCTGGCTCGCGCGCCTGCCCATGCAGGTGGAGTTCCCCGTGTCCGGCCTGCGCATTTCCCTTGTCCTGCCGGTGGCGATCGGCATAGGGGTCGGCGTCCTGACCTCGCTGATGGGAGTGGGCGGCGGCTTCATCATGGTGCCGGTGATGATCTACCTGCTGCGCATGCCCACCAAGGTGGTAGTGGGGACGTCGCTGTTCCAATTGCTGTTCACTACCACCGAGGTGGCTATCCTGCAGGCCGGGGTGAACCATGCCGTCGACCCACTCCTGGCCATCATCCTGATCCTGGGCTCGGTTTTCGGCACCCAGTGGGGCATCCGCCTGGGGGCCAAGCTGCCGGGCGAGCAGCTGCGCCTGATCCTTGCCTTGGTGGTGGTGTCCGTGGCGGTCAAGATGCTCTACGGCATTCTGGTGAAGCCCGATGAACTCTACAGCTTGGCGCTGACCCGATGATGCTGCGCGCACTTTTCTTCCTGCTCTGCCTGGCGGGCGCCTCCGTGCGCGCTGCGGATTCTCCTTTGGTGACCGAGCTGAACAAGCACAGCGTGGACATCACCGCTCGCTACACGGGCGACCACATCCTGCTCTTCGGCGCCATGCCGCAAGGCGGCAACGTAGTGGTGAAAGTGACTTCGCCGCCGGAGAAGATTTCCATCGACCGCAAGGAAAGTCTGGGGCCTTTCTGGCTGTCGGGCCACAAGCACGTGGTGGAAGGGGTTCCCGGCGTGTACTACCTGCTCAGTTCGGCGCCGCTGAATCACTTGGCCGGTGCGGATGTCTTGGCGCGCCAGGGGCTGACGCTGGACACCGTGTTCGCCGCCATGCGCGCGAGCCCGGCGCCTCAGCATCCGCGGGCCATGCGTGCTGCGATTCTGCGCATCAAGGACACCGACAAGCACTTCCTGATGCGGGACGATGCGGTGAAAATCGTCGGCGGCAGGCTGTTTTACGTCAACATCCCCATTCCCGCGCGCCTGCCGCTGGGTCAGTACACCATCCAAACATTGTTCTTGAAGAACGGTGCGGTGGTGGCCCAGGAAAGCAAGCCACTCGATGTCGACGAGGTGCGTCTGGAACACTGGGTTTCGCACGTGGCCGAGGAGGCGCCCTGGGCTTTCGGCAGCGTTTTCGTGGCCTTGGTGCTGGCGCTCGGCCTGGGCTTGGGAGTGTTTCTCAACCGTTCGCGCGCATGATGCCGTCGCGGCCGCGCGGGGCATGGGCTATAAGTGTAAAGCCAGCCCGGATCAGGCGGCGTCGGGGTCTCGTTCGAATTCCAGCGATGCCGAGTTGATGCAGTAGCGCAGGCCGGTAGGAGGAGGCCCATCCGGGAACACATGTCCCAGGTGGGCGCCGCAGGACCGGCAAACCGCCTCGGTGCGCACCATGCCATGGCTGGTGTCTTCGATTTCGCGCACGCCGTTTGCCGTGGCGGGGGCGTGGAAACTGGGCCAGCCGGTGCCGGAGTCGAATTTGGTGCGCGAGGAAAACAGCGGCGCGCCGCAGCAAACGCAGCGGTACACCCCCGCCTCGTGATGGTTCCAGTAGCGCCCGGTAAAGGCGCGTTCGGTGCCCTTTTCGCGGCACACGCGGTATTGCTCGGCGGTGAGCCGTGCGCGCAGCTCATTGGCGTCGGATGGATCGGTCATGCGGCCTCCAAACAAAAAACTCATGTTTAACGGTTGACAAAGAATAAGGGCAAGATTTACATTACGTACAGTGATTAGACTTAGTCTAAATATATATCACCGAGCGTGCCGAGCCCATCGCAGGGAAGGACCGAGGGGCCGGCCCATTTTATGTCCTTCGACGTGTACAGGAGCAAACCATGCAACTCAAAGGTTCCAAGACCGAAAAGCATCTCAAGGACGCTTTTGCGGGTGAGTCCCAGGCCAACCGCCGCTATCTCTATTTCGCAGCCAAAGCCGACGTGGAGGGCTATAACGACGTGGCGGCGGTGTTTCGTTCCACCGCCGAAGGCGAAACCGGCCATGCCCATGGCCATCTCGAATACCTGGAAATCTGTGGCGACCCGGCCACCGGCATGACTTTCGGCCCCACAGCCGATAACCTGAAAAGCGCAATCGCCGGCGAAACCCACGAGTACACCGACATGTATCCGGGCATGGCCAAGGACGCGCGCGCGGAAGGCTTCGACGAGATCGCCGATTGGTTCGAGACGCTCGCCAAGGCGGAACGCTCGCACGCCAACAAGTTCCAGAAGACCCTGGACTCCCTGGGCGCCTGAGGCGATCCGAACGGGCATTCCGCCGCCAAGGCCGCCTCGTGCGGCCTTGTTTTCGCCCAGCCCGGCGAACATGTGCGCAGGCGGGCGCAGAGGGGTAGCAGGGTGTTGAGAGCGCAGCGATCGAGACATATCAAATAGATAAGCGAGCGAGCGCCGTGCAACGTAGTGGTTTTTCAACGCCCTGGTAGGCTATCAATAATACTGGTACCAGCTTGGGAGCATGCATGACGGTCCGTGAAGGCAACTTGGAAGCACCCACCCGGCACGCGCTGGATTGGCGCAACCCGGATTTCTACAACGAGGAGTCGCTCCTCAAGGAGTTGGAGCGCATTTTCGACGTCTGCCACGGCTGCCGTCGCTGTGTGTCCTTATGCACGGCGTTCCCTACGCTGTTCGACTTGGTCGACGAATCCGAGACCACGGAGGTGGACGGCGTCAAGAAGGCCGATTACTGGAAGGTCGTGGACCAGTGCTATTTGTGCGATCTTTGCTACATGACGAAATGCCCCTATGTCCCTCCCCATCCGTGGAATCTCGATTTTCCGCATACCATGCTGCGGGCCAAGGCCATCAAATTCAAGAAAGGCGAAACCAAGTTTCGAGACAGGCTTCTCTCCAGCACCGATGCCCTGGGCAAGCTCGCCGGCATTCCCGTGGTGGTGAAGGCGGTTAACGCCTCGCTCAAAAATCCGGCTTTGCGCGGCGCCCTGGACAAGACGCTGGGCATCCACAAGGACCGCGTTCTGCCCGATTACGAGAGCGCGAAATTTCGCGCCACGGCCAAGCCCGACGCTTCCTTTGCCGTGCGCGACGGCCGGCGCACGCCCGGCAAGGCGGCGATTTACTCCACCTGCTACATCAACTACAACGAGCCCGGCATCGGCCACGATTTGCTGAAGATCCTGGCCCACAACGAAATTCCCGTCATGCTGGTGGAAAAAGAAGTCTGCTGCGGCATGCCCAAGCTGGAACTGGGCGATCTGGAAACGGTGGAAAAGCACAAGGACATCAACATCCCGGTGCTGGCGCGGCTGGCGCGCGCCGGCTACGCCATCCTGACCGCGGTGCCATCCTGTACGCTCATGTTCAAGCAGGAGCTGCCTTTGATGTTCCCGGACGACGCCGACGTGCTGGCCGTCAAGCAGGCGATGTGGGATCCCTTCGAATACCTCATGGCGCGCGACGCCGACGGCCTTTTGAAGACGGATTTCAAGCATCCGCTGGGCAGGGTCGCCTACCATGCTCCCTGCCACCAGCGCGTGCAGAACATCGGCAGCAAGACGCGCGAGCTGCTCGCCAAGGTGCCCGATACCCAAATCACCGCCATCGAGCGTTGCTCGGGGCACGATGGCACCTGGGGCGTCAAGAGCGAATATTTCGCCAACTCCATGAAGATCGTAAAGCCGGTCGCCAAGCTCGCCGCCGGCGCCGACTATGTCAGCTCGGATTGCGCCATCGCCGGACGCCACATCCTGCAGGGGATGGGCGAAACCGCGACTCGCAAGCTGCATCCACTCAGTCTGGTTTGCCTGGCCTATGGCCTGTAGCCCGGCCGGCCGCAACGTCGAAAGGAAGCATATGCAGAAGGTAACGCGTGAATCGCTGCTCAGTCTGGAGGCCTATGCCAAGGCGCGGCCGGAATATCGCGTCCGGGTCATCGCCCACAAAAAACATCGCACCCTGCGTCTGGGCGAGCATCTAACCTTGATTTTCGAGGATGAAACCACCATCCGCTACCAGATCCAGGAAATGCTGCGTGCGGAAAGAACTTTCGAAGAGGCCGGTATCCAGGATGAACTGGACGCCTACAATCCGCTTGTACCGGACGGCTCCAACTGGAAGGCGACCATGATGATTGAATACGGCGATCCGCAAGTGCGCGCGGCGCAGCTGGCAAAGCTGAAGGGCATCGAAGACCATGTGTGGGTCAAGGCCGGGGAGGGGGCCGCAGTGTACGCCATAGCCGACGAGGATCTCGAACGGGAGAATGAAGAAAAGACCTCGGCAGTGCATTTTCTGCGCTTTGAGCTGCCTCCCGAGACCGTTGCAGCGCTGAAGCAGGGGGCGATGCTGGCGGTGGGGGTGGATCACCCGGAATACCGCATCGCCCTCCCCACGGTGCCGGCCGCGGTGCGTGATTCGCTGGTGCGCGATCTGGCTTGACGGAGGAGTTGCGGGATGGCGATGCTGGAAGGCAAGGTCATCGAGGAAGTAAAAAGGCGCCTGGGCGGGGCGGATATTCCGGTCAGCCTGCAATTCTGGAATGGCCAGCGATACGCCGGCGGCGCCGACGCCCTGGTAAGCATCCGCCTGAACGGGCCGCATGCTCTGGCCCGCTTGGCAAAACCCACCCTGGGCAGTTTGGCGCGCGCCTATGTCGAGCAGGATATAGATATCGAGGGCGCGGCGCGCCACATCCTGCAATTGGGCGACCATCTGTGCCCGGCCGATGCTTCGTGCCGCGACCGCAAGGGCAGTGCGGCCTGGCAGTGGTGGCGCCACACGCGTGCGCGCGATCGCAAGAACATTCAATACCATTACGACGTCTCGAACGATTTTTACGGTCTTTGGCTGGACCAACGCAGGGTCTACTCCTGCGCCTATTTCCGCACCCCGGATCTCGACCTGGACGCAGCCCAGGAAGCCAAGCTGGACCATATCTGCCGCAAGCTCGCGCTCAAGCCGGGGGAAACTCTGCTCGACATCGGCTGCGGCTGGGGCGGGCTCATCCTGCACGCCGCCGGCAATTACGGCGTGCGCGCGCTAGGCATCACCCTGTCCGACAATCAGCGCGACTATGCCCTGGAGCAGGTGGTGCGCCGGGAACTCCAGGGCCGCGTCGAGGTGCGCCTTATGGATTATCGCGAGGTGCCCGAGGAGGGCTGCTACGACAAGATCGCCAGTGTCGGCATGTTCGAGCATGTCGGACGTCGTAATCTGGGCGAGTACTTCGCCAAAATCCGCCGTCTGCTCAAACCCGGCGGCCTGGTCATGAATCATGGCATCACCTCCGCCGCGCTGGATTCTCGCGGCCTGGCGGGCGGCATCTCTGAATTCGTCGACGACTACGTCTTTCCTGGCGGAGAGCTGGTGCATGCATCCGAAGTAGTGCGTGCGGCCGCCAGCGCAGGGCTGGAATGCCTGGACTGCGAGAATCTCCGTCCGCACTACGGCAAGACGTTGTGGCACTGGGTTGAACGTCTGGAGGCGCGCCAGGACGAGGCGCGCCGCCTCATCGGCGAGCAGAAATACCGCATCTGGCGCATCTACATGGCCGGCTCCGCGCACGCTTTCGAGCGCGGCTGGCTGGAGCTCTGGCAGGTGCTGGCAGGCAAGGGCGTGGGCGGCGTCCAGCCGCAGTATCCCTACAGCCGCGACCACGTCTATTGCGCTTGAGGTCCGCGCAAGCATGCCCGCCGACGCTCGCGCCGCGCCAAGCGGCCGCCGTAATACAATGGGCGACCATGAAGACAGCACTGTTTTTTTTCCTGTTGATCGCGGCTGCCCCCGTCCGCGCGGGCTGGGGCGAGATCATTCCTCCCGGTGCGCTGCGCGAGGACAAACCCTGGGTGGAAAGCGCGCTGAGCCTGCCGGCTTATCCGAAAGCCGATGACCTGGTAGCCTTTTCGGTGTCACCCCCGGGTGCTTTTCGCTACGCGCTGGACAAGACTTCGATAAGCGTGGAGCCAGGGGGTTTGGTGCGTTACGCGGTGGTGGCCACTTCCGCACAGGGTGCGGCCAACATCAGCTACGAAGGCATCCATTGCTCCACGCAGGAATACAAGATTTATGCCATAGGCATGGGAGGGAAATGGCAATTGGTGCGCGATCCGGCCTGGCGTCCCATCCAGCTGCGTTCACCCTACAGCTTTCGCCGCACGCTGATGCAGGATGCATTCTGCCCCGGCGGCATCGCGGTGACCGGTCCGGCGCAGGCCTTGGGCAATCTGCGCAAGGGGCGCGGCTGGTGACGCAGACGGCTTCCGTGGTGGGCGGCGCGCGCCGCCTGGTAGTGAAGGTGGGCAGTTCGCTGGTCACGGCCGACGGCCGCGGGCTGGACCATCAGGCCTTGTCCGGCTGGGCCAGGCAGATCGCGGTGCTCATGCAGGAGGGCAGGCAGGTCGTGCTGGTATCGAGCGGCGCCATTGCCGAAGGCATGCAGCGTCTGGGCTTGAGCCGGCGCCCCAAGGCGGTCAACGAATTGCAGGCCGCCGCCGCCGTCGGGCAGATGGGGCTGGTCGAGGCCTATGAGCGGATTTTTGCCGTGCACGGCCTGCACACCGCGCAGATTCTCCTGACCCACGATGACATGGCGCACCGCACCCGCTATCTCAACGCGCGCACCACACTCAAGACGCTGCTGGACCTGCGCGTGCTGCCCATCGTCAACGAGAACGACACCGTGGCCATCGACGAAATCCGTCTGGGCGACAACGATACGCTGGGCGCGCTGGTCACCAACCTCATCGAGGCCGATTGCCTCATTATCCTCACCGACCAACAGGGGCTCTACAGCGCCGACCCCAGGCGTGATCCGGACGCCAGCCTGATCACCCATGCACATGCCGGCGATGCCGATCTGGAGCGTATGGCGGGCGGGGCGGGCAGCAGCGTGGGGACCGGCGGCATGCTCACCAAAGTGCTTGCCGCCAAGCGTGCGGCGCGTTCGGGTGCCCATACCGTGATCGCTTCCGGGCGCGTGGACGACGTGCTGCTGCGGCTGGCCGCCGGAGAGGTGATAGGCACGCAGTTGAACGCCGTGTCTCCACCGCTGGCCGCGCGCAAGAAATGGCTCGCCGACCACTTGCAGGTGCGTGGGCAGCTGCGGGTCGATGCGGGGGCGGTGCGCGCCCTGCGCGAGGAAGGCAAAAGCCTGCTGCCCGTAGGGGTGCATGAGGTGGCGGGCGAATTCGAGCGCGGCGAGGTGGTGGCCTGCCTGGATGCTGGCGGAGCCGAAATTGCGCGCGGTCTGGTCAATTACGGCGCGGCGGAGATCCGCCGCATCGCGGGGCATCCCAGCACGCGCATCGAATCCATACTGGGCTACGTCGACGAGGCGGAGCTGATCCACCGCGACAACATGGTGCTGCTTTGAACGGAGATCTTGGAGTGACTTTCGGGGATTTCGGGCGCCGGCACGGCGGAAGGGCCGGACGATGACCACGCTGGTAGCCGTAAAGAAGGACGGCGTCGCGGCGCTCGCCACCGATACCTTGACCAAGTGGGGTTCCATCAAGGAATCGGCCAAGTACGTGGTCAACCACAGCAAGATACTCACGGTGGGGGACAGCCTGGTCGCGGTCACCGGCTACAGCACTTTCCTGCATATCCTGCGGGAGTATTTTTCCCATGCGGAGAGGCCGCCAGACCTGAGCCGGGTGGAGTCCATCTTCAGCACCTGGCAGACATTGCATGCGGCGCTCAAGGATCAGTATTATCTCCAGGCGGGCGAGGACAAGGACGACGACATCGAGTCCAGCCAGATCGACGTGCTGATAGCCAACCCGAGCGGCATTTTCGGGGTGGCCGAGCATCGCTCGGTGCAGGAGTTCGCGCGGTTCTATGCCTATGGCAGCGGGGCGGAACTGGCCTTGGGCGCCCTGTATGCGCTTTATGACACTCCGCTCGGAGCCAGGGAAATCGCCCGCAAGGCGATCGAGGCGGCGGCCGAATTCGACGACCGCACCGGTTTGCCGGCCGAGGTCAAGATTTTGCACTTGCTGTCTTGAGGAACAGCCATGCCCTCCTTTGACATCGTCTCCGAAGTCGACCAGCAGGAAGTACGCAACGCGGTGGAGCAGACCAACAAGGAGGTCGCCAACCGCTTCGATTTCAAGGGCTCCGACGCGCGCGTGGAGCAGAGCGGTTATGGGCTTACCGTGTATGCAGACGATGAGTTCAAGCTCGATCAGGTACAGGATATTCTCAACAACCGCCTGGCAAAACGGGCCGTCGACATCAAATGCCTGGAACTGGGCAAGGTGGAAAAGATTTCCGGCAATAAGGTCAAACGCCCGGTCACGGTCAAGACAGGGGTGGACAGCGAGCGGGCGAAAAAAATCGTCAAGCTGCTGAAGGATTCCAAGCTCAAGGTGCAGGCCAGCATCCAGGGCGAGGCCGTGCGCGTGTCAGGCGCCAAGCGCGATACGCTGCAGGAAGCCATTGCCCTGGTGAAAAAGAGCATTGCCGATTACCCGCTGCAGTTCGGCAATTTCCGCGATTAGGAGGCAGCCATGAACAAGGTATTGGTGCCGCTCGCCCAAGGCTGCGAAGAGATCGAGGCGGTGACTGTCGTCGATGTGCTGCGGCGCGCCGGCATCGAAGTCGTGACGGCCGGTCTAGCCCCGGGCATGGTCAAGGCCAGCCATGGCATGCAGTTGGTGCCGGACACTACGCTGGATGCCGTTTTGGAGCAGCCGTTCGACATGGTGGTGCTGCCCGGGGGCATGCCGGGCGCGAGCCACTTGGCCAAGGATGCACGCTTGCTGGAGCTGTTGCGGCGCATGGCCGGGCAAGGCAAATACGTCGCCGCCATATGCGCGGCTCCAACGGTGCTGGCGCAGGCGGGCCTGTTGCGTGGCAAGGCGGCTACCTCTTACCCGGGTTTTCTCGATCAAAGCCCCGCGGAGGGGATGACTTATCTGAGTGACGCCGTGGTGGCGGACGGCCGCATCGTCACTTCGCGCGGGCCGGGCACGGCCATGGATTTTGCCCTCAAGCTGGTGGAACTTCTGGCCGGGGAGGCAAAACGCCGGGAAGTGGAGGCAGGACTGGTGCGTTCCCTTCCGTAGGGGGAAAATCCCCCTTTCCATACGCTTGCTTGAACAGAGGGTCACCCATGTACATACGCGATGTCATGACCAAAAACCGCGCGCCGATTTCGACGGAACCGGAGACTTTGGTGTCCCAGGCCATGGAATTCATGGTCAGCAATGATATCGGCTCCCTGGTCGTCATGAAGGGCGGGGAGATGGTCGGTTTCATTACCGAGCGGGACATCATCCGCAGCCTCAGCAAGTCAGGATGCGCCGTGCTGGAAGCGCCGGTCGCCGACATCATGACGCTGGAGCCCATCATCGGCGGCCTGGACGACAGCATCGATTACGCCCGCGACGTCATGACCCGCTACCGCGTGAGCCACATCCCGGTCATGGATGGCAATACGCTCATTGGGGTCATTTCCTTCCACGACGTCGCGAAGGCCTGCCTGCGGGAAGCCAAGTTCGAGAACAGCCTGCTCAAACGCTATATCAAGCACTGGCCGGAGTAGAGGCCCCGGCGCCGTGGCGCGTCGCGGGCCCGTATAATTCACCGTTTTTCTCTTCACGCCCATGAACCTGGATCGCGTCACCTCCGGCAGGAATCTGCCGGACGACTTCAACGTCATCATAGAAATTCCCCAGCATGGGGAGCCCATCAAGTACGAGATGGACAAGGAAACGGGCGCCATGTTCGTGGATCGATTCATGTCCACGGCCATGCACTATCCTTGCAACTACGGCTATATCCCGCACACCTTGTCGGAGGATGGGGATCCGGTCGACGTGCTGGTGATCACGCCCGTGCCGCTGATCACCGGCGTGGTGGTGCGCTGCCGTCCCGTCGGGGTATTGAAAATGACCGACGAGGCGGGGGTGGACAGCAAACTCGTCGCCGTGCCCATAGACAAGCTCTGCGGCCTCTACAAGGCGGTGCACAAGCCCGAGGATCTGCCCTCCCTGACCCTTAGCCAGATTGCCCACTTCTTCGAGCACTACAAGGACCTCGAACCCGGCAAGTGGGTGAAGGTGGAGGGCTGGGGCGGCGCGGACGACGCACGGGCGGAGATTGGCGCCGGCGTGGAACGCTATCGGATCTCTGCCCACAAGCCGGCCTTTTAGGTCGCTTGGGCCGGCGTTGCCGTGAAAATCTGCATACTTTCGGACAGCCATGACAACCGGCGCCTGCTGGCGGCCGCTGTCGAGCATGCGCAGGGCCGCGGCGTGGAGGCGGTCCTGCACTGCGGCGACGTGGTGGCGCCGACCACGCTGCGGGTGCTGCAGCGCTTCGAGCTGCCGGTGCATGTCATCCATGGCAACAACACCGGAGATTTGTACAATATGACCCGGCTGGCCGCCGAGCCGGGCAGCGTCGTGCGCTACCATGGGCAGGATGCCGGACTCACTCTGGCGGCGCGCAGGATCTTTCTGGTACATTATCCGCATTACGCCCATGCGCTCGCCTGCACCGGCGATTACGATCTGGTCTGTTGCGGCCATGACCATCGGCCGAGCATCGCGCGGGTGCCGAACGTGCGCGGCGAGGCTACCTGGCTGCTCAATCCCGGCACCGTCGGCGGGGTGGGGCACATGCCCACCTACATCCTGGGCGACCTCGACCGGATGGAGTTTCAGGTCGTCGCCGTGCCCGTGGCGGAACCCCTGCCGCCGACCATGCCGCAAGTGACGCCGCACGCGAATTGATTCCGTTTCTTCTATCCAGGCATAAGAAACTTCGATTAAAAATGTAGCCGGTCTGTCTGGTGGCTCGACGGCGCCGGGAGTAACATTCCTAGCCTTTGAGCGTCGCCGTCCGGCAGGTCTCGGGCGACGCGAATCTTCAGCTTTAATTTTGTCCCTTTGAGGAGGAAACCCGATGACGGCCATCGTTGCGACCAACGAGACCATACTCGTGGTGGGTGGCGGCATATCCGGGATGACAGCGGCCCTGGAAGCGGCGGAAACCGGCAAGCAGGTCGTGCTGGTGGAAAAAACCGCTGCGCTGGGCGGCCGCACTTCCCAACTGTATCGTTATTTCCCAAAAATGTGCCATCCCACCTGTGGCCTGGAAATCAATCTGCGCCGGCTCAAGGCCAATCCGCGCATCAAGGTGCTGACGCTGGCCGAGGTGACCGGCATCACCGGGGGTAGCGGCGATTACACCGCCACGGTGCGGATCACGCCGCGTTACGTGAACGAAAATTGTACGGCCTGCGGCGAGTGTGCCAAAGTCGTCAGCACCCAGGTGGACGACCAGTTCAACTACAAGCTGGGCAAGACCAAGGCGGCGTATCTTCCCAACGCCATGGCCTATCCGCAGCGCTATGTGCTGGATGCTTCCATCATCGGTACGGCCGAGGCGGAAAAAGCCAAAGCGGCCTGCAAATACGGCGCCATCGATCTGGATCAGAAAGAAGAGACCATGCAAATCAAGGCTGGGGCGGTGGTCTGGGCCACCGGCTGGCAGCCTTATGACGCGGCCAAGATCCAGCCTTACGGCTACGGCCGCTTCAAGAACGTCATCACCAGCGTGGAATTCGAGCGTCTGGCCGATCCGCACGGTCCCACCCGCGGCAAGCTGCTGCGACCGTCCGACGGCAAAGAAGCGAAGAACGTCGCGTTCATCCAGTGCGCCGGCTCCCGCGACGAAAACCATCTGCGCCATTGCTCACGCTTCTGCTGCATGGCCTCCCTCAAGCAGACGCACTATGTGCACGAAAACTTTCCGGAAGACGGCAAATCGACCATCTACTACATCGACATCCGGGCCATCGACCGCTTCGAGGATTTCTACCAGAAAGTCAAGGCCGACAGCAGCGTGACGTTCACCAAATCCAAGGTGGCGCGCATCTCCCTGAATGAAGCCACCGGCAATCCCATCTGCCACGGCGTCGATACCGAGGGCTACCACCGTTACGCCAACGAGCATGACCTGGTGGTGTTGGCCGTGGGCATGGAACCGTCGGTGAAGGGCATGAGCATTCCGGCGTCCGTGGCGGCGGATTCCAGCGGCTTCATCGAGGCTGATCCCCTCAACGGAGGCATCTTCGGCGCAGGCTGCGCCACCAATGCCCTGGACGTGAACCGTTCCGTGCAGTCCGCCACGGCGGCGGCACTGCGGGCCGTCCAAGTAGTCAACAAAGTCGCGCGCGCGGAGGCATAAGCCATGTCGGCGGAAAAGAAAGTTGCAGCATATATTTGCAAAGGGTGCGGCCTGGGCGAGCGCCTCGATGCCGACGCCCTGGTGAATGTCGCGCAGAAGGAGGGCAAAGTCCAGCTTGCCCGCTCCCACGATTTCCTCTGCTCTGAAGAAGGCGTGGATTTGATCAAGAGCGACATCGCCAACGAGGGCGTCACCCACATCATGATCGGCGCCTGCTCGCGGCGCGCCAAGACCGAGGCGTTTTACTTCCCACAGAATGCGGTGGCGCGCGCCAACCTGCGCGAGGGCGTGATCTGGATCCGTCCGGACACCGAAGAGGCGCGCGAAACCACGCAGGAAATGGCCGCAGACTACATCCGCATGGGCTGCGCCGAGATCAAAGCCATGTCGGCGCCGGCCGGCAACCCCAACACCGGCAGCAGCCGCACCTTGCTCGTGGTCGGCGGCGGCGTGTCCGGCATGACGGCGGCGCTGGAGGCGTCCCGCACCGGCTATCCGGTCGTGCTGGTGGAGAAAAGCGGGCAGTTGGGCGGCTGGGCGGCCAAGCTGTGGAGGCGCATCCCGGTGCACGAGCCTTTCAAGGCGCCGGCCGACACCGGAGTGGCGGATATGGTTGCCCAGATCCAGGCCGATCCCAACATAAAAGTGTATCTCAACGCCACGGTCGCCAAGACCGACGGCGCGCCGGGGCGTTTCGAAGTGCAGATCGCGACGGAATCCGGCTCGGTCGCCACCGAGGACATCGGCGCCATCATCCAGGCCACCGGCGCGGAACCCTATGACGCCAACAAGCTGCCCGAATTGGGCTATGGCAAGTCGCCTGACGTCGTCGATCAGGCCGGCCTGGAGGCCTTGGCGCGCGCCGCCAACGGCGGACCCATGCTCAAGCCCTCCAACGGCAAGCCGGTAAAGTCGGTGGCCTTCGTCCAGTGCGCCGGGCAGCGCGATGCCGGCGGCCAGCACCTGTCGTACTGCTCGGGTTATTGCTGCAACGCCAGCATCAAGCAGGCCATGTATTTCAAGGACGGCAATCCGGACGTCGACACCACCATACTCTTCACCGATCTGCGCACGCCGGGGAACGGCGAAGATTTCTATCGCAGCGCGCAGGAAAAGGGGGTGATCTTCTCCAAGGGCAAGGTGGCGTCGGTCAGCCCGGGCGCGGACGCGCTCACGGTGAACTTCCACGATTTGATCCTGGACGACAAGGACGCCAGGCTGGAGGTCGATCTGGTGGTACTGGCAACCGGCCAGGTGCCCAATTCCGGGGTCGATATCGAGGCCCCGAACAAACCCCAGGTGGAGGGGGGGGCGGCCGACGCGGCGACGGTCGAAGCCAAGCCCATTTCCATCCTCAATCTGCAGTATCGCCAGGGCCCCGACGTCCCGCAATTGAAATGGGGCTTCACCGATTCGCACTTTATCTGCTTCCCCTACGAAACCCGCCGCACCGGCATTTACACCGTGGGTCCGGTGCGCCGCCCCATGGATATGGCGCAGGCGCGCGAGGATGCCACCGGGGCGACGCTGAAGGCCATCCAGGCCATCGAAAACGCCCAACTGGGACGGGCCGCGCACCCGCGTTCGGGGGATTTGTCTTTTCCCAAGGTGCGCCTGGAGGGCTGCACCCAATGCAAGCGCTGCACGGTGGAATGCCCTTTCGGCGCGATCGACGAGGACGAGAGGCGCTTTCCGTTGTTCAACGAATCGCGCTGCCGCCGCTGTGGCACGTGCATGGGCGCCTGCCCGGTGCGGGTGATCTCCTTCGAGAATTACTCGGTCGATACCGTGGGTTCCCAGATCAAGGCCGTTGACATTCCGGACGAATTCTCGGAAAAGCCGCGCATCCTTATCCTGGCCTGCGAGAACGACGCCTATCCGGCCCTGGACATGGCCGGCATGCAGCACAACGAATACAGCGCGTTCGTGCGCATCATTCCGGTGCGCTGCCTGGGTTCGGTCAATACCATCTGGATCACCGATGCCCTTAATGCCGGCTACGACGGCGTCATGCTCATGGGCTGCAAGCACGGCGAGAACTACCAGTGCCACTTCGTAAAGGGCTCAGAACTCGGCCGCTACCGCTTGTCCAAGATTGACGACACGCTGAAGAACCTCAATCTGGAAACCGACCGGGTGCGGGATCTGGAAGTGGCGATTGCCGACATCGAGCATGTGCCGGCGATGATCAACCAGTACGCCGAACGCATCGTGGAAATCGGCATGAGCCCGTTCAAGAGCTTCTAAGCGAGGAGAGCGCAATGAGTGCAAACGCGCAAATGGCGACCAAGTACAAGAACAACTTCCTCAAGGAAGTCGAAGAACAGGTGGAGATGGGCGAGTGGGTCAAGATGTGCATGCAATGCGGCGTGTGCTCGGGATCCTGCCCCACCAATTTCCACCCCGGCTGGGAGCATCCTCCGCAGGAGATCTTCATGATGATCCGCGCCGGCAAGCGGGAAGAGGTGCTGACCAGCCCCTCCATGTGGATGTGCACGTCCTGCTACAACTGCATCGTGCGCTGCCCGCGCAAGCTGCCCATCACCCACATCATGCATGGCCTGGCCAACTACGCCCACCGCCTCGGCGTGGCGCCCAAGATGCAGCCCACGCGCAGTTTCGCCAAACTGTTTTGGAACAATTGCGTAAAGACAGGCCGCGTGAACGAACTGAAGCTTTCCGTGGGGCTTTACTTCAAGGACGGCTTGAGCCAGGGCATCAGGAACGGCATGGCGATGAAGGATGTCGCCCTGGGCCTGCTCAAGGCCAAGCGCCTGAACCCGTTTGAGCTGTTCGGCGGCCACAAATGCAAGGACCAGAACGGCATCCACGCCATGCTCAAGAAAGCCAGGGAACTGGAAGAAAAACGCAAAGCCCTCAAGGCCGCGGCGTAAGGAGATCTGATATGGCGAAAAAGGAATACGCGTTCTACCCCGGCTGCTCTTCGCAAAGAGGCGCGTCCGCGTCCAACTACCTGACGTCGGTGAACGCGATGTGCAAGACGCTGGACGTGAAGATCACCGAGATTCCGGATTGGAACTGCTGCAGCGCTTCCATCGGTTACGCGGAGGGCGGCGAGCTGCCGCGCCACGTGCTCAACGCGCGCAACTTCGCCCTGGCGGAAAAACACATGCCCGGACAGGACATCGTCGCCACCTGCGCGGCGTGCTGGCTCGGCGCGCGCGAGTCGAAGGAGCGCCTGGAGCACTCCAGCGTGCTGCTGCAGGATACCCAGGAGGCCCTCAAGGAAGCCGGCCTCAACATCAAGGCGATTCCGGAAGTGCGGCACATGGTCGAGGTGCTCATCGAAGATCTCGGCTGGAATGCGCTCGCAGCGCCCGTCAAAAACCCCCTGGAAGGACTCAAGTTCGCCGGCTACGTGGGATGTCAGACCAATCGCCCGTTCGGCATCTCCGGGGAAAATTTCGAGAATCCCATGTATCTCGACAAGCTGATCGAGACGGTCGGCGGCGAGGCCGTGCCTTACGACCAGAAGGTCACCTGCTGCGGCGGTGCGCTGGCGTTTTCCGAGCCCGACAAGGCGCAGGCCCAGATCAAGGACATCGTCGAGTCGGCCTATGACCATGGCGCCGAGATGATCGTGACGCCCTGCCCGCTGTGCCAGGCCAACGTGGAAATCTACCAGGGGCATATCAACAAGAAATATGGCACCAAGTTCCGCATTCCCGTCCTGTATTACAGCCAGCTTATGACGGTGGCTTATGGCGGCAGCGCCAAAGAGGCCGGCCTGGACGGGCAAGTGATCAAGGCGCCCAAGCTGGAAGCGATCGCCGGCAAGAAATGACCTCGCGGTGGCGGGGAGGTTTGCGACAGGGGCGGTGCCCCTGTTTTGCTTTTGGGAGGGGGTTGTGGCGATGCAAAGACCGCGTGACTACGATGAATTTCTGGATCTGCTGCATCAGGCCGTCTACGAGGTTGACGAGTTGCGTGCCTGCATCGAGGACGACCCCGAGGAGATGGAGCGCTATGTGGCATTTCTCGACCCGCTCGACGCGCAACTGCGGCAGCTGTTCGAAGATGCCAGCAGCGGCGCGCTGCCGGGGTTTGGCCAAAGCCGCGACCTGCCCTATATGGCCCTGTTCGTCCGCTTCGAGCGCGACATCCCTTTCCGCGAGCTGCTGCGCACGCTCAACGCGGTCTATCGAGAGGGGTTCCGAGCGAGGAGTTGAATCCCGGCGACCGGAAATGATGCCCGGAACACCCCGGCAGCGGATGTAACCGGGGCCTTTCAGCCGGCCTTGCGGACGCGCACGATGAGATCGATGCCTTCCAGTGCCGTGCCTTTCGGTAGGGGCGGCAGGCCGCTGATGTGGATGTCCTGCGCATCGACATCTGTCAGATGTCCGCTTTCCACGTCGTAAAGATGATGGTGAGGACGCGTGTTTGGATCGTAGAACACCTTGTTCGGATCGACGATTACTTCCCGGATCAAGCCTTTCTGCAGGAACAGATTGAGCGTGTTGTAGACCGTCGCCTTGGAGGTTTCACTGTGGTACACGTTGACGAGCGCCATGACCTGGTCGGCGGACAAGTGCTCCATGCGCGAAAACAGGGCGTAGGCAATCTCGATTCGCTGGTGGGTCGGGTTGATGTCGTGGCTGCGCAAAAGCCCAGGCATGTTGTCACGGCTATAGTGCATGTCGTCGGACGGTGAACCGAGTTGATTTAATGGTAATCTAGAACCTGGACTTTGTCTAATTTCGCGTGGAGCGCTAGATTCGGCCGCCATGTCCCGGCGGTGCTCATGCCGCGCCGCGTATAATGGCGCTTTGCGCCCACTCGATCATGGCAGCAGATTTCTCACTTCGCAGACTCGATACCTCCCAGGCCGATTTTCATTCCGCTTATGCCCATCTGCTGCGGTTCGATGCGGCCCAGGATGCGGCGATAGAAGATGTCGTGGCAGCCATATTGCGCGACGTTAGGACGCGCGGCGATGCGGCCGTGCTGGAATACACCGGTAAATTCGACGGCCTCGATGCGCAGTCGATGAATCAGCTTGAGTTGCCGCACTTCCGGCTGGCGGATGCGCTGGCCGGCCTGGACCGGGAGCGCCGCGCAGCGCTGGAACAGGCTGCGCAACGCATACGGCGCTATCACGAGCGGCAGGTGCAGTCCTCATGGAGCTACACGGAAGAGGATGGCACCTTGCTGGGCCAGCAGATCACGCCTCTGGATCGCGTGGGTCTGTACGTTCCGGGGGGCAAAGCGGCGTATCCCTCGTCCGTGCTCATGAACGCCATCCCGGCCAAGGTCGCCGGCGTGGCCGAACTCGTCATGGTGGTGCCCACGCCGCGCGGCGAGCAGAACGACTTGGTGCTCGCGGCCGCGGCAGTGGCCGGCGTGGATCGTGTCTTCACCGTCGGGGGCGCGCAAGCGGTGGCTGCTCTGGCCTACGGAACTCGGACCATCCCTCAGGTGGACAAAATCGTGGGCCCCGGCAACGCCTATGTGGCGGCGGCCAAGCGCCGGGTGTTCGGTGTTGTCGGCATAGACATGATCGCCGGCCCCTCCGAGATACTGGTGATCTGCGACGGCAAGACCGACCCCGATTGGATTGCCATGGACTTGTTTTCCCAGGCCGAACACGACGAACTGGCTCAGGCTTTGTTGCTGTCCCCCGACGGGGAGTTCTTGAATGAGGTAGAGGCGTCCATACGCCGCCTGCTGACGGAAATGCCGCGCGCTCAGGTCATCGCCAGTTCGCTGCAAGGGCGCGGCGCGCTCATCAAAACCCGCGATCTCGACGAAGCTGCGGAAATCGCCAATCAGGCGGCGCCGGAGCATCTCGAATTGTCGGTCGACGCCCCCTTGGACCTGGCCGAGAAGATCCGCCATGCCGGGGCCATCTTTCTGGGGCGCAATACCTGCGAGGCGCTGGGGGATTACTGCGCCGGGCCCAACCATGTCCTGCCGACTTCCCGCACGGCGCGCTTTTCCTCCCCCCTGGGCGTGTATGACTTCCAGAAGCGTTCCAGCCTGATCATGGCGTCGGCGCAGGGCGCCCAGACCTTGGGCCGCATTGCGGCCACGCTGGCTTACGGGGAAGGGCTGCAGGCCCACGCCAGATCCGCGGAATACCGCATCCATCGCTGAGCCGCCCCATGAGTCGCTATTGGAGTGCCGTGGTGCACGGCCTCACCCCTTATGTGCCGGGCGAGCAGCCCAAGCTTGCCGATTTGGTCAAGCTCAACACCAATGAAAACCCCTACAGCCCCAGCCAGCGGGTGATCGAGGCCATACGCGCGGGCACGGGCGACGCGCTGCGCCTGTATCCCGATCCTTTGGCAACGGAGCTGCGCCAGGCCATAGCCGGATTCCACGGCCTGGATGCCGCGCAGGTGTTCGTCGGCAATGGTTCGGACGAGGTCCTGGCGCATGCCTTTCTGGCGCTGCTCAAGCACGACGCGCCGATACTGTTCCCGGATATCAGCTACAGCTTCTATCCTGTGTATGCGCGCCTGTATGGCATCGATTATCAGGAAATCCCGCTGACCCAAGCCTTCGAAATCCGCGTGGACGATTATTTCCGCGCCAACGGCGGCATCATCTTCCCCAATCCCAACGCCCCGACCGGCCGTCTCCTGGCGTTCGGGGAAATCGAGCGCCTGCTGCAGGCCAACCGCGATTCCGTCGTGGTGATAGACGAAGCCTATATCGATTTCGGCGGGGCATCGGCGGCGCCGCTCATCGCACGCCATCCCCAACTGCTGCTAGTCCATACACTTTCCAAGTCGCGCGCCCTGGCCGGTCTGAGGGTGGGCTATGCCCTCGGGCACCCCGACCTCATCGCCGGCTTGGTACGGGTCAAGGACAGCTTCAATTCCTATCCGCTCGACCGCCTTGCCTTGGCCGGCGGAATTGCCGCCATGCAGGATGCGGCCTGGTTCGAGGCGACCAGAAAGACAATCATGGCCAGCCGGGAAGGCCTGGCGGCGGGCTTGCAGGCGCTCGGCTTCGAGGTGCTGCCATCCGCTGCAAACTTTGTTTTTGCGCGTCATCCGCAAGTGCGCGGCGAGGCACTTGCCGCGCGCTTGCGGGAACGGAGCATTATCGTGCGCCACTTCCGCCTCCCCGAACGCATCGCCGATTTCCTGCGCATCACCGTGGGAACACAGACGCAATGCGCGGCGCTCTTGGCCGCGCTCCAGGAGATTCTGGCCGCACGCACCGCGCTCGGCTAGAATGGCCATAGATCAAGGTATAACTATGCGCAGCGCTCAGGTTTCCCGCAACACCCTGGAAACGCAAATCACGGTGGCCATCAATCTGGATGGCTCCGGCGTGGCACACCTGGATACCGGGGTTCCCTTCCTCGATCACATGCTGGAACAGGTTGCCCGCCATGGACTCATCGACTTGGACATCCGTGCCCAGGGCGATTTGCACATCGATGCCCACCATACGGTGGAGGATACCGGCATCACCTTGGGCCAGTCCTTGGCGCAAGCCCTGGGCGATAAAAAAGGCATTCGTCGCTATGGCCATGCCTACGTCCCGCTGGACGAAGCGCTGTCCCGCGTGGTGCTGGATCTCTCCGGCCGCCCGGGTCTGGAGTATCACGTCGACTTCACGCGCGCCCGCATCGGCGATTTCGACGTGGATCTGTTTTTGGAGTTCTTCCGCGGCTTCGTGAATCATGCCGCGGTGACCCTGCACGTCGATAATCTGCGCGGCATCAACGCCCACCACCAGGCCGAGACGGTGTTCAAGGCGCTGGGGCGCGCGCTGCGCATGGCGGCGGAACCCGATCCGCGCATGGCGGGCCAGACGCCGTCCACCAAGGGGGCGCTGTGAGCGGCGTCGATGTCGCGGTGATCGACTATGGCATGGGCAACCTGCGTTCCGTGCAGAAGGCGCTGGAGTATGCGGCGCCCGCCCTGACGGTGGCCGTGACCAGCGATGCGCAAACCATACTCGACGCACAGCGCGTGGTTTTTCCCGGACAGGGCGCGGCGCCGGACTGCATGCGCGAGATCGGCGCGCGCGGCCTGGCCGGCGTGATACGCGAGGCCGCCGCAAGCAAGCCTTTTTTGGGCATCTGCATGGGCCTGCAGGTGCTTTACGAGCACAGCGAGGAAGGCGATACCCAATGCCTGGGTATCCTGCCGGGCGAGGTGGTGCGCTTCCCGCGCGTCAATTTCACGGATGAGCAAGGCAATCGCCTCAAGGTGCCGCACATGGGGTGGAACGAAGTGCATCAGGTGGTGGGCCATCCCTTGTGGGAGGGCATCGAAGACGGCAGCCGTTTTTATTTCGTGCACAGCTATTTCGTCCAGCCCTTTGCCCCGGATGTGGTGACCGGGTTTGCCCACTACCCGTTTCCGTTCACCTGCGTCGTGGCATCGGATAATATCTTTGCCGTGCAGTTTCATCCGGAAAAGAGCGCACAGGCGGGGTTGAGACTGCTGAGCAATTTCATCGCCTGGCTGCCGCCCGCCGGGCAAGGCGCTTCGCGCGGCCAGGCCTTTTCCCGTTCCTAAACTCCCTTGCATCGCCATGCTCATCATTCCCGCCATTGATCTCAAAGACGGCCACTGCGTGCGCCTGAAACAGGGCGAAATGGATTCGGCCACGGTATATTCCGAGGACCCGGCGAAGCAGGCGCGACGTTGGCTGGAGCAGGGCGCGCGGCGCCTGCATCTGGTCGATCTCAACGGCGCCTTTGCCGGCAAGCCGGTGAACGAAAAAGTGATCCAGACCATCGTCGAAGCGGTGGGGGACAGCATGCCCGTGCAACTCGGCGGCGGCATCCGCGATCTGGCGACGGTGGAGCGTTACCTCGACGATGGCATCCGCTACGTCATCATCGGCACTGCGGCGGTGAAAAACCCGGGCTTCCTGCATGAAGCCTGCGATGCTTTTCCCGGCCACATCATCGTCGGCCTGGACGCCAAGGACGGCAAGGTGGCGACCGACGGCTGGTCGAAAATCACCGGCCATGACGTGGTGGATCTCGCCAAGCGCTTCGAAGACTACGGCGTCGAATCGGTCATCTACACCGACATCGGCCGCGATGGCATGCTCACGGGCGTCAACATCGAGGCTACCGTGCGCCTGGCGCGTGCGCTCAACATTCCGGTCATCGCCAGCGGCGGCCTGGTGGGCCTCGATGACGTCAGGAGCCTTTGCGAAGTCGCCCGGGAAGGCATCATGGGAGCGATCACCGGCCGCGCCATTTACCAGGGAACGCTGGATTTCGCCGCAGCACAAAAGCTGGCGGACGAAATGGCGGGCGCGGTGTACGGTTCCTGACATGGGGCTTGCCAAGCGCATCATCCCCTGCCTGGATGTCACGGCCGGGCGCGTCGTCAAGGGAGTCAACTTCGTTGAGCTCAAGGATGCGGGTGATCCGGTGGAGATCGCCCGCCGCTACGACCGGGAAGGCGCAGACGAGCTGACCTTCCTCGACATCACGGCCAGCTCCGATGGGCGCGACATCATTCTGCACATCATCGAGGCGGTCGCCGAGCAGGTGTTCATCCCGCTCACGGTGGGAGGCGGCGTGCGCCAGGTCGAGGATGTGCGGCGCCTGCTCAACGCCGGCGCGGACAAGGTTTCCATCAATACTGCGGCGGTCATGAACCCGCAGCTGGTGCAGGATGCCGCGGATCGCTACGGCTCCCAGTGCATCGTCGTCGCCGTGGACGCGAAGCGAACAGGTTCGGGATGGGAAGTGTTCACCCATGGCGGGCGCAGGCCTACCGGGCTCGACGCCTTGGAGTGGGCCGAAAGGATGCAGCGACTGGGCGCCGGCGAGCTTCTCGTCACCTCGATGGATCGCGACGGCACCAAGAGCGGATTCGACCTGGACCTGACGCGCGCCATCTCGGATGCCGTCGATATTCCCATCATCGCCAGCGGCGGCGTGGGCAACCTGCAGCATCTGGCGGACGGCGTAAAACTGGGCCATGCCGATGCCGTGTTGGCTGCCAGCATATTCCATTTCGGCGAATATACTATTGGGGAAGCCAAGGAGTATCTGCGCCGCCAGGGCGTGGAGGTACGCCTGTGAAGCTGGGTTGCGGGCAAGCTTGGTCGAGCGGGGGGCTGCCATGAACTGGCTGGGCGAAGTGAAATGGAATGAGCAGGGCCTCGTACCCGCCATTGCGCAGGACGCGGGGACGGGAGAGATCCTCATGGTGGCCTGGATGAACCGGGAGGCGCTTGCGGAAACCGCGGCGACGCGGCGCGGCGTGTATTGGTCCCGCTCGCGCAAGAAACTATGGCGCAAAGGCGAGGAGTCCGGCCACGTCCAGGAAGTCGACGGAATTTACCTGGACTGCGACGGCGACGCGATCCTGCTCAAGGTGACCCAGATCGGCGGTATTGCCTGCCACACCGGCCGGCGTTCCTGCTTTTTCCGCGCTTTGGACGGCGAGCAGTGGAAGACGGTTGCGCCGGTGCTCAAAGACCCTGAGACCATCTACAAATGAGCGCCGACATACTGGCACGGCTGGCGGCCACCTTGGAGGCGCGCAAAGGCGGTGACCCCACTGCTTCCTACGCGGCGAAGCTGTACGCCAACGGCCTGGACGCCATCCTCAAGAAGATCGGCGAGGAGGCCACCGAGACGGTGATGGCGGCAAAGGACGGCCAGGCGGAAAAAATCATCTACGAAGTGGCGGATTTGTGGTTTCATACCCTGGTGCTGCTCGCGCACGAGGGTTTGCACCCCGATCAAGTATTGGCTGAACTGGCTCGCCGCGAGGGGGTCTCAGGTATTAGGGAAAAGGCGAGCCGCTCATGAAAGACTGCATATTCTGCCGCATCGTGGCGGGCGAGTTGCCCTGCCGCAAGGTCTATGAGGACGATGAAGTGCTCGCTTTTCATGATATCCACCCCCTGGCGCGGGTGCATTTCATGATCATCCCGAAAATCCACATAGAGAGTCTGGAGGCCGCGGGGACGCAACATCAGGCCCTGCTCGGACGCATGCTCCTGCTCGCGCCGGGTTTGGCGCGGGAACAAGGTCTGGCCCATGGTTTTCGCACCCTGATTCGCACCGGCCCGGAGGGCGGACAGGAAGTTCCGCACATACACGTGCATATTTACGGTGGCGGGGATCCGACCAGCCGTTGAATTTTTTGGAGGTGATACATCATGGGTGGCTTGAGCATCTGGCATTGGCTTATCGTATTGCTGATTGTTCTGCTGGTTTTCGGCACCAAGAAACTCAAGAACATCGGCTCCGATCTTGGCGGTGCGGTCAAGAATTTCAAGGAAGCGATGAAGGACGAGAACGCCAAGCTTCCCGAGCCAGGGAAAACCGCGCAGACTGGGCAGACCTACGATGCCGAGGTAAAAGACAAGCAACAGTCCTGAAGCCGGTCTGCTGCGCGTTCCTACATTCATGTTCGACATCGGCTTTTCGGAACTTTTGCTGATCGCGGTGGTGGCGCTCGTCGTCATCGGGCCGGAACGCCTGCCCAAGGTGGCGCGCACGGCGGGGCATCTGTTCGCCCGCTTCAACCGCTATGTGTCCCAAGTGAAGGCGGATATCAGCCGCGAAATGGAATTGGAGGAGCTGCGCAAGGCGGGGGGCCAGTTCAAGGATTCGGTGGACAATGCCGGCAAGGAAATTGAGGGCCACGCGCACGAAGTGGATCACGTCATTCGCGAAGAGGTGCAGCAAACGGAAAAATCCGTGACCGGCGCGCCCGAGACGTCCGGCCAGCCGCAGGCAGAGGCGGCTGCGATCGCTTCGGACGCATCGGCGACCAGCAAGCCCGCACAGCCATTGCATGAGTGACGCGGAAGACGCCCTGCAGGACAGTTTCATCTCCCATCTCATCGAACTGAGAGATCGCCTGCTGCGCTCCATCATCGCCGTGGTAGTGGTATTCCTGGGCCTGTTCCATTGGGCGCGGCAAATCTACGAGCTGCTGGCCAAGCCGTTGCTGGCGGCTTTGCCCAAGGGGGGCCAGATGATCGCCACCGAGGTGACGACGCCTTTCCTGGTGCCGGTAAAAGTCACCCTCATGGTGGCGTTTCTGGTCAGCCTGCCTTATGTCCTTTACCAGATATGGGCGTTCGTCGCGCCGGGGCTCTACAAGCATGAAAAGCGCCTGGCTTTGCCGCTGGTAGTGGCAAGCGTCGCGCTGTTTTTTCTCGGCATGAGCTTCGCCTATTTCCTGGTGATGCCGATAGTGTTCCATTTCATCGTCAGCTTCGCGCCCGAGGGCGTGGCGGTCATGACGGACATCGGCAAGTACCTCAATTTCGTGTTGACGCTGTTTCTTGCATTCGGAACGACGTTCGAGGTGCCCATCATCGTCATCGTGCTCGTCAAGATGGGCTTCGTTTCGGTGCAGAAACTGCGCGAAGTTCGTCCCTACGTGATCGTGGGTTGCTTTGTGGTGGGGGCCATTTTTACGCCGCCGGACATGCTTTCGCAGACTATGCTGGCGGTGCCGCTCTGGCTGCTCTATGAATTGGGCGTGCTGGTCGCGTCGCTCATCACTCGGCCGCGCGCGGCGGAAGCAGGAGAGGAATATCAGCCGATGACCGGCGAAGAAATGGATCGGGAGCTCGACCGCTTGGAAAAAGAACCACAGGATTTACCCAAATCTTAAACGGTTCACACAAAGTGCATGCGTCTATTGTATGCACCATGTTAGTGCTTAATTTGCAATTATAAGCACTAAAATAGTTCGTTTTTTTGCCCTGAATTTTTTAACCATTTGATTTTTAATGCACTGTAATCGTGCATGTAAATTGCTTTTGTCCAGACTTGTTTCAGGGAGCAGGTAATGGATGTTCTAAAAAATGGCACGGATGTATTTTTCATACTCATGGGCGCAGTCATGGTGCTGGCCATGCACGCGGGCTTCGCCTTTCTGGAACTGGGGACTGTCAGGCAGAAGAACCAGGTCAACGCCCTGGTGAAAATCCTGACCGATTTTTCAGCCTCGACCATCGCTTATTTTTTCATCGGCTATACGCTCGCTTACGGCGTGAGCTTTTATCACGGGGCGGCGGCTTTGATGGACCATTCCGGGCATCAACTGGTGCGCTTCTTTTTCCTGCTCACCTTCGCGGCGGCCATTCCCGCCATTGTTTCCGGCGGCATCGCCGAGCGCGCCAAATTCGCGCCCCAGTTGGCCGCCACGTTTGTCCTGGTGGGGTTTGTCTATCCCTTTTTCGAAGGCATCGCCTGGAACGATCATTTCGGCATCCAGGCCTGGCTGACGCACGAATTCGGCGCGCCGTTCCATGACTTCGCCGGATCGGTCGTGGTGCATGCGGTGGGCGGCTGGATCGGGCTCGCGGCTGTGCTGTTGCTCGGTCCGCGCAGAGGGCGTTATCGCAAGGACGGCGCCGTGGCGGCGCACCCGCCCTCCAGCATTCCTTTTCTCGCCCTGGGCGCCTGGATACTCATCGTCGGCTGGTTCGGCTTCAACGTCATGTCGGCGCAGACCATCGACAAAATTTCCGGCTTGGTGGCGGTCAATTCGCTCATGGCGCTGGTGGGCGGTACGCTGGCGGCGCTCGTGGCGGGGCGCAACGATCCGGGCTTCGTACACAACGGCCCCCTGGCGGGCCTCGTGGCGATCTGCGCCGGCTCCGACGTCATGCATCCCATCGGCGCCTTGATTACCGGGGCGATCGCCGGCTTGCTGTTCGTATGGATGTTCACGGTCACGCAAAACCGCCTGAAGATCGACGATGTCCTGGGGGTGTGGCCGCTGCACGGCTTGTGCGGCGTGTGGGGAGGCGTCGCCGCTGGTATATTCGGCAGCCGGGCGCTCGGCGGCTTGGGAGGGGTCAGCCTGATGTCCCAGATTCTGGGCACGCTGCTGGGGGTGGCCATCGCGTTCGTCGGCGGCCTGGTCGTGTATGGGGTGCTCAAAGTCTGGGTCGGTATACGTCTGGATCCGGAAGATGAATTCAACGGCGCGGATTTGTCCTTGCATCGCATAACCGCGACGCCGGAAGGCGAGACCGCCAACTGAGTTTCTCTCGCCTGCCGCGGAGCAGGCGATGGCGGGCGGGGTAAAATTACGTCGAGGAATTGACCATGCCCCCCAGCTTCGTTCACCTGCGTCTGCACTCCGAGTATTCCGTGACCGACGGAACCGTGCGGGTGGATGACGCCGTCGCGCTGGCCGTGGCCGACGGGATGCCGGCGCTGGGTCTGAGCGATCTGAACAACACCTTCGCCTGGGTGAAGTTTTACCGCGCGGCGCGGACCAAGGGCATCAAGCCGGTTTTTGGCGTCGATGCCTGGGTGGCCAATCCCAAGGACGCCCAGCGGCCCTCGCGTCTTCTTTTGCTGGTGCGCCACGTTGAAGGCTACCGGAGACTCTGCGAGGTTCTGACGCGCGCCTACCGCGATGGGATGCGGCGGGGCCGGGCGGAAATAGATTCGCGTTGGCTTGCCGGGGAGGACAATCGCGGCTTGCTGGCCTTGTCAGGCGGCTTCCAGGGCGATGTCGCCCAGTCGATACTGAGCGGGAATTTGGGTCAGGCAAGGCAACAGGCTGAAGCCTGGCTGCGGGCATTCCCGGAAGGATATTATCTGGAGTTGCAGCGCTATGGTCGGCCGGAGACGGAGGCGCTGATTGACGGCCTGCTGGAAATAGGAGCCGACCTGGGCATCCCCAGCGTGGCTACCCATCCCATACAGTTCGCGCGGGCGGAAGATTTCAAGGCTCATGAGGCACGCGTATGCATCGCCCAGGGCGAGTTGCTGGGCGATGTTCGCCGTATCAAGGCTTACACGCCCGAGCAGTATTTCAAGAGCACAGTGGAAATGGCGGCACTGTTCGCCGACCTGCCCGAGGCCCTGGCCAACAGCGTGGAAATCGCCAAGCGCTGCAATCTGACGCTGGAGTTGGGCAAGAGCAAACTGCCGCTTTTTCCCACCCCGGGCGGCAAAACGCTGGACGAACACATAGGCGAGGCGGCCTACGAAGGTTTGGCCCGCCGCCTCACGCACTTGTATCCCGATCCGCAAGCGCGCGAGGGCAGGCGCACCGAATACGAGAAGCGCCTGGAATTCGAGCTCGGCACCATCGTCCAGATGGGTTTCCCGGGCTATTTCCTCATCGTTGCCGATTTCATCAACTGGGCCAAAAACAATCATGTGCCGGTGGGTCCGGGGCGCGGCTCCGGAGCCGGCTCGCTGGTGGCCTATAGCCTGGGCATCACCGATCTGGACCCCTTGCGCTACGATCTTCTGTTCGAGCGCTTCCTCAATCCCGAGCGCGTGTCCATGCCGGACTTCGACGTGGATTTCTGCCAGGATGGGCGCGATCGCGTAATCAATTACGTCAAGGAGCGCTACGGCGCCGACGCCGTCTCGCAAATCGCCACTTTCGGCACACTCGGCTCCAAATCGGTGATCCGGGACGTCGGGCGGGTATTGGACATGCCCTATGTCTATTGCGACAAGCTCTCCAAGCTCGTGCCCATGGAAGGAGTCAAGCCTGTTTCACTGGCCAAGGCCTTGGAAATGGAGCCGCAGCTCAAAGAGCGCTACGACAGCGAGGAAGAAGTCAAGGAGCTGTTCACCTTGGCGGAAAAACTGGAAGATCTGCCGCGCAACGTAGGCATGCATGCTGGCGGGGTGCTCATCGCGCCGGGCAAGCTGACCGATTTTTGTCCGCTATACCGCCAGGAAGGATCGGATGCCTTCGTTTCCCAGTTCGACAAAGACGACGTCGAGGCGGTCGGCCTGGTCAAGTTCGACTTCCTGGGCCTGCGCACGCTCACCATCCTGAACGAAGCGGTCGGTTTCGTGCGGCGCCAGCCCGGCATGGAAACTTTCCGCTTGGAAGAACTTCCGCTCGACGATGCCGCAGTCTATCGGCTGTTCGCGGAAGGCAATACCACCGGCGTGTTCCAGTCGGAATCGCGCTCGGCCAAGGACCTGGAGCGGCGGCTCAAGGCGGATTGCTTCGAGGACATCATCGCCCTCATGGCGCTGAACCGGCCCGGCCCGCTCGGTTCCGGCATGGTGGACGACTTCATCGCGCGCAAGCAGGGCAGGCAGACGCCGGAGTACTTCCACCCGGATCTGGAAGCGGTGCTCAAGTCCACTTACGGCATCATCGTCTATCAGGAACAGGTGATGCTCGTCGCTCAGATCCTGGCCGGCTATACGCTGGGCGGGGCGGACATGCTGCGCCGCGCCATGGGCAAGAAAAAGCCCGAGGAAATGGCCAAGCAGCGGGCGATTTTCCTGGAAGGGGCGCAAGGCCGCGGCGTCGATGCCAAGCTGGCGGAGCGTTTGTTCGACCTGATGGAAAAATTCGCGGAATACGGTTTCAACAAGTCGCATTCCGCGGCCTACGCCCTGGTTGCCTACCAGACCGCGTGGCTCAAGGCGCATTACCCGGCCGAGTTCATAGCGGCGACGCTGTCCTCGGAAATGGCCGACACCGACAAGGTGAGAGTGTTTTTCGAGGATTGCCGGGCCAACGGCATCGAAGTGCTGGCGCCGGACATCAACCTTTCCGGCTACCGCTTCGAGCCGGTCGGCCCGCGCCAGGTACGCTATGGCCTGGGCGCCATCAAAGGCACCGGCGAAGCGGCGATCGCGGCCATCGTTGCCGCGCGCGAAACGGGGGGGCCTTTTACCGGGCTGTTCGAACTGGCCCGGCGCGTAGACAAGAAAGCCATCAATCGGCGCGTGCTCGAAGCGCTGGTCAAGGCCGGTGCGTTTGACGGTCTGGAGAATGATCGGGCGCGTTTGCTCGCGAGCGTAGGCGTCGCCCTCGATCTGGCCAGCAAGGCGGCGCAGGACAGCGGCCAGGGCGGATTGTTTGGCGAAGCCGTGATCGGGGAGGACGAGCCTTTGGCCGACGTTCCTGGTTGGGGCGACGTGGAAAGGCTCTTGCAGGAAAAATCTGCTTTGGGCTATTACCTGTCGGGCCATCCGTTCACCGCCTATGCCCCCGAAGTGCGCAGATTTGCCAGGAAGCCCTTGGCCGAACTGGAGCCGAGCCGGGAGTTGCAGGTCCTGGCAGGCATCGTGACCGGCCTGCGCACGCAAATGACACGGCGGGGAAAAATGGCCATTCTGCTGCTCGACGACGATACTGCCCCGGTGGAAGTGGCGATTTTCAACGAACAGTTCGAGCGATTTCGCGACTGGCTCAAGGAAGATGCTTTGCTTGTCGTCGAAGGCAAGGTCAGTCGGGACGACTATTCAGGCGGTCTGCGCATCACGGCGGAACAATTGTATGACTTGGCGGGGGCGCGCGGCCGATTCGCGCAGGAATTGAACCTTAGGCTGAACGGGCAGGCGGATGCCGGCAAGCTCAGGCAAATGCTGGAACCCTACCGTCAGGGCGCCGCAACGGGCTGCCCGGTGCATTTGGTTTACCACAACGGTCAAGCCGAATGTCGGATTCGCCTGGGGGAAACCTGGCAAGTCAGTTTGCAGGACAGGCTGCTGGAATCTCTTCGAGCCTGGCTGGACGATGCCAGCGTGAGGGTGCTCTACAAATAAACCATAAAAAATAAATAGTTATATTTTTTTCCTTTGGGCGGGCGGGCTTTTCAAAAAAAGGTTGCACAAATAAGAAAAATATTAGAAAATTCTAATAACACTAACGCACCTGTTCTGCAGGTCTTAGTGTTGTCTCCTCCATCCTCCTCCTTTGGTGGATTTTAAAGCCCGGTGCAAACCGGGCTTTTTTTTCAAGTCGTGCACCGCCTGCCTAGATAGTGTCGTCACGAGATTCGCAACCACAGGACGAGGCAGCGAATCTGAGTGGCGGCAAGAAAGGACGATAGCCGTTTAGCGTAGCGCGTGGCGATACCCCGCCACTGCTTGAGCAGCAGGAACGCGTTCTCGACCAGGTGCCGCTG
>JAJZRU010000040.1 GCA_021802555.1 Pseudomonadota bacterium
AATGGCCTGATGCCGCGTTGTTCCGCTTCCGGCCATGAAGACCCCAGCGCACCCGTCAATATGTCTGATGCCCGTGGCCTGACTCTTCATGCAAACCGACCCACAGATTCTGCCGACGATCCAAAATATTTTCTTGTCGTGCTCACCTTGCTGCTTGTCCTGCTTGCGGGCGGGATGGCCTTTGTCTGGTCCGGCGCCTACGACGTCGCCGCCGACGATCCCCATTCGCGGCCGGTCTTCTGGCTGATGCAGGAAACGCGCCATCGCTCCATAGCGGTGCGCAGCGCCGATTTGACCCCGCCCCCCCTCAACGATCCGCAGTTGATCCTCAAAGGTGCCGGCCAGTACGCCGCCATGTGCGCGTCCTGCCATCTCGCGCCGGGTCAGCAGGATTCGGAGTTGCGCAGCGGACTTTACCCCCAGCCTCCCGATCTCACCACTGCGGAGATCGATCCGCGCCGCGCCTTCTGGGTCATCAAGCATGGCATCAAGATGAGCGCCATGCCGGCCTGGGGCACAAGCCACGACGACGCCGTCATCTGGAGCATGGTGGCCTTCTTGCAGGCGCTGCCTGGGCTCACGCCCCAGCAATACCAGGACATGGTGGAGCGCGCCTCGCCCCACCACGACGGCCAGCCAACGTCGGCCAGCGAAGGCGGCCACGGGCACAGCGATGGCCATGCTCACTGAGCGGATCCTGCAGGGCGGCCGCAGGCGAGTGGGCTTGTGCGTGCCCAGGCTCGCTCCAAGCGTCCGCCTCCCGGGAGGCGGCGGACTCGCGTCCGGGACCGGCCGGTATGTCGGTTAATCCGTTCCAAACCCGAAAGAGCCGCATGGCTCCGCCCGAGGGCGGTCCGGCGCCAATGGTTGCGCTCACCATCGTAGTTCCGGTGTTCAACGAAGAGGCCTTGTTGCCCGTGTTCCACCAGCGCCTTGCCTTTGCGCTGGCCGGGATTTCCGCCGCCTTCGAGGTGATTTATGTGGACGACGGCAGCGCCGACGTCGTGAACATGCGGCGCCGCAGCCGCAGAGGTGAAACGTGGCTGAAGCGGCCCACTGCCCACGCGTTCTATCGGCTCATCAATCGTTTCAGCGGGGTGGCCATCCCCGAAGACGTCGGAGATTTTCGCCTGTTCAGCAGGCGGGCGATAGACTCCTTGAACCGGCTGCCGGAACGGAATCGCTTCATGAAAGGGCTTTTTGCCTGCATCGGTTTCCGGCAGGTGGCGCTGGACTACGACCTGCTTTTCGAGGCGGCGCGGAGAAACCGGCCGGCCGCCTCTTCAAGGACCGCCGGCAGCGCCCCTGCCCGCGGCATGCAAACCAAAACCGGGGGTATGGAATGAACGCATTGATTCTCAGGGCGCTACTCATCGCGCTTATGGCGCCGGTAGCGCGGGCGGCGTCGGACGCTCCAGTGGTGGAAGTCTATAAAAGCTCCGGCTGCGAGTGCTGCAACCGATGGATAAAGCACCTCAAGACCCATGGTTTCCAGGTCATCGCCCACAACACCAACAATGTGGCGGCGCACAAGCAGCGGCTCGGGGTGCCCTTGGGCATGGGTGCCTGCCACACTGCCGAAGTGGCCGGCTATTTGGTGGAAGGCCACGTGCCGGCCAAGGATATCCGGCGCCTGCTCCAAGAGCGGCCCCGTGCCCGGGGGCTGGCGGTGCCCGGCATGCCCATGGGCTCGCCCGGCATGGAAGGCGCCCGCCGGGACGCGTTCGAGGTGCTTCTGGTCGATGATACCGGCTCTACCCGCAGCTATGCCCGTTATTGACCGATAGACGCAAGCGCGGCATTACGTGCCGCCGTGCCTGAGAGCCGCCATCAGTGCGGCGGCTCCTGTCGGCTCCAATAGCGCCACTGGCCCACCAGGGTGGTGACGCCTATGCCGATCACCACCAGCATGAGCAGGACGAAATCCAGGTCGAGATGCGCCAGGTTGTGCACGTGCAGGCCGGTGTCGACATGCCAGTCTTCTATGGCCGGGAACAACAAGCCCAGCAGGCCGAAAACAAAAAAAGCCACGCCGCCCCAGCCCAGGGTGCGCGCCGCGGTGACCAGCGCGATGCTGCGGACGACCTCGGGCGAAAAGCGGCGGTGCGCCATGAACCAGCCGAACAGGCCGCCGGCCAATGCCTGCACCACCGTCGTGCCCAGGCCGAACAAAGCCCCGGGCAGCCAGGCCCAGGCGGCGCTAGGCATGGCCGGGGCCAGCACCGTATAGAGGACCATGGCGAACGCCCCTATCCCCCAGCCGGCGATGAAGCCATGCACGGCGGGCATCCAGGGGCGCGGATCTCGCACCTCGGCGAGGCGGCCGTGTGCGCCCAGATGCAGCAACCGGCCGCGCGCCAGATAGCGCCCTGCCAGCCACATGACCGCACCTACCACGAGAAATATCACGTGGTTCACCGCCTCCATGGCGAACCAGCGGTACAAGGCAAAATAGGCGAGTTCCGAGGCCAGGGCGCGCTGTACGGTGAAGGCCAGCGAGAAAGTCAGGCCGGCGAGCAGCCCGCGGCGCGAGGAATAGCCGCCGATGGCGTAGCTGAAGGTGATGGGCCAGGTATGCTCGTCGGGCGTGGCGCCATGCACCATGCCCAGCAGAAAGGCGGTCAACAACGCCATGCCGACAGACAGGCCGGGACCGGGGTTCCAGAGATTGATGTCCATGAGGACGCAAGCCGTCGATCAATCGATCATCATAACAGCCTGGAAACGGCTCACGCCCTGACCGGCCGCTTGGCGAGCTTTCTTTGCAGCGTCCGGCGGTGCATGTTCAGCGCCCGGGCAGTAGCGGAGATGTTGCCGCCGTGTTCCGCCAACACCCGCTGGATGTGTTCCCATTCCAGCCTCGGCAAGCTCAGGGGCCGGACCGCTTCCATGCCTGGAGGCGTCGGCGCCCTGGCTTCCAGGGCACAAAGGATTTCCGCCGTACCGGCAGGCTTGGACAGGTAATTGTCGGCGCCGCGCTTCACGGCTTCCACCGCGGTGGCGATGCTGGCATAGCCGGTTAGCATGAGAATGCGCGCGGCCGGTGCAGCCAAACGCAATTTGGGAATGAGGTCGAGCCCGCTTGCGCCGGCCAATTTCAAGTCCACCACCGCGTAGTCGGGAGGGTGCGCGCCGGCCAGGGCCAAGGCCGCCTCGGCGCCGGCGGCGGCCGCGACAGCGTAGCCGCGCAGGCTGAGGCCCCGTGCCAGAGCGGCCAGGAAATCCGCATCGTCGTCCACCAGCAGTATCCGCTCAGGCATGATGTCAACTCAAATTGGTCAAGGGCAGCAAAATGGCGGCGCGGGTCCCTCCCTGAGCACGCTTGTCCAGTGCCAAGCGCCCGCCCAGCCGCTCGACGGCGGCCCGCGTGAGCAGCAGGCCGATGCCGCGCGGCGCCAGCGGATCCTGCGGCTCATACCCCGGCCCGCGATCGAGAATTTCCAGTTCGACGGCCTCGCCGACCTGCCGCACCGCCATGCGCAAAGGCTCGCTCGAAGCCCGCGCGGCGTTGTCCAGCAGGTTGAATATTGCTTGACGCAGGACGTCGTCGAGCATCAGCACCCGAGAAGCCAGAGCATCGTCCACGCCAAGTTCGACGCGGATTTGCGGCCTCGCCGCTTCCCAGTCGCGCAGTATCTTTCCCAACCAGGGCCCCAGGGCCGCAGCCTGCGGCCCGCGCCGCCCTGCCTCCCGCAGACCTTGGAGCACCGCCTTGCAGCGCGCGATCTGCTCGCCCATGCGGCGAATTTCTTCCCTTTGCTGTATGGCCGGCAACAGGGGAAGATTTTCCACCCCGAGCGCCAGCGTGTTGAGCGGCGTAGCCAGCTCATGGGCCGTGCTTGCAGCCTGTATGCCCAGGGCCAGCAAACGCTCGTCCCGCAGGACCTGCTCGCGCGCCCGTTCCAGCGCCGCGTCGCGCGCGCCCAGCTCCCGGCGCAGGCGCAGCATAAACAGGATGATGATTCCGGCGGACAAAACGAAATTGAACCACATCCCCAGGATATGCAAGCGCATGGCGCGTTCCCCGGCCACCGGCAAGACCACGTAGTAGCGTGCCAGCAGGCTGTAGATCAAGACGCCATAGAAGCCGCACGCCACCGCCAGCGCGGGCGGCAGCACGGCCGCGGCCAGCACCACGGGCACCAGCAGGAAGGAAACGAAGGGATTGAGCCAGCCGCCGGTAAAGTAAAGCAACAGACCCAAAAAAGACAGATCGGCAACGATATGGCCGCACAGCTCACCCATGCCCGGCGGCCCACCCTGCCGGCAACGCCAAGACGTGTAAAGATTGAAGGCCGCCTGCATGACCAGCACCAAGGCCAACAGCCGATAGGGCAGATCGAGCCGGAGGATCTCCCAGGACAGTCCACCCAAACCCGTCAGTATGGCCAGGCTCAGCCAGCGTACCATCGCCAGGCGAGCGAGCGCAGGCAGCAACGCGGACTGCGGTGTCGCAGCGGCGCCTGGGCGGCCGCCGGCCTGATCTTCGCCAAGGCGATTTCTTTCCATGCTCGAAATGATGCTCGCGGGAGTGGAGGCAAAAACAATCCGTAGCGCCCGGGCGCGGCAATCATAACGGTTTATCGGCGGCGCGGGGAACGGCTTGTCCTGCCCCTCCTGCGGCACGGTGCCGCAGGGGGGGCTGAAACAGCCGCCCGGGCTGGCGCGCAACGGCGTCCAGCGGTACGCAAGTGCGTCGATTCCGCCATCGTTTAGCGTGCCCTCGGAAACGAGATGCGGCGCCGGATACCGTCGTGGCCGTACCCCGCCAGCCGGCGATACCCGGGCCGCGGACGGCAGCGCAAGCCCGGCCTGAAGCCGAGTCGCCGTCAGCTGCGGCACTCGGCAAAAAAGTGCGATTTTCGAACTTTGGCGGCCCGACGGAGCAGCTCGGCCGACAGCAAATCCCCCATGGAAAGAACGCTGACATAAAACGCCCCGCCAAACCGCGAATCACGGGTTTGAAGTGCTCGATTGCAGGCTCCCGGGCCAAAATTTGCATCCGTAATGCGCACTATAAAAATCGCTCAAACTTCAGGCCAGCCATTCCCGGACGTTATCTTTTTGGACCGATGGGCCGCCTCGGATGTCGTGCCAGGCCAAGGCGCCGATCGACGCATGGCGGCGCAAATACCCTGAGAAGCGGCCGAAGCAATCTCTGGACGGCCCGACGCTCCCGGCCTTCGGGCCGGGGCCCCCTTCGGTTGCCGGGATAATAGAATGGATACGGTAGGGGCCATCGTGGGCCTCGCACTGGAGAGCCCTCATGAGCGAAATCGACACGCTGACTGCCCTGATGCGCCGTCGCCATGCCTGCCGCGCCTTCCGCTCCGGCGCGTCCATCGCCGAAGCGGATCTGCAAGCGGTGTTCGAGGCCGGGCGGCTGGCGCCCTCCTCTTTCGGCCTGGAGCCCTGGCGTTTCCTGGTCGTGCGCGACCCGGCACGCCTGCCCGAACTGCAAGACGCCTGTTTCGGCCAACCCCAGGCCGTCACTTGCAGCGCACTGGTGGCCATCCTCGCCAGTGTCGCGGATATGGACCCGGACAGCGCCACACTGCGCGCACGCCTGCGGCGCGAGCATGCGGACAACTTCGCTGCGGGGCTCGCCGCCTACCGGCAATTCCACGCCGCCGCCGACGTCCGCGCCTGGGCAAGCGCCCAATGCATGCTCGCGGCCATGCAGATGATGCTAGCGGCGACCGCCTGCGGCGTAGATAGCTGCGCGCTGGGCGGCTTCGACGAAAACCGCCTCGGCGCCCTCCTGGGCATAGACCTCGAGCGCGAGGCCGTTGCCCTGCTTCTGGCCCTGGGCCGCTGCGCGCACGGGCCAGGCGACAAGCAGCGCGTGCCGCTGGCGCAGTTGACGGAATATCGCTGACTACCGCCCGGCAGGGCATGCCGCCCCACGGCGTCCGTAAGCGCCGCTTAGTCAAGCAAAAAGGCTAGTACACCGACCCATAACTCGCTATGTTCGACACGCCCCGCATCGCCGATTGCTTTGTCGCCCATCCTCGACATAGCTGCGGCTATGGAGCCGTAACTTCAGACAGCCGCTGAAATTATGTCGAGCGTGCCGTTACATCAATCGCCGAAAAGCCAGGTTATGCAAGGCATCAGAAGAATGCCTATCCGGTACTCCACATAATCGAGCGGTCTACATAATCGGCCTATCCCGACATGGCGGTGGGCATGATGCGCACCGACGGCTACCTGATCGCGCGCTGGCCCGCCCCGTGTACGCGCGATCTCGGCGCCTTCTATGCCCATCCGCGCAACGGCGTGCTGGTGCAGGACGTGCGTCGCCACCCTGAAGCGCGCCTGGGTGTGGCCATCGGCTACATGAACGCCGACCCCCGGCAGCACCCCTTCAAGCGGCTGGTGGTCTGGCAGCGCGTGCCGGGCATCCCGTGGCGGCCTACGTAGCCATCCCCCTGAGCAATATCACCGCTTTGTGGTGGGGCGCACATGGCGCCGATTTTCGCCGGCCTGACCCTGCTGCTGATGACAGCGTTGGGCTACCGGCGCATCGCCGCCATGGCGCACAACCTGCTGCGCAATTACGTCTACGAGCAAACACTCTCCGCCGCAGGACGCCGAGCCCGCCGAGGCGCGCGATCTGCTGCAGCGCGCCGCGCAGACACGCGCGCTGGCGCACGACGCAGCCGGTGCGTGCGCCGTCCTGCCGCTCGTGCATCGCAGCGCCGGTGCTGCGCGCTGCTGCTACGGGGGCTGGCCGGCTACGGCGATCTGGCTGCGGAGGATTTCGTCATGCTGCGGCGCCTCGCCACCCTGCTCAACGAGGCGATAGACCACATGGACCTGCGCCGCGCTCTGCGCGAAGAGCGGGACCAGCAGCAATGGCTTGCCGGTCACGACCATCTCACGGGGCTGCCCAACCGCAACCAGCTCGCCGCCTATCTCAACGAGGCCCGGGCGCGCGCGAGCGTTTCTGGCAGTATTTCAACCCGGGCGAAATCAGCGCCGCGCTGCGCCTGCGCGAACGCCTGGCCGAGGATGCGGTGGCCTACTTCCAGCCCATCCTCTCGCTGCGCGAACGCAAGCTCATCGGCGTGGAAGCCCCGGCGCGCCTGCGCGACGGCAGCCGCCTGTTGCCGCCGTCCGAATTCCTCGCTCTGCTGGGCCTCAGGGGGCGCTGCGAGCTCAGCCTCATCATGCTTGCTCAGGGGCAGGCGCTATTGCAGAAGCTGGATGCCGCCGGGCAGGCGGCCACGCGCCGAGTTCATCGCCGCCGAGCGCGATTTGGCCGCGCGGGTGGAACGGGCCCTGCGTCTAGAGGCGGCAACGGCCATTTGGCCGACGGTCGTGACGCTCGCAAAAAATTCTTGACGAGGCTCCCGGTGCGCGCTATTGTTCGAATATTCGGATTTAGCTATCTTTTTGTCGTAAGTATATTTTAAGGATTCATCATCCGCGCCGGGCATGGAAAAGTGCTGCTCAACACGCGTCTTTTGCGCTGCGCTTTCCGGGCACCCATCACGCAATAGATTGATTCTATGTAGAAAGGATGTCGCATGAGCCATGAAATACCGATAGAAGAGGCCTTGGGAGCATCGTTCAACGCCCCCACCGATCCGAAGCGCCGCAAGTTTCTGGTGGCGGCGACGGCGGCGGTGGGGGGCGCGGGAGTGGCGGTCGCAGCGGTCCCCTTCATCATGAACATGCTGCCCAGCGCCAAGGCTCTGGGCGCCGGGGCGCCGGTGGAAGTGGACATCTCCAAGCTAGAGCCGGGCATGTTCGTCGCCTCCGAATGGCGCGGCCAGCCCATCTGGGTGGTCAACCGCACCCCCACCATGCTCGCCATGCTGCAGAAGAATGACGGCATGCTCACCGACCCCAACTCCGAGCAAAACCAGCAGCCCGCGTATTGCAAGAACGCCAACCGCTCCATCAAGCCGGAGTACATGGTGCTGATCGGCATCTGCACCCACCTGGGCTGCTCGCCCACCTACCGCCCCAACCCGGTCGCCCCCGACATCGGTGGCTACTGGACCGGCGGCTGGCTGTGCCCCTGCCACGGCTCGCGCTACGACCTCGCCGCGCGCGTCTACCAGGGCTCTCCGGCGCCCCTCAACATGGTGGTGCCCCCGCATTTCTACCTCACCGACACCCGCATCAAAGTGGGCGTAGACCCCAAGAAGGGAGCATAAACCATGAGCGCCGGCCAAAAACTGCTCAACTGGATAGACGACCGCTTTCCCCTCACCGCCAGTTGGAAAGCCCACCTGTCCGAATACTACGCGCCCAAGAATTTCAACTTCTGGTACTTCTTCGGCTCCCTCGCCCTCCTGGTGCTGGTGCTGCAAATCGTCACCGGCATCTTCCTGGTGATGAACTACCAGCCCAATGCCAAGCTGGCCTTCGGCTCGGTGCAGTTCATCATGCGCGACGTGGATTGGGGTTGGCTCATCCGCTACATGCACGCCATCGGCGCCTCGGCCTTCTTCGTCGTGGTGTACCTGCACATGTTCCGCGGCCTCATCTACGGCTCCTACAGAAAACCCAGAGAGCTGCTCTGGGTTCTGGGGGTGGTGATCTACGTCGCCCTCATGGCCGAATCCTTCATGGGTTATCTCCTGCCCTGGGGCCAGATGTCGCTGTGGGGCGCGCAGGTGATCATCAACCTGTTCAACTCCATTCCCGTCATCGGCCCGGACATCGGCTTGTGGATACGCGGCGACTACGTGGTGTCGGGGGCGACGCTCAACCGCTTCTTCTCCTTCCACGTCATCGCCGTGCCCATCGTGCTGCTGGCCCTGGTGGTGGCGCACATCATCGCCCTGCACGAAGTGGGCTCCAACAACCCCGATGGCATCGAGATCAAGAAGCACAAGGACGCCAACGGCATTCCCCTGGACGGCATTCCCTTCCACCCCTACTACACGGTGAAGGACATCGTGGGCGTGGCGGTGTTCCTCATCATCTTCTCCGCCTTCGTGTTCTTCTGGCCCAGCGGCGGCGGCATCCTGCTGGAGCCCGACAATTTCCTGCCGGCCAACCCCCTGGTGACCCCGCCGGAGATCCACCCGCTGTGGTATTTCACCCCCTTCTACGCCATCCTGCGCGCCATTCCCCCCATGTTCGACTCGCAGTTCCCGGGGGTGGTGGTGATGGGTGCCTCGATCGTGGTGCTGTTCTTCCTGCCCTGGCTGGACAGGGGCGCCGTGAAGTCGATCCGCTACCGCGGCGGGCTGTACAAGCTCTTCCTGGCGGCCTTCATCATCTCCTTCCTGACCCTGGGCTACCTGGGCATGCAGGTGGTGACACCCATGAATACCTTGCTTTCCCGCATCTTCACCGTGCCCTATTTCCTGTTCTTCGTGCTCATGCCCTGGTACACGCGGGTGGACAAGACCAAGCCGGAACCGGAACGGGTGACATTCAAACATTAAGAAAGCGAGTGACGCACCGATCATGAATCTGCTCAAGAAACTCCTTTTCCTGGCCGCGCTGCTGCCCGGCCTGGCGCTGGCCGAGACGGCCATCCCCTTGGATCACGCGCCCGTCGACCTGAACAACCAGGCCTCCCTGCAGCGTGGCGCCAAGGACTTCGTCAACTACTGCCTGAGCTGCCACAGCGCGCAATACATGCGCTACTCGCGCCTGGAGGCTCTGGGCCTCAGCGAAAAACAGATCCAACATAACCTGCTGTTCACGCGCAACAAGGTGGGCGACACCATGACGGTGGCCATGCGCCAAGACGACGCCAAGAAGTGGTTCGGCGTCGCCCCTCCCGATTTGTCGGTGATCACGCGCGCCCTGGGGCCCAACTTCGTCTACACCTATCTGCGCAGCTTCTACCGCGATCCCGCGCGGCCCACGGGCTGGAACAACGCGCTCTTCCCCAACGTGGCCATGCCCAACGTGCTGGCCAACCTGCAGGGGGATCAGGTGGCGGTGTTCAAGACCCATGTGGACATGGTGGACGGCAAACCGCAGAAGGAAAAGACCTTCGAGCACCTCGAACTGGTCCAGAACGGCAGCATGACCCCGGCCCAGTACAACGCCATGGTGGGCGATTTGGTGAACTATCTCACCTGGATGTCCGACCCTGCCAGGGAGCAGCGTCTGCACACCGGCGTCTACGTCATGATCTTCCTCTTCGCCTTCCTCATCCTCGCCTATTTCCTCAAGAAGGAGTATTGGAAGGACGTGCATTGAGCCGCGGCGCTCCGGCCGGTGCGCGCCTGCGCCGGCCCCGGAGCCCTCGCCCTTACTCAAGTTTTGTTCCGTGGAGCCTGTCATGAAAGCCTGGATGTTCACTCTTGCCCTCGCCGCTGCCGCGGCACCGGCGCTCGCGGCCGGCGCGCCTGCGGCGAGCGCCCCGGCCGCGCCCGCCCCGGCGGCACAGCCCGCACCCATGCAATTCCCGCCGCCCGCCAATCCCTGGCAGGCAGCACGCGGCAACCCCGTGTTGGCCGAGCCTATCGTCAACAGCGTGTGCGCCGCCTGCCATGGCGCCAACGGCGTCAGCGTCGCGCCGACCTACCCCAATCTCGCGGGGCAGCATTATTCCTATCTGGTGAAAGAACTGAATGACTTCAAATCCGGCAAGCGGCAGAATCCCATCATGAACGGCATGGTCGCCAGCCTGAGCGAGAGCGACATGCACAACCTGGCGCTGTATTTCAGCGAACAGCAGCCGCCCGTAGGCGTGGTGCAGAACAAGGACATGGTCGCCGCCGGCGAGAAGCTCTGGCGCGCAGGCGTTCCCAGCCAGGGCGTCCCCGCCTGTGCCGCCTGCCATGGGCCGCAGGGACTGGGCATACCGGTGGAATTTCCGCGCCTGGCGGCACAGCACGCGCAATATGTCCTTGCCCAGCTGCACGCTTTCCGCACCGGCGCGCGAGCCAACGACCCGGCCAAGATGATGCGCACCATCGCGTCCCGCCTGAGCCACGAAGACATGCTGGAACTCGCCCAGTACATCCGCAGTCTACCCTGAGTTCTGCCGGGCCGCCGCTGGAATTAACGGGGCGTTAAGCGCGCCCGGAAAACACGCGGCGATCGGGCTCGCAGGCGCAGAGCAGAAGGAATCCGGGCGGGCGTGAAGCCGAGCGACGCCGCCCCAGACGCGGCATCGCCTCTCTGCCCTCTGCTCAAGAACAAATTCATAGGGACAACCATGCCTACCGGCCCCAGAGAAATCGTCACCCCCTTCCGCCCCATCCCCTTGGAAGTGCCGGAAGGGATGAAACCCAACGAATTCTTCAACAGCGCCGAGAATCTCAACGATTTGGTGCACAACAACGGCCTGCTGCAAAACCCTGAGGGCCTGCTGCTCTACCGCAAGGCCATAGGCCACAGCAACGAATTCGACACCTCGATCATTTACAACACCTCGCGCAGCATCCTCGACCCCCTGGGCCGGCCGGTGCGCCGCACCCAGGTGCCCGGCCCGGTGAAGAATGTCTGGAACCGCATGAACCAGATCATCATCGAGTACATGCTGGAACGCTATCCCGACCCGGACCAGCATCTGGCGCTTGCGGGCGAGGCCAGCCTGGACGCAACCTGGCCGCTCAACCTGCCGGGGGTGCCCAGCATCCGCATGCTGCACAACCATTTCATCGTCTTTTCCAAGGCACAGCTGCGGGATGCCGGTCTGGCCGACGCGGACAACCCCAATCTCACCGACGGCGGCCAGCACTCGTTGTTCCAGGCCTACATGCGCGACGTCTATCGCGCCTTTTTCGACGAACTGGATTTGCAAATTCTCACGCCCTGCCGCGACGGCAGCTGCCGGATCGCGCTCACGGGCTATCCGCAGGGCCTGCCCAGCTGGGAAGTGCAGGGCGGCGCCGAGTCCCTCAAGAAGCCCGGATTCTGGAAGGAATACGACGTCCTGCTCAAGGGCTTCACCGATTTCTACCGGACATTTTTCGGCCAGGTTTCCACTCGCAACGCATCCCTGCCCGAGGGCATCCACTTCGCCGATCTGGTGGAGAGGAAGCTGCTGTTCGACAACGATTTCCTGAGGACCGCGAAAATGGTGCGCGACCGCTGCATCAGCGATCCCAAGTATGCCAACGCGATCCGTTGGCAGCCGGCCTTCAAGCAACTGATCTACCGCAACGATGCCGGCAAGCTCATCGTCACCATCAGCCAGAATTCCATCGGCAATGCCATCACAGAACTGCTCGGCGTCGTGGTCAGGCGCATCCCCGATGCCGAAGCCTACGCGCGCGCCGAACCCGCACTCATCGAAAAACTCGTGGAGGTGCGCCAACGCCTCATCGAAGCCGATCTGGGCGAGGGCATTGCCACCCGGCAATGGGGCGCCGCCTGATTCCTGCCTATGCGCGCCCCTCGCGGGCCGTCATGACGCTGATGGCCGTGGCCCGCAGGTGTTGAAGTGGTTCTGACCGCCGGCGCGATCCGGCCCGATCTGCTGCTGAGCCTGGTGATCTGGGTGCCGATCGCGGCGGGGGCGCTGGTGCTGGCGACCGGATCGGACCGCAACGCGCCGCTGGCGCGGATCCTGGCCCTGGCCGGGGCGCTGGCCGGCTTCCTCGTCG
>JAJZRU010000018.1 GCA_021802555.1 Pseudomonadota bacterium
CAGGTGCGATGGCCGAAGGCCTGCTCGATCACCCGCCGCCAGCCGGCACGGTGGAAAAAAGTCGCCGCCGGATGGGCCATGACATAGGCATCCCAGCGCGCCTCCTCGCCCGGCACGAGCAGCCGCAGTGCGGGAACCGTCCCGGGGGTGGCCGGCGTCGGAGCCGGGGTCGTGGTCGGCATGTCAATCCCGCAGGAACACCCGGTCCACGCGATCCCAGGCGAAGTCGCGCAGCAGGCGCCTGAGCCGCGTTTCCATGTGCTCCAGGTTGACGTAGTGGCGGAAGCGCGTCTTCAGGCCCACGCCGCTCTGGCGCGGCTGATCCGGGTCCACTTCCCAGGGATGGAAGTAGAACATGCAGGGCGCCTGCTCCTTGTCGTTGACCTGCTGCAGCAGCCAGCGCGACACGCCGTAGGGCAGCAGGCGGAACCAGCCGCCCCCCGCCGCCGGCCAGTTGCGCCCCAGCAAGGGCACCGTGGTGGGCGGCAGCTCCCACAACATGTCGTGCAGCCGGTAGGGAAAACGCGGCGCCTCCGGCATACCGTAATGGTCGTGCTTCACCGGGTAGATGCTGGAACTGTAGCGGTAGCCGGCGGCGCGGATCTCGTCCACCGCCCACCAGTTGCGCCGGCTGATGGAAAAGCTCGGCGCCCGGTAGCCGCGCACCTCCGTCCCGCACTGGTCTTCCAGAAGTTTTTTGGCGCGCGTGATGTCCTCGCGAAACCGTTCGGGCGACAAATCGCTGGCGCGCTCGTGGCCGTAGCCGTGGCTCGCGACTTCGTGGCCATGGTCGGCGATGCGGCGCACCACGGCCGGGTGGCGTTCGGCGATCCAGCCCAGGGTGAAGAAGGTAGCCTTGGCGCCGCTCTCGTCCAGCAGCCCCAGAATCAGGTCGACATTGCGCTCCACCCGGCAGGGCAGACGCTCCCAGTCGGCGCGCGCGATGTAGGGCGCGAAAGCCGAAACCTGGAAATAATCCTCCACATCCACGCTCATGGCGTTGCGCAGGGTCTTGTTCATCTGTCTCCCCTTCCCCGCATCAGGCCGCCTTGAGCCTTTCCGTCTCCGCCAGCCAGGCGCGGATGATGGCGGCGATGCGCTGGGCCGCGCGCCCGTCCCAGTACTGGGGAATGCGCCCGGCCGCACCGCGCCCGGCGAGGATCTCGGTCACCGCCTGCCCGAGCCGCGCCGTGTCGGTGCCGACGAGTTGGTTCGTGCCCTGGGTCAGGGTGATGGGCCGCTCGGTGTTTTCGCGCAACGTCAGGCAGGGCACGCCCAAAGCCGTAGTCTCTTCCTGGATGCCGCCGGAATCGGTCATGACGAATTTCGCATCGCGCATGAGCCCCAGCATTTCCAGATAACCCAGCGGCGGCAGCGCGGTAAGGCCGGCGAGCAGGCCGTGCAGGCCGTAGGCCTCGATGCGCCCGCGCGTCCGTGGATGCACGGGAAAGACCACGCGCAGCTCGCGCGCGATGTCTGCCACGGCTTCGAGCAGCTCCGCCAGCGTGCGCGCATCGTCCACGTTGGAGGGGCGGTGCAGGGTCAAAAGCGCATAAGCGCCGGGCGCCGCGCCCAGGGTCTGCGCCGCCGGCACGGCGCGCGCCAAATTGCGGTGCAGGCTGTCGATCATGACGTTGCCGACGAAATGCGCGCGTTCGGCGGGAATGCCTTCGCGCCGCAGGTTGTCCAGCGCTTCCGCCTCGGTGAGGAACAGCAGGTCGGAGAGCTGATCGGTGAGCACGCGGTTGATTTCCTCGGGCATGGCACGGTCGAAGCTGCGCAGCCCGGCCTCCACGTGGATCACCGGCACGCCGCGCTTGGCCGCCACCAGGGCGCAGGCCAGGGTGGAATTCACGTCGCCCACCACCAGCACCGCGGCCGGCGCCTCGCGCTCCAGCACCGGCTCGAAGCGCTTCATCACTTCGGCGGTCTGCACTGCGTGCGATGCCGACCCCACTTCCAGGTAATGGTCGGGCGCGGGGATGCCCAGATCGCGGAAGAAGCAGTCGTTCATCGCCGGATCGTAATGCTGGCCGGTGTGCACCAGCCTGCAGGGCAGCCCCGCTTCCGCGAGCGCCCCCAGCACCGGGGCGATCTTCATGAAATTGGGCCGCGCACCGGCGACGCAGAGGATGGGACCCATGGCCGCTCCCTCAACCCGTGCTGCGGTCCGCCTCGACCCCGCTCTCCGGGGTGTTCTTTTCGCTCACCACATAGAGGATCTTGCGCACGATGGGCAGGATGCGGTTGAGCGAGCGCTCCATCTGCTCCACACGCTGGGCGAGCGGCGGCATGGCCTCTTCCGCAACGACCCCGCGGCTGCCGTTGGCCGTGCGCACCGCAGCGTACTGGCCGGGCTCCTGGTGCGCCACTTCCTTGCGCAGATCCTGGATCACTTCGTTGATCTCGGCAGCGTCGAAGCGGGCCTTCTCCTCCAGGTAGCCGTACAGCAGCAGGCGGTCGCAGAAGGTGTTGATGCGCCGCGGGATGCCGCCGGCAAAGCCGTGCAGTTCGGCAAAGGCGGCGTCGGAAAAAGACGGGTTGCCGGTCCAGCCCACGGTCTTCAAACGATGCTCGATGTAGCCGCGGGTTTCGTCCGCGTCCATGGGCCCCAGGTGATAGGAGGCGATGACGCGCTGGCGCAGCTGCTGCATGTCCTGGCTTTGCAGGATGCCGCGGAACTCGGGCTGGCCGAGCAGGAAGGTCTGCACCAGGGAGCGCTCGTTGCTCTGGAAATTGGACAGCATGCGCAGCTCCTCGACCGCGCGCGGCGTGAGGTTCTGCGCCTCGTCCACCACCAGCAGCACGCGCTTGCCCTGGCGCGTGGCCGCCACCAGGTAATCCTCCAGATTCTTGAGCAGAGCGGATTTGCTGATGCCTTCGTGCTCCAGCCCCAGGGCCGCGGCGACGCTGCGCAGGGTGTCTTCGGCATCCAGCTGGGTGCTCACCAGTTGCGCGGCGATGATGTTCTCGCTCTCCAGCTGGCGAAAGAGGTTGCGCACCAGCGTGGTCTTGCCGGCCCCGACTTCGCCGGTGATGACGATGAAACCCTCGCCCAAGGAAAGGCCGTATTCCAGATAGGCCATGGCGCGGCGATGCCCCTTGCTGCCGTAAAAAAAGCGCGGATCGGGGCTGAGCTGGAAAGGTTTTGCGGAAAATCGATAATACGATTCGTACACGGCGTCAGAACGTCACGGTGATCATGGCTATCAGGCTGTTGGCGATATAGTCCACGGACGATACGTTGGAATTCAGCTGCTGATAGTTGTACATCAGACTGCCTGTGGTGTTCGGGCCGAATTGGCGGTTGATCCCGAGACTGCCAAAGTAGTACATGTCGTTGCGCGCCACGGGCGTGAACACCCCGGCGGGAATCTGGTTGTTGTTGACGCTGGCCGTCGCTACCAGGCTGGAGCGCGGGGTCAGTTGATAGGTGGCCATGGCCGTGACGTAACGGCTGCGATCCTGGGAATTGTTCAGCTGATACAGGCGCCGCACGTCCGAGCCCGTGAGGCTCAGGCCCAGGCGCTTGCGCGTCCAGGTGACCCCGGCGACGAAAGCCTTGCTGATGAAGACCTGATTGTAGGGCAAGGACGCCACGCCCACGGCCAGCGCATTCGGGACGATGGTGCATCCCGCCTGCGGCGGCACGATGCTGCTGGTGGACGCCACCGAGACGCCGTTGCACGACCAGACATTGAAGGCCGCCAACATGTTGAGAAACATGGGCAGCGTGCTGACGCTCTGCGTATAACTGGCCGTCCAGCTGGAAAACGGCGTGCGCTGTTTGAGCGAGAAGGCGTAGGTGCGGCCAAAATAGCGGTGCCCCACCGAGCCGGATATCGAAGTGTGCTCGCTCGGCCTCCAGGCCAGCCCCGCGCTCCAGAAATTGCCGCTCGTATTGGTGAGCGAGAGATATTGGTTGTCGTCGCGCCCCACCGTGCCGTTGACCTGCAGGTGGCGGGTCAGCAGATAGCCGAGCGTCCCGGACACCGTGCGCAGGTAGGCGTTGGAAGAATATTGCGGCGTGCTGGGCGCGTTTTGCAGCCGAGCCAGGGTGTAGGAGTAATTCAGGCTCCAGGACAAGCGGTAGAAATCCGCACCGCTGGCGAGTCCCGCCTGGACGGCGCTCTGGCTGGTCTGCGCATAATTGGCGTTGGGCGAATAGGTGCCGCTCTGCGTGAGGCGCAGCGTGGCCACGGCCGTCCCTCCCAGGCGCTGCACCGCGTACGGGCTGACGTTGTAGGTCGCGAGAGTGATCAAATTGTTATTGTTGTTGCTGATGCTGGAGCCGGTCGCCAGCAAGTTGCCGTAAACCTGGCTGACGTTGGCGCTGGCATCCAGGAACAGCAGATTGCGCACCAGCGAGAAATGGCTGTCGGCGGCCAGATTGTTATAAAGGCTGTTGGAAGAGCCGCCGCTAGTCAGGCGAGTCACGTCGGACAACGAGTAGTTGATGTTGTAGGCCGCATCGGGATTGCCCAGGGAAGCCCAACGGAAGCCCGGGCTCAGCGTCAGCACGAAACCGGCCTGTTTGCTGTTGTTCGGCGCGAGATTGATGTTGTCCGTGGCCATTGCACTGGCGCCGACATAAGGGGTGAACCGCCCGTTCACGGCATGGGCCTGCGGCGCCAGCAGGGCGACGAGCATCAAGCCGGAAAGCGGACGCCACCGGGGAGCCAGGAAACGGCGCCTACTTGCCATAGCTGCCATAGCTGCCATAGTAACCGTAGTAATAATCGCTGCCCGGCGTGGGCGTAGCCTTGTTGAGCAGCAGGTTGACCACTTCGCAGGACTGGACGTGGTTGAGGGCTTCGCGCACCGCTTCCTGCGGCGTTCGCTCGGCTTCCACCACCAGCACGATCTGTCCCATGTGCGAGGCCAGCACCCCTGCTTCGCTGGTGGCGAGCAGCGGCGGCGAATCGAACACGATGATGCGATCCGGATAGCGGTTGCCGATATCCTCCACCAACTGGGTCATGGCGCTGCTGGCGAGCAGCTCGGTGGCGCGCTTGTAGGTGCGCCCCGCCGGCAGCACGGTGAGCTTGGCGATGTCGGTGCGGATGAGCAGATCCGAGAGTTTGAGATCCTTCTCGCGCAGCACGTCCAGCAGGCCGCGGTCGGCCTGCAGGCCCAGGTATTCCGGCACGCGCGGGCGCGCCACGTCGGCGTCCACCAGCAGCACGGTGCGCTCCATTTCCATGGCCATGGAAATGGCGAGGTTGATCGCGCAATACGTTTTGCCCTCCCCCGGCAGCGCGCTCGTCACCATGATGAGATTGCCGTTCTTCACGCGCGCGGTGCCCAGACCGAAGGCATTGGCGATGAGCGGGCGCTTGATGATGCGGAATTCCTCCGCCGCCTGGCTTTTTTCGCTGTCCTGGGTGATGAATCCCATGTGCGCCAAGCGCGCCATGTTCACCGGCTGCACCTGGCTGCGCGCGCGCCCCTCGTCGTCGCCGGCGCTGCCCCAGATCGTGGCGGGATCGTCCATCGGCGCGGCCGCCGGCGCCTCGCGGCTGCGCCGCACGGCGCCTTCGATCACGCTCTCGCGCGGCGGCGACTCGGCGTCCGTGCGCGGCGCAGGGGCCGGGGGTACCGACAACTTGCCGGCGGCTTTTTCTATGATGCTCATGTCTGCCCCTTCAAGTAGCCGCGCGGGTGATCAGCAACTGCAAGGTAAGCAGGACGCCATAGGCGCCCAGCAGCCCCGCCAGGCCGGCGCCGTAGGTGACCAGGCCGCGCCGCTTGCGGCGGCGCGACTCGCTGCTCTCGAATTTGGTCACCGCGCCCAGCACCGGCAGGCCGGTCAGCTCGCGCAACACCCGGCGGTCGCCCACCGTGCGGCGGATCTGGCTCATGGCGAAGGCCACCGCGACGCCGGCCAGCAGGCCCACCAGGGGCACCAGGGAAATCAGCAGCGGGCGGTTGGGCCAGGCCGGGTTGAGCGGCACGCGCGGCGGATCGATGACGCGGAAATCCACGGTGTTGGTCTTGCTTTCCACGTTGCTGGAAATTTCCGCCTGCTGCTTGCGCTGCAGAAGATCCAGATACTGCTGCTTGTAAACCCCGTAGTTGCGCGTCAGCTCGTTGTATCTCTGCTCCACTTCGGGCAGCGTATTGGCGGCGTTCCACAAGGACTGATAGCGGCGCCGATACTCCGCCAGGCGCGCCTGCAGCGAGGCGACGTTGGCATCCGCCTCGGCGATGGCAACGGTGAGCTGCTGATAGACCGGGTTCTGCACCTTGGCTGCGGTGGACTTGGATTCCTGCATCGCCTCCTGCTTTTTCTGCAGCTCCAGCCTGCCAATGAGGCGCTTGATGGCCTGCACGTCGGGATACTGGTCGGTGTATTGCAGGCGCAGTTGATCCAGCTTGTTCTGCAAATCCTGGATGCGCGCGTCGATCTCGGGATTGGCCGCCGCGGCCGCGGCCGCGCTCAGAGTCGGCTCCACGCTGGCAAGCTGCTGCTTCAGCTGGTTGCGGCTGTTGACGGCCTCCTGCAAGGCCAGCTGCGCCTGCTGCACCTGCGCCTGCGCAGCCTGCAGCTGGGAGATGTAATCGCCCCCCTGGCCCGGCATCATGCCCAGATGCTTCTGCTTGAACACGCGCAGCGCCGTATCGGCCGCATCGAGCTTTTGCTGGTAATCCTGCAGCTGCTGGTCGATGAATTTCTGCGAGCTGGCGATGTCCTGCCGCGTGCGTCCGAGGCTGCTCTCGACAAAGATGGTGAGCAGCGCCTGCACTACCTTCTTGGCCAATTCAGGATTGGAGTTCTGATAGCTGATGGTGTACAGGTTTTCCCGCCCCGCGTCGGAGATAACGATGCGATCGGCCAGCGTGTTGAGCATGGCGTCGGTCTGCTCGGGCGTCGTGGCCTTGAGATCCATGTCGGTCATGCGCGCGACTTTTTCCAGCGTCGGGCGCGATACCAGCACGCGCGTCATGAGTTTTATCTGCTGGCCCACGTCGGGCTGCACCGTGAGGCCGGAGAGCAGCGGCTGCAGCAGGCTTTGCGTATCGACATAGACGCGCGCGCTCGCCTCGTAGCGATCCGGCAGCAGGAACACCCAGACCCAGCCGGCGGCGGACACCAGCCAGGCCACGATCAATATGTACCAGCGCCGGCGCCAGATCGCCTTGCCTTGAGCAAGCAGCTGCTGAAAGATCTGATCCATATAGGGCCTCGGAAAGTGGGCGGATGCTCCCGCCCGCGCAGCAAGAATCGCGCCTCAGAACAGGCTCTGCGGAATCACCAGAATGTCGCCCGGCTTCATGGGTACGTTGTCGTTGATGTCGCCGCCGTTGATGAGGCTGTCCAGCTTCACGCCCAGGCGCTCATCTTTGCCGTGCACCTTGCGCAGGATGTAGGCCTGGTTGCCGGCCGCGTAGTCGGTCAGCCCGCCCACGTCTATCATCACGTCGATCAGGCTCATGCCCTCGCGGTAATTGAGCGCCTGCGGCTTGGCGGCCTGCCCGATGACGCGTATCTGCTGGCTGTACGGCCCGACGCCGCCGGCCACGATGACGGTGACGATGGGATCCTGGATGTATTTGGAAAGCGTCTTCTCCAGGTCACGCGCGAGCTGGCTGGGCGTCTTGCCCGCCGCCGGCATGTCCTCGACCAGGTTCATGGTCATCTTGCCGTCCGGCCGCACCGGATAAGTGCCGGAAAGGTCGGGGTTGCGCCACACGAACACCTGAACGGAATCGCCTGGGCCGATGAGATAGGTCCAGTCGAAGGGCTTCTGCGCGGTGGGCGCCGGCGGATAGCTGGGGTTCATGCTGCACCCCCCGAGCAAAAGGGCGGCAAGCCCCACGACCGGCAGCAGGCGGCTGTTGAGTTTTATGGACATTTGGTTCGAACCTCCTCTTTGACCCCACGGGTTTTAGACGATTATGCCAAAGGCGCCCGGTATTCTTGCGACGGCCGCATGTCAAGCTGCTAGCAACTCGCGGGCCACCGTCGGCAGGACCGACAATCAGCGAGACGGCCGCCAAGATACCCCGCACGCCCCTCGGTGGCTATATATCCTTCGGCGGGGCGCCGCGAAGCGGCGAAACGCCGATTTCCCGTCATGGCCGGCGAAACCGCAACGCTTGCAGTATCATACGCGCATGCCCGACCGCCCCTTAGCCGACCTGGACGACCTGCGCGGCGCCGTGCGCGAATTCGCCCTGGCGCGCCGGTGGGAGGCCTACCACACGCCCAAGAACTTGGCCATGGCGCTGATCGTGGAAGCGGCGGAGCTGGTGGAGCGGTTCCAGTGGCTCACGCCGGAGCAAAGCCTGGCACTCGACGACAACCGGCGCGAACAGGTGCGCCAGGAAATCGCCGACGTGCTGATTTATCTGACACGCCTGGCCGACCTCCTGGATATCGATCTGCTGGACGCCGCCGCCCGCAAGCTGGCCATCAACGCGCGCAAATATCCGGTCGAGCTGGCGCGCGGCAATGCTGCCAAGTATGACGAACTGCCTCCGCATGAAACCCCTTGAGCCTCCCTACTACGCCCACCACGTGTTTTTCTGCACCAACCAGCGCGAGGACGGCGCGCGCTGCTGCGGAGCCGCGGGCGGCCAGGCCATGCGCGACTACGCAAAGAAGCAAATCAAGAAAATGAACCTCAACGGCCCGGGCAAATGCCGCATCAACAGTGCCGGCTGCATGGACCGCTGCAACGAGGGGCCGCTCCTGGTAGTGTACCCGGAAGGCGTCTGGTACACCTATGTGGACGAGCAGGACATCGACGAGATCGTCGAATCCCATCTCAAGCACGGGCAGGTGGTGAAACGGCTGCAGATTTGAGCCGCGTTCGCCCATGAACCGTTCCAAGCTGCGCATCCCCACGCCGGCCGGCCATACCGAAACCCTGGTGAACGACCCGCAGGAAGACCGCCGCGGACTGGTCTTCGTCGGCCACCCCCATCCCCTGCACGGCGGCAGCATGGACAACAAAGTGGTGCAGACCGTGGCCCAGGCCGCCTACGCGCGCGGCTGGGTGGCGGTACGCCCCAATTTCCGCGGCGTCGGCGCCTCCGACGGGCGCCATGACGGCGGCATCGGCGAAACCGCCGACATGCTGGCGGTGATCGAGTTCGTTGCCGGTCACTACCCCGCCCTGCCGCTGCATCTGGCGGGCTTCTCCTTCGGCGCCTATGTACAGCACCGCGTCGCCCGGTCTCTCGCGGCAAGCAGCCTGACCCTGGTCGGCCCGGCCGTCACCCTCTATGACTTCGGCCCGGTATCGTCCGCAACCCACGTGATCCACGGCGAACGGGACGAAATCGTACCGCTGGCCGCCGTGCGCGACTGGACCACGCTGCGCAAGGTCCCCCTCACGGTGGTGCCGCAGGCCAACCATTTCTTCGATCGCAAGCTCAAGGAACTGCGCCTGGCGGTGGAGGCGGCATGGCCATCCTGAGCGCACGCGGGCTCGGCAAGCGCTACGGCGCCGCCGAAGTGGTCAAGAATCTGGACCTCGACCTTGCGCCCGGGCAATGCCTGGGCTTGCTGGGCCCCAACGGCGCGGGCAAGACCACCACCCTGCGCCTGCTGCTGGGTCTCATCGAACCCGACGCCGGCAGCGTGCGGGTGCTGGGCCTGCCGGTGCCGCACGCCGCGCGCGAGGCGCGCATACGCATCGGCGTGGTGCCGCAGATGGACAATCTCGACCCGGATTTCACGGTGCGCGAGAACCTCGTCGCCTACGGCCGCTATTTCGGCCTGGACGCGGCGACGCTGGCGGCGCGCATCCCCGCCCTGCTCGATTTCGCCGGCCTGACTGCCCGAGCGGACGCGCGCGTGCCCACGCTCTCCGGGGGCATGAAGCGGCGCCTGACGCTGGCGCGCGCACTCGTCAACGATCCCGACCTGCTGTTTCTCGACGAGCCCACCACCGGCCTCGACCCGCAGGCCCGCCACGTCATCTGGCAAGGCCTGCGCCGCCTGCTGGGAGAGGGCAAAACCATGCTGCTCACCACGCATTTCATGGAGGAAGCCGAGCGCCTGTGCGACCGCGTCGTCGTGCTGGACCATGGCCGCAAGATCGCCGAGGGCGCCCCGCGCGAACTCATCGCCCAATTCATCGAGCCAACGGTAGTGGAAATCCATGGCGACGCCGCTGAGGCCTGGGCCGAAGCGCGCGGCCGGGGCGCCTGCGAGCGCCTGGAGCAGGCCGGCGAAACCTGGTTCTGCTACACGCGCGAGGGCGCCGCGCTGGCCGACAGCCTGGCCGCCGAGCCCGGCCTGCGCTTCCTGCAGCGTCCGTCCAACTTGGAGGACGTGTTCCTCAAGCTCACCGGGCGCGAGTTGCGCGATTAGCCTATGAATTTTGCCCCGCCGCGCTTTTCGCTGCGCTTCGTGCCCGTCTGGCGGCGCAATTTCCTGGTCTGGAAAAAGCTCGCCCTGCCTTCCGTGCTGGGCAACCTGGCCGATCCCATGCTCTATATGCTGGGCCTGGGCTACGGCCTCGGGCGCCTGCTGCCGGACGTCGGCGGCGTGCCTTACCTCACTTTCCTCGCCGCGGGCACGGTGTGCTACTCGACCATGAACAGCGCCACCTTCGAAACGCTCTATTCGGGCTTTTCGCGCATGCACGTGCAAAAGACCTGGGAGGCCATCCTCAACACCCCGCTCAACCTCGACGACCTGCTCATGGGCGAATGGGTGTGGGCAGCCAGCAAGAGCCTGCTCTCGGGCCTGGCCATCCTGCTCGTGATCTGGCTGTTGCAATTGCAGGAAAGCTGGCTGCTCACCCTGTGGATCGTGCCGGTCGCCTTCCTCATCGGCCTGACGTTTTCGGGCCTGGGCCTGATCATGACGGCACTGTCGCCCAGCTATGATTTTTTCATGTACTACTTCACCCTGGCCATCACGCCCATGGTGCTCCTGTGCGGCGTGTTCTACCCCACCGATCAGCTCCCGGCCTTCCTGCAGCACGTCGCCGCCGTGCTGCCCCTGACCCATGCCATAGACATCGTGCGCCCCCTGGTGCTCGGGCACATCCCGCCGGGCTGGGCCTGGCACGCCCTGGTGCTCTTCGCCTACGGCGCGCTGGGCTTCTGGCTGGCTCTGGTGCTCACGCGCCGCCGCCTGCTGCGATAAGATAATACTTGACTAATTTCCTCGGGTAATTTTCAATGGAGCCCATTCGGCCTTAGCCGAAGCCTCTTTGAACCGAACCGACCTGAAGGAGATCACGTATGGAACTGCCCGCCCGCGACGGAGACGGCTACCTGGCCGACATGAGCGAATGGACCCCGGAAATTGCCCGCGCCATGGCCGCAGCCGACGACTACGAGCTGACCGATGAGAAATGGGAGCAGATCCTCAAGGCGCGCCAGTATTTCGAGGAGTTCGGCTCCGTGCCGCCCATCCGCAAATTCGCCAAATACCTGGAAAAAGACCAGAAAGAGGTGTTCAGCCTGTGGATGACGGGGCCCATGAAGCCCATCACCAAATACGGCGGCCTGCCCAAACCCACCGGTTGCGTGTAGCCGCCCCCGCAAACACCAAAAAGCCCGCGCTCTGCGGGCTTTTTGATGGCCAGTATCAACAGGCTCAGCGGCCTCCGCCGCCCATGCCGCCCCCCGAACCCATGCCACCGCCGGGACCCATGCCACCGCCGGGACCCATACCACCGCCGGAGCCCATACCACCGCCGGAGCCCATGCCACCGCCGGAGCCCATGCCACCGGGCTGGGCCGCCGGCATATCGGGCAACTGCATGCCGCGCTCGCGCGCACGCTCCTGCATCGCCTTATGGTGTTCCGCGCGTATGCGCTCGCGCTCCTGGACGGTCTTGGCCGCGCGCAGGCGGTTGCGGTACTCGGTGCGCTCCTTGCGCGTCATCAGCTGGCTGCCGTAGATCTGTTCCTGCGCACTCGTCTGCACCTGCGCGCCGGTCTGTTCCTGCACGCCGGTCTGTTCCTGCACGCCGGTCTGCGCCGAGGCAGTTCCGGCCGCAAGCGCCAGGGCGCCCGCGAGGGCGGAAACAAGCAAAGTCTTCTTGTGCATGGTCTGCTCCTTGGGAAACGGGTTTTCGCTTAACGCACCCATAAAATCGGGTGTTTCCCACCATAGCACAGGGCCGACCGCGGCTGGCCGGCCTTACTTGCAAGTAATGAACCCATCGGGCCGGCGTCGTTGCCGAGCGACCTGCGGCGTGTTCAGGGTGCCGGCTTGGCGGGCGTCGTTGCGCCCCGGGCGGATGCCTTGGGATAGCCGGCCTGATCCAGGGCATCGTTCCAGGCCTGCTCCTGGAAGCCGTCGAGCTTGCGGTCGCCCACCACGAGAGCCGGCACGCTGACCTTGCCGAACATCTTGTTGAGCGCCACGTAAGCCGCCTTGTCCTTGGAGGGATCCTTGGCGGCATAGGGGATGCCGCGGCGGGTGAGCAGCTGCTGCGCGAGCTGGCAGGGAAAACCGCAATCCGCCGTGCTGTAATAAGAGACCGGATTCTTGCGCTCGGCCTGGCGCAGATCATAAGATTGCGCAGGCGCCCCGGCGCCTGCGGCGTAGTTAACCTGCTGCACGCCGCGCGCGTCGGACGGCGGCGGCTGGTCGCTGAAATGCACCACACCGCCCTTGTCCACCCAGCGATATACCTGGTGATTGGCGGCCTGGGCGGCGAGGGGGAAAAGAACGGCAAGAAACAGCAGCATGCGCATGGCCGGACTCCGTGCAATCGATACCCCCGAGCTAACGACCGCCCGCGCGCAAAACTTGAGTCGGCAGAAAACCGGGCGGCCTAATTCAAATCTAACCCAAGGCATTTAATATTCCGCAATATCCTTGACGGGCCGCTGCCTGATCCAACGCCTTTCGTGAGGGTGGCGGCAAGGGAGACCTCCTGCCAAATGCGGGAGTCCGGTTTTTCCAAACAACCCGCCGATAACATGAACAAGTTGCTGCGTTTCCTGCTTTTGTTCTGCTGTCTTGCCGCCGGCGCACACGCCGATCCGGTCACGTTGCCTGCGCGCGCAGTGAGCTATCGCCCGGAGCTGCACGGCTGGGCGCGCGTGGAGGCGGTGGCGCCGCTGACGCTGCGCATGCCGCTGGCGGCGCGAGTATTGAAGCTGGCGGCGGCCCCCGGCCAGCCGGTGGCGGCCGGGGAGCCCCTGGTGTGGCTGGGCGGCCCGCGCCTGGCGGAAGAGCGAGCCGCCGCGCGTGCGCGAGTGGCCGCGGCCGCGCAGGAACTGGTGGCGGCCCGCCAGAGCGCCGCTTCGGTAGCGCGTACCTACCCGGCGCTCGCCAATCGGCAGACGCTGGCCGCGGCGCGCGCTGCCGTCGCGGCGGCGCGGGGGCGGCTCGCCGAGTCGCTGGCGGCGCAGCGCGCGCTCGACGCACAAGCCATACTCGCCAGCCCGCTGCCCGCAGTTGTGGAAAAGGTGGAAAATCCCGCCGCCCCAGACCTGCCGGCCGGTGCGCCGCTCGTGACCTTGCTTCCGCAAGCGCAGTTCTGGCTCAGAGCCGAACTGTTCGGCGCCATCCCCCCCGCAGGCAGCGCCGCGCGCTTCGTACCGAGCGATGGCGCAGCGGCCGCCGTGCGCCTGGCGGGCGAGCTGCCCGCGCGCGCCGCCAACGGGGCGCGCGTGCTGAACTACATGCTGCCTCCAGGCTCGCAGTGGCAGGCGGGCCAGAGCGGCCGGATCATCATCGAGGGCGCGCCCGAGGCCGCGGCGGCAGTGCCGGCCGGGGCGCTGATCCTCGACGCCGGGCATTGGTATGTCCTCGCCGAGCGTGCCGGCAAATTGATGCCGCAGGCGGTCACGCCGGGCCCGGCGCGAGGTGATGACGTGCTGATATTGCGGGGCCTGGCGCCCGGCACGCCGGTGGTGGTGCGCCAAGCCTACGCGCTTTACCACCGCGATTTCGCCGCCCATTACACTCCGCCCGACTGATGCGCCTACCCTCTCTGTTGCGCCGCCCCCTGCTGTGGGCCATGGTTTACGGCGCCCTGCTGGCCTACGGCCTGTACGCCCTCTGGCGCATCCCGGCCGGCGTGCTGCCGCGTTTCGATTTCCCCCAGGTCAGCGTGATCGTGCATGCGCCCGGCTATTCGGCGCTGGAAATGGAATCCCTCGTGGCGCGGCCGCTGGAAGGGCAGATCATGGGCCTGCAGGGGCTCGCCACCCTGCGCACCACCCTGGCGCAGGGCACGGCGCAGCTCACGGCGCGCTTTACCGAAGGCAGCGATCCGCAACTGGATCTGCAAGCGGTGTACGGCGCCATCGACCGCGCGCGCGGGGGCCTGCCGCCCGGCGTGGCTCCCTATGCCGAAATCATGGGCAACGCCGTGAACGAGGTGGCGGACTATGGCGTCAGCCTGCCTGCCGGCGTGCCCGCCTGGGAAGCGGAAGACGCCGTGCGCACGCGCGTGCTGCCGGCGCTGCGCGCGCTGCCGGGCGTGCAGCGCGTGGAGCTGTTCGGCGCCGGCCCGCCCACGCTATGGATCCAGCCCGACCCGGCCGCGCTGATTCAGCATCACGTCGGCATCGCCGCCCTAGCGGGCGCCGTGGGCGGCGCGGCGACGCTGTCCCCCGCCGGACGGCTGGATATCGGGCACCAGGACGTGCTGCTGGAAGTGCGCCACCTGCCGCTTGCGGCGCATCAGGTGCTCGACATTCCCGTGCCCACGCCCGGCGGCCCCGTGCCTCTTGCAGCCTTGGCGCGCGTGGTGAAGACCCCGCCGCCCATCCATTACGGCCTGCAGATCGACGGCCGCGCCGGGCTGGGGCTCATCGTTTTCAAGCAACCGCAGGCCTCCACCATCCCGGTGGACCGGGCCGTGGCGCACACGCTGGCAAGCCTGCAGGGCGAACTGCCTGCGGGGGCGCACTGGGTGCCGGTGTACCGCCAGGCGCACCTAGTTGCGCTGATAGGGCATGATCTGTCGCGCAACCTGCTGATCGGCGGCGCGCTGGCCGTCCTGGTGCTGATGTGGCTGCTCGGCCGCCACCACGGCGTGAGCATTCTCGCGCTGTCCATCCCCACCGCCCTGCTGCTGGCCATCGGCGCCCTCTATGCCCTGGGGCAGAGCCTCAACCTGCTTACCCTGGGCGCGCTCACCGTGGCGGTGGGGCTGCTCGCGGACGACGGCATCATCGTGCTCGAAGCCATCCAGCATCGCTGGGAGCACGGCGACAAGGGCTGGGCCGGCGTGCGCGCCGGCGTGGCCGACATCGCCGTGGCCGACGTCACGGGCACGCTCACCACCGTGGCCGCCTACCTGCCGCTGCTCGCCGTGGGCGGCCTCGCGGGCCTGTTCATGCAGCCTTTCGCGCTCGCCATGAGTCTGGCCCTGCTGGCCTCGCTGCTGGTCTCGCTCACCCTCATCCCCCTGCTGCTGGCACGGCGCAGCGGGGGCGGCAGCGCACCGGCGAGCGGGCGGCGCTTTCTCGGCTGGCTGGCGCGCGGCAACGAAAAACTGCTGGGCTTCACGCTGCGCCGCCCCGGCATGAGCCTCACGGGCGCGCTGCTCGCTTTCGGCGGCTCGGTCGCCGCGCTGGCTTTCGTGCCGGTGAATTTCCTGCCCCTGCCCAATGAAGGCGTGCTGCTCGACAGCTTCACCCTGGCGCCGGGCTCTTCTCTCACCGAGACGCTCGCCACCGTCGATCGCATGAGCGCGGCCATGCGCGCCAACCCGGCCGTCGCCCACGTGTTCGCCCGCATCGGCTCGGCGCGCGACACGGCCTACACGGAAAAGAGCTTTGCCGGCGAGATCCAGGTGGTGCTGAAACCCGGCTTCGACGCCAACCATCTGGACCGCCTGGCCGCCCAGTTGCGCGATCAGGCCAAACAGCCGGGCGTGCAGCAAAGCTTAGATACGCCCACCATAGAGCGGCTGGGCGAAAGCCTCTCCGGCCTGCCCCAGCCCTTCGAAGTCACCCTGTACGGCAACCGCATCGCCACGCTGCGCCAGCTGTCGGAAGAAATCACCGCGCGCCTGAAGACCGTGCCCTCGCTGACCGACATCTTCAACAACGACGCCTATCCGGTGACGCAGCTGGTGATTGCCCCCCGCCCCGAGGTGCTGCGCAGCGTGAATCTCGACCCCGCGGAACTGGCGCGTCAGCTGCGCCTGCTGCTGGGCGGCGAGACGGTGGCACGCCTGCCCGACGGCAACACTCACTTGGATTTATACGTGCGCCTGGCCGACGCGCCTTATCTCCAACTCGGCCAGCTCGAACGCCAGATGATCCACACGCCCACGGGCTGGGTGCCCCTGGGCCGCCTGGCGCACCTCGAACTCGTGGCCCAGCCCAACCAGCTGCGCCACCTGAACGGCGCACGCGCGCTGGAAATCCTGGCCACCCCGCTGGGCGCCCTGGGCGGCACCATCGCCGCCGCCAAGCAGGCCCTGGCCGGCCTGCATCTGCCCGGCGGCTACCGCATCGCCTTCGGCGGCCTCTATCCCGAACTGCTGCACACAGCCTATGCCCTGGGCGTGGCCGCCGTCGGCGCCCTGATTCTCACCCTGGGCATCCTGGCGCTGCAGTTCGGCGGCCTGCGCCTGCCCTTGATCCTGCTCTTGCAGGCGCCGCTCGCCTTCACCGGCGCAGCCCTGGCGCTGGCCGTGTCGGGCGTGGGGCTCAACGCCACGGGGTTGGTCGGCTTTCTCACCCTGATCGGCGTGAGCCTGAACCACGGCATCGTGCTGCTGGCCTATGTGCGTGCGCACGAGCACCAAGGCCTCGCGCGCGAGGACGCCGTGCGCCGCGCGGTGCGCGAACGCTTCCGCCCTATCGTGCTGACCACCCTCACCGCGGCGCTGGGCATGCTGCCCACCGCGCTGGGCTACGGCACCGGCGCCGCGCCCGAGCAGGGGCTTGCCATCGTCGTGCTGGGCGGCGTGCTGTGGAGTTCGCTGCTGTCCACCAACCTCCTGCCGGCGCTGTATTTGCGCTGGGGGCGCCGCTGAACAGCCCATGCTAGAATCCGGCGACCCGCAACGGACTGAGGCCTATGGACCTGGAACGCGCCCGCCGCAACATGGTGGAACAGCAGATCCGCCCCTGGGAGGTGCTGGATCAAGGTGTGCTTGACCTGCTCTACGAAGTGAAGCGGGAGGAATTCGTCCCGCAGGTGTACCGCTCGCTCGCCTTCGCCGATCTGGAAATCCCGCTGGGCCATGGCCAATCCATGTGGACGCCCAAGCTGGAAGCGCGCGTGCTGCAGGAATTGGCCCCAGTATCCACGGACAAGGTCTTGGAAGTCGGCACCGGCAGCGGTTATTTCGCCGCCCTGCTCTCGCGCCGCGCCGCGCACGTGCATTCCGTCGAAATCGTGCCCGAATTCAAGACGGCGGCCGAGCGCAAGCTCGCCGGCCGCGGTTTCACCAACGTCAGCCTGGAAATCGGCGACGCGGCGCGCGGCTGGCCACGTCACGCGCCTTACGACGTCATCGTCGTCACCGGCTCGCTGCCATTTCTGCCCCAGGCCTTTCTCGACGGCCTGGCGCCCGGCGGCCGGTTGTTCGCGGTGGTGGGCGACGCCCCGGTAATGCAGGCCCGGCTGTACACCTGCGTGGCGCCCGCTGCCTGCCGGCATGCCGTCCTGTTCGAAACCAGCCTCGCGCGGCTCATGAATGTGCAGGAGCCGGAGCGCTTCGTGTTCTGATGACGCAGTTGCGCCCGCCCGCCGCCAAGGCCCTGCTCGATGCCCCCGTGCCGCCCCAGGTGCTGGACGTGCGCGAGGCCTGGGAAGTGGAGCGCTGCGGCATCGCCAGCTCGATCTGGATACCCCTCGGGCAGTTGATGGCGCGTCACGCCGAGCTCGATTCCTCCCGTGCGGTGCTGGTGGTCTGCCATCACGGCATACGCAGTTGGCATGCCGCTCGCCTGCTGGAAAATCTGGGCTTCGCCTCCGTGATCAATCTGGCCGGCGGCGTGGAAGCCTGGGCCCGCGAAGTCGAGCCGACCATGGCTCGTTACTGAGAAAGCAATCAGCATGCATACCCGATCACACATTCTTCTTGCGCTGTCCCTTGCCCTCTGTGCCCTCCCTGCAAGCGCGGAAAACCTCGCCGACGTCTATCGCAAGGCCGCCGCCTACGACGCCACCTTTGCCGCCGCCCAGGCCAGCTACCGCGCCAACCTGGAAAAAATCCCGCAGGCGCGCGCCGCCTTGCTGCCGCAGGTAAGCGCCACCGGCAGCATCAGCCGCGTGCATCAGACCAACACCATGGCGACGCCGCAGACGGTGACCTACAACTCGCCCAGCTGGGGCGTCACAGCGGTGCAGGCGCTGTTCAACAAGCAGAGCCTCATCCAGTTGGACGAGGCCCACCTGCAGGCGCGCACCGCGGCGGAACAGCTCGATGCCGCCGGCCAGAATCTCGTGCTGCGCGTCGCCCAAGCCTATTTCAGCGTCCTCAAGGCGCAGGACGACCTGGCCTCGCTGCAGGCGCAAAAAGCCGCCATCAGCAGGCAGCTGGCCTATGCCAAGCGCGCCTTCGAGGTGGGCACCGCGACCATTACCGACACCAACGAGGCGCAAGCGCGCTTCGACCTCGCCACCGCCCAGGAAATCGCCGCCCGGAACCAGCTCGAAATCGCCCGCCGCACGCTCGACACCCTGACCGGCCAACCCAACGGCGCCTTGAGCCCGCTCGCCCCCAGGGCCATCTTCGCCATGCCCAGCCCCGGCCCGCTCGACGGCTGGGTGGAAGACGCACGCACCAAAAACGCCAACGTGCGCGTGCAGCAGACGCTGCGCGCCCTCGCCGACAAGGAAGTGCAGCGCAACCGCGCTGGGCATTACCCCACCCTGGCGCTCACCGCGGGCTATCAGGATCAGAACAACCAGCACTTCGGCCCCTTCAGCTTCAACAACCAGGCGGCCTCCGTGGGGCTGCAGCTCAACATCCCGATTTACCAGGGCGGCCTGATCACGGCGCAGACGCGCGAAGCGGCCGCCAATCAGCAGCGCGCCCAGCAGAACCTGGACGATGCCGTGCGCAGCGCGCTGCTGGCGGTGCGCCAGGCCTATCTCAACGTCACCAACGGCGCGGCCCAGGTGAAAGCCCTGGAGCAGGCTTTGCATTCCAGCGAAGTGTCGCTGGATTCCACCATCACGGGCCTGAAAGTGGGCGTGCGCACCAGCCTGGACGTGCTCAACGCCCAGCAGCAGGTTTATTCCGCCTGGCAGCAGTTATCCGCCGCCAAGTATGCCTATCTGCTCGCCACCCTGCAGTTGAAGGATGCCGCCGGCACTCTGGCGCCCGAGGATCTCACGCAACTCGACCGCTACCTCAAGGCCGGTCCGCCGACGCCGCCGAGGGTGCAGTAACGCTCGACAAAAAGCCCCGCTCGGGCGGGGCTCGTCACCTTAAGGCAGCCGCTCAGTGCTTGGTGGCGCAGGTCTTGATGCCGAAGGGCAAGTAGGCCGGGCACCAGCCGATGAGGCCGGTGGCGAGCGGCAGCACGCCGATCCAGGCCCACACCGGCCCATGCGCGAAAAGAACCCAGGCGATGAGGGCGAGGCCCGCGACGATGCGTATGGCGCGGTCCGCGCCGCCGACGTTGTGTAGCATTTATTCTCTCCTTAACGTTGAAACGCATTTGCATCATAGCCCAGCCGGCGCGGATGTCATCGGCGCCGCCCGAAGGCCCCGGACGCCGCGGCCGCGCGCGGATTGGCGCCGTTGCCGTGATATGCTGCCCTCATGGCAAGTCGTATCGGGTGGTGGTGGTGGTGGTTGCTGTTCGCAGTGACGCTGCCCGCCCGCGCCGACGACGCCTTTCTGCGCGCCCATGCCGCCTATCTCGCGCATGACCCCGTTGCCTTCGAGCGCGCCGCGGCGCAGGTGCCCAAAAATTACGTGCTGGCACCTTATCTGCAGTTCTGGCGCTTGTCGCAGAACCTCGGCGACGACGGCGCGATTGCCGACTTTCTCGCCGCCCAGCGCGGTACTTGGCTGGCACAGCGCCTGCGCGCGCTGTGGTTGACCGATCTGGGGCGCCGCCAGTTGTGGCCGGCCTATCTGGCGGAATATCCCCGGCTCGCCGACCCCAGCCTGAGCCAGCGCTGCTACGACTACCAGGCCCGACTCGCCAGCGGCAAGGCTGGCGTACTGGCGAAAGCGCGCCCGCTGTGGTTCAGTGCCGACGATCTGCCTGCCTCCTGCACACCGCTGTTCACCGCCATGGCCGACGCCGGTCTGCTGGATCGCGCCGATATCTGGCAGCGCCTGCGCTTGGCGCTGCTGGCCGGCCACCCGGACGTGGCGCGCGCCATAGCGGACTACTTGGGCATCGAAGGCATCGCCGTGGCGCGCATGATAGCGCGCGCGCAGCGCTCGCCGGCCACCTATCTCGCAGGGCTGGACAGGCAGCGCGACCCCGGCCGCGGCGCGCGCGAGGTAGCGCTGTATGCCTTGACCCGGCGAGCCTTTTTCGATCCGCAGGCGAGCGCGGACTGGCTGGAACGCCATGCCCGCGGCTGGCCGGCGCGCACCCGCGACGCGGCCTGGGCCCAGATCGCGGTGCAGGCGGCGCGCCAGCATGAGCGCGCCGCGCTGGCCTGGTTCGCGCGCGCCGGCACGGGGGTGGCAAACGACTACCAGAAAACCTGGCGTGCGCGCGCCGCCCTGCGCGCGGAAAGCTGGCGCGCCCTCGCCGCCGCCATCCATGCCCTGCCGCCGCGCCTGCAGGCCGAGCCGGAATGGCGCTACTGGCTGGCGCGCGCCTATCAGGCCCGCGGCAAGGCGACCGCGGCCAACCGTCTGTACGCCGGCCTGGCGCGCACGCCGGATTACTACGGCCAGCTGGCCGGCGAGGAACTGGGCGTCACCCTGGAAGCCGCCGCGCCGTCGGACGCCGACCCTGCGCCGGCCGCCATCAACGCCGTAGCCAACGACCCCGGCATCGTGCGCGCGCTCGCGCTGTGGAACCTGGGTCTGCGCTTCGAGGCGACGGGGGAATGGAACTGGGCGATCCGCGGCTTTGACGACGCGCAGCTGCTCGGCGCCGCGGAACTGGCGCGCGAGGCGAACTGGTACGACCGCGCCATCTACACCGCGGGCAAGACGCATACGCTCAAGAACTACAAGCTGCTGTTCCCCGCGCCCTACCGCGAGGAAGCCATGCGCTATGCTGCCCGGTATCATCTCGACCCGGCCTGGGTGTACGGCCTCATGCGCCAGGAAAGCCGCTTCACGATCGACGCGCGCTCGGACGTGGGGGCGCTGGGCCTCATGCAGATCATGCCCGCCACCGCGCGCTGGATCGCGCGCCGCCTGGGCATAAACGATTTCCGCGCCAACAGCGCGCACGATCTGGACGTCAACCTGCGCTTCGGCACCTATTATCTGCGCTATGCCCTGGACGGCCTGGCCGACCAGCCGGTGCTGGCGACTGCGGGCTACAATGCAGGCCCCTTGCGCGCGCGCCGCTGGCAGGCCGACCGGCCGCTGGACGCCACCATTTATATCGATACCATTCCCTTCCAGGAAACCCGCGATTACGTGAAAAAAGTCATGAACAACGCCATGTTCTATGCGCGCCGCTTCGACACGCGCGACTCGCCGCTGCTGAAGGCCCGCCTGGGCGTCATCCCGCCGCGCCCGTGAAGCCGCATAGCGCATCCTGCGAGCGCAACCGCGAGCCCATCCTCGCCGTGCTGCGCGAGCATTTCCGCGGCGTCGCGCGGGTCCTGGAAATCGGCAGCGGCACGGGCCAGCACGCCGTGTACTTCGGCGCCGCCCTGCCCCATGTGACCTGGCAGACCAGCGACCTGCCGGAGCAGCACGACGGCATCCGCCTGTGGCTCGCCGAAGCCGCCCTGCCCAACGTGCTGCCGCCGCTCGTGCTGGACGTCGCCGCGCACCCCTGGCCGGCACTTTCCGCGGATGCCGTATTCTCCGCCAACACCCTGCACATCATGGCCTGGGAGCGCGTGCAGGATTTCTTCGCCGGCCTGCCCCAGGTGCTGAACGTGAACGGCCTGCTGGTGGTGTACGGCCCTTTCAACTACGACGGCCTCTACTCTTCGGAGAGCAACGCGCATTTCGATGCCTGGCTCAAGGCGCGCGACGCCCGCTCCGCCATCCGCGACTTCGCCGCGGTGGATGCCCTGGCGCAGAACGCCGGGCTGCGGCTGCTGGAAGACCATGCCATGCCGGCCAACAACCGCTGCCTGGTGTGGCGACGCGCGGCAGCTACGGCGGCATCCGCATAAAATGTGCGGCTTCCCTTAGCTGACGCACAACCCTCATGGCTATCGACACTGTCTGCATCCTGGGCGGCTCCGGCTTCGTCGGCCGTGCCCTCGCCAACCAGTTGGTGAGCCGCGGCAAGCGCGTGCGCGTGCTGACGCGCCGGCGCGAACAGGCCAAGGCGCTGATCCTCCTGCCCACCGTCGAGGTGGTGGAGGCCGACGTGCACGACGAGCGCGAATTGCAGCGTCAGTTCGCGGGCATGGACGCGGTCGTCAACCTGGTCGGCATCCTGCACGAGGAAACGCCTGGGCGCCAGGACCGGCCCGGCGCGCGGCGCGGCGATTTCCAGCACGTCCACATCGAGCTGCCGCGCAAGGTGGTGCACGCCTGCGGCCGCGCCGGCACGGCGCGGCTGCTGCACATGAGCGCGCTCGGGGCCGATCCGGTGTCGCGCTCCGCCTACCAGCGCTCCAAGGGCATAGGCGAAGCCCTCGTGCGCGAGGCTGGCATGCCGCACTCCGACGATCCCTATTGGTATCTGAACGGCCCCAAATTCCTCCACGGCCAGGGCCTCGCCGTCACCGTGTTCCGCCCCTCGGTCATTTTCGGGCGCGGCGACAGCTTCCTCAATCTCTTCGCCCGCCTGATCAGGCTCTTTCCCGTGCTGCCGCTGGCCAGCCCCGGCGCGCGCTTCCAGCCGGCATACGTCGAGGACGTGGCGCGCGTCTTTGCCGACAGCCTGGAAAATTCCGCCACCCATGGGCAGACCTACGATTTGTGCGGCCCCCGCTCCTACACTCTGGAGGAATTGGTGCGCCTGGTGGCGCAGAACCTGCACCGGCGCCCGCGCATCCTGCGCCTCGGCCCACGGCTGTCCTACCTGCAGGCCTGGGCCATGGAGTTCAAGCCCGGCCGCCCCCTCATGACGCGCGACAACTACTACGCCATGCTCACGGACAACGTCTGCCAGGGCGGTCCGACCCTGCCTTTCGAGTTCCGCCCCACCGCGCTGGAAGCCGTGCTGCCGCAATACATCCACGGCGACGACGCACCCGGCCGCCATGACCGTCTGCGGCGCGCGCGCTGAAGGGGGCGGGCGCCGGATTCACCCTGAAAACCGCATTCGCACCACAGAAACACGGTGGCGCAGCGGAAAAAACAAAGCGTTGCGGCGTTTCATGCCTTGGGGTGGCGATCCGCCATGTCCGTCGGCAGGTTCACTCCACCGCCCGCAGCAGCTCCGCCAGCTGCGCAGGCGTGGGCGCCCCCATGAACAGCGCGGCGCCGCCGTCCTTGCGGCGGAAGACCATGAGCGGCACGCCGGTCAGGTTCTCCCCCTGCAGCAGGGCGAGGTTGGCCTGCAAGTCCATGCGCGTCTTGCCGGCCATGCGCCTGGCCGGCGCGATGCCGCCGCCCGGCCCCGCGGCGCTGAGATTGAAGTCGTTTTCGCTCTGCTCCAGCGCAGCCAATGGATTCCTGGCCTGCAGCAGCGCCGCCGCCTTGCCCTCGCTCGTCGGCGTCAGCAACCCCACCGGCACCCAGCGGAACTGTAGATTGTCTTTGCCCACCCAGGGGCGCAGACGTTCATAAAGCTTGTGGCAATACGGGCAATTGGGATCGAAGAATATCCACACCACGCGGCCGCCCGTGCCTTCCGCAATCGCGGTGGCCTGATCCATTCCCGCCAGCAGGCGGTCGGCCGCGCCTGGCGTTGCAGCCTGGGCCGGCCCGGCAAAGAAAAAAGCCAGGAACAGCAGGCTGTACCAAAAACGTCGTGTGTGCAGCATGTGCGCCTCCGCAGGAAACGATTCGAGTATGGTTCGAGAACGACGCCCCCGCGCTCTCGGGGTTCCGCACGCCAGCTATTTTTTTTTGGCGCGCGGATGGGCGGCGTCGTAGACGCGGCTCAGATGCTGGAAATCCAGATGCGTATAGACCTGGGTCGCGGACAGGCTGGCGTGCCCCAGCATCTCCTGCACGGCGCGCAAATCGCCGGAGGACTGCAGCACATGGCTGGCGAAGGAGTGGCGCAGCAGGTGCGGGTACACGTGACTCGCCAGCCCGGCCTTGCGCGCCCAGCGCTCCAGGCGCAGCTCGATGCTGCGCGGCGTGAGCCGGCCGCCGCGCCGGTTCAGGAACACGGCCTGCTGCCCGGCCGGCGCCAGGGCGGTGCGCTGCGCCAGCCAAGTTTGCAGCGCGCCGCGCGCCTGGGCGCCCACCGGCACGATGCGCGTCTTGCCGCCCTTGCCCACGACGGTGACCTCGCCCTCGGCCAGATCCAGGCGCGCCAGATCCAGGCCCGCCAGCTCGGACAGGCGCAGGCCGGACGAATAGAACAGTTCGAACATGGCGGCGTCGCGCACTTCCAGCAGGCCGTCCGCTGCGCGTTCGAGCAGCTGCGCGCAGTCCTCGGGCGCGAGCACGTCCGGCAGGGCGCGCCGCAGCTTGGGCGGGCGCAGGCCCAGACAGGGGTTGGCGCCATAGCCCAGACGGCGGCAGGCATGGCGATAGAAACCGCGCCACGCCGACAGGATGCGCGCCAGGCTGCGCGGCGCCAGGCCGCGCCCGTGCAGGCGCGCGAGAAAAAGGCGCACGCTCGCCGTGTCCAGATCGCGCAGGGCGACGTCGCCGGCCTCCCTTTCCAGCAGGGCCAGATCGCGCGCGTAGCTCTGCGCCGTGCGCTGCGCCAGGCGCCGCTCGGCGGTCAGGTGCGCGAGGTAGTCGGCGACGTCGGGGGTCATGCCATGCGCGCCACCGCGGCGCCGATGAGCTGCCCCAGGCGCTCCAGGTAGAGCGTACCCATCTCGGGATAGAAGCGGCGCGGCTCCTCGGACGCCAGCACCAGCAGGCCGTGGGTGCCCCCGTCGCGCAGCGGGATGGTGGCGAAGGAGCGCAGATGCGGGGCGATCTCGCCGAACCAGGCGGCGGCCTCGGCATAGGGCAGGGCGCCGCAGACCGGGCGGCGCTGGGTATCGACCTGGGCGCGCAATCCTTCGCTCACGGGGGCGCAGGCCGGCAGGTCCGCGGCGGGCTGCGCATCCCACAGCCGCACCGCGCTGTGCGGCACGCCGAAGCCGTCCTGCAAATGGGTGTTGAGCGCGCCCAGCAAGGTGGCCAGGTCGGGCGCGGCCATCAGAGCCATGGCCAGACGATGCATTTTTTCCGATATGCCGTCGTTCTCCTCGCCGAACTGGATCAGTTCGGCGAGCTTGTTTTCCAACAGGCGCACCTTGTCGCGCAAGGCCATGACCTGGCGCTCGGTGATGGACACGGCGTGCGTGCCGTGCGGATGCGGGATGCGCAGCTCCGCCAGCAGTTCGGCATGCTGGTTGAAGAACTCGGGATGCTGGCGCAGGTAATCGGCGATCTGTTCGGTCATGGGAGCGTCGGGGAGGTTTGCAGGGTGGCTAAATCTGTCGTGCCTTCGAAAACGGTGACGGCCGGCCCGGTCAGGAACACGGGGCTATCGGCGCCGGCCCAGCGCAGCGTGAGCAGGCCGCCGCGCGTGGCAATGTTAAGCGGGCTGTCCGCCCAGCCGTGCAAGATGGCCGTGACTGCGGCCGCGCAGGCGCCGGTACCGCAGGACAGCGTCTCGCCCGCGCCGCGCTCGTACACGCGCAGACGCAAACGGTGGCGATCCACCACTTGCACGAAACCGGCATTCACCCGGCGCGGAAAGCGGGGATGGCTTTCGATGGCCGGCCCCAGGCGGGCCACGGGCGCGGTGTCCACATCCTCCACGCGCAGCACGGCATGCGGGTTGCCCATGGACAGGGCGGTGATGGCCAGGCGTTCGCCCGCCACGTCCAGATCGTAGAAGTCCGCACGCGCCGGCGCGTCGAAAGGAATCTCGGCAGGCGCGAAGCGCGGCGGCCCCATATCCACGGTGACGCGGCCGTCATCCTCCAGGCGCGGCACGATGATGCCGGAGCGGGTGACGACGCGGATCTCGCGCTTGTCGGTGAGCCCCTGCTCGTGCACGAAGCGCGCGAAGCAGCGCGCACCGTTGCCGCACTGCTCCACCTCGCCGCCGTCGGCGTTGAAAATGCGATAGCGGAAGTCCGCCGCTGGGTCGTCGCTCGCCTCCACCAGCAGAAGCTGGTCGCAGCCCACGCCGAAATGGCGGTCGGCGATGGCGCGCACCTGAGCCGCGTCCAGCTGCACGCGCTGGCGCACGGCGTCGATGACGACGAAATCATTGCCCGCGCCATGCATCTTGCTGAATTTCAGCTTCATCTGCCGCACCACGCCGCGTAATCCTTGTACAGACAGCGGTCCATGACCACGAACATGCCCGCGTCACGCGCTCGCTCGGCCGCCGCCTCGTGCACCACGCCTTCTTGCAGCCAGAGCGCCGGCAGCTTGAGATTGATGCAGTCCTCGACCAGAGCCGGCACTTCGGCGGGCGTCCGGAACACGTCCACGACATCGACTGCGTAGGGGATGTCGGCAAGCCGGGCATAGGTCCGCTCGCCGAGGATCTCGCCCGCCGCCGGGCGCACCGGCACGATGCGCAGGCCCAGCTGCTGCAGGGCGCGGGCGACGAAATAGCTGGGGCGATCCGCCTTGGGCGAGAGCCCCGCCACAGCCACGGTCTTGAGGGAGGAAAAAAAAGCATCCAACTCGCGCGCCCCCGGGTTGCAAAAACTCACAAGATTTTTTCCAGCTGATAATCGTCCATGATAAACCCGCCGCCGATGTCTTCCACCACCGCAACCGCAGCGCCGAAGCCATAGCGGGCATAGGCGGCAAGCGCTTGGGCGTTGGCCTTGTTGGTGCGCACGACGAGCCGGCTGGCGCCCCAGGCGCGCGCGCTGTCTTCCGCCGCGGCCAGCAGGGCGCGCCCGAGGCCCCGGCGCTGGCGCTCGGGCGCCACATAGAGCTTGTCCAGCTTGGCGCGCTGCGCATCCTCGCGGTACACGTGCGCGTAACCGACGAGCCCTGGCCCGGCGGCGGCCACCAGCCAGCGCTGCATGGGATCCTCGATCTGGGCGGCGATGAGCTGCGGGCGGTAGCGCTGCGCGAGCATGTAGTCGATCTGGGCCGGGCTGATCATGCCCGCATAGTGCGCGCGCCAGATGCGCGCGGCCAGCGCCGCCAAGGCGGCAATTTCGCCCGCGGCGAGCGGGCGAATCGACGGCTCAGACATAAAAACCCGCCTCGCCCGGGGGGCGCGTCTTGAAGCGCCGATGCATCCAGAAATACTGTTCCGGCAGTTCGCGCGCGCGCGCCTCGATGAAAGCGTTCATGCGCGCCGCGTCGGCCGCGACGCTCGCGCCCGGAAAATCTTCCCAGGCCGGATAGGCGCGCAGCACGTAGCCCCCGCGCGTCTGGCGCGTGACCACGGGCACCACCTGCGCGCCGGCGATGCGCGCCAGGCGCGGCAGGGCGTCCACGGTGGCGGCGGCGATGCCGAAAAAAGGCGCGAACAACGTCCCCTGGCGGCCCTGGTCCTGATCCGGCAGATAGTAGAAAGGCAGCCCGTGCTTCAACTCGCGTATGACCGGTTTGATGCCTTCGTGGCGCGAATACAGATGCACTTCGTTGAAGCGCGTGCGCGAGCGCAGCAGCATCTTGTGGAAGGCCGCATTCTTGGGCCGGCTGTACATGGACACCACGGGGGAATCCAGCGACAGGCGCAACCCGCCCATGTCCAGGCCGACGAAGTGGGGGGCCAGCCAGATCACCGGGCGCGTGCCGTCGCCGCGCAGCAGATGTGCATCCTCCACATGCACCAGAGTGCGCACGCGCGCCGCCGAACCCCACCACAGGATGCCGGTCTCGAAAGCCGCGCGCACTGTCGCGCGGTAGTTGGCGCGCAAAAGGCGTAGCCGCGCTGCTGCCGACAGCTCCGGAAAACAGCGCGCGAGATTGACGGCGACGATGCGGCGGCGCTTGCCCGGCAGATACGACAGCAGGCCGCCCAAGGCACTGCCCAGGGCCGCCAGTACGGGCCGCGGCAGCCAGTGCAGCAGCCACAGCAGGGCGATGGCCAGGCGCGTCACGCGGCGGCCTCCGGCGGCGGCGCGCCGCCCGGCCGCTTGTAGCGGTTATAGCTCCAGAAATACTGCGCCGGAAAGCGCCGCACCGCTTCCTCGATGGCGCGGTTGAGCGTCGCGGCAGCGGCGGCGAGATCGTCGCCGGGGGCCGGCAGGCGGCTCACGTGGATGACGTAGCCGCGCCCCCAGGACAGGCGCTCGGCCACCCCAAGGATGAGGGGCGCCCCGGTCCTCTGCGCCAGAGTCAGCGGCAGCACCGGGGTGTAGGCCGGCCGGCCGAAGAAAGGCGCCCAGGCGCCCTCGCCCTTGCTGGCCACCTGATCGGGCAGGATGCCCGCCGACTCGCCGCGCTTGAGCGCCTTGTAGATAGCGCGCACGCCCAGCGCGTTGGCCGGCATCATGCGCACCCCGCCGCGCTCGCGCCCGATCCGCTGCAGTTCGTTGATCCAGGCACGGCGGTGCGGCTTGTACAGCGCCGTGATGGGCCCGCGTGCGCCATAGCAAAGGCTGGTCAGCTCGAAGGCCCCGATGTGCGGCGACATGAGGATGGCGCCGCGCCCTTCGGCGAGCGCGGCATCGAGCGCCTCGCGGCCGCGCACCTCGCGCACCAGCGCCAGGGTGCCGGGGTAAGGCCGGAACCACAGCGCCGGCAGTTCGGTCAGGGTTTTGCCCATTTCGGCCACGGCGCGGCGCGTCAGCCGGCCGCAGGCGGCGCCCTGGCACAGGCCGCTTTGCCGGATCTGCCGGCGCATGCGCGCGCGGTGGCGCCCGGGGGAGAAATAGATCGCCCAGCCCAACAGGATGCCTGCGCCGTGCAAAAGCGGCAGCGGTAACAGGGCGAGCAGCTGCAGGAGGCGGCGCATGTTGACGTGAGGGGACAGGCGTTGTTAGATTACGTTCGTTTTCGCCGCCGTGTTAACGAGACAACTTGCGGGCGGATTACAAATACTGCTAAAGCGTCGCCGCTCTCACCCCCGGACCGGTCGCGCTGCAACGGTCGGGGACAGGAGCAAATTCATGCAGGAATACATTTTCACTTCCGAGTCGGTATCGGAGGGCCATCCCGACAAGATGGCCGACCAGATCTCGGACGCGGTGCTGGACGCGATTCTAACCCAGGACAAACACGCTCGCGTCGCCTGCGAAACCCTGCTCACCACCGGCCTGGTGGTCATCGCCGGCGAAATCACCACGGACGCGGTGGTCGATTACAACCAGGTCGCGCGCCAGACCATCAAGCGCATCGGCTACGACAGCTCGGACATCGGCTTCGACTACCACACCTGCGCGGTGATGACGGCCGTCGGCAAGCAGTCCCCCGACATCGCCCAGGGCGTCAACGAGGGCGAAGGGCTGTTCCTGGACCAGGGCGCCGGCGACCAGGGCCTCATGTTCGGCTACGCCTGCGACGAGACGGACGTCCTCATGCCGCTCCCCATCTATCTCGCGCATCGCCTGACCCAGCGCCAGGCCGAGCTGCGCAAGGACGGCCGCCTGCCGTGGCTGCGCCCGGACGCCAAGTCCCAGGTTTCGGTGCGCTATGTGGAAGGCCGCCCGCAGCACATCGAAACCGTGGTGCTTTCCACCCAGCACCATCCGGAAATTTCCCACAGCCAGCTGACCGAAGCCGTCATCGAGGAAGTCGTCAAGCCGGTGCTGCCCAAGGAGATGCTGGCCCCCGATCTGCGCTACCTGGTCAATCCCACCGGCCGCTTCGTGATCGGCGGGCCCATGGGCGACGCCGGCCTGACCGGGCGCAAGATCATCGTCGACAGTTACGGCGGCAGCGCGCCGCATGGCGGCGGCGCCTTTTCGGGCAAGGACCCCTCCAAAGTGGACCGCTCGGCCGCCTATGCTGCGCGCTACGTGGCCAAGAACATCGTCGCCGCCGGCCTGGCGCGCAAATGCCAGGTGCAGGTAGCCTACGCCATCGGCGTGGCCAAGCCGGTGTCGCTGCTGGTGGAAACCTTCGGCACCGGCAAGCTTCCGGAGCACCGCATCGTCTCCCTGGTGGAAAAGCATTTCGACCTGCGCCCCAAGGGCATCATCCACATGCTCGACCTGCTGCGTCCCATCTATACCCGCACCGCGAGCTACGGCCATTTCGGCCGCGATGAGCCCGAGTTCACCTGGGAGCGCACCGACAAGGCCGCCGCCCTGCGCGCCGACGCCGGGCTGTAAACCTGGCGAAGCTCCCCGGGAAGGGATAGGAGCGGGGGCATGGTATGCGTATGGGAGACGGTCAGCGCGCGGGCGCGCCGGCCGCCAGCTGCGCGAGCCATTGCGTGAGCTGGTCCAGCAGCTGCGCCGTCGCGGCATCGAAGGCGGCATGGGCGCCGGCGGCATCGTAGCTCGGGCAGGGCGCGCTCACGCGGAAGATTTTCTCCCCCACCGCGCGATTGCCGGCCAGCTCCACCACGCGCGCCTGCAATACGATGCGCACCTCGCCGGGCGGCTTTTCCGCCGCGTGGTAGAAGTCCAGCAGATGGGCGTCGAGCACCCAGTTGCCGCGCAGATTGCCGCCCAGGCCGGCGGCATGTGCGAAGAGCTTCTCGCGTTCCAGGCGCAGCAGGATCAGGCGCGTGAGGCGCTGGGCCGGCGGCTCGGTCCAGCGCGCGTACTGGTAATAGGCGCGCGTGCCCGGCGTGCGGCTGAACACCAGGGCGTCGTTCTGGTAGAAGCCCGCGGCCTGCACCGGCATCACCAGCAGGGTGCGCGGGTCGGGCGCGGCGGCCGGCACGATATGTGCGGCATCGTCGAGGACGTAATGCACCACCGGCGGCTGCTCGGCGCCGCCCAGATTGACGCAGCCGCCCAGCAGCAGGCCCGGCAGCAGCCGGGCCAGTCGGAGCCATGCCTTCATGGCGCCTTCTCCCCCGGCCCCAGCATCTTGGGATTGGGGCCGAAAACGAGGCTGCGCGGATTGGCGTAGCCCTGGCTGACGTTGGAAAGCGTGCTCGATGCATCCAGCACGCCGCGTGAAAGGCTGCTGAATTCGAGCATGCCGTTGTCGGAGAGCATCTGCAGCTTGAGCGAGAGGCCGTTGGTCTGGCGCTGCAGATTGGCAAGCGCCGCATCGGTCTGGCGCAGGGTGGCGCCGGCGCCCTGAGCCACGCTGGCGAAGCTCGCCCCGGTCTGATCGACCACCTGGCTGACATGCGCCGCGGCGTTGTTGAAAGTGGCCGCAGCCTGCTGCACCGAGTCCAGCGTGGCGCCGATCTGGCGGCGGTCGTGCGCCAGCGAGGCGGTGACGAGGTTGAGGTTGTGCAAGGTCTGATCGACGTTCAGGCGGTTCCGGTCGCTCAGCATGTCGTTCAGCTTGGCCAGCACCTGGGCGCCGTTTTCCGACAGCTTGGACAAGGCGGTCGCCACCTTGTCCAGATCGGAGCGCCCCTCGGCGATGACCGGATAGGGCTGCCCGGGCGTGCGCAGCAGCAGCGGCTCGGGCTTGTTGGGGTTGACCACCTCGATGGAAGCAAGCCCGGTGACGATGTTGCGCTCCACATAGGCCTGCGCGCCCTCGCGGATGGGCGTGCCCTCGCGCACGTCCAGGAGCACTTCCACGGCATCGTTGCGCGCGAAGCTGTAGCTCTGCACCTTGCCCACCTTGACGCCCCTCAGGCGCACCGGACTGTCGACGTTGAGCCCGTCCATGGACTGATGCTGGAAATACACCGCGTAGCGGAGGTAGTCGTAGCCGCGGGCGCCGCCCACCAGCCAGACGACGACGGCGCCCAGGGCGAGCACCACCGCCATCACCAGCACGCCGACCAGGGTATAACGCGCTTCCGCTTCCATCACCTGAACCTGTCACGCCTCCAGTGTGCTGCGGGCGGCAAAGTAGTCCCGTATCCACGGGTCGTCGATGCGGCGGATGTCCGCCAGCGTGCCTTGGCCGAGCAGCTTGCCCCGTCCCAGCACCACGACTTCGTCGCAAATGCCCAGCAGTGTATCCAAGTCGTGCGTCACCAGAAAGACCGAGATCCCCAGGTTGTCGCACAGGCTGCGCACCAGGCGGTCGAAAGCGCGCGCCGCAATGGGATCGAGCCCCGAGGTCGGTTCGTCGAGAAACAGCAGCTCGGGATCCAAAGCCAGGGCGCGCGCCAGCGCCGCGCGCTTGCGCATGCCGCCGGACAGTTCGTTGGGCAGCTTGTCCGCCGCGCTCGCGGGCAGGTCGGCCAAGGCAATTTTCAGGCGCGCCACCTCCCGGCGCCCGGGCTTGGCCAGCCGAGTGTGCTCCTCCAGCGGCGCCATGACGTTCTGCGCCACGGTCAGCGAGGAGAACAACGCGCCGTCCTGGAACAGCATGCCCACGCGCCGGCGCAAACGATTGAGATCGTCTTCCGGCAGCGCCCACACCTCCTCGCCGAACAGCCGGACCGAGCCCGCAGCCGGCCGCAGCAGGCCGATGATCACCTTGAGCAGCACCGATTTGCCGCTGCCGCTGCCGCCGATGAGCGCTACCACCTTGCCCCCCGGCACGGCGAAGCTCACGCCGTCATGGATGGCCGCGCCGCCCAGGCGCGTGACGAGACCGCGCACTTCGATGACGGGGGCCGCGGCGCCGGCATCCATGTCAGATCCCCAGCCGCACCTGCAGGATGGCGAACAGCGCGTCGAGCAGGATCACCGAGACGATGCTCTGCACCACCGTGGAGGTGGTGGCGAAACCCACCGCGCGTGCGTCGCGCGCCACGACCAAGCCCATGCGGCAGGCGATGAGGCCGATGAACAGCGCGAACACCGGCGCCTTGACGATGCCCACCAGAAAGGTGTCCGTGGTGAGCACCGAACTCAGGCGGTCGAAGAACAGGGTGTAGCCGATGTCGAGCTGGCCGCGGACGGTGAACATGCCACCCAGCAGCCCGGCGACGTCGCCGACGAACACCAGCAGCGGCAACGCCAGCAGGAGCGCCAGGATGCGCGGCGTGACCAGCACGTCGAAAGGCGACAGGCCCTGCACGGCAATGGCGTCGATTTCCTCTGTGACCTTCATGGTGCCCAGCTGCGCCGTCATGGCCGCCCCCGAGCGTCCCGCCACCAGGATGGCGACGATGACCGGCGACAGCTCGCGGCACACCGCCAGCGTGACGCCGTCGACGACGAAGATGTTGGCGCCGTACTGGCGCGCCTGGAAACCCAGCAGATAGGCGAACACCACGCCCAGCAGAAAGACCATGGCAACCACCAGCGGGATGGCATCGACGAATACCGCCTGCAATTGCACCACCCATTCGCGCACGCGGAAGCGGCGCGGGTGCGCCAGCAGGCGTGCCGCCTCCACGGCAAACCGGCCGAGAAACGCGAGCAGCCCGAGCAGATGGATGCGCGTCTGTTCCGCTCCATAGCCCAGGCGATGGAGCAGGCCCGGCGCCGGGCGGAGCGCCGGCGCGCCCTCCTGCGGCCAACGCTCCGCCACCAGCCGCAGCACGCCCAGTTGGCGCGCGTCGAAACCCTCGTAGCGCAGCGCGCCGGGGTCGATGCCGGCAGCCTTGAGGCGCTGCAGCAGCGCATAGGCGCCGCTCGTATCCAGGGCCGTCAGCGCGCTGCCGTCCAGCACGGCCTCGCGCCAGGCGCCCGCGGGCACGGCGGGCGCCAGGAACGGATCGCCGCCGCCCAAGCTCCACGCCCCGCCCACCGCGAGGCGCCCGCTGGCCGCATCACCGGTGAGCCGCGGCGTCTCGCCCACTCACAGCCCCAGGGGATTGGCGGGATCCACGCCCGGCATGAAGGGCTTGCTGCGCTCGCGGTGCGTGACCTGGTAGACGCAGCCGATCCAGTTGCCCACCACCGCCACCGCGGTGTCGTGCCAGGTGTTGTCCAGGCCGGGCACGATGAGCGCCTCGGGGAATTCACCGGCCTCCGCGCCGCCCGCCGGCGCACGCAGACGGGCGGCATATTCCTCCAGAATGGCGCGCGCGCGGGCGCCGAAATAATGGGCCGGAAAGGGCGCCGGGGAAGGCAGTTCGCCGCGCGCCGCGAGCAGCAGGTCGCGCTTGTATTCCTTGAGCAGCGACACGGTGTCGTACTCCGGGTGGCCCTGGAAGAAGACCTGGCGCAGGCCGTCGGCGCTGACGGCCAGGTGCACGCCCCTCTCGCCCTCCACCAGCACGCGCACTCCGGCGGCCTCGAATTGCGCGCGCGATATGTCGTTCCAGCGCGAGTGCGGCACATCGAAGCGGGTGTTGACGTCGGCCACCAGCGGATGGCGCTGATCCACCACGCGATGCGGGTAAACCCCCCACACTTTTTTCTCCTGGCACACGCGCGTCTGGCCATAGCGGAACTGCATGACGGCATGCGTGGTAAGGCAGGAACACAAGGTGGAGGTCACGTTGTCCCAGGCCCAGTTGATGACTTCGCGCAGCGGATTCCAGAAGGGCTCCTGCGTCAAGTCCGCATGGCCGACATTGGCGCCGGTGATGATGAGGGCATCCAGCCCCGCCGCGCGCAAATCCGCGAAGCGCTCGTAATGGCGCGCGACATGGGCGGCGGCCTTGGCCCCGCGCGGCAGTTCGTCCAAGGTGAAGAGATGGACGTGGAACTGGGCGATGGGGTTGGACTGGCCGATGAGGCGCATGAACTGGCGCTCGGTCGCCTCCAAGGCGGCATCCGGCATCATGTTGAGCAGGCCGACGTGCAGCTCGCGGATTTCCTGGCGCGCGGCGCGCTCGGCGGACAGCACCGTCACGCCTTCCGCGCGCAGGCGATCGAAACTGGGCAGATCGTTGTGGGCGACCAGCGGCATGACTCAAGCCCCTCCCGGCGCCGCAGCCTTGCGCGCGACGGCACCCTCCAACAAGGCCAGGAAATCCTTTTCGTCGCGCACCTGGGCGGCCTCGCGCGAGGTGACGGTATAGCCGTGCGGGCGCGCGATGGCCTCGTAGCGCGGCACCCGAGAGCGGAACAATTGCGGGAACACCCAGCGCGCGAAATCGTCCGGCTCGATCTGCGCCACGTATTCGAGGCCCTTCTCCCTGAGATACAGGGGCAGGTGCTCAGCGAGAAAGGCGGGGCGGAAATACAGCGGCTTGGGATCGGACTGGGCGCGCGCGATGAGCGCGGCTTCCTCCTCCGCGCTGGTGACCTGGATGTACAGGATGAGGGTGTGGCGCGCCAGCAGCTCGATCACGCCGTCGTCCTCCAGCTCGCACAGGCTGCCGCCCACGTCGTTGACGAAATGATCGTAGCCGTAGATCTCGCGGCCCTTGCGGATGAATTCCGGCACGTCGGCCATGGCCGCGATCTCGGCGCGCCGGTAGGCGGCCTGGCGGCGCGAGAATTCCTCCAGCGACAAACCGCCGCGCTCGGGGTTGCCGAGCTTGCCCACATAGGCCAGCACCGGGCCCAGGTCGTGGATCTTGATGTTGTTCTTGATGTCGATCCAGTCGCGCCGCAGCAGGTCGCGTAGAAAAGGCACCTGCATGGCCTGCCGCTTGATGAGGTCCAGGATGGGCTCGTCCAGATAGCGCGTGCCGATGCGGTAGTCGCCGGAATAATGGAACCAGTCGTGGCTGCGCAGCAGCGCCGAAAGGTAAGTCTTGCCCACCCCGGACATGCCCAGGAGCGTAACGGTCTTGTGTTTCCAGGCGCGGAAGGAAGGCAGGGTGAAATGCATGCCGGAGGAAGGGCCGAGTACCGAAGCAGGATGCAAGCCTAACCGTTCGGGGCGCGCATCGCCACCCCCGGCCCTCCCGCCCGCGTGAGAGGAAGAAAACGGTTGCCGTGAACCTCTGGGCGCGCCGTCTCTCCAACGCGACGAGCCCGCCAATTGCGCCATGTTCAAAATTTTCGCCAAAAGGGCGGCGCCCGCCCCGGCCGCCGCCCTGGAGCAAGCCTTCGCCGCCCGCTTCGCCGGGCGCACGCTCATCGTCCACGCCGGTCTGTCGCCGGGCTGGGTGGCTGAGCTGCTCAAGGAAGGCGGCGGCGGCGCGCATTTCCGCTTCGACGCGCGGCGCCGAGCGCCGGGCCCGCCCACGCCCCTGGAATGGGTGGTGCAGCGCCATATCCTGCCGCTCGCCTGCCCGCTGCCCCTGCTCGTCAAAGTGGATGCGGATCGTCTGTACCTGCGCCATCTCACGCGCGGCGGGGTCGCCGTGCATCCGTCGGAAATCGCCTGGATGCTGGACGAGCTGCCGCGGCGCGCGCACTGGACTCTGCGCATGGGCGGCGCGGCGCGCGCCGCGCATGGCATCCCGCTGAACGACAACCGCCTGGACTTCGGCGGCCTGGAGGGGGGCGAGGGGCCGTGCTAACGAACATGGCGAAATTTATGGTCGGTGTACTAGTGTGAAATGACCCACCCACCAAGGAGACATAGAAGATGAAGCTTTACTACTCCCCCGGCGCCTGCTCGCTCGCTCCCCACATCCTGCTGCGCGAGGCAGGGCTGGCTTGCGATCTGGAGCGTGTGGATCTCGGCACAAAGAAAACCGCGGCAGGAGAGGATTTTCTGCGCATCAACCCCAAGGGCTATGTGCCGGCCTTGGTCCTGGACGACGGCAACGTGCTCACCGAAGTGGCGGTGATCAGCCAATATCTGGCGGACCAGGCACCGGCCGCGCATCTGCTGCCCGCGTCGGGCATGGCCCGCTACCGCGCCCTGGAGTGGCTCAACTTCATCGCCACCGAAATCCACAAGGGCGTCGGCCCGCTGTGGAACCCGGCCATGCCGGAGGAGGCCAAGGCCCTCGCCCGCGCGCGCCTGGGCGAGCGCCTGGCCATCGTCAACGCCGCCCTGCAGCGCGCACCCTATCTGCCCGGCCCGGCCTACTCCGCGCCGGACGCCTATCTGTACGTGGTGCTCAACTGGTGCGGCCTGCTGAAAATCGACTTGGCGCCGTGGCCGGCGCTGGCCGACCACCATGCGCGCGTCGGCGCCCGCCCAGCCGTGCAGGCCGCCTTGCGGGCGGAAGGGTTGGCGCAGTGACGGCAGCGGCCGAACTCGGGTGCGCGCTGCCCTGGCGCGTGGAGGCGCTGGATTTCTCCGCGCTCGACGCCGCGCGGGTGCGCGACGACGAGACGCTGTTCTTCCTGCTCGCGAGCGCCTCCTTCATCGAAACCGGCGCCGACGTCTACACCCGCAACCTGCTGGACTATTACCGCGACGACGCGGAAACCGCCGCCTGGCTCACCGGGCAGTGGGAGCAGGAGGAATTGCAGCACGGCCGTGCGCTGCGCGCCTATGTCGAGCGGGCATGGCCCGATTTCGACTGGGCTGCGGCCTTCGCGCGCTTCTTCGAGCAATACGGCGCCACCTGCACGAGCGCCCAGTTCGAGCCCACGCCTGCGCTCGAACTGGCGGCGCGCTGCGTGGTGGAGACCGGCACCGCGACCTTCTACCGCATGCTCATGGACTACGCGCGCGAACCCGTGCTGCGCCAGTTGCTGGACCACATACGCGGCGACGAGGTGCGCCATTTCAAGTATTTCTACCGCTCCTTCCGGCGCCACCAGCAAAGCGCCCGCCACGGCCGCCTGCGCGTGGCCGGCGTGCTCTGGCACCGCCTGCGCGAGGCCATGAACGAGGACGGCTACATCGCCTTTCGCCACGCATACGCCCAGCGCCATCCCGAGCGCGCGAACGACGATATGGACGCCTATGCCCGCTTCAAGCAGCGCATCAACGCCATCGCGCGCGCGCACTACCCCTACACCATGGGCGCGGAGATGCTGCTCACGCCGCTGGCGCTGCCCCCCATGCTGCGCCGCCAGGGCGTGCGCGCAGTCGGCGGCATGTTCCGCCTGGCAGGCTTCAACTGAGCGCCGGGCGGCGCGCACGCCGCTATAATCAGCGGCTTTGAAGCACCGTTCGCCCCCGCCATGTCCGCCGCCATCAGCCTCAAACAACAGGTCGCCGAGCTACTGCAAAGCGCCGTCGCCCTCATCAGCCCCGGGCAGGGCGAACCCGTCGAACTGGAACGGCCCAAACAGGCCCAGCACGGCGACTACGCCACCAGCGTGGCCCTCAAGCTGGCCAAGGCCGCCAAGCAGAACCCGCGCGCCCTGGCCGAGGCCATCGTGCGCGCCCTGCCGGCCTCGCCCCTGCTGGCGGCCGTAGACGTGGCCGGCGCCGGCTTCATCAACGTGCAGCTCCGCCCCGCCGCCTGGGCCGGCGTGGTGCGCCAGGTCCTCGCGGCGGGGCCATCCTACGGCCGCGCCCCCGCAGGCGAGGGCGAGCACGTGCAGGTGGAATTCGTCTCCGCCAATCCCACCGGCCCGCTGCACGTCGGCCATGGCCGCGGCGCCGCCTACGGCGCCAGCCTCGCCAACGTCCTCGAAGCGGCCGGCTGCCGGGTGAGCCGGGAATACTACGTCAACGACGCCGGGCGCCAGATGGACATCCTGGCGCTCTCCACCTGGCTGCGCTACCTGGAGGAAAACGGCCAGCACGTGCCTTTCCCCTCCAACGCCTACCAAGGCGATTACGTGCGCGCCATGGCGCGGGCCATCTATCGCGAGCACGGCAGCCGTTACGTGCACGCGGCGGACGCGGTGTTGCGCGACGCACCGCCGCGCCCCACGCAGACCCTGGCGGAAGCGGGCGACGCGGCGGCCAAGGCGGCCAGCGAGGCGCACCTGGACGGCCTCATCGCCGGCGCCAAGCGCCTGCTGGGGGTGGATTACGCCTACTTCCACGCTTTCGTGCTGAACGACCAGCTGAGCGACTGCCGCGCCGATCTGGAGGAGTTCGGCGTCACCTTCGATCACTGGTTTTCCGAGCGCAGCCTGTTCGATCTCGGGCGCGTGGAGGACGTCGTGGCGCGCCTCCAGGCGCGCGGCCATCTCTACGGGCAGGACGGCGCCCTGTGGTTCCGTTCCAGCGCCCTGGGCGACGAGAAGGATCGCGTGGTGCGCCGCGCCAACGGCGAATACACCTACTTCGCCTCCGACATCGCCTACCATGCCCACAAGTACGAGCGCGGCTACGCGCGCATGATCGACGTCTGGGGCGCCGACCACCACGGCTACATTCCCAGGATGCGCGCCGCGCTCACGGCGTTGGGCCTGGACCCCGGGTGCCTCACCGTCGCCCTGGTGCAGTTCGCCGTGCTCTACCGCGGCGGCCAGAAGGTGTCCATGTCCACGCGCGCCGGCGAATTCGTCACCCTGCGCGAACTGCGCGCCGAAGTGGGCAACGATGCCGCGCGCTTCTACTACGTGCTGCGCAAGTCCGACCAGCACCTGGATTTCGACCTGGATCTCGCCAAGTCGCAGAGCAGCGACAATCCGGTCTACTACATCCAGTACGCGCACGCGCGCATCTGCAGCGTGCTGGGCGAGTGGGGCGGCGAGGCGGCTGGGCTCGCTGCGGCGGACCTCGCGCCCCTGAGCGGCCCCTACGAAACCGCGCTCATGCGCCGCCTGGCAGAATACCCGGAAACCGTCGCCGCCGCGGCGCGGGAACTCTCGCCGCATTTGATCGCCTATTACCTCAGGGATCTCGCGGGAGAGCTGCACACCTATTACAACGCGGAAAAATTCCTGGTGGACGACCCCGCCCTGCGCCACGCCCGGCTCGCGCTGATCATCGCAGTGCGGCAGGTGCTGGCCAACGGCCTGGGGCTGCTGGGCGTATCCGCACCCCCCCGTATGTGAGATCCAGGACACCACAGACCATGGCAACCCGCACTTCCTCCTCCAGCCAGAAAGGCCCGCTTTTCACCGGCATACTCATCGGCCTCATCCTGGGCTTGGCCATCGCCATCGCGGTGGCGCTCTTCATCCGCCGCAACGATCCCTTCCTGGGCCACCTCGTTCCGGCCCGGAACGCCGCGCCACCGGCGGCGCCCCCCGGCCTGCAAGGCGCCGGCAACGCACCGCCCGCCGCCCTGAGCGCCGCCCCGGCGGCCCCCGAAGTCACCAGCGTCGGCCCGCAGCTGACCCTGCCGTCGGCGCCCGTTGCATCCTCCGGCCAGAGCAGCGGCGGCGTTCAGTATTACCTGCAGGCCGGCGCCTTCCAGGACGCCGGACAAGCCCAGGCCCTCAAGGCGGAATTGGCGCTGCTGGGCCTCGAAGCCCACATCCAGACGGTGGAAACCGCCGCCGGAGCCACCCTGGAGCGCGTGCGCCTCGGGCCTTACAGCGACATGAGCCAGGTTGACAGCGCGCGCGCCCTGCTGACCCAGAACAACATCAACGCCGACTTGATCAAAGTCACCCCCATCCACTGACCGAGGAGTCTTCATGCGCACCCTGTACTTCCGCCTGGCCTGGTGTCTCGCTCTGCTGTTCGCCGCCGCCGCCGCGCGCGCCGCCGTCTCCCCGCCCTTCCAGGAAGGCCGCGACTACCTCACGCTGCAGATGCCCCAGCCGGTCACCACGGGCAAGAAAATCGAAGTGCAGGAATTCTTCTGGTACCGCTGTCCGCACTGCTTCCACCTGCAGCCCTACCTCGTCGCCTGGGAAAAACACATGCCCAAGGACGCCCAGATGGTGTTGGTGCCGGTGGCGTTCAACGCCCAATGGCTGCCCGCCGCCAAGCTGTTCTACGCCCTCAAGGACACCGGCGAGCTGGCTCGCCTGCACAACAAGGTGTTCGACGCCTACCAGGTCCAGCTCCTCAACCTGGACGATCCCGCCGTGCTCAAGCAATGGCTCGCCAAGGAAGGCGTGAACGTCGCCAAGTTCATGGCTTCGTACAACTCCTTCGACACCCTCAACCGCGCCATGCAGGGCACGCAGCAGGCCAAGGACGACGCCATCCAAGGTGTGCCCACCCTGGTCATCGACGGCAAATACCTCACCTCTCCCTCGTTCACCAACGACAACCGCACGCGGCTGTTCCAGGTGGTGGACTACCTCATCGCCAAGGCGCAGAAGGAACGCGCCCATCGCTGAAACCCCGGAAGCGCGGGTGAGGGTCTTCATCACCGGCGCCGGCAGCGGCCTGGGCGCCGCCCTGGCCCGCCACTACGGCAACGCGGGCGCCGCCCTGGGACTGCTGGGCCGCCGCCTGGCGCCCCTCCAGGACAACGCGCGCGGGCTCGATGCCCGCCTGTACGCCGCCGACGTCGGGGACGCCGAGGCCCTCGCGCTTGCGGCGCAGGATTTCATCGCGCATGCGGGCTGCCCCGACATCGTCATCGCCAGTGCGGGGATTTCGGTGGGCGCGCTGGCGCAGGAGCGCGGCGACCTGGAAGTCTTCCGCGCCAGCTTTGCCACCAACGTCATGGGCGTGCTGCATACCTTCCAGCCTTTCATCGCTCCCATGCAGGCCGCGGGTCGCGGCAGCCTGTGCGGCATCGCCTCCGTCGCCGGTGTGCGCGGCCTGCCGGGCGGCGGCGCCTATTCGGCCTCGAAGGCGGCGCTCATCGCCTGGCTGGAAAGCCTGCGCCTGGAACTGGCGGCCAGCGGAATCTCGGTGGTCACGGTATCGCCCGGCTACATCGACACCCCCATGACCCGCGTCAACCCCTATGCCATGCCCTTCCGCATGAGCGCCGAGCGGGCTGCCGCCAAAGTGGCCCAGGCCATCGCCCGGCGCCGCCGCCATGCCGTGATTCCCTGGCAAATGGCCCTCGTGGCCCGAGCGCTGCGCTGCTTGCCCGATGCCTGGTACGACCGCCTGTTCGCCCGCGCGCCGCGCAAGCCGCGCGGCCTGCCGTTGTGAGCGCGCGCGACTTCACGCCCGAATATCTGGAGCGCGCCCTCAAGCGCATGCTCCAGGACGCACCCGACGCCGACGGCGCACTGGTGCGCCGGCTGCTGTTCCTGCTGCGCCCGCGCAAGCGCGGCGATGTCGCGGCGGCATCCACCCAGTTGGCCGACCTGCTGGGCTTGATCGAGCGCAACGCCGCCTACGCCGAGGCTTTGCGCAACCATCTGCTGGCCCTGCTGGAGCGCTATCACCTGGGCGCCCTGCTCATGGACGGCGGCATCCTGCCGGTGCGCGACTTCCGCGCCGAATTGTCGCGCCGCCTGCGCTTCAAATGGCTGCCGCCGCTGCCGGACGAAGCTTCGCTGCGCGATTGGCTGGAGCTTGCGCTGGAACGCGGCGACGAGGCCTGGATCGCAGGCGTGGACGCTGCGCTATGGCTGCGTCTGCTGGCGGCATTGGGATTGAACGGCGCGGGCACACCGGGCGTGCTGCAGGAAAAGCTCGCCAACGCCATCAACGGCCTGTCGCACCGCCTGGCCGCCGGCGGCCTCGACCCCGAACTGCTGCGCCTGGAGCCGGACCTGCAGCGCCACGCCTCCCCCTTCCTCGCCCAGCATGAGGAAATCCACGCCCTGCTCGGCGCGACGGACGCAGACGGCCCCGCCCAGGCGCACGTGCTGCTGGAGCAATGCCGCGACATCCTCGAACGCCTGGCGCGGCGCAGCCGTCATGCCGGCGCCAGCGTGGCCTTCAGCCACGTGCGCCTCCGCCTGCTGCAACAAATCCAACGCCTGGAGGCGCTGCTGGACATCTACACCGGCCGCGGCCTCGCGCGCGCGGAAAAGCTCATCGCCCTCTTCGTCGCTCTGGCCGAAGCCGCGCCGCGCCGCCACAGCGTGCGCGATCTCGTGGCCGACACCACGGCGCAGCTCGCTTACCAGATCACCCAGCACGCCGGGCAGACGGGGGAGCACTACGTGGCCGAGTCGCGCCGCGAACTGTGGGGCATGTTCCGCTCGGCGGCGGGCGCCGGCCCCATCATCGCGGTCATGGCGCTGCTCAAGATCGTTGCCCTGGGCGCCCACCTGCCGCCGCTGCAGGAGGCCCTGCTGGTGAGCCTGGATTACGCGCTGGGCTTCGTGCTCGTTTACCTGCTGGGTTTCACCGTCGCCACCAAGCAGCCGGCCATGACCGCGTCCTGGATGGCGACTCAACTTGCCGGGCTGGCTTCCGAGTCCAGCCAGAGCCGCGCCCTCGGCTTGTTCGTCGGCCGCGTGTTCAACACCCAATTCGTCGCCATCCTGGGCAATCTGCTGCTGGCCTTCGCCGGCGCCGCGCTGTGCGCTTGGGGACTCCAGGCGGCAGCGCAATTTCCAGTGGAAACCAATAAGGCTCGCGAACTCATCGCCCAAGCCGACCCGCTCGACTGGCGCAACATCTTCTACGCCGCCGTCGCCGGCGTGGGCTTGTTCCTGTCCGGCGTAGTAAGCGGCTACTATGACAACAAGGCCGTCTACGAGCGCATCCCGGAACGCCTGGCGCGTCTGGCCTGGCCCGCACGGCTGCTCGGCGTGCCCGCTTGGCGCGCCCTGGTATCTTATCTGGGGCGCCACCTGGGCGGACTCGCGGGCAACGTGTTCTTCGGCTTCTACCTGGGCCTCATGGGCGCCTTCGGCCACATGGCGGGTCTGCCGCTGGACATCCGCCACATCGCCTTCGCCTCGGCCAATCTCGCCTACGGCCTGGCCGCGCTCGATTGGCGCCTGGCCGCGCCGCAGCTCGCTGCCGCCCTGGCCGGCGTGCTGGCCATCGGCCTGACCAACCTGCTGGTGAGCTTCGCCCTGGCCTTCTACGTCGCCCTGCGCGCCGCGCGCGTCGAGCGCCGCCATGCCGGCCGCTGGGTGGCGCGCGCCCTGGTCGCGCTGGCGCTGCACCCCTGGCGCGCGCTGCGGCGTGTATCATGACAAAATAAGGAGGTTACTCATGGCTGCCCCCCTCGATGTCATCCTGGTGGACGATCACCCCCTGCTGCGCATGGGTGTGGCGGGTTACATCAGCCAGGCCAGCGACATGCGCCTGCGGGCGGAGCTCTCCAATGCCGCGGATTTGCGCGCCTGGCTCGCGCGCGGCGAAAAAGCCGACGTGGTCCTGCTGGACCGCTCGCTGCCTGATGCCGACGGGCTGGACCTGGTGTCCGAACTGCGCGAGGCCGGCCTCAAGGTCATCATGCTCACCATCGCCGATGCCGACGAGGAAATCTCCGAAGCCATCGCCGCCGGCGTGGACGGATACGTGCTGAAATCCACCGAGCCCGCCCAGGTGCTGGCCGCCATCCGCAACGTCGGCGAGGGGCAGAGCAGCTTCCCGCTCAACATCATGCAGAAGATGGCGCGCGGCGAGCTGCAGCAGCACGCCCTCTCCGCCCTCACGCCGCGCGAGATGGAAATCGTGACCTATGTGAAGGAAGGCATGAGCAACAAGATCATCGCCTACAAGCTCGGCCTTTCCGAGAACACCGTGCGCAACCACCTGCGCAACATCATGGAGAAGCTGGGCCTCAGAAACCGCGTGCAGGTCGCCACCCTGGCCCTCAAGGAAGACCGCAGGCGGCACTGAAAAAGCGTCGGTCGGCCCCGACCGGCCCCGGAGCTCCCGCGTGCGGAGGCGGCGCCGCCCGGTTGCCGAGACGGCCTGGGCAAGTGGATTTTTTTCGTCTATAAAAAGCCCATAACATCCAAGCCACGGGGGATCGGAGGAAGCCATGCATGTCACACGAAGGCAGTTTTTCAAGCTCTGCGGCGCGAGCCTGGGCGGTTCCAGCATCGCGTTGCTGGGCTTCTCCCCGGCCCAGGCGCTCGCGGACGTGCGCACCTTCAAGCTGGAGCGCACGACGGAAACCCGCAATACCTGCCCCTACTGCTCGGTGAGCTGCGGGCTCATCATGTACAGCCTGGGCGACCAGGCCAAGAACGCCAAGTCTTCCATCATCCACATCGAAGGCGACCCCGACCATCCGGTGAACCGCGGCACGCTCTGCCCCAAGGGCGCGGGGCTGCTGGATTTCGTGCACAGCGACAGCCGCCTGCAATACCCGGAATACCGCGCGCCCGGCGCCAAGTCCTGGCAGCGCCTCTCCTGGGACGAGGCGTTCTCGCGCATCGCCCGCCTGGTGAAGGACGACCGTGACAAGAACTTCGTCGCCAAGAACGCCGCCGGCGCGACGGTGAACCGCTGGATCACCACCGGCTTCCTCGCCGCCTCGGCGTCCAGCAACGAATCCGGCTACCTGACCCACAAGGTCGTCCGCAGCCTCGGCATACTGGCCTTCGACAACCAGGCGCGCGTCTGACACGGACCTACGGTGGCAAGTCTTGCCCCTACGTTCGGTCGCGGCGCGATGACCAACCACTGGGTTGACATCAAGAATGCCAACCTCGTGCTCATCATGGGCGGCAACGCCGCCGAGGCGCACCCCTGCGGCTTCAAATGGGTGACCGAGGCCAAGGCCCACAAGGGCGCCCAGCTCATCGTGATCGATCCGCGCTTCAACCGCTCGGCGGCCATGGCGGACTACTATGCGCCCATCCGCACCGGCACCGACATCGCCTTCCTGGGCGGGGTCATCCATTACCTGCTCAGCCATGACAAGATCAACCATGAGTATGTGAAGGCCTACACCAACGCCGGCTATCTGGTGAACAGCGCCTACGGCTTCGAGGACGGCCTGTTCACCGGCTACGAGCCCGCCAAGCGCGCCTATGACAAGAGCACGTGGTCCTACGTCAAGGGGCCGGACGGTTATGTCGAGGTGGACGCGACCATGACCGACCCGCGCTGCGTGATGAACCTCATGAAGGCGCATTACGCGCGCTACACGCCGGAGGTGGTGAGCAACATCTGCGGCACGCCGCAGGATCAGTTCCTGCACGTGTGCGAAATGATTGCCGAGACCTCGGCCCCGACCAAAACCCTGACCATCATGTATGCCCTGGGCTGGACCCAGCATACGGTGGGCACGCAGATGATCCGCACCGCGGCCATGGTGCAGCTGCTGCTGGGCAACATCGGCATGGCGGGCGGCGGGGTGAATGCCTTGCGAGGACATTCCAACATCCAGGGCCTCACCGACCTGGGCCTGATGTCCAATCTGCTGCCGGGCTACATGACCCTGCCCATGGAGCAGGAAACCGACTTCCAGAAATATCTGGAGGTGCGCGCGCTCAAGCCCTTGCGCCCCGGCCAGCTCTCCTACTGGCAGAACTATCCCAAGTTCCACGTGAGCCTCATGAAGGCCTGGTACGGCGATGCCGCGACCAAGGACAACGACTACGCCTTCGACTATCTGCCCAAGCTGGACAAGATCTACGACATCCTACAGGTGTTCGAGCTCATGCATCAGGGCAAGATGAACGGCTACTTCTGCCAGGGCTTCAACCCGCTGGCCTCCTTCCCCAACAAGGCCAAGATCGGCGGCGCGCTGGCCAAGCTGAAGTATCTGGTGGTCATCGATCCGCTCGCCACGGAAACGTCCGAGTTCTGGCAGAACTTCGGCCCCTACAACGACGTGGACCCGACCAAGATTCAAACCGAAGTATTCCGCCTGCCCTCCACCTGCTTCGCTGAAGAGAACGGCTCTCTGGTGAACAGCAGCCGCTGGCTGCAATGGCATTACCAGGGCGCCGACCCGCCAGGCGAGGCCAAGGCCGACCCGGAGATCGTGGCGGGCATCTTCCTCAAGCTGCGCGAGCTGTATCGCAAGGAGGGCGGCGCCTTCCCCGACCCCATCGTCAACCTGACCTGGAACTACGCCATTCCCGCCGCCCCCCACCCCGAGGAACTGGCCAGGGAATACAACGGCCGCGCGCTGGCCGATCTCACCGATCCGGCCGACCCCACCAAGGTGGTGCTGAAAGCGGGCCAGCAGCTCGACAGCTTCGCCCAGCTGAAGGACGACGGCAGCACGGCCTGCGGCTGCTGGATATTCTCCGGCGCCTGGACGGAGAAGGGCAACATCATGGCGCGGCGCGACACCGCCGACCCTTCCGGCCTGGGCGAGACGCTGGGCTGGGCCTTCGCCTGGCCGGCCAACCGCCGCATCCTCTACAACCGCGCCTCCTGCGACCCGGCAGGCAAGCCCTGGGACCCGCGGCGCGACATCATCCACTGGAACGGCAGCAAATGGGTGGGCTTCGACGTGCCCGACTTCAAGCCCGACTCGGCGCCGGCCCAGGATATGGGGCCTTTCATCATGCAGCCGGAAGGCGTGGCGCGTTTTTTCACCCTGGACAAGGTCATCGACGGCCCCTTCCCCGAGCATTACGAGCCCTTCGAGACGCCCATCAGCACCAACCCGCTGCATCCCAAGGTCGTCAGCAATCCCGCGGCCCGGGTGTTCAAGGACGACCTGGAGGCCTTCGGCACGGCCAAGGATTTCCCTTATGCCGCGACCACCTATCGGCTCACCGAGCATTTCCACTTCTGGACCAAGCACGCCAAGATCAACGCCATCCTGCAGCCGGAGCAGTTCGTGGAAATCGGCGAGGAGCTGGCCAAGGAAAAAGGCCTCAAGGCCGGCGACCAAGTCATGGTGCGCAGCAACCGCGGCTTCCTCAAGGCCGTGGCGGTGGTGACCAAGCGCATCAAGCCGCTCACCGTCAACGGCAAGACCGTGCACACCGTGGGGGTGCCCATCCACTGGGGCTTCAAGGGCGTGGCCAAGAACGGCTACATCACCAACACCCTGACGCCTTACGTGGGCGACGCCAACGTGCAGACGCCGGAGTTCAAGTCCTTCCTGGTGGACATCGAGAAAGCGTGAGGTGACCCATGGCATCGCAATCCCTCGACATCGCCCGCCGCTCCGCCACCACCACCCAGCCGCCCAACGTGCGCGGCGACGTGCCCAAGGTGGCCAAGCTCATCGACATCTCCAAATGCATCGGCTGCAAGGCCTGCCAGGCCGCCTGCATGGAGTGGAACGACTACCGCGACAAGGTGGGCACCTGCAACGGCACCTACAACAACCCGCCCGACCTGGACGCCGATCAGTGGACGGTGATGCGCTTCACCGAATACGAGCCCGAGGGCGGCAAGCTCGAATGGCTGATCCGCAAGGACGGCTGCATGCACTGCGCCGACCCCGGCTGCCTCAAGGCCTGCCCCGCGCCCGGCGCCATCGTGCAGTACGGCAACGGCATCGTGGATTTCCACGAGGAGCATTGCATCGGCTGCGGCTACTGCATCACCGGCTGCCCCTTCGACATCCCGCGCCTATCGAAAAAGGACGGCAAGGCCTACAAGTGCACGCTTTGTTCCGATCGCGTGGCCGTCGGCCTGGAGCCGGCCTGCATCAAATCCTGCCCCACGGGCGCCCTGGTGTTCGGCACCAAGGACGACATGATCCATCACGCCGAAGGACGCATCGCCGACCTCAATTCGCGCGGCTTTGCCCAGGCCGCCCTTTACGACCCGAAAGGCGTGGGCGGGACGCATGTGATGTACGTGCTGCCGCACGGCGACAAGCCCGAAATCTACGATCGCCTGCCCAAGGACCCTGGCATCAGCCCCTGGGTATCGGTATGGAAAGGCGTCACCAAGCCCATCCTGGGCCTGGGCCTGGGCGTGATCGCCCTGGGCGGCTTCATCCACTATGTGACCAAGGGCCCCAACGAGGCCGACGACGAGGACGCGAAGGAGGACAAGCATGAACGCCGCTGACCGCATCTCCCGCTACAGTTCGCAGGAACGCGCCAACCACTGGATGGTGGCGTTGCTCTTCGTGCTGGCCGCCCTGTCGGGCCTGGCCCTGTTCCATCCCGCCTTTTTCTTCCTCAGCGACTTCTTCGGCGGCGGCACCTGGGACCGCATCCTGCACCCCTTCCTGGGCGTGCTCATGTTCCTGTCCTTCCTGGGGCTCATGGCGCGCTTCTGGTCGCACAACCGCTACACGCCGGCCGACCGGGAATGGCTCAAGCGCATCGGCGACGTGCTCGGCAATCGTGAAGAAGGGCTGGACACCGGCAAATACAACGCCGGGCAGAAGACCCTGTTCTGGGTCATGGTGGTCACGACTATCCTGCTGTTGATCTCCGGCGTCATCATCTGGCAGCCCTGGTTCGCGCCTTATTTCCCCATCGCCCTGCTGCGCGTGGCGGTGGTGGTGCACAGCCTGTCCGCCTGGGTGCTCATCGCCGGCATCTTCGTGCACATCTATGCCGCCATCTGGGTGAAGGGCACGGTGCGCGCCATGACGCGCGGCTATGTGAGCCGCGCCTGGGCGAAGAAGCATCATCCGGCCTGGTACCGCGAGATCGGCAAGTAATCCATGCCGACCCCCATCCTGCAGCCCGGCGAAATCGAAGCGGGCGCGCCGCCGGCGCCCTGGCTCAAACTCCCCGCCGCAAGCCCGTTCGCCGCGCGCGCGCAGCGCCTGGAGGCCCTCGCTGCGGATCACGCCCTGGCGGACTACCTGCGCTTCGTCGCGGCGCTCTGCCGCGCCCAGCACGAGGCCTACGCCCTGCTGCCCGCGGCCGTCCCGCCGTCCGCGGCAACCCTGGAGCGCTGCCGCATACACGCCATGCCCCCGCTCGACGCCGCGAACCTGGCGCGGGATGCGGCCTGGCACCCGGCCTTGAAACATATCCTGTCCGCCGTGAGCGCCCAGGCCGCGGCCCCCGCGCGCGCCGCCATCGAGCGCCTCGGCGCCCTGGACGCGCCGGCCCTGGCAGCCGTCGCCGGCGGCCTGCTGCGCCACGACGGCGAAAATCTCGACCGCGCGGCCGCGCCTTTCGTCGCCGCCGCGCTGCAAGTTTACGGCCACCGCCTGGCGGCCGCGCTCGACGTCCGGGATGTCGGCCGCCCCGAGACTCTGGCGCTGTGCCCCGTGTGCGGCTCTCCGCCCGTGGCCGGCAGCGTGCACGTGGGTGCGGAACACGGCCTGCGCTATCTCCATTGCGCGCTGTGCGGCAGTGAGTGGAACGTGGTGCGCATCAAGTGCAGCAGCTGCGAGAACACCAAGGGCATCGCCTATTACGGCATCGAACACGGCTCGGCCGCCGTCAAGGCGGAGACCTGCGACGCCTGCCGCAGCTATTTGAAAATCCTCTACCTGGAAAAAGATCCGGCCGCCGATCCGCTGGCCGACGATCTGGCCAGCATCGCGCTGGACTTGCTGCTGGACGAGCAAGGCTACCAGCGCAGCGGCCTCAACTATTTCCTCATCCCCGGCCCGAGCTGACGATGACCGCAACGACTTCGGCGTCCAGCGTGCCTGGCCCGAATGCCGCCCGCCTTCCCTCCGTGGACCGCATCCTGCGCCTGCCGGCGCTGGCGAATTTTCTGCCGCGTTACGGCCGCCCGGCCGTCACCCGCGCCGTGCGCGAACACCTGCAGGCCTTGCGTGAACAAGGCTGCGATGCAGCCGACCTGGAAGAGCCCGCCCTCGCCCGCGCGCTCGCGGAAAGCTTGGCGCGGCAGCATGCTGCGCGCCTCAAGCCGGTGTTCAACCTCACCGGCACCGTGCTGCACACCAACCTGGGCCGCGCCCTGCTGCCCGAGGACGCCGTCGCCGCCGTCGCCGACGTCTTGCGCGCCCCCTGCAATCTGGAGTACGACCTGGACACGGGCGGGCGCGGCGAGCGCGACGCGCTGGTGGAGGACTTGCTGCGCGAGCTGACCGGCGCCGAGGCCGCCATCGTCGTCAACAACAACGCCGCGGCGGTGTTCCTCGCGCTCAACACCCTGGCGCGGCGCCGCGAGGTCATCGTCTCGCGCGGCGAGCTGGTGGAGATCGGCGGCTCCTTCCGCATCCCCGACATCATGCAGCAGGCCGGCGCGAAGCTTTGCGAAGTGGGCGCCACCAACCGCACCCATCTGCGCGATTTCGAGCAGGCCATCGGCCCCAGGACGGCGCTGCTCATGAAGGTGCATGCCAGCAACTACCGCATCGAGGGCTATGCCGCCGCGGTGGCCGCCGCCAAGCTGTGCGGCCTGGCGCACCGCCACGATTTGCCGGTCGTGGAGGACCTGGGCGCCGGCAGCCTAGTCGAGTTGGAGACCTGGGGCCTGCCCCATGAACCCACGCCGCGCGACTCCATCGCCGCCGGCGTCGATCTCGTGAGTTTCAGCGGCGACAAGCTCCTGGGCGGTCCGCAGGCCGGCATCCTGGCGGGACGCCGGGAACTCGTCGCGCGCCTGCGCAAGAACCCCTTGAAGCGCGCCTTGCGCGTGGGCAAGGAAACCCTGGCTGCGCTGGAAGCGGTGCTGCGTCTTTACCGCGACCCGGACGGCCTGCCCGAGCGCCTGCCCACCCTGCGCCTGCTGAGGCGGCCCCAAGAGACCATGGCGCTGTGCGCCGCACGCCTGGCTGGGCCGCTGCAAGCGGCCCTGGGCGCCGCGTACGAAGTGCGCACCCGCCCCTGCCTGAGCCAGATCGGCAGCGGCTCGCTGCCGGTGGCGCGGCTGCCCAGCGTGGCCCTGGCGATAAGCCCGCTGGGCAGAGGCGCGGGCCGCGCGCTCGCGCGCCTGGAACAGGCCCTGCGCGCGCTGCCCGTGCCGGTCATCGGCCATGTCCAGGAAAACGCCCTTTGGCTGGACCTGCGCTGCCTGCACGACGAAGCCGCTTTCCTGGCCCAGTTGGCGCACCTGGAGCCGGCATGATCATCGGCACCGCCGGCCACATCGATCACGGCAAGACGGCCCTCATCAAGGCCCTCACCGGCGTGGACACCGACCGTCTGAAAGAGGAGAAGGCGCGCGGCATCACCCTGGATCTGGGCTACGCCTACTGGCCCCTGCCCAACGGCGAGGTGCTGGGCTTCATCGACGTGCCCGGACATGAAGGCTTGGTGCGCAACATGCTGGCCGGCGCCACCGGCATCGACTTCGCCTTGCTGGTGGTGGCCGCCGATGACGGCCCCATGCCCCAGACGCAAGAACATCTGGCCATCCTCCAGTTGCTCGGCATCCGCCGCGGCGCCGTGGCACTTACCAAAATCGACACGGTTGCAGCCGCTCGCGTCCCCGAAGCCCGGCAAGAAATTCGGGCGCTGCTGACGAACGGCCCCCTGGCAGATCTACCGATATTTCCCGTTTCCAGCGTCACCGGGCAAGGCGTGGCGGATCTGCGTGCGCACATCGAGGACGCAGCGAAGAAGGGCTCGCAAAAACCTGCCGAGGGATACTTCCGCCTCGCCATCGACCGCGTTTTCACCTTGAACGGCATCGGCCTGGTGGTGACCGGCACCGCCTTTTCCGGTCGCGCCCGGGTGGGCGACCGGCTGGTCGTGTCGCCCGCTGGCCTGGATGCGCGCGTGCGCAGCCTGCATGTGCAGGATCGCAAGGCGGAAAGCGGGCACGCGGGGCAGCGCTGCGCGCTCAATCTCACCGGCGAGCGGCTCAGCAAAGAGGCACTGCGGCGTGGCGACTGGCTGGTCGAAGCGGCCGGATACGCGCCTGCCCAGCGCCTGGACGTCCGCCTGACGCTCGCCCCAACCGCGAAGACGCTGACGCAATGGACCGCCGTACATTTCCATCTGGGCGCCGGCAGCCAGCCGGCCCGCGTGGTGTTGCTGGAAGGCGAAACTCTCGCGCCCGGCAGTACCACGCTCGCGCAGATCGCGCTCAGCAGACCCGAGGAGGCCCGTGGACTGGATCGCTTCGTGCTGCGCGACCCCTCCGCCCGCCATACCTTGGGCGGCGGCGTGGTGCTGGACCCCTACGGGCCTACCCGCTATCGGCGCAGCCCGGCCCGGCTCGCCTGGCTCGCCGCCCTGGAACACGCAGACCATGGCGAAGCACTGGGCGCGCTGCTGACGCAAGCCGGCGAGGCGGATCTGTCGCTGTTCGCCCGCGTTCGCAATCTGCGCCCCGACGAGGCACCGCACCCACGGTCCGTCCCGCCGTGTCGTACCGTATCAACCAGGAATGCCGACTATCTGATAAGCGAGGCGCGCTGGCGCCAGTGGCAGGACACGATCCTGGCTGCGCTGAGCCGCTACCATGAAGATCACCCCGACCTCCTGGGTATCGACCCTGAACGCCTGCAGCGCCTGGCGGCGCCGACGGCATCGCGCGCAGTCCTTGAGGCCGCGCTCGAAGAGCTGCGCAGCCGGCAGAAGCTGACGAGAAGCGGGCCGTGGTGGCATCTGCCGGAACACGGCATCCGCCTGGCGCAGAGCGAAATGCAATTGTGGGAAACGCTGTCCCCCCTGCTTGCCGCCCACCCCTTCGAGCCGCCCAGGGTGCGGGACATGGCCCGAGGTTTGCACGAGGATGAAGAGCGCGTGCGCCTCACCCTCAAGCATCTCGCCCGCTTGGGAGAAGTGTATGAAGTAGCCCACGACCATTTCTTTACGCGCCAGGCGGTCGCGCAGTTGGCAGAAGAGCTTGAAGCCCTGGCGACAGAACAAGGCGCAGCGGAGGCAGCCGCCTTCCGCGACCGCATCGCCACCGGCCGCAAGCTCGCCATCCGCATCCTGGAATTTTTCGACCGCATCGGCTACACCCGGCGCGTGCACGACGAGCATCGCCTGCGCCGCCAAGGCCCGGCCTTGGCGGCGATGGAAAAGCAAACGTTTTGTTAGATGGAAGGATCACGTCCCCGGTGGGGCGGCCGGACTTCAAATCCGGTGGGGGTTGATAGACAACCCCGGGCGGGTTCGACTCCCGTCTCCTTCCGCCAGTTAGCTCTCGGCCACTTTTGGTCAAACGAAAATCCGAATCGAGGCGTCGCGTAAACGCCTGGAAAGAAACTTGGGGGTCGAAAACTTGGGGGTCAGGTCTCAATACTGTTCGTTTAGATAAATGTGTCCTATATTCCATCCATCCCGTGACGGGAGGGTGGTATGGCACGTACCAAGGCAACTCTGGGCCTCGGCGCCCGACTGAGCGACTATCT
>JAJZRU010000019.1 GCA_021802555.1 Pseudomonadota bacterium
TCTCTTCGCCTGTCTATCCAGGCCGTCACTCAACTCAAACGAATTACTTCATCCAAGTATGAGCATCTCTTCACTCACCCAACTAGATGCCCACACCTATCGGCTGTTTCGTTGTTAAAGAACGATGCAATGCGTCGTTTTCGTGACGCCGCGTTGCAGGAAAGACGCGCATTATACGGAGGGATAAAATTCCGTCAACACCAAACCGCAAGTTTTTTGGCTGTCCCGGGCAGGCCGGCCTGCACCCGGCCTACAGCGCAGCTTCCTCGATGGCGAACAGCCGCCGATGCTCGCGCACGGCATAGCGGTCGGTCATCCCGGCCACGTAATCGGCGATGGTGCGCGCCCTGTCCGTCTCCGCCTTGTCGTGATGATCGCTGGGCAGCAGGCGAGGCTCCTGAAAAAAAGCATCGAACAAGTCGGCGATGATGCGCTCGGCCTTCTTGGTCATGCGCAACACTTTGTAATGGCGATAGAGGTTGCGGCGGAGAAACTGCTTGAGCTGCAACTGCTCGTCGCGGATTTCGGTGCTGAAGGCCACCAGCGGGCCCGCCTTGCGTACCTCTTCCAGGCTTTGCACCCCCGCTGCCTTTATATGGGCCGCACTGGTATGCACCAAATCCAGCACCAGGGTGTTGATCATGCGGCGCACCGTTTCGTTGACCAGGCGGCGGCCATTGAGCGCCGGATAGCGCGAGCGGGCTTCCTTCAGGTGGCGCGCAAACAAGGCCACCTCCTCCAGCTGCTCGATGGAAATCAGGCCCGAACGCAGTCCGTCGTCCACGTCATGGTTGTTGTAGGCGATTTCGTCCGCCAGGTTGGCCACCTGCGCCTCCAGGCTGGGCTGCCGCCCCTTGAGAAAACGCTCGCCGACCTCTCCCAGGCCGCGCGCATGCACGGGGGAACAGTGCTTGAGTATGCCTTCGCGGGTCTCAAAACAGAGATTGAGGCCGTCGAACTCGGCATATCGCTCTTCGAGCTTGTCGACCACGCGCAAGGACTGCAGATTGTGTTCGAACCCGCCATGATCCTTCATGCACTCGTTGAGCGCATCCTGCCCGGCGTGACCGAAGGGCGTGTGGCCAAGGTCGTGGGCCAGGCTGACGGCCTCGACCAGTTCCTCGCTCAGCTGCAGCAGGCGCGCGATGGTGCGCCCGATCTGCGCCACCTCCAGGCTATGGGTGAGTCGGGTGCGGAACAGGTCACCCTCGTGGTTCACGAACACCTGGGTCTTGTATTCCAGGCGCCGAAAGGCAGTGGAGTGAACGATGCGGTCGCGGTCGCGTTGGAACTCGCCGCGCGGCGCGGCCGGCGGCTCCGCATGCACGCGGCCGCGGGTTTTTGCATCCTGGGCAGCGTAGGGCGCCAGAGCCATGTCAGCGCGCCGTCGGCAACACTAGGGCCAGCGCTTCGCGCGGCACCTCGGCCGTGACGAAGGCTTCGCCGATGCGCTTGAGTAGCACGAAGCGGATGCGGCCCCCCTCGACTTTCTTGTCTACCCCCATATAGGACAGATATTGATCCAGCCCCAGGGCTGGCACCTCGACGGGCAGTCCGGCGGCCGCAACCAGGGCCTCGATGCGCGCCTGCGCATCCGCCGCAATGAGCCCCAGGCGCAGTGACAGCCGGCCGGCGAGCACCATGCCCGCGCCCACGGCCTCGCCATGCAGCCAGTTGCCGTAACCCATCCCCGCCTCGATGGCGTGGCCGAAGGTGTGCCCCAGGTTGAGCAGGGCCCTCAGGCCGTTCTCGCGCTCATCCGCCGCCACCACCTGCGCCTTGATTTCGCAGGAGCGGTAGATGGCGTAGGAGATTGCACCGGGGTCGAGCGCACGCAGGGCCGCCATGTGCGACTCCAGCCAGGCGAAGAAATCGGCATCCCAGATGAGCCCGTACTTGATGATTTCCGCAAGCCCCGCCGAGAGCTCCCGCGCCGGCAGGGTCTTGAGGGTATCGGTGTCGGCGATCACCGCCTTGGGCTGGTAGAAGGCGCCGATCATGTTCTTGCCGAGAGGGTGATTGATCCCGGTCTTGCCGCCCACCGAGGAATCCACCTGGGCCAGCAGCGTCGTCGGCACCTGAATGAACGGCGCCCCGCGCTGGTAGCTGGCCGCGGCAAAGCCCGTCATGTCGCCGACCACGCCGCCGCCCAACGCGATGAGCGTGGTCTTGCGTTCCGCCCGGTGCCCCAGCAGCTCGTCGAAAATCCGGTTGAGGGTCTGCCAGTCCTTGTATTCCTCGCCATCCGGCAGGATGATGGGCACGACATCCACCCCCGCCGCCCGCAGCGGCCGGCTGAGCTTTTCCAGGTACAGCGGCGCCACCGTGGTATTCGTGACTATGGCCACGCGCTTTTGCGGCAGATGCGACAGCAGCCACTCGGTCTGCTCCAGCAGGCCGGGGCCGATATGAATGGGGTAGCTGCGCTCGCCCAGGTCAACGGTGAGGGTTTGCATGGGATAGTGGTTTGTTCGCCATGGCCCAAATTGTAACCAAGGCGCACCCATAATAGGTCAGCCGGCTCGACTAATGGCATAGCCCTTCCTGCCTCCGCTGAGACTACAATCGGCCTACGAACCTGCACCATGCCCAAGAGGATATTTGCGATGCACCCCCCCCCCCCGCTGCCGCCTGCGCATCAACCGCTGCCGCCGGCCGCCGAGCGTGTACCTCTGCAAGATTTTCGCCGTCACTGACGAAGCCACGACATGCCAGTCGCCGCCGCCAACCTCATGCGCTACCGGGAGCTCATGGCCACCCTGGCGTGGAAGAACATTGCCCTGCGCTACAAGCAGGCTTATCTGGGCATCGCTTGGGCGGTCTTGAAGCCCGTCTCGCTCATGTTGATCTTCACTTTGGTGAAAAGCTTCGTCGGCATCAAGAGCGGCAGCATTCCCTACCCCATTCTCACTTTCGCCGCGCTCATGCCTTGGACCTTTTTCCAGGAATCGGCGTCCGATGGCGTCAACAGCGTGGTAGGCAACACCGCCCTCATCAAGAAGATCTACTTCCCGCGCGAAATCTTCCCCATCACCGCGGTGCTGACCAAGCTGGTGGAACTGGGCATCAACTTCATCATCCTTGCGGGCATGATGGCCTGGTACGAAATGGTGCCAGGCATCTACATCCTCTGGGTGCCCGTCATCATCGCCTATACGGTGCTTACCACCCTCACCGTGGCCTTCGCCGGCGCGGCCGTCAACGTTTATTACCGCGACGTGGGCCAGGCCCTGCCCGTACTGCTGTCGCTGCTGATGTATGCATCCCCAGTCATCTACCCGCTGGAACTGGTGAAAGAAAAGCTGCTGGTGCACCAGGCGGCCGGCGACTGGTCGCACGCGCTCTACACCCTGTACACCCTCAACCCGCTGGCCGGCATCATCGACGCCTTCCAGAACGTGGTGCTGCGCAACCAGCCGCCGGATATCGGTTCCATGTTGCCGGGGCTGGTGACGATCGCCGTGCTGCTGCCCGCAAGCTACCTCTACTTCAAGCGCGCCGAAAGCTATTTCGCCGACGTGATCTGACCATGGCCATCATCGAAGTCGACCATCTCACCAAGGAATACCGTCTGGGCGCGCTGCACAGCTTCAAGCAGACGCTGCTCAATGCCACGGCGCGCTTCGCCGGCAAGCCCGTGGCGGAACGGCCCCGCTTCAAGGCACTGGATGACGTCAGCTTCCAGGTCGAACAAGGCGAAGTGGTGGGCATCATCGGCCACAACGGCGCCGGCAAATCCACGCTGCTCAAGATGCTGGCCGGCGTCACCCAGCCCACCAGCGGCTCCGTGCGCGTGGATGGCCGCATCGCACCGCTCATCGAAGTCGGCGCCGGCTTCGTCCCGGATTTCACTGGACGCGAGAACGTCTATCTCAACGGCAGCATCCTGGGCCTCTCCAAAAAAGAGATCGACCGCAAGTTCGACGAGATCGTGGACTTTGCCGAGATGGCACAGTTCATCGATACGCCGGTGAAGCGGTACAGCTCGGGGATGCAGGTAAAACTGGCTTTTGCGGTGGCCACCAGCATCGATGCTGAAATCCTCATCGTAGACGAAGTGCTGGCGGTGGGGGATTTGGCGTTTCAGCGCAAGTGCTTTGACCGGATGGAGGACTTAATCAAACGGCGAGGCAAAACGGTGTTGCTGGTCAGCCACAATATCCGCCAAATTCAGCGGTTATGTAACCGTGCCATCATGCTGGACAAAGGCCGTATCTACCGGGACGGGAATCCCGAGGCGGTCTGCACCAGTTTTTATGCACAGAGCGACGAGAAAATCAGTTCCGCAATGTCACTTACTCAGGCCAGAGGGCTTAACACCAGCGGCGAACTCGAACTCATCGGACTACGTTTTATTGATCGTGATGGAAAACCCACTGACCGGATTTCCTACGGCCGTGACTGCGTCATCCGTTTCACTGTTAAGGTTTTAACTGGCTTGGATGAAGTGACGTTTGGATTTGGTTTTCATACGACCGATTTTCTATATCTGACAACCCACAACAGCGAAGAGCAACTGCGAATCGCCCATCTTCCCGCCGGCGATCATTTTATTGAATGCAAGATTGCGAATTTGCCCATACTTCCCGGAGTCTATTCTCTGCGCTTTGGTGTCACGGCCGGAACAGCCGCGCGCACGGTTTTTTATGGCGAAAATCTACTTCATTTTCGGATACAAGGCGATATACCGATAACCGTGCGCGATGGATTTTTTGCGCTTGACGCACATTGGGCCGTCGCCAGCGCTGAAGAATCGCCCTTATCCGTCGTGACAATGGCACAGCGCCTTAAATCACCATGAACCACTTAAGTACGTGTCGAATTTGTGGCGTCCAAAACAATCATAAGGTCTATGACGTACGAGAAATGATGTTCGGAACCCGGGAGGTCTTTCGATATTTTCAATGCACGGCCTGCGGTTGCCTTCAAATAAAAGAAATTCCCGACGCCCTGGGTCGTTTTTACCCACCAGATTATTACTCTCTTAATCTAAAGCCCGAACGGGGCATACACAGCACACTGTATCGAAAACTCCAAAAGCAGCGTTGCCGGACGGCCCTTTTCGGAGAGGGATTCAAGCTCAATTCATTGCTCAAAAAGCACGTCGAACTGCCCGAGGCCCTTTTTGAGAGAGCTGCCGGCATTAGTACCGGAGAGGTGCTTAGAAAAAGCGGCATCAAAGACTTCTCGGCGCGATTCGTTGATGTCGGCTGCGGCGCTCATTCGAATTGGTTGATGCATTTGTCCGCGTTGGGTTTTTATAACTTGATTGGGGTAGATCCTTTTATTAAGGCAGATATACAGCGCGGAAATATCCGGATTTACAAGGGCGAATTAGGCAATGTCCATGGGCAATTTGATTTAATCACGCTAAACCATTCCCTGGAGCACATGCCACAACAGTTGGAAATACTGCAAGAAATTCGAGCACGCCTTAGCAAGGCAGGAATTTGTTTGGTACGCATTCCTGTGGTTAGCTCATACGTCTGGGAAAAATACGGCGTGAATTGGGTGGAACTGGATGCCCCGCGTCATCTTTACCTTCACTCGCTTGACAGTATTATTTATGTCGCCCAACGTGCCGGATTAGTGCTCAAAGAAGTTGTGTATGACTCATTGCCGCTGGAATTCTACGGAAGCGAACAATATCTTCGGGACATCCCTCTAAACGACCCCGACTCGTTATGGGTGAACCCGGACTCCAATATTTTTACCGCTCAGGAAAAAGCATCCTTCGCAACATTATCCACCAAGGTCAATGTAGAGCGCTGTGGCGGACGTGCAGGTTTCTATTTCCAGGCGGATAGTTCGACATAAATGAAACGCCATGCAGAAAAGAGTCCTCTCGTTAGCGTTTGCGTTCCCGCCTACAATGGCGGCCTTTACCTGAGAGAGTGCCTCGATGGGATTCTTGGCCAGACATTCGATGATTTTGAGTTATTGCTGGTTGATGATTGTTCGCATGATTCCACGCGCGATATCTTTGATGAGTATGCGCACGCTGACACACGCATTCGAATCATTCTCAATAAACATAACCTGGGCTTGGTTAGCAACTGGAATCAGTGCATCAATCTAGCACGTGGCGAATGGATCAAATTCGCCTTTCAGGACGACCTGTTGCGTAAGGATTGCCTAGAGAAAATGCTATCTGGCGCAACGCGCCCCCTCGTCTTTTGCCGCAGAGAATTCCTGTTTGAACCCGGCACTGCCCGGGAAACCGTGGAATGGTACAAGAATCTTCCCGACATACCTCGGGTATTAGGCAACGCAAATGACTTCTCCCCCGAAGATGTACGCGCCGCAGTATTTCAGGAACCCCTCAACTTTTTCGGTGAACCCACCGCAGCACTGCTTCATAAGTCTTTGTTTGATCAATTCGGCTTTTTCAACGCAAATCTGACCCAGCTTTGCGACTTGGAGTATTGGATTCGGGTTTCAACCAACACCGGGCTTAATTATATAGATCAGCCGCTGGCCGCTTTCCGTTACCATACTTCGAGCACCAGTTCCAGAAACCGCGACCCTGAACGAGAAGAGCGCCTCTCCGTTTTCGATCGGTTGGTGTTGGCGCACGAGCACGCCTACAACAGTCACTATGCGGCGCTGCGAGAATACGCCGCTCGCCAGACACCTTCACAACACTACCCACGCGAACTCGCAAAGAAGGCTGCGTGGGTCCATGCCAAAGCCCGCAGCTTGGCGGCAAATTTAGATTCTCTTGACACCGCTTGGCTGGATCAATGGAATGCGCTTGTAACCAAATATCCTCATCTTGGGCGCTCGCACTGGATGATTCCGCATTGGGCGAACCAATTCTGGCAGCGGCACGCGGGCTGGCGTTTTCGGCGCCAGCCCCGTTGAACGCCGTATACCAGTCGATTCTTGAAGCAAGCTTGATATGCGCCCGCTCACCGATCCGCTTGAAGAAAAAGTAGCACAGAAAAATTCTGCAGCACCCTACGTTTGCACTGTAGTTTTAAACTGGAACGGGAAATCGGATACGATTGAGTGCCTACGGTCGCTGCAGGGAATTACCTGCCCAAACCACACGGTGCTCGTGGTGGACAACAATTCCAGCGATGGCTCCGCAACCGCAATTACGGAACTATTTCCTGAGATTCCTCTGATAAAAACGAATAAAAATCTCGGATTCGCGGGGGGAAATAATGTTGGGATCAGGCGCGCCCTAGACATGGGGGTGGAATTTATTTTTCTTCTTAATAACGACACGACTGTCGCGCCTGACCTTATTACACAGTTCGTCGAGGCAGCAACTAATTTTCCCAGTGCAGGCATTTTAGGCCCAAAAATTTATTATTACTCTGATCCTCGGCGTCTATGGTCGGCTGGCGGAAGATGGCTGCCAGATCGGCAGCATTTCGATCAGCGCGGCGATGGCGAGATCGACCAGGGACAGTACGATGGAATCGCCCCAAGCGATTTTACGGTCGGCTGCGCCATGTTTATTCGCCGCCAAGTCTTTGAAAAAGTCGGCTTGCTCGACGAGGAATATTTTCTCAACTATGAGGAAATCGATTTTTCCACCAGGGCAAGACGGGTAGGCTTTACAGACCTTTATGTGCCCAAAGCAAGAGTTTGGCACAAAGTGTCCGTCTCCTTTGGCGGTGAAGACTCCCCGCTCAAAACTTATTTCACATTCCGCAATCGACTGCTTTGGGCACACAAACGCCTGCCTATTCCTAGGCGGCTCATCCTGCATTGGTCGATTTATAGACGTGCGTTCGAGCGCTTTCTCTCGCCAACCATAAGCGCGATCCCACAGGGGCCCCGAAAAGCGCTATGGGCCCTGCGGGGAAGCATTTCCAGCCCTCTCAATCGCGCTTGGCTTATGGGTATCCGTGACTACTGGAAAAAATCTTTCGGGGAATGCCCAGATGATGTATGGAAACTGCAACGGCGCTGGAAGGAAATGCGCGGACAGGCCGGAACGAAAAAATCATCAGCACCATCACCGTGATGGGCGACCTAATTAATCTTAACCAGTGTTTCTCGGCACTGGATACTGAGCCGACGATGCGTTTGCCTCATGCCACACGCTTCCAAAATCGTTTGGGCCATGTCGAAACCTGTCTTGACTCGTTTAATGAAGGCCCCGCATGTTTATCGCTTCATATCCGCCCCCATTCCCCTGCCGGCGTCTTTCTTCCGGGTAGTTACGCGTTGGAGGCTGTAGCCTCCGGCGGCTGGCTATTGTCGGGTGCCAATGGCGATGCTGACTACTGGATCCCGCAACCCCCCTCATCTATTGAAATCGACGCCCAGTACCATCTTCTGCGCCAAAGATCGGCGGGTCTCGTGTCTTACACAATGGGTGATGCAGGTTTATCCGCAACATTTGGTACCGAGGCCGGCGAAGCATTGGCGCTGACGCTGTGGCGCCTTCCTCCAGGCTCTACCACAGCCCAAGAGCTGAAGAATGTGTCGCCGTTGGAAGCCAGTGCCGCTTTTATCCTGGGCTCGCACAGCTGCTACGCCAGGCCCGCCGACCTCTACCACCATCTCATCCACGGCTGGGTGTACGAACGCAACTACGCTTGGCCCCACAAGCGCAAGATCTGCTCGGAAAACGACGCGCACGCGCTTTACCTGTTGTTTTGCGGCCTGGAGAAAGCCACCGGCAAGACGCTGTACCGGCTGTTCAAGCAGCAATTGCTGTTGAGCGTATTGTCCCGGCAGGACGCGGACGGCGGGTTTCGCCACGGCGAATGGACCGACGACATGGAGGCGCATTACCGCCTCAACGCCAGCGCCCTGCACATGATGCTTGACAGCCTGGCGGAGGCGCCGGATGCGACGATCCAGGCGGCCGCGGATCGGCTGGCGGAATATCTGGCCAAACAGACGGACCGGTTGGACTCTGGCACCTGGTTCCTGCACGACGAGCTGGAGCAAAGCGAAGCGGCCATGAACCGGGCGCCCTTCCGCTGGGTGCGCAGCCGCGCCCTGGGCAAGCGCCCCTCCAACATGCTGGTGCTCAATACCCAACTCGACACTTCTATCGGGCTGCGCCGCCACGGCGCGCTCAGGGGCGACACCCGGCACGCGGAGCTGCTGGCCTCGGCAGATGCGGCCACTGCCGCCGTGCTAAAACTCGACACCGCCCCTTGGTTGTACCGCCCGCTCATGGGGCTGATCAGGCTGACGCTGCTGCCCACGCCGCGCGCGCAGGCCTTGCCGCTGCCGCTGCGCATGCTCAAACGCCTCACCTGGAAATATCTGCTGCCGCGCCTGCCGGACATCAAATCGCGTTTTCCTCGCTTGGTCATGCCGGGCGGTTACATCGACCGCGAGCTCTCCCTGCGCACCTGGGCACACCACTATCTCTCCATCAACCTCATGGACCTGGCGCGCTATCGCCGCAGCTCGGGCGCTGCCGCGCTCGATCCCATCATCCATGCCTGCGCGCAGTTTGCCGTCGACAGCGGCCTCCTGGAGCGCTGGGCGGAATTACGCTACGAAAAGTATGCTCTGGGATTCTGGGCCGAGGCACTCTACCACCTGTGCCGCATTTATCCCGAAGCAGAAAACTACCGCGCCTGGATGATCCAGGCCGTGCTGCTGCTCGAAGCGACGGAGCAGGGCCTGCCGCCTTCGCTGCTGGGCGCCAACGCCGAGGCCGTTGCGCCCCAAGAGCAGTTTCCATGCCCCATCCCCGCGGACCGCCGCCTGCGCATCGTCAACCTGGGCGATCGCGGCCGGCCCGAGCTGCTTGTGGTCAACCCCAGCGACGCCCCCGTCGCATTAGCCTGGCACACCCCCCCCGACGCCGCGCTGAGCTGGCCCGCCGCGAGCGTGCCGGCGCGCGGGGCGCTGCATAGCCGCGTGCCATGAGAGTCGCCATCGCCAGCCCCGAATTCCCGCCCGACCTCGGCGGCGTCGAAACCTATGCCTGGGAATACACGCGGGAACTCGCCCGGCGCGGGCATGACGTCACGCTCTTCACTCGCCCGCACGTCCAAGGCAAGGTTTCCCTGGAAGGCGTGGAACACAGGCCCGTGCTGCGCCAAAATCTCGCGCTGGACCGCCGGGCTTTCGCCGCTTGCGAAGCCGACGTCTGGCACGCGATGAATGCCGCCTACGCTTGGCTTGCCTTGGACGGCCGCAAGACGGTCGTCTCGGTGCATGGCAACGATTTTCTACGGCCCTATATACCGTTCGCGGCCCGCGACTGGTCAACCGTCCCATGGCTATGGCGCATGAATGCCCGGCGTCCCGCCTGGCTGCGCCAGATACAACTGCGGCGCAGCGCAGCCCTGGCCGCCGCCGCCCTGCCGCGCTGCCATCACCTCGTGGCCAACAGCCGCTACACGGAAGCCGCGCTGCTGCAAAAATATCCCGGCTGCGCGGGCAAGACTTCGGTGGCCTGGGTAGGCGTCGGCGGGGATTTTTTTGCCGTGTCGCCGCGCCCCGCTCCGGACGGAGTCGTGCGCCTGCTCACGGTCTGCCGCTTGTCCGAGCCGCGCAAGAATGTCGACGCGGTGCTGCACGCGCTCGCCCGGCTGGCGCGCCATTTTCGATTTCGCTACACCATCGTGGGAGAAGGCCCCGACCGGCCCCGCCTGCAAGCCCTGAGCGAACGCCTCGGTTTGGCGGCGCGCGTGCATTTCACCGGCGCCCTCACACGCGAGCAGCTTCTGGAGCATTATGCCGACGCCGACCTCCTGGTTCTGGCGGCGTCCGTCCTGCCCGGCAGCCACGAAGGCTTCGGCATCGTTTATCTGGAGGCCGCCGCCGCAGGCGTGCCCTCGCTCGCCGCCCGGCTGGCCGGCGCGGCCGAAGCGGTGGAGGATGGCATTTCCGGCTTCTTCGTCGATAATCCTGGACAAGAAGCGCTGGGAGAGGCGCTGGGCGCCTATCTGCGCGGCGAACGCCGCTTCGAAGCGGCGGCCTGCCGGGCGTTTGCGCGGCGCTACACCTGGGACAAAGTGGTCGATCACACCCTGCAATACTACTGACCGAAAAACATCGTGGAACAGGCTTTCGATCCCGCCCGCATATCGGTCATCATGCCCTGCTACAACGCCGCACCTTATGTCGCGGAAGCCGTGGCGAGCGTCATGGAGCAAAGCCACCCCAACGTGGAACTGATCGTCGTCGATGATGGCTCCACGGATGCCAGCGTGCGCATACTCGAAGACCTTGCTTCCCGCAATGCCGGGAGAATGCGTCTGCTGTTTCAGCATCGCATGGGGCCATATCCCGCCCGCAATCTTGGCCTGGCCCATGCCAGCGGCGGCAAGATCGCCTTTCTCGACGCCGACGACTGGTGGAATCGCGGCTGTCTCGCCAAGCTCGACGCCGCGCTCGAAGCCCATGGCGCCAACATCGCCTATTGCGGCTGGCAGAACGTGGGCGAAGGCGCGCCGGGAGCCGACCCCTACGTGCCCCCGGACTACCGCGCCCTGGATACGGCGGCGGAATTCCTGCGTACCTGCCCCTGGCCCATCCACGCCGCCCTGGTACGGCGCACCGCCATCGACGCCGTGCGCGGTTTTTCCGAGCGCCGATTCTCCGCCATGGACTATGATCTTTGGCTGCGCCTATACGGCCACACCGACAAGCTCGTGCGCGTGCCTGAAGTGCTTGCCTTCTATCGCTGGCATGGAGATGGGCAGATTTCCAAGACCAAGTGGAAACAGGTATTGGATGCGGTCGACGTGCGCAACACCTTCGCCCATCATCACCCTGAACGCGTATCCCATCTGCCGCCCCGCAGACTGTACGAACTTACCCACGGCAGTCTGCTGCGCGAGGCCTACCGTGCCTACTGGCAGCGTGACCTGGGCACTGCACAACCGCTGTTCCGGCGCGCTTTCTGGCGCGGCGTCTGGCAAGCAGGCGATCTCAAATATCTCGGCGCCAGCCTGCTGCCCGCGCCGATTTTCAGATCCTTGGTGCGCGCGCACGACCGCCAGCGGGAGCAGGGACAGTGAAGACGGCGCAGCGCGTCCCTGTGCTCATGTATCACCGCATCGGCGAAGCCCACAATCCATGGGAAGCGAAGTATTGCATCAGCCCGCAGCGCTTCGAGGTGCACATGCAAACCCTGGCCCGCGCCGGCAAGCGCGCGGTGGTGCTGTCCGATTTCTTCACATGGCTGGACGGCAAAAGCGAGCTGCCCGACGGCGCCTTCCTGCTTACTTTCGACGACGGCTTTCTGGGTTTGCACGAGCATGCCCTGCCCATATTGGACGAGCTCGGCTACGCGGCGACGGTTTTCCTGGTCTCGGCGCTGACCGGGCAGCGCGACGTATGGTGCCGCGCCAGCAACCCTTCGGGAGCCACCTACCCGCTGCTCGACAGCCACCACATTCAGGAGATGAGCCGGCATGATTTTGCGTTCCAGTCGCATACGCGCAACCATGCCGACCTGCCTACCCTGGACGACGGCCGCTTGGCCGACGAACTGGCCGGCTCGAAGGCCGAGCTGGAGGACTTGTTGGGCAAGCCCGTGGACTATCTGGCCTACCCCTTCGGGCGTTACGACGAGCGCGTGCTGACTGGCGCCCGCACGGCCGGCTACCGCGCCGCTTTCTCGGTGCAGCCCGGATTCAACCGCCGCGACATCGACCGCTTCCGCATCCGCCGCCTGGACATTTTCGGCACCGACACGCCGGCGATGCTCGCGCGCAAACTGCGCTTCGGCAGCAACGACGGTTCGTGGCGGCAGGCCCTGCGCTATTACGGCGCGCGGCTGGCGTCACGCCTGGGAGCCGGCCATGGCTGAGTGTTTCCTCACCGTGGCTCTGTGCACCCACAACCACGCGAACCGGCTCAGGCGCACCCTGCGCGACTTCGCCTCCGTGACACCGCCGCGCCGACCCTGGGAACTGCTGATGGTGGACAACGGCTGCACGGATGAGACGCCGGAATTGCTTGCCAAGGCCCGGTGGCCCTCCGCCTGGCCGCAAGCCCGCATCGTCCGCGAAGACCGCCTGGGGCTGTCGCACGCACGCAATCGCGCCGCCGCCGAAGCACGCGGCGAATATCTGCTGTTCTTCGACGACGACGAAACCCCCGGCCCGCACTGGCTGCGGGCGCACGAAGCAGCTATGGAAACCTTTGCCCCGGATGCCACCGGCGGGCGCATCGACGTGCTGTTCGAAGGCGAACGCCCGGCCTGGCTGGTCGACGAGCTGCTGGGTTTTCTGGGCCAGCTCGACCACGGCCCGGCCGCCTGGCTGAAGCAGTCATCGACTCCCTTTTACGGCGGCAACTTCGCCATACGGCGCAGCCTGATCGACGAAGTCGGCGGTTTCGACATCCAACTGGGCCGCAAGGGAAACGCCAACAACGGCGGCGAAGACACCGAATTCTATCGCCGCCTGTGTGACGCCGGGCGCCGGATTCGCTGGGTGCCCGAGGCCGTCATCCAGCACCGCATCGAAGCCGGCAAGCTCAGGCGCGGCTATTTCCTCGACCTGCACTATCGCCAGGGCCGCGCCGAAGGCGCGCGCAGCCGCGGCGGCGCGCCGCGGCTGCCGCCCAAATACCTCCTGCCGCAGATCGCGCGCGCCTACGGGCGCGCCTTGGGCAAACGCCTGCGCGATGGCGCCGACCAGTCGCTGCGCCTGGAAATGAACGCGGCTTATTTCACCGGCTACGCGCTCGGCTGGATGAGGGATATGACGTAGTATCCGCGTGCAGATTGCAACGCCGGAACCCCCAACAAAAACGATCCATCCGAACCAACTTGACCGCATGCCCCGCACCATGACTGCGGAACTAACCATTCTCATCTGCACCCATAACCGGGCGGAGTTGCTCGCCCGTACCCTGGATTTTCTCAATCAGGCGAAACGACCTGCCCAGAAGGTGGAGGTGTTGGTGGTCGCCAATGCCTGCACCGACGGCACGCATGACCTGCTCGATCGCTATACCGCGCAGTTCAATGGCTCCCTGCCTCTACGCTGGCTCGTGCAGCCCATTCCCGGGAAATCGCATGCCCTCAATCTTGCCCTGAAACACCTGGACGCCCCCTTGGTCGCCATGGTGGACGACGACCACCGTGTAGATGCCGACTACTTGACGAACATTATCGAAGGCACCGCCGCCCACCCGGAGGCAAACATCTATTGCGGGCGAATCATTCCGGATTGGGACGGCTCCGAGCCCCCCTGGATACATGACGATGGCCCATATCGCATCTACCCGCTCCCTGTGCCTCGCTACGATCTGGGCAACGGAACGCGCACTCTCGATCCGCTCCAGGACCCCCTCCCGGGCGGGGGAAACCTGGTCTTGCGGCGTCGAATACTGGAAAGCAACGGGCTTTTTTCCACCAACCTGGGCCCACGCGGCCACAACCTGGGAGGGGGCGAAGATCTTGACTACGTGCGACGCGCGGTAGGCAAAGGCGAACAGATTCGCTACCTTCCGGGCGTAATCCAGTATCACTATGCCGACGGACGCCGTCTCAGGTTGTTCTACCTCATGCGCAAGGCCTACCAGCGCACGCTGTCTCACGGCCAAGTGTATCAGCAGCGAGGGCTGCATCTCTACATGTGGCGCAAGCTTGCCGGCTATATCGGGCAAAGCCTCGCCAGCCTATCCTGGCCCAGGAGGCGTTTTTATCTGGTACGAAGCGCCGCCGCGCTCGGAGAAATCAGCGCCGGGATAAACAGCCTTTTGGACCATCGCCGGCGCGGCCGCGGCAGCCGCATTTCCATAGGCGACCGCGCTACCCGCCACTCGCAGGGCCTGGGATTCCTGACAGCGGTGTTCGGCCTATTGGCTTTCCTGAATCTGCCCATGGCCCAGATTGCCGCGCCGGTACTGGGCGCCGCCGCCCTGGCCAGCGCCCTACTGGCGGCCCGTTCGGCGCTGCATTTCAGCCGCACCGGCCCGCGCCTGCGCCAGGAGATTCTTACGCGCTATCGCTACTACACGCTCTATGCCTTTATGCGCTTGAGCCTGTTCGCTTTCGTCGTCGCGCTGCTGACCGGCGCGGCGGGCGCGGCGGTTTATGCGCAGATGAGCCTCGCGCTGGACAAATCCTGGTCCGGCCTCTGGGCATTCGCGGCCGCTCTGGCGGCCATCGTGCTGGCCACGGGCTGGCGCCTCGCCGTCAAGCTGCTGGACAATCCCGGCCTGGTGGTAGCGTCCACCCACTATCGCCCCAGCCGCTTTTATGCGCTCTGGCGCATGCTCTCGCCCGAACGCCTGCAAACCTTGCGCACCGCCGCTCTGGCGGCAGCGCTGCTGCTGGCGGGCCTGGCGACCCGGCGGCTCGCCCTGGACAACGATCCGGGCGGCCTGGTGGCGCTCTGGTCCGGGGGGCTTTTCTACCTTTGCCTCCTGCGCTGGGCGGAGGGACGCTCGGCAACGCCCCAGGCAGCCACGTCACCGCCGCCTGCGCAAACGCCCAACATCATCCTGCTCGGCTCCGACACGCTGCGCGCCGACATCCTGGGGCGCGGGCTGACTCCGCATCTGGACGAACTGGCGCGGCAGGGAACCTGGTTCAGCCAGTGCTATGTCCCCTGCGCCCGCACGGCGCCGAGTCTGGCGTCCCTGCTCACAGGATTGTGGCCGACCTCGCACGGCATCCGCGACAACTTCGTGAGCGATGACGATGCCAACCACCCGCTGGACGCCCTGCCGCGCTGGCTTGCAGCGAAAGGCTACCGCAGCGCCGCCATTTCCGATTGGTGCGGCGCCGACCTGGGCAAGCTGGATTTTGGTTTCGAGCTGCTCGACGTCCCGGAAGACCAGTGGAACCTGAAATACCTCATCCGCCAGGGACCCAAGGATTTGCGCCTGTTCCTGTCGCTCTTCCTGCACAACCAAGCCGGGCGCCTGCTGCTTCCCGAAATCTATTACCAGGGCGGCGTGCCGCTCACCGAGCAACTGGGCCCGCGCGCGCGCCGCCTTGCCGCGCGCCTGGGCGAGAGCGGCAAGCCTTTTCTGCTCAATGTCTTCTACTCCACCACCCACCCCCCCTTCGCCTCGGAATGGCCCTGGTACACGCGCTATGCCGATGCGGCCTATGAAGGGGAATCGAAATTCGCCATGGCGCGGCTCACCGATCCCATGGACGTGCTGCGGCGCCAGGGAGAACCGCGCGAAGAATTCGATCTGGAGCAAATCCTGCACCTGTACGACGGCTGCGCGGCCCAGTTCGACCACGAGGTCGGTCTCTTCCTGGAACAGCTCGAACGATCGGGGCTGGCGCAAAACACTGTCCTGGTCATCTATTCCGACCATGGCATGGAATTCTTCGAGCATGACACCTGGGGCCAGGGCAACTCGGCCGTGGGAGAAGCCAGCCCGCGCGTCCCCCTGATCCTGCGCGACCCGCGCCGTCCCGGCCGCGGGCGGGTGGACCAAGTGGTGCGCAGCATCGATCTTGCGCCCACCCTGGCGGAACTGGCCGGCGCCTCCCCCCCCGACAAGACGGATGGCGTCTCCCTGGTGCCCCTGCTTTCCAATCCCGGCCAGAACCTCGATCTGCCCGCCTACAACGAAACCGGGCTATGGCTGACGGCCATGCCGGGGCAGGCGCCGGAACATCTGCGCTACCCCGACCTGCTGGAACTCATCGACGTCCCCGACCTTGCCAGCGGCACCCTCGCCCTCAAAGAGGGCTACCTCCCGGCAATTCTTGCCGCCAAGGACCGCATGCTCCGAGTAGGCGCCTGGAAGCTCGTGTATCAGCCCCTGCGTTCCGGACCTCTTCTGCTGCTGTTCGATCTCGAACGGGATCCCGCCTGTACGCGGGACGTCGCGGCGCAGCATCCCGAGATTGTCGAACACCTCTGGCAACGCTTACAGCAGGACTGGCTCCAGAGCGATCGTCTCCCGGCATGCGGCGCCGGAGCGGCCGAACCCGAAGCGGAAAACACGCCCCAGTACGACAGCCCATAAGTTTCGCTATGTTCGACGCGCCCCGCATCGCCGATTGCTTTGTCGCTCATCCTCGCCATAGCTATGGCTGCGGTTCGCTTCGCGCACTCGGCGCGCGGATGCGCGTCTCGGCATGTACGCAAACTTATGGGTTGCCGTACTAGTCCGGACAGAAGCGACAATAAGGATCGCCGGGCATGCCTATTTTTGAGTCGTCGCGCGGCGGGATCTTGGGGGCCGGATAAAGCTGACTCGATCCGGACTGGCTCTGCCCTGTGCCCTGAGCCGCATGACCGTCCGGCGCCTGCTGCACATTGCCTTGCACGGTTCCCGCATCCGGGGCGGCCTGGGGGGCCGGCGTTTCGTTCAGCAGGGGCGGCAAGCCCAGCCCCATGCGCACTTGATTTTGCAGTTTCAGGACATCGCCGCGGATCGGACAGTTCGGGTAATCCTTCATCCACCTCAGGGTGTACTGTATGTCGCCCATCACCACTTTCAAACGCTGGACACGCCGGCCAGGCGACATTTCCGCCAGCGCTTTCTGATATTCCAGCAAACCCGGGCAGTAATGGTTCATCCCCACCCCGCACAAAGAGCGGCTGATGAAGTACTGCGGCGCCTGGAATTGAGCATCGTATTGGCCCCAGCAATATTGGGGCAGGAGCATGACGTTCTCCAGGGGCGCCTTGTAAACGCCCGCCCGCGCCTGCGGCTGCAGCCCCGGCAGCAAAGCGAGGGCCAAGACGACTATACGCAAATGCTTCATCGCAGTCTCCCGATCATAGCGATTCAATAGCCCTGCGCGCCAGGTTGGCATAGACGCCGCCATCAAAACGACAGGAGCCGATAAAGTGGACAAACCTGGTGCGTCCATGCTGCAGGCGCGTACAGTCGCAATACTCGGGATGCGGCAGGGCCGACGCCCCCGGGCCATTGGCGACGACGATATTGGACATCACCTGCTCGCTGCCCCATTCGCGCCAGCGGGGGCCGAGGACCTTCTCCATCTGCCGCGAAGCGTCCTGGATGAAATCCCGGTTCACGCTGCCGCGCGCAAAGCCTGAGAATCCGGCACAACCGCGCACATATTTCATCGTCGCATAATTCTCCAAGGCGTCGAAGCGGGCTTCGGCTTCGACTTGCACATGAGCCCTGCCGTTCTTCCGTGCCAGCGCCGCGCGCGCCTTCTCCACCCGATAAGGCATGGGCTCCAGTTGCTGATTGTCCCACGTACCTATGGCGAACGAGGCATTTTCCGCAATCTTGGAACGAACCTCCGGCAGATCGCCCAGCGCCAGCGTATCGGCATCCAGTTGGACAACATAATGGCGCGCCGACAAATCCGCAATGCAGAGCAAACGCTCCCAACACCCCCCCTTGGGGCAATGCCCGTTGGCGATATCCCCGGATTCGAAAATGCGCACCCCCGGCAGGTGGACGCGCAGCAGCGTCTTGTCGTCGCCGCTCAGGGTTCCGTCGTTGAGGACATAGAAGGCCTGCGCAGGTACCCGCCGCGCAAATGTCTTAAAGGCCACCAGCCCCATCGTCAGATCCTTGTGCTGCATCTGGGTGAACAAGGCCAGCGGGCTGTCTGCGACAGTGGCCAGAGGCGCTGTGCGATACACGCTGCGACAGGCCAGGTCGAACTTCAAGCGCCGCCATCTGTCCCGATAGCGATAAAACATCATATCCTCCCCGATTGGGCAGCGCCCCCGAGCGCTGCGGTCTTTTGCGCCACGCGCTCCCAGGCCAGTTCGCCCCTGACCCGCGCCAACCCCGCCTGCCCCAATCCGGCCCGCAAAGTCGCATCGGCCAGCAAGCGATGCAACGCGGACGCAAGCTCGTCCACCTGCTCCCCGGCCACGCGCAGACCCGTTACCTCGTCCAGCACGGCCGATCCCGTACCCCCGGTGCGCCCCGCGACGGACGGCTTGCCGCACGCGGCCGCCTCGATGTACACCATGCCGAAACCCTCGGTGTCGCCGTCGATGTCGCGATTGGGCATGACGAAGACGTCGCAGGCGTTGTACCAACGCGGCAGATCGTCCGCGTTCACATGGCCCAGCAGGTGGACGCGATCGGCCACTTCAAATTCCTTCGCCAGCCCGCGCAGATAACCATCGTCTTCGCCTATGCCGATGATGGCGTAATGCACGTCCAGGCCCTTGCCCAACAGCACCGGCAGCGCGCGTATGACCTGATCGAACCCCTTGCGCCGCTGCAGCCGGCCGACCGACAACAGCAGCAAAACCTGCGCCTCCAATCCCAGGCGCTCACGCAAGTCCGCGACCGGCAAACCCGGATGAAAGCGGTTGGTGTCCACGCCCGGATAAATCAGCCGAATGCGTCCTTCGGCCACCCCAATGCCGCGCAGGATGTCGCGCGTGTAGTCGCTGTTGGCAATGACCGCATCCGCGCGCCTGAGCAGAAATACCATGAAGCGGTATTTGCCGCCGCGCCCCCAGCCGGTCAACTCCTCGCCGTGCGCGTAGATCACCAGCGGCCGGCGCATCAGGCGCGCGACGATCCAGGCAGCGAAGCCTTCGGGCAGCACGCGTACCGCATGCACGGCGGAGAAGCGCTTGCGCACCCCCAACCACAGCCCCATGCCCAGGAGTTTTGCATACATCCAGGCCGACTCCGGGCGCAGCCAGGAAATTCTTTCCAGATTCAGCCGGTGTACGGTATTCGGATGCACGGCATCGACGGCCTCGCTGCCGGGAACACGGGCCGTGATGATATGGGTATCGCGGTCACCCAACCTGCCATACACTTCCGCGGTCCAGACGGCCGTGCCTCCCTTGGTGGGGAGAAATAGCTGGCTGATCACCAGATAGGCGGGTTTGTGCCGCCCCTTCATCCCCGCACCATCCGCAGCACATCCGCCACGCTGGCCAGGCCCGGCCGCTCATACAGGCTCGGCAATACCGCGCGCACCGCTTCGACCCGCCGCCCCCGCTTGCTCAGAGCATAGCCCAGGTTGAGACGGCCCAGGCGCACGCGTTCGCGCACCCCGCGCCGCACCGCCGGCGGAAAGTCAGAAGACAGCCTGAGCAAGTGCGTGAGCGTGCGCACGTTTTCGCGCTGCGCCGCCACCGGGTCGCGCCGCGTCGCGCTATGTCCATGGATTACATAGGCCCCGAGCGGGCGGCAGATGACGCCTGCGCGTCGGCTTCTGGCCACCAACCGGGTGAGCAAATGGACGTCCTCGCACACTTTGAATCCGAGCGGATAGCCTCCCAGTTCGAGAAATGCGAGACGCGGCAGGCTCAGGGTGTGCGTATCGCCGAAATGGTCCGCCACGAAAGCCCCGAATTCCTCGCCTTCCATCACCACTCTTTCCCTCCCGGCCGCTTTCGCCAGTATGGCCCGGCCGCTGGCGTGCTGCGTCATGGAGGCCCCCAACAACTTCCCCTCTGCATCGCGGTACTCATAGTCCCCGGTGAGAAAATCCAGCGTGTCATCCTGTGCGATCCAATCGGCATGCAACTTCAGGCGATCCGCAGCGTACCAGTCGTCGGCATCGAGAAAGGCGAGCCAATTGCCCGTCGCCTGCTGGGCGCCATAGTTCCTGGCCGCCGCGACGCCCGCGTTGTGCTCGCGGCGCAAGTAGCGGATGCGCTTGCCGTACTCCGCTGCGACCTTGGGCGTGGCGTCCACGGAGGCGTCGTCCACCACCAGGATTTCGTGGGCCGGATAGCTTTGCCCCAGCGCCGAATCGAGCGCGCGCGCCAACGTCCCGGCCGCATTGTAGGCGGGGATGATGACGGAAAAACGCACCGTCACAGGACCCGCTCCAGCAAGGCGAGAGGCAGCGCCAATCCGGTCAACAGGCACAGCTTGCGAAAGCGCGTCAGCTCTCGGATGCGCATAAGCCACGCCTTGCAGCGCGGAATGAATGCCCGTTCGACCCATGCGGCATCGCGGCGAACGATGATGTCCGCCAGCGTCTCGGTCGCCAAGAAGCGCGCGTCGGGCAAGAGACCAGACACCTCGCGCAGCGCGCCGTCCAGCGCTTGCAAATGACTCTCCATCAGAAGCTCGTCGAGAAAATTGAAGCGATGCATCTCTACCAGGCAGGGGCGCCGCGCCTGCCATTTCCGCAATGCAGCTGCGGCCAACTCCTTTGCGCCATGCCCCAGCGCCGGCTCGAAATAACAATCGCGCACGACATAGACCATATCGCCCTTCGCGCGCATTCCGTTGCAAATGATTCTGTCGATGCCGCCGGGTGCGCCGTCCGCCTCGCGCATCGTGCAGCGCCGCCCGGGCGTCACCACGCAGCGTATGCCGGCGCGCGCCCAGGCCGCTTCGACGGATTCGTTCCACACGAAGGTCATGGGCACCGCAACCTGCGGCGTCTGCCCGAAAAGACCTTGGTAAAGCGCGGTCTCCAGCGCGACTGCCTGACTCACCTCGGCGGGCGGAATCTCGCGCGAGGGCAGTTCGCTCGCATCGGTCCAGCGCGACTGCAAAGGGGAAGGCAAATCCTCGGTGCGCGGATAAGGCGGCCCATAAAGCCAAGCCGCCACCTCCGGGCGCCCTGCCGCGGCCATCAGACCGGCCGGCCAGTAGTGGCACTGCCCGTGCAGTTGCAGCGCGAACACGCCATCCCGCCTGCCCGCGTCCATGACGGTGCGCAAGGGCGCATACTCGGGGGCACGCAAATCCATGCCGACATAGCTTCCCGGCCGTCGCGCCATGGCCTGGGTATCGGCGATTTCCATAACAACGCCCAGAGTCATGACGGCGGGCTGGCCGTTGCCGTCGCGATGCCGCAGCAGCAGCAAGCGCAGCCGCTCCAGCGCAGCCGCCTGCGACAAAGGCCCGGCGCCCCAATCGTCGCTTTCCAGTATCAGGACCGGCTGCTTGAACACCGGTTCGCGCCAGCGCGCGCGCAGCGGCTGCCGATAGGCAAACAACAGCAGACCCCACCCCCCAACCAATGAAACCAACACAGCCAGCATCATCGCGAGAAGCTCACCGGTGTCGCCAAAAATCGAGCACCCGCTCGGGCAGCAGGAGCGCAACCAGTTGACGCACATAGCGGATCGAGGGAGCCCGGCGTATGCCTTGGGCCAAGACGGAAAAGGCTGCGTTGCGCTCGCCGGCCATCCTGTCCGCATAAATCAGATCAAGATAACAGCCGACGACGTCGCGCCTGGTTGCCGCCAGCATTTTTTTGTGTGCGGTCAACTGCATCGCGAGCTCGTTTCTGAGCCGGCTCCGCGCTTGAATCCCGCGCCGCATTTGCGGCAGACGCTGTTCCGGGCGCGAGGCAAAATTCTGTCCGTCGGTGCGCCATACGCTCAACGGCTGCTTGGTCAGCGCCAGCACCACCCCGTCCAGCATGGCAAGCTTGATGGCCCATTCCGGCTCGGAAAAGATGACATCTTCATACATGCCGCCGAGCAAATTCCAAACGCCGCGCCTGACGACGGGCCGCTGCAGCGCGATCGGCACTCTTTGCAGGAGAACCCGGGGAAGCCGGTTGCCCAGGAAAAATATCTCCGGCCCCTCCCGCACGCCTGCCTCTGCCAGGAGACTGGCAAGGGCCTGCGCCTGGTTGCGCCTCGCTCCTTCCGCATAAATGCCCTGCATGCGCACGCCCAGAAACAAGCAGGACAACTCGGGGTGGGCGCGGTAGATGGCCTGGATGTCCGCCACGGCTGAGTCTTCCAACCAGTCGTCGTCATCCAGGAAGGTGATGAGCTCCCCGCAGGCTGCGGCGGCACCGGCATTTTTCGCGGCGGCCACGCCGCGGGGGGACGGGTGGCGAATCAACTGGAATTCCCGCCCTTCCAATTGGCTGCGTAGCCATTCACGATCGACGGGCGGGTCGGAGCCGTCGTCCACCACCACCGCCTCCCAATCCCCGCTGCTTTGTGCCACAAGACTCGCCAAGGCGTCGGCCAGATAACGGGGGCGGTTGAGGGTAGGAACGACGATGCTGATCTGCATGTTCAGAGGTAACCCATCTCCGCAGCCAGCCCTGCCACTTTCGGCAGAATCCGCTCTATCTTTTCGCGATTGCGTCCTTCTTTCCATTTGTCCAGGCGGATTTCCGAAAAGGCATTGTAGGGGATGCCCAGCACCTCGCTGCAATGCTTTTCCAGCCGGTGATCGAAGGTCAGGCCGCAGGCTTCGAAGACATAGCGGAACGTGCGCACCGGGTCGCGCAGGAAGTCCTCGTAGAACACTTCCACCCATTGCCCCGCGGGGACGGCCTGTTTGGCGTCCAGGATGGCGCGGTTGATGGCTTCGTACTGGAACGCCGCCACCTCCTCTATCGGCGCGCGCAGGTAATTGCGCCAGCCCTCGGCCAGGAAAAAGCACCATTGGGTGTAGCGGCCCGCCTCGACGGCAACCGCCTCGGAAAGCTCGTGCGACCAAGTGGCGAATTCGTCGGGTTTGCCCCAGCCCTCGATGAGGGAATTCAAGTTGTCTCCGGGGCTGCGCTTGACGTAGACGAACATCGCATCCGGAAACAAGGCTTGCAAATAGGGCACGCACAAGCCATTCTGGTTGTTCTTGTCCACCCAGCGCCGCCGCCCGGTATGGGCGTAGAAATAGCGCGCCACGTAGTCGCGATCGGCGGCGCCGGCATCCGCCGCGCCCAGGCCATGGGTTGCCCAGTCTTTATCCTGCAGGGGATGCAGGTCGACCCAGAAATCATGCGTCTCGCGCTGCAGGCTGCCGATCTCGCGCGACTCCGACAGGGTCTTGTACACCAGGGTCGTGCCGGCGCGCGAGCAGCCCACGACAATGATGGGGCGCACCGCGCGCGGCCGCGCCAGCTCCCAGTACGCGCCGAGTGCGGCACGCCGCAGGGTCTTGCAATGGTGGCGCAAGGTCTTGCCGACCTTGCCAGAAAATTCCTTCAAATATTTCCCCACGAATTCCGGCTACTCGCCGGCAAGCAAATTTATGGCCAGTCGGCGCCGTGACGGCAGCAAATATAAACTTTTTCTCGTCCGCCCCGTGTATGACCAAGGGAATATCGTCCCCGGCGGCGAAGCATTTTTCCCGATTGCGCGGTCGGCAAGTCACCACTTTTTGCCGCCGAGCCCATAAAATCGGCGCACCCCATACCAACGTCAACGACCCATGACCCCGCAAGGCATCTATGGCTGGCTAGGGCAGACCCCAGACACCCAGGCCGCGCTGTCCGCCATGTCCCGGACTTACGCGCCGCAAAGCGAGGCCGCCGGCCCGGGCTGGGCCTTGGCGGCACGCCATCCGTTGCAGAGCTATGCCATCCACCGGGATGCCGACGGCATCGCCGCGATCTACGGCCGGCCGCGCCTGCCCGCCGGCGCGGGGGATGCGGCGCGCTGGCTGCTGGCCGGATTCCGTGCCAAGGGCGCGGACATCCTTCAGGACATCGGCGGCACCTTCAGCGTGGCCATCCTGGAACCGGCGCGGCAACGCGCATTGCTCGCCATCGACCGCATGGGCGTGGAACGGCTGTGTTTCGGGCCGACGGGCGACGGCATCGCCTTCGGCGCCGACCTGCAAAGCGTGGCTCGCCACCCCCAGCTGACGGCGGATATCGACCCGCAGGCCCTTTACGATTATTTCTACTTTCGCGCCGTCCCGGCGCCGCGCACCATTTACCGCGGCCTGGAAAAGCTGCTGCCCGGCCAGTATCTGCTGTGGGAAAACGGACGGATGCGACGGGATTTCTATTGGGCCCTGGACTATGCCAGCGAGCGCGGACGCGATTTCGCCTCCTACAGAACCGAGTTCCGCGCTCTGCTGGATCAGGCGGTCGAACGTGCGCTGGGCAGCGACGACGCGGGGGCTTTCCTTTCCGGCGGCACGGACTCCTCGACGGTCGTCGGCACCATGAGCCGACGGCGCGCACGCCCGGTGGATACCTTCTCCATAGGCTTCGCGGCCGAGGGCTTCGACGAAATGCACTACGCCCGCATCGCGGCGGCGCGCTTCCATAGCCAAGCCCACGAGTATTACCTGCAGCCGCAGGACATCGTCGAGGCCTTGCCGCTGCTGGCGCAGGATTACGATGAACCTTTCGCCAACGAGTCTGCGGTGCCCAGTCTGTTTTGTGCCCGGCTGGGCAAATCCGCCGGGCACGACGTCATGCTGGCGGGCGACGGCGGCGACGAGATCTTCGGCGGCAACGCACGCTACGCCAAACAGAAAATCTTTCAGGCTTACGGCTGTCTGCCCGGCTGGCTGCGCCGGGCCCTGATCGAGCCGGCGGCGCGCCTGCCCGGGATATCCAACTGCTTCCCGCTGCGCAAGCTCAAAAGCTACGTGGAACAGGCCAAAGTCCCGCTGCCGGACCGCATGGAGTCCTACAACTTCCTGCACAAAAGCGGCGCAGCGCAGATTTTCACGCCGGAATTTTTGGCCCAAGTAGACGAGCGGGCGCCGCTGGCCGCGCTCAGGGAGGTCTACCAGCGCACGCGCTCCGACCATGCGGTCGACCGCATGATGCACCTGGACCTCAAATTCACCCTGGCGGACAACGACCTGCGCAAAGTAGGCGCCATGACGGAAATCGCCGGCGTCGCCGTGCGCTATCCCCTGCTCGACGACGACCTGGTCGCCTTTTCCGGCCGCCTGCCGCCGCAGTACAAGGTCAAGGGCCTGAAGCTGCGCTGGTTCTTCAAGAAGGCGCTCGATGACGTGCTGCCGCAGGAGATCATCCGCAAAAGCAAGCATGGCTTCGGCCTGCCCTTTGGCCTCTGGGCCCTGCAGCACGCCCCTTTGCATGACATGGTGGTCCAGAGCCTGAGCGCGCTGGGCGAGCGCGGGTGGATCAAGCCGGCTTACCTGAACGAACTGCGCCAGCAGCACGCCGAAGTGCATCCTACCTACTACGGCAGCGTGGTGTGGACGCTGGTGATGCTGGAGCAATGGCTGGCCGCGCATCTTTGACCCCTCGCTTACCGCTCGGCCTTGACCCATCGCTTCGGCCGCCGACAAAATGCACAAAATCTAAGAGGGAGAGGACGGTGAAACGAGTCTGCACGGTCTGCGGCACAACAAACGATAAAGGCGCACGCTTCTGCCGCAGTTGCGGCACGCCCCTGATCCTGACGGAGGAGCCGGGCGCGCAAGCATCCACCCCGGCTGTCTCGGGCGCCTCGCGCCAGAAGACTCTCATGCGCGCTCTGGTGTGGGGCGCAGGCGCAGCGCTGGCTGCCGGCGTGCTGCTTTGGTGGATGACAAGAGCGCCCACGCCGGCAACCCAACCTCACGTTATGCCCCCCGCTCCCGCCATGGCGCCGGCGGTGATCACCCCGCCGCCTCTCGTCAAGCCCATAACCGTGCCCGCCGAGCCGCCGGCAACTTCGGCCCCTGTGGCGATCTCCACGGAGAAAGAGCGACCCCGGCCCCATGGCGAGCGCATGGACAGGCACCGGGCAATCGCACCCGTACTCAAGCCCGCTTCCCCGCCCGCCCCGCCGCCCCAGAGTGTGCCCGCGCCCAAGCCGGCGGCTGCGCCCCAGCCGGTGCCGCAAAGCAATCTGGCGGCCGAAGTGGCCCAGTGCAAGGAAAAATATGCAGGAATCACGCAAATCTTCGCCCGCCAGCGCTGCCTGTGGCAATACTGCGAAGGATACTGGGGCCAGGCCGGCTGTCCGCCCAAATACGGAGAAGGCGGCGATTTCAACTGAGGCCGCAAAAACCTGCGCTCCGCCCGCAGCCCTGCCGCTGTGGGAAGCTCAAGCCCTCACGAGCAGACGCAAAGCCTGGCGCAGGGCCTCGGATACCGACAGCCCGGCCGGCAGTTGCTTGAGGGTGGCGTCGGCCTCGCGCGGTTGATAGCCCAGTGCCAGCAGCGCATCGCGCACGTCGTCGCCCGCCGCCACGGCCGCTGCGATCGGCGCGGCGACGAACTCCAGCCGCCCTTTGAGTTCCAGCAGCAAGCGCTCCGCAGTCTTTTTGCCTATGCCGGGTATCTTGACCAGGCGGCCGGTCTCCTGCGCCGCCACGGCGGCGGCCAGGTCGTCGGGATTGAGCCCGGAGAGCACCGCCAGCGCCGTCTTGGCGCCGATGCCGGACACCTTGAGCAATTCCCGAAAACAACGCCGCTCGCCCTCGGTGGCAAAGCCGTAAAGCAGATGGGCGTCCTCGCGCACCGCCAGATGGGTGTAGAGGCTGACCTTTTCCCCCGTCGCCGGAAGATGGAAGAAGGTGCTCATGGGCACATCGATTTCATAACCGACGCCGCCCACGTCCACGAGAATTTGGGGAGGATGCTTTTCGAGCAGGATGCCGGCGATGCGCCCGATCACAGCAGCCTCCCGCCGCGCACGCGATGCCCCGCCGTGGGCAGACTGCCCAAGCCCAGCCCGCCGTGGGCATGGCAGATCGCGCACGCCAGAGCATCCGCGGCGTCCGCCCCCGGCGCAGCGGGCAGGTTCAGCAAACGCCTGACCATCTCCTGCACCTGTTCCTTGGCCGCCTTGCCCCGCCCCACGACGGCCTGCTTGATTTGCAGCGCGGTGTATTCCGCCACCGGCAGGCGGTGCGCCACCAAGGCGCTGATGGCCGCGCCGCGCGCCTGACCGAGCAGCAGGGTGGACTGCGGATTGACGTTGACGAAGACCTTCTCCACCGCCGCGCAGTCCGGCCGATGCTCGTCCAGGATTTCTCCCAGGCTGGCGAAGATGACGCCCAGGCGTTCCGGCAACTCGCCGTCGCCGGACTTGATCACGCCGCTCGTCACATAGCCCAGGCGGCTGCCCTGCTTTTCCACCAGGCCGAAGCCGGTGATGCGCAGCCCCGGATCGACGCCCAGTATGCGCAAGCCGGCTTACTCCGGCAGCACTGCGTTGCTGTAGACGTTTTGCACATCGTCCAGGATTTCCAGGGCGTCGAGGATTTTCTGCATCTTCACGGCGTCGTCGCCGGCCAGTTCGATTTCGTTTTCCGGCTTCATGGTGATTTCGGCGAACTCCGCCCGCAGGCCTGCCTTGGCGAGCGCATCTACCACGGCGGCGAAGCCCTCGTTGGCGGGCGCGGTAACGACTTCGATGGAGTCGTCCTCGTTATGGATCACGTCTTCCGCCCCGGCATCGAGCGCGACTTCCATCACCTTGTCCTCGTCCGTGCCGGGCGCCAGGATGATCTGGCCGCAATGCTTGAACTGAAATGCCACCGAGCCGTCGGTGCCCAGATTGCCGCCGTATTTGCTGAAGGCATGGCGCACGTCCGCCACCGTGCGCGTCTTGTTGTCGGTCAGGCAGTCCACCATCACGGCGGCGCCGCCTATGCCATAGCCCTCGTAGCGCACTTCTTCGTAGCTCACGCCTTCGAGCTCGCCCGTGCCGCGCTTGACGGCACGCTCGATGTTGTCGGCCGGCATGTTGTCCGCCTTGGCCTTGTCTATGGCCAGCCTGAGCCTGGGATTGAAATTGGGGTCGCCGCCGCCGTGCTTGGCGGCGACGGTGATTTCCTTGATGAGGCGAGTGAAAAGTTTGCCGCGTTTGGCGTCCGTGGCGGCTTTTTTGTGTTTAATATTGGCCCACTTGGAATGTCCTGCCATGTGTCGTCCTGCTGAAATCCTTGCGCGAGTTGAACGATTCTAGCACCCCCGCGCTGCGCCTGGGCGTCGACCTGGGCGGCAGCAAGATCGAAGCCATCGTCCTGGATATCCGGGGCGGCGAGCAGTTGCGCCAGCGCGTGCCCACGCCGCGCGGCGATTATCCGGCGACGCTTAACGCCATCGCCGAACTGGTGCGTGCGGCGGAAACCCGGGTAGGCCCCTGCAGCGTCGGCATCGGCACGCCCGGCACCTGGTCGCGCACCAGCGGGCTGATGAAAAACTGCAATTCGGTCTGGCTCAACGGCAAGCCGCTCAAGGCCGATCTGGAGGCCGCCCTGCAACGGCCGGTGCGTCTCGCCAACGACGCCGACTGCTTCGCCCTGTCCGAAGCCACCGACGGCGCCGGCGCCGGCGCCGAGGTGGTGTTCGGCGTCATCCTCGGCACTGGCGTCGGGGGCGGGATCGTCGTAGGCGGGCGGCGGCTGTCCGGCCCCAACGGCATCGCCGGCGAATGGGGCCACAACCCCTTGCCTCCCTTCCGCCTACAGCGGACCAGCGATGCCGGCGGCCATGGCGAGATCCTGCAATTTCGCGCACCCACCCATCCCTGGCCCTCGGAGCGCGAGCTGCCCGGCCCGCCCTGCTATTGCGGCAAGCGCGGCTGCATCGAGACCTGGCTGTCCGGCCCGGGCCTCACCGCCGACCATGTCCGCTACGGCGGCGAAGACCTGCCCGCCCACGAAATCGTCCAGCTCGCCGCCGCCGGCTACGAGCCCTGCGGCACCACGCTGCGCCGCTACGAGGAGCGCCTGGCGCGCGCGCTGGCCCAAGTCGTCAACCTGCTGGATCCCGACGTCATCGTGCTGGGCGGCGGCCTGTCCAATATCGCCAGCCTGTATGAGAACGTCCCGCGCCTGTGGGGGCGCTATGTTTTTTCCGATCGCGTCGATACACAGCTCAAGGCCCCGATGCACCGCGATTCCAGCGGCGTGCGCGGCGCCGCCTGGCTGTGGAATGCCCCTTGAAAACTGGCGCTGCCACCGGCCTGCGGGCATCATCAGCCTTTTCCGGCCTCTTCATTCCGACATGAGCAACCCCCATTACCAGCGCCTGGGCGGCGACCAAGGCATACGCCGGCTGATCGACCGCTTCTACGACCTGATGGACGGCGATCCCGACTACTACGGCATCCGCAAGCTGCATCCCGCCGACTTGTCGGGCAGCCGCGACAAGCTGTATTGGTTTTTGTCCGGCTGGACCGGCGGACCGCAGCATTACACCGAGCGTTTCGGCCATCCCATGCTGCGCCAGCGCCATTTCCCCTACGCCATCGGCGACGCCGAACGCGATCAATGGATGGCATGTATGAAGCGTGCCCTGCAGGACGGCGGCTACGACGATGCGCTGCAGGCAGAAATGCTTGCCGCCTTCCGGCGCACGGCCGACCACATGCGCAACAAAGGCGCTTAGCGGACAGGGCGAATCGCCACCTCATATCATGAAACGCTCTCGCCCTATCCGTTTCCCTCTCCCCGGCCCTCTCCCGCCTGCGGGAGAGAGGGGCGCGGAAACACCGGGCGTCGTTTCGCGTTAACGCTTGCGGCCATGCGAGTCCTGCTGCTCCTGCTGCTTGCCCTCTGCGGCGGCCTGGCGGCGCTCGCTTATCTGGCGCTCGATGCCCAGCCGGCGATCACCGCAAGCGGGAGCGCAGCCGACAGCGGGACGCTGAAGACGCTCCTGCGGCAAAACGACCCGCGCCGCGCCGCCCCCGGCAGCCTGCAGCAAGTGCATTTGAACGCAGCGCAAATCAATCGTCTGCTGGACGGCGCGAGCGCCTATACGCGCCTGGCCGGCGCGCGCGTGAGCCTGACGGCCGGGCGCATGGACATTGCCGCCAGCCTGCGCGTGCCGGCGACGCCGTTCGGCCGCTTTGTGAATCTGCGCGCCAGCGTGGTTGGAACCACGGACGGCGGGCTGGCCATCCGCCATCTGCACGCTGGCCGCCTGCCCATCCCGGGCCCCCTTGCCGATGCGCTGGCGCAGTTTGCCTGGCGCCGGTTCTTGCGCCAGCCCGACGCCGGAGTTCTCCTCCAGGCCGTTCAGGGCGTCGAACTGGCCCCCGGCGCGATCACCCTCCGCTACCGCTGGACGCCCCGATTGCTGGCGCTGCTGGAACAGCAAAGTGCGGCCCTGCTGCTGGATGAAGGCACCCAGGCCCGCCTGCTCGCCTACGAGGCTTACCTGCGCCGCCTGCTCAAGCCCTACGCGCCCGGTAGCCGCCTGCCGCTGGCTGCCGCTGTAGGCCCCCTGTTTCGCTACGCACAAGACCGCGGCGACGACGCGGCGGCGGAGAACCGCGCGGCCTGGCAGGCGCTCTCCGCCTACATGACCGGCGTCAGCCTGCCCCATCTGCTGGCCGGCCGGCGCCACCGACGGGCGCCCGATGTGGCGCTCATCCTTTACGGCCGCCAGGATGCCGCCGAGCATTACGTCGTCGCCGCGGCGCTGGCCGCCACCGCCGGCCGGGAACTGGCGGAGAACCTGGGTCTGGCCAAGGAAGAAGAGGATTTGTCGCACGGCTCCGGTTTCAGTTTCACCGACCTGGGCTGGGATCTCGCCGGAGCACGGGTGGGCCGGGGCTCCACGCAAACCGATACGGCGGAACGCATGCAATCTCTGCTGGCGGATGCCCGAAACGACCGCGACCTCTCCCCTTCTTTCCGCGACCTGCCCGAATTCCTCGCTCCGCAAGTATTTCGGCAGCGCTATGGGCGCATCGGCAGCCCAGCCTATACCCGGGTGATAGAGCAAATCCAAACCCGTCTGCAAAACCACACGCTTACGCGCGCCCCAGCCCTCAAGCAGGCCGCTTAAAGTGCCGTTATTATCGCTGTCGCGCTTTTTCAATCGGCTGTCGTCCTGCTCAGAGCCGCCAGCCCTAAAACCCGGAGCCACGATCATGCGGAAAACAACCCTCATCACCGCCCTGCTGCTGGGCCTCAGTCCCCTTGCCAGTGCCGACGGCGTCAACGGCAGCGCCGTGCTCGGCGCGGGCCTGGGCGCAGCCGCCGGCGCAGCGGTGGGATCTGCCGCAGGCGGGCGCGACGGCGCCATCGTCGGCGGTGCCATCGGCGGCGCGGCGGGCGCGGCAATCGGCAACGACCAGCAGCGCCGCCCCACCCAGGGCGAAGTGGTGGTGCAGCCGGCTTATGCCCCCATGCCGGCCTACCGCGGCGAGCACGACTGGCGCCGCGAGCACCACGATCGCGGCTGGCATCGCGGCCATGACGAGCATGGGCGCGGCTGGGGGCCGCCGGAACATCGCGGCGGCGACGACTGAGGCAGCGCGCGCCAAGGGGCGGGGATGACCTGAGTTTCCCGATGTCGGGGCACGGGCCGGGCGAAACTGTTAGAATTATTGGTTTTTCCGGCAGGCCCCATGTCCCGCAAACTACGCAACATCGCCATCATCGCCCACGTCGACCACGGCAAGACCACCCTGGTCGACCAGCTGCTGCGCCAATCCGGCACCTTCCGGGACAATCAGCAAGTCGAGGAACGGGTGATGGACAGCAACGACCTGGAAAAAGAGCGCGGCATCACCATCCTGGCCAAGAACACGGCCATCGACTACGGCGACACTCACATCAACATCGTGGACACGCCCGGCCACGCCGACTTCGGCGGCGAGGTCGAACGTGTGCTGGGCATGGTGGATGGCGTCCTGCTGCTGGTGGACGCGGTCGAAGGGCCCATGCCGCAGACCCGCTTCGTCACCAAAAAGGCACTCGCCCTGGGTCTGAAACCCATCGTGGTGATCAACAAGGTCGACCGCCCCGGCGCGCGGCCCAACTGGGTGGTGGACCAGACCTTCGATCTGTTCGACAAGCTGGGAGCAACCGATGATCAGTTGGATTTTCCCATCGTCTACGCTTCCGGCCTCAACGGTTGGGCCTGCCTGAATTTGCAGGACTCCCCCACGCAAGGCGGCAGCGCGGCCGACATGACGCCGCTGTTCGAGACCGTGCTCAAGCACGTGCCGACGCCGCCCGGCGCCGCCGACGCGCCGCTGCAATTGCAGATCGCCGCGCTCGACTATTCCAGTTATACGGGGAGGCTGGGCGTGGGCCGCATCCTCAACGGCCGCATCAAGCCGGGCATGACGGTGGCGGTGATGAATCACGCCGATCAGGTGGCAGGCGGCCGCATCAACCAGGTGCTGGGCTTCAAAGGCCTGGAGCGCGTGCCTGTGGACGAAGCCGAAGCCGGCGACATCGTCATCATTTCCGGGCTGGAAGACATCGGCATCGGCGTCACCATCTGCGACAAAGAGAATCCAGTGGGCCTCCCCATGCTGTCGGTCGACGAGCCGACGCTGACCATGGACTTCATGGTCAACAGCTCGCCGCTGGCGGGCACCGAAGGCAAGTTCGTCACCAGCCGGCAGATCCGCGACCGCCTGAGCCGCGAACTGCTGACCAACGTTGCCCTGCGTGTCGAAGACACCGGAGACGCGGACGTGTTCCGTGTCTCCGGCCGCGGCGAACTGCACCTCACCATCCTGCTGGAGAACATGCGCCGCGAAGGCTTCGAACTCGCGGTGGCCAAACCGCGCGTGGTGTACAAGGAGATCGACGGCGAGAAGTGCGAGCCCTACGAGAACCTCACCATAGACCTCGAAGACGCCAACCAGGGCGCGGTCATGGAAGAGATCGGCCGCCGCCGTGGCGAGCTGACCAACATGGAGTCCGACGGCATGGGCCGCACCCGCCTGGAATACCACATCCCGGCGCGCGGCCTCATCGGCTTCCAGTCGGACTTCATGACCATGACGCGCGGCACCGGCCTGATGAGCCATGTGTTCGATGACTACGGCCCCGTCAAGGCGGATCTGCCCGGCCGCCACAACGGCGTGCTGGTGTCGCAGGAAAACGGCGAGGCCGTGGCCTACGCGCTCTGGAACCTGGAAGACCGCGGCCGCATGTTCGTCAGCCCGGGCGACAAGCTGTACGAGGGCATGATCATCGGCATACACAGCCGCGACAATGACCTCGTGGTCAACCCCATCAAGGGCAAGAAGCTCACCAACGTGCGCGCCTCGGGCACCGACGAAGCCGTGCGGCTCACCCCGCCCATCAAGCTCACGCTCGAATCCGCGGTGGAATTCATCGACGACGACGAACTGGTGGAAATCACGCCCAAGTCCATCCGCCTGCGCAAGCGCCACCTGCAGGAGCACGAACGCAAGCGCGCCGCGCGGGAAACGACCTGACGCCGCTCAGGGCCGCGCCGAGGTGCGCGCGGCCTCCAGGCGCGTGACGCGCCGCTGCCAGGCCCAGTAGCCGGCGATCACCATGGCCACGAAAACCAGCACGCCCAGAATGATGTAGTGGTAGTACGCGCGGATGACGGTTTCGTTGCCGCCGATGAAATAGCCGAAAGCGGCCAGCACCAGCGACCATAGCCCCGCGCCCAGCCCGGTGTAGAAGGCGAACTTGGCGTAACTCATGCGCGCCAGCCCGGCCGGCAGGGAGATGAGGTGGCGGATGGCCGGGATCAGGCGGCCGGTGAAAGTGGACACGGCGCCGTGCTTGGCGAAGAAGACATCGGTGCGATGCAGCAGGGCGGGACGGACAAAGAAATATTTGCCCCAGCGCTCCAGGAAGGGGCGCCCGACCCACAGGGCGAAGAAATAATTCAAGCTGCCGCCCGCCACGCAGCCCAGGATGGAGGACAGCAGAATCAGGGTAAAGCTCATCTTGCCTTCGTAGGCCAGGTAACCTGCGGGGATCAGCACCAGTTCGCTGGGGATGGGCAGGACGGTGGACTCCAGCATCATGAGGATGAATATCCCCGCGTAGCCCCAGCCATGCACGGTGTGCAGGATCCAGTCGATGAAAGCTTGCAGCATGGCCGGCTTACACCACCGCTTCCTGCTTTTTCTCCACCGGCTTGATGAAGTGCTCGCGCTTGACCCCGAACATGAGCAACAGGGGCGAAGCCACCAGCACCGAGGAATAAATGCCGAACAGGATGCCGATGGTAAGCGCAAGGGCAAAATTGTGCAGCGCCTCGCCGCCGAAGAACAACATGGACAGCACCATCATCTGGGTGGAGCCGTGGGTGATGACGGTGCGCGACATGGTGGCCGTGATGGCGTTGTCGATGATGTCGGGAATCGGCACGTCCTTGCGCATCTTCCTGAGGTTCTCCCGAATCCGGTCGAACACGACGACTGATTCGTTCACCGAATAGCCCAGGATCGCCAGCACCCCGGCCAGCACCGTGAGGTTGAACTCCCACTGGAAGAAGGCGAACAACCCGAGAATGATGGTCACGTCGTGCAGGTTGGCGATGATGGCCGCCAGGGCGAAACGCCACTCGAAGCGCAGGGCCAGATACAGCAGGATGCCCGCCACCACCACGAGCAGCGCCAGCGAACCGTTCTGATAGAGCTCCTTGCCGACCTCGGGCCCGACGAAATTGACGCTGCGCAGCTCGGCCTGCGGCTGGTTGGTCTTGAGCGCCGCCATCACCCCATTGGACAGCGAGGCGTTGTCCATGCCCGCCTTGACGGGCATGCGGATGAGCACGTCGCGGCTGGTGCCGAAATTCTGCACCGACACGTCCTTGAATCCGGCATGGGCCAGATCGGCGCGTATCTGCTCGATGGGCGCAGCCGTCGGGTAGTTGACCTGCATGACCGTGCCGCCGGTGAAATCGACTCCAAAATCAAGCCCCTTGTAGGCCAGCGCCCACACGGCGAACAGGAAGGTGGCCAGCGAAATCGCCGTCGTCACCTTCCCCCAACGCATGAAGGGAATGTCTTTCTTGAAGTGGAAGAATTCCAGCATGGGTGGCCTCAAATGTGGACTTTGGCCAGACGCGGGCGGCGGCCATAATAAAGGTTGACCATGGCGCGCGACACAGTCACGGCGCTGAACATGGACGTCAATATACCCAGGCACAGCACCACGGCAAACCCGCGCACCGGCCCCGAGCCGAGCCAAAACAGCGCCAGGCCGGCAATGAGCGTGGTCAGGTTGGAGTCCAGGATGGTCGCCCAAGCGCGCTCATAGCCGGCATGGATGGCGGCCTGGGGCGTCGAACCGTGGCGCAGCTCCTCACGTATCCTTTCGTTGATGAGCACGTTGGCGTCGATGGCCATGCCCAGCGTGAGCGCGATGCCGGCGAGGCCAGGCAAGGTGAGCGTGGCCTGCAGCATGGACAGCAAGGCGACCAGGAAGAAGCCGTTGATCGCCAGGGAAACGCTGGAGATGATGCCGAACACCCGGTAGTAGAGGCTCATGAACAACACCACTGCGACGAAGCCCCAGATATTCGAATGGAAACCCTGGCGGATGTTGTCGGCGCCCAGGCTGGGGCCCACCGTGCGTTCCTCGATGATGTTCATGGGCGCAGCCAGCGCTCCCGCGCGCAACAGCAGGGCGATGTCGGAGGCTTCTTGGGGCGAATCCATGCCCGTGATCTGCACACGGCCACCGCCGATCTCCTCGCGGATCACCGGCGCGGTGATGACCTGGGCGCCGGATCTCTCCACCAGCAATATGGCGAGCCGGCGGCCCACGTTGTCGCGCGTCACGTCCTTGAAAACGCGCGCGCCGCGCGCATCCAGATCGATGTATACGGCCGGCTGGCCGGTCTGGCTGTCGAAGCCGGGAGAAGCGTTGTCGATCGAATCCCCGGTCAGGATGACGTCTTTCTTGACCAGGATGGGCTGGCCGCCGCGCGTGTAAAGCAGATCGTCGCCCGGCGGCACCTGGCCGTGCAGGGCCGCCTGCAAATCGCCCTGATCGTCCACCATGCGAATCTCCAGGCTGGCGGTGCGGCCCAGTATCTCCTTGGCCTTGGCGGTATCCTGCACCCCCGGCAGTTGCACGACGATGCGGTCGGCCCCCTGCTGCTGGATGACGGGCTCCGCCACGCCCAATTCGTTCACCCTGTTGCGCAGCGTGGTGATGTTCTGTTGCAGCGTGAGCTGCTCGATCTGCGTCACGGCCTGGGGCTTGAGGGCGGCGGTGAGCAGGAACTCGCTGGCGGTTTCGCTGGATACGAAGTTGAGATCGTTAAAACTCTCCGTGAGCTTGGCGGCCGCGGCATCGCGCTGATCGCGGGTGGCGAAGTGTATGACCAGCTGCTCGCCTTTCAGATCGACGCCGCCATAGCGGATCTGATCCTGGCGCAGCTGCGTGCGCATCTCACCGCGGTCGCGCCCGAGCGTCTTCGCCAGCGCCGCCTGCATGTCCGTTTCCAGGAGGAAATACACGCCGCCGCGCAAATCCAGGCCCAGATACATGGGCAGCGCATGGATGCGGGTCAGCCACTGGGGCGAGGCGGAGAGCAGATTGAGCGCCACCACATAACCCGGCCCCAGGCCCGCTTGCAGCGCATCCTTGGCTTTGAGCTGGACGTCGGCGCTGGGAAAGCGGATCTTGATGCTGTTGCCCTCGATATACGCACCGGTTTGCGGCAGCTTGGCCTGCCCGAGTATCGCCAGCGACTGGTTGAGCATGGCGGGATCGACTTTCACCGTCGTCTTCACCGGCGAAATCTGCACCGCCGGCTTGTCGCCGTAGAAATTGGGCAGCGCATAGAGAAAGGCCACCAGCAGCGCGATGGCGATGACGAAGTATTTCCAGGGTGGAAAGCGGTTCATAAAACGACCGGATTGTCAGGGGACACAGGGGGAAGGAAGGACGTTCAACGGCTACGCACCGCGGCCGGTTCGCCGCCCCTCACAGGCTCTTGATCGTGCCCTTGGGCAGCAGTGTCGCGATGGATTGCTTCTGCACCTGGGTCACCACGCCTTCAGCGATTTCCAGCGCCACGAACTGGTCGCCGACCTTGGTCACCTTGCCGACCTGGCCGCTCGCGGTGACCACCTCGTCGCCCTTTTGCAGCGCTTCGAGCATCTTGCGCTGATCCTTGGCGCGTTTCATCTGCGGCCGGATGAGCATGAAATAAAACAGCACGAATATGACGATGAGCGGAAGAAAGCTCACCAAGGCATTGGGTTCGCCGCCGGGACCGGCCGCATGGGCAAGGGAGAACATCGGGATGGGGCTCCTCTCTAGGGTGGATTGTGCAGCAGCGGGTCAGCGAGCCCGGCGCTTGTGAAAGTCGTTGATTTTAGCATCCCCGCGCACGCTCCTCCCGGAAGCGCGCCGCATAAGCCATCGCCTCGCACCGGGCGATGGCCTCACGCAGTTCGCCCATGAGGCTCTGGTAGTAGCGCAGGTTGTGCCAGGTTGCGAGACGCGCGCCAAGAATTTCGCCGCAGCGGAAGAGATGGTGCAGATAGGCGCGTGAAAAATTGCGGCAGGCATAACAGGCGCAGTTTTCGTCCAGCGGCTGCGTATCGTCCTTGAAACGTGCATTCCTGATGCGCAGATCGCCAAAGCGGGTGAACACGATGCCGTGCCGCGCATTGCGCGTCGGCAGCACGCAGTCGAACATGTCTATGCCCACGATGACCGCTTCCACGATGTCCTCCGGCGTGCCCACGCCCATCAGATAGCGGGGCTTGTCCGCCGGCAGGCGCGGCGCGACATGGGCCAGCACGCGGGAGAAATCCTCCTTCGGCTCGCCCACCGACAAGCCTCCGATCGCGTAGCCGTCAAAGCCCATGGCGGCAAGCTCGCCCAGCGAGGCATCGCGCAAATCCTCGTACATTCCCCCCTGGACGATGCCGAACAGCGCATTGGGGTTGCCCGCATGCGCCGCCCTGGAGCGCCGCGCCCAGCGCAGCGACAATTCCATCGAACGCGCCGCCTCGGCATGGCTGGCCGGATAGGGCGTGCATTCGTCGAAAATCATGACGATGTCGGCATCCAGCACACGCTGAATCTCCATCGACCGCTCGGGCGTGAGAAACAGCTTGTCGCCATTGATGGGCGAAGCGAAGCGCACGCCCTCTTCCGTGATCTTGCGCAGCTTGCCCAGGCTGTAGACCTGGAATCCCCCGGAGTCCGTGAGGATGGGTCCGTTCCAGCCCATGAATCGGTGCAGTCCCGCAAACTTCCCCGCCACTTCGAGGCCAGGCCGCAGCCACAGGTGGAAGGTGTTGCCCAGCACGATCTGGGCGCCCAACTGGCGCAATTCGTCCGGCGCCATGGCCTTGACCGTGCCGTAGGTTCCCACCGGCATGAAGGCCGGCGTGTCCACCGCCCCATGCGCCAGTTGCACGCGCCCGCGGCGCGCCGCCCCGTCGCTGGCGAGCAGTTCAAAGACCATCGTTCTTCTCCAACAGCATCGCGTCGCCATAACTGAAAAAGCGGTAACGCTTAGCCACGGCATGGGCATAGGCGCGCCGTATGGGCTCCACGCCGGCGAATGCCGACACCAGCATCAGCAGAGTGGACTTGGGCAGATGGAAATTGGTGAGCAAACGATCCACCACGCGGAAACGGTAGCCCGGCGTGATGAACAAGTCGGTCTCGCTACCGCCGGCTGCCAGCGCGCCGCCGCGGGCCGCCGATTCCAGGGCCCGCAGGCTGGTGGTGCCCACGGCCAGCACGGCCCGCCCCGCCTGACGCGCCCGACGGATGGCATCCACGGTTTCTTGCGGGACGACGTAGCGTTCGCTGTGCATGCGATGCCGGGCGATATCTTCCACCCGCACCGGCTGGAAGGTTCCGGCGCCCACGTGCAGGGTGACACGCGCCGTCACGACGCCCAGCGCATCAAGGCAGGCAAGCATGGCCTCGTCGAAATGCAAGCCGGCGGTAGGTGCGGCCGCAGCGCCGGGATGCGCCGCATAGATGGTCTGGTAGCGCGTCTCGTCGATCGCTTCGGCCGGCCTGTCGATATAGGGCGGCAGCGGCATGGCGCCATGCTGCTCCAGCAGTTGGGTAAAATCTTCGCCGTCAGTCCTGCGCAGGAGATACAAATCCTCGCGCCGCTCCACCACTTCCAGTTCGGTTCCGCCGGGAAAGCACAGGACGCTTCCCGGGCGCGGCGCATGGCTGGCGCGCAAAAAAGCCCAGGCGTATTGCGCCCCTTCCAGGCGCTCGACCAATACCTCAACCCTGCCGCCGCTCGCTTTGTGCCCGTAAAGTCGGCTCTTCAGCACCCGCGTGTCATTGAACACCACCACATCCCCGGCCCGGACATGGCGCGCAAAATCAGCGAAACGCTCATCGGCCAACGCCCCGCCTTCGGCCACGTACAGCAGGCGGCTGTCGGCGCGCGCCGGCAAAGGGCGCTGCGCGATGAGTTCCGCGGGGAGGTGAAAATCGAAATCGGACAGCCGCATGAGCCACATCGATGGCAAAGTGGCGAATTATAGCGGCAGGCCAAGGAGCGGTATTGTCCGGCCGATTCCTTTTGGCGATAATGGCCGGCTCTTGCCAGCCGGGATGGCGGAATCGGTAGACGCAGCGGACTCAAAATCCGCCGCCCTTAAAAGCGTGGGGGTTCGAGTCCCCCTCCCGGCACCAGTAAAGACGCGGGTTTCGCACTTTTCGCCATCCGGCCCGACTTCTACAAAATTTCCGGCAACTTCTACAATTTTCCTTTTTGGCCCCAACAGGCTTGACCGTCTCGCCCTTCCGTTTCCGGGTGTAGTGCTCGGCATGTCCCGCGTCGGGTGACCCAGCAGCTTTTGCGCGCTGTGCAGGTCTTCCAGATCGGTCGCCGCCTTGGCGCGCAGGTCGCGATCTTTGCAGCTAACCCGCCCGACCTTGAAGCGCACAACCCGCGCCAGGTCGGCTAGCTGCCGGTGGCCGCCCGGTAAAAATCGAGAATCTTGGGCGCCGTGTGGCGGGACTCGGTGAGCCCATAGCAGACGCGCGCGAATATCTCGCCGGCTATGGCTTCCTTGGGGGTGAACAAGCCCTGCCTTACCCCATTGAGCAGCTTCTGAGCCGCCTCGATCCTGGCACGCCCATAGTTCACGAAGCTTTTCCTGGAAACGAACGAGTGGTCACCGGGGTAGAGCAGGCAGGTGGGGGCGTGGAACAACCCCTCTTTGACCGAAGAAATGCCCACCAGCAGCACTTCCTTTTCGACGGTAAGGATCTGCACCGGGTCTGTCAGCAGGATGAAAAGGTGCTTCTGGTCGGGATTGTGCTGGGGGCCGGACGGTATAAGCAGCGTTGCGCGCCGGACAGGCACGAACGAACACGCTTACAGGCCCGCGAAGAGTCGGTCTATCGAGCGCTCGGCTTCGATATGGGCGGCAAGTTCGGCCGCCTGGTCTTTGGTGCGTCCCAGCGCCAGAAAGACATCCTCATAGGCTATAGGGTTGGATGAGCCGTTGGGGTCTTTCCACTCGGGGCAGTGATCGTGCGTGTAGTCGCGTATCGCCCACTTGTTCATGTGGCCGAACTGCCGCCATACAGCGTCCAGCACGTCGAAATCAGCCAGACTCAGCTCGTCCAGCTCGGCATGCCGGACAGCGTGGGCCGTGGAAAGCTCATTGTTTTCCTTGTCGGAAATCCAAGCTTCCCAGCCGCCCTCCGATGACTCGATATCGCCATCCATGAGGTTGAGCGTCATCGAGAGCACCGGGCCGTGCGGCATGGATACCATGTGGTCGCCGGAGAGCGGCGCGCCATAGCGCTGCATCGCCTCGCGATCAGCAAGGTAGAGCAGCTTCATGAGCTTGAGGTGAGACATCCGCCCGCCCTCTTTGTCGATGAGGTAGGCGGCCATCTGGGCGACTTTGCGTTCGTTAAACATGGTCGAATGTGGTAGCCCTGAGCTTCCGGTTTTCCGGCCGGTGATGATGCGTTGTGCATGATAGCAGATGCCCCTATATCGGCCAGGCCGAAGATCCTCTGAATGCCGCCAAGGCGCGCCGGCCAGGCCGGTTTTCACTTCTACAATCGGCATAGACCCCTAGCAACGGCGCGGGTTTGCGAAGTGCCGGAAACTGGCCGTTGTAGAAATCGCGACACTTAAGCGGCTGTTTATCAAAGAATCCCGCGCAGCCTCAAAATCCGCCGGCGGCAACACTGTGGGGGTTCGAGTCCCCCTCCCGCACCAGCAAGCAGTTTCACCCCATCGCATAACGTAGCACCAAGCCCCGTAAAGCCTAGCTTCCGGGGCTTTTTGTTGTCGGATAGGCTGCCTGCAGCGTGCCTCCGCTCTCGGCGATCAAGCCGCTCAGGAAGCTTTCCAGCGGCATGTCCAGGCGCCTGATGTTCTGTTCTTCCAGGAAGCGCTGTTCGTTGCGCGTGAGTTCGCCCGGCAGCACCGCCCAATGCAGGTCGGACGAGCGCTTCATGATCTGGCGGGCGAAGGTGCGCTCCAGTTGGTTGCGGAAGCGGCAGCCGAGGAACAGGAAATTTCGACCGGCGCGCAGCTTCTGCACGGCGGCGGGAATGGGCGTCTGGATGTCGATTTCGGTGAGCACTTCCACGTAATCGGAATCGGACACCAGATAATTGCGCGCCGGACTCACGCCACCCAAGGGCTGATACAGCAGCCGGCGCCAGGCCGGCGCCGCCTCTTCCGTGGCGGGCGTGCCGTCCGCATGGTACCAGCCGCTCCACTGGCCGAAATGCTCGGCCTGCGACAGGCCCTGCACCACGCCCCAATCGCCGTATGGCGCCAGGGCCGTCTGCATGGCGTTGTCGAACCATGCGCTGACCATCAGGGGCAGGTTTTCCTGTTGCGCCAGAAAAGTGTGCAGACCGGACGGCGTCACCGCCGCCTCAAAGGCCTCGCCCAGCAGCTTGGTCACGGTCTTGCGATGCTTGAAATTCTCGATGAACTGCGCCGCGGCGGTGAGATTTTTTCGCACCTTGAAGGGCACCGACACCTTGGCGGTGAGTTTCTCGGCAAGAATCTCCGCCGAGGCCGGCACCGGACTGCCGCCCGGGACGAGCTCCAGCACCCCGGGCCCCAGGTAAGGAATGACGCGCCCCTGGCTCAGGGCGCCGGCAATGCTCGCAATGGAAATCATGGCGCCTTCTTTCCGGCTCAACGGCCCGAGGCAAAACCCAGCAGTTCGACGGTGACGTCTTCGCTCCCGAGGATGGCCTGGCAGGCCAGCCTGGACTTGGAGCCGACGCCGACGATGCTGTCCAGCTTTTCGTTTTCGGTGCGCTGGACCTTCGACAGGCTTTTGCGGCCCTCCTGCACAAAGATGTGGCAGGAGCCGCACTCGGCCTTGCCGTCGCATTTGTGGGCGATGGCCTCGCCCGCGGCGAGCAGCGCCGACAACAGGCTGGCGCCGCTGGCGGCTTCGAAGGTCTTGCCGGAAGGCGTGAGGGTGATCATGGGCATGGTGATAATCTCCGGAGTGTCAAAAAAATCTCGGTTTCAGGAAGCGCAGGCGGCCTGCAGCTCGGACAGTTGCGCCGCCGGAACCTTGAATACGCCGCGCCCGCCGGACAGGGCCTGATAGCAATCCGTGGTGTGCCGGGTGAGAAAATTGAACCATTGCTGCGGGCCTGAGGCCTCGGGCTTCGAGCTGATCGTAACCACCGAGCCGTCGGGGGCGAAGGTGACGTGGATCAGGATGGCGGAAGTGTCCATGGTGTTCCTTTCTTGCCAGATGAGTATTCATAAATAGATGGCAGACCCGGCCCCCACGTTGACGGAGGCATCCTTCGCCGTCTCGACGATGAAGCCCACCTCGTCTTCTTCGAGATGGGCATGGAAAGGCAGGGCGATGGCCCGGTCGGCGATTTTTTCCGCCACCAGAAAATCGGTTTTCTTGTAACCGTACTGCTGCTGGTAGTGGTATTGCAGATGCAGGGGCTGGCAATAGGGCGCCGCCTCCACCGCATGCTGCTTGAGATCGCTCAGGATGGCATCCCGGCTGCTCTTGCTGAAGCGCGTGCCCAAGTGCACGAGGTAGACAAACCAGTGCACCTCGTCCACCTCCGGCGCGATGTAGGGCGGCTTGATGCCCTCGAAGGTCATGATGTGATCGAGGTAGAACTTCTCGACTTTTTTGCGCTTGAGCAGGATCTGGCCCAGTTGCTCCAGTTGCGAGTAGCCCAGCGCCGCCGTCAGTTCGCTCATGCAGGCCTGGATGGGCGGATGCGCGGTGACGGGCGCGGCAAAGCGGTCTTCCGGCTTGCGGTTGCGCAGGTAGCGCAGGCGGCGGGCGATGTCCATGTCGTCGGTGACGATCATGCCGCCCTCGCCGCAGGTGAGCGGGCCGGGTTGGGAGAAATCGAAGAAGGCGCAATCGCCGAATGTGCCCACCAGCTTGTCCTGGTAGCGCGAGCCGATGGCCTCGCTGGAATCCTCCAGCAACAGCAGGCCGTGTTTGGCCGCCAGGTCGCGCAAGGGGCCCCAATGCGCGGGATGGCCGTTGTTGTTGCCGGCCAGGATGGCACGGGTGCGTGGGGTGATTTTTTCTTCTGCCTTGACGGGAGACAGCGTAACGGTCCAATAGTCGATGTCCGCCAGCACCGGCTTGGCGCCGGCGAGGGTCACGGCATGGGCGATCTGATGCCAGGCCAGCGGCGAGACGATGACTTCGTCGCCCGCGCCGATGCCGTAGGCGCGCAGCGCCAGCCAGAGCCCCAGGGTGGCGCTGGGCACGGCGACGCCGTAGTTGCGGCCCAGATATTGCGCGAAGCTGTTCTCGAACAGCTCCACCACCGGCCCCTGGCTCAGGCGCGGCGTCCTCAGCACATCTTCGATGGCCGCCAGCTCGTTGAGCGTGATGTCCGGGTCGGAGAGAAAGATGGTGTCCGGATTCATTTTCCTGCCGCCCTTTCCGCCACGATCACGCCCGTGGCCTGGACGGGATCGTCGGTCAGGCGCACGCAATGCCCGCTGCCGTCCACCAGATAGAAGTCGAAACCGCCATAGCGCCGATAGGGCTCCTCGCCGCTCATGTCGGCGGCATCGCAGCAACTGAAGCTGACGCCGGGGTAGCGGCTGCGCAGGGCTGCCGCACCGCGCCGCAGGGATGCGCTGCCCCCCAGTTCCGTGGCAAAGTCATCAAGCAGTTCAACTTCCACCATGGCTCACTCCTCGCCGAGGCGACGCGCCTCCACGGTGATGGGCAGCGCCGTATCCGCTGCCAGGTCGGGGAGTTCCAGGCGCCAGCCGTTGGCCAGGGTGACGACGCCGCCCCACATGGCTTCCTTCTCCATGGTGACGATGGGTTCCTCCAGGTCCTTTTTCGGCACGTAGGCGGAAATCCCTGTGGGGGTCTTGCGCAACATCACTTTCATGTCGAGACTTTCATGTCGAGTTACTGGTTGTCAAAATTTCAGGCGGCAATGCCAGCCAGTTCGCCCAGGATCGCCGGCAGCACTTCCAGCAGCCGGTCGATCTTGGCTTCGGTGGTGTCATGGCTCAGCGAGAAGCGCACCGTGGCCAACGCAGCCTCCGTGGGAAGCCCCATGGCCAGCAGCACATGGGAAGGCTCGGTGGCGCCCGCCGCACAGGCGGCACCCTGCGAGGCATAGATGCGCTCGCGTTCCAGGCGCTGCAGAATCATCTCGGCGGGGATCCCGCCAAAGCTGACGCTGCTGGTGTTGGGCAGGCGCGGCGCATTGGCGCCGTTTACCCTAGCGAAGGGAATGCGCGCCAGCAGCCCGGCTTCGAGGCGGTTGCGCAAGGCGGTGATGCGCTCAGCGGATGCATCCAGCTCCCCGGCAGCCAGTTCGCAGGCCACGCCGCAGCCGACGATGCCAGGGACATTCTCGGTGCCGCCGCGGCGATGACGTTCCTGGTGGCCGAACAGCATGGGCGGCGGCTTGAGCCCCTTGCGGATGAACAAGGCACCGACGCCCAGGGGGCCATGGAATTTATGTGCTGCCAGGGACAGCATGTCCACGGGGATCGCAGACATGTTCACCGGCACCTTGCCGACGGCCTGCACGGCGTCGGTATGGAACAGGATGCCGCGTGCCCGGGCCAGGGCGGCAGCCTGCTCGACGGGCTGCAGCACGCCGGTTTCGTTGTTGGCCCACATGAGGCTGACCAGTGCGGTGTCTTCGCTCAGCGCCGCCTGCAATTGCGACAGGTTGATGCAGCCGCTGGCGTCCACCGGCAGCACCGTCAGGCGCACGCCCTGCGTTTCCAGATGGCGTGCCAACTGCAGCACGGAGGGATGCTCCACGGCGCTCACCACCAGGTGGCGCTTCTCGGGCTGCAGGGCCAGCGCCCCCAGGATGGCCATGTGATTCGCTTCGGTGGCCCCGCCGGTGAAGACGATTTCCGCGACCTGGGCGCCCAGCAGGCGGGCCACCTGGGCGCGCGCTTCGTTCACCAACTGGCGCGCATGGTCGCCGAAGCCGTGTTTGCTGGAAGGATTGCCGTAGCTTTCCCGCATGCAGGCATACATGGCCTCGATGCATTCGGGATAAGGCCGCGTGGTGGCGTTGTTGTCGAGGTAGATATGCGAGGCGCTCATTGCCAGAATACCCGCTGGGGGTCCTCGTTCAGGGTTTCCAGCAGCCGGGACAGGCTGGAGAATTCGCCGTGCAGCATCCATAAACCCTCCTCATGGTTCTTGCGGTACAGGAACCAATACCCGCTGGCCTCCACGAACTCGATGCGCGCCACGTCCACCATGCCGCCGGCCGGATCCACATTGCGCGAACAGCACGGGCTGACGATGCGGTAGCCTCGTTCGGCCGGCTCCACCTGAGGGGTGACATAGCGATAGCGCTTGCGCGAGAGCAGCGCCTTTTCGATGCGCTTCTTGTCCACCTCGTTGGGGTGGAGCCTGGGCACGGCGAGTGGCACGGAGCGGTTGAGTGCGGCGATCATGATTGCGCGGCCCTACAGGGGAAGAATTTCCTCTTCCAGGCAGCCCACCACGCGCCCGCCGAACTCCACCAGATACACCGGCAGATTGGCCTCCTGGTGGCTGCCTACCTGGACGATTTCGCCCTGGCTGCCTGCCGCAACCAATAATGCGTCCGCCGCCTGTTCCGGATAGCTGCCGTCGTTGAACAGATCCACCGCAGCCTTGACCCGCAGGCCCCAGTCATACTTGGGCAATCTGGGCTCGAACATGATCCCCCTCCCCGCCTTCGACCGCGGCCTCCACATCCGGCTCCAGCTCCTTGGCCCGCATGCCGACGCGGTAGCCGTAGGCCGTGAAATCGATGCCGTAGATATAAAACTGCTGCAGGAAGGTCCCGATGCTGGTGACGTAGCCGACGTCGCCCTTCTTCACCAGGATTTCGCCGATGTCCTTGCCCGGAAAAGTGCCGTCGTTGCGGACCGTCTTGCGCGAACGCACCTTGTCGCCGTAGTTGTATTTCGGCGGGTCGTTGAGTTCGACTACATCGCTGTCGCGCGCGATTTTCGCCATGGTCTGTTCCTTTCAGATCGCACTTGCGCCGCTTAACGCCATGCGTTGACGCGCCACGCGGCGGACCTCAGGGTCGGGATCTTCCACCAGGCCGGCAATGTGGGCCGCCCCCAGCCGCGCCGCAGCTTCGTAGCGCACGCGCCAGTCGGCGTCATGCATGAGATGGGCCAGTTGCCATTCGTCCATGCGGCCCGCCGCCGCCAGCCGCACATCACCGTCCGGGTCGCTCGCCAGCCTGGGAAGCCATTCCGTGCCGACGCGCCGCGCGACGGCGATGCGCACCTGGGGCTCGGGATCGTCCAGCATGGTCACCAGCATGCCGGGCGGCAGGCGCCGGGCGACGATCTGGCGCACGTAATAGTCCGGGTCGTGGCGCATGGGCGCCAGGTCTTCGCCGCTGAGCCGGGAGGCCACGCGGATGCGCACCTCGCGGTGCGGATCGTTGCGCAATGCCAGCAGGTGGCGCTCCGGCAGACGCAGAGCGACGGTCATGCGCACGGTTTCATCGGGATCGCGCGCCAGCGGCGGCAGGCGGAACACATCCGCATACTTGGCCCCCACGGCACGTGCCTCGAAGTAAGGGTGATCCAGGTAATCGTTGGCCAAGCCGCGGTTCCAGGCAAAGAATCGGTCGATGCGCTTGGCGTAGCGGTCCTGCACGCAGGCATGGCCCGGCTCGCAGCGCCCGGCGGACCTCAAGGATTTATGGACGCACGCGGTGCAATCGATGTCGCACCCCCGCCAGTCCTTGGTTTCCAGGGGGTCACTCATCGTCGTCATCCCTGCCCATGCGCTGCAGCACGCCATCGAGCACGGAGCCGCCCAGCCGGTCGGCCGGATCCAGCTCGCGCAGCTTTTGCACCGCGCTGCGGCCGTGTTCGAGCCGCCCCAGGCGCAGATTGAGATAGCCGTAGCCCTTGAGCGTGAAGAGATAGAAGCGCGGGAGTATGGCGTCGAAGCGTTCGAAATCCGCATCGCCGCGAGTGACGCCGCGCCAGTCGGGGTCGAGCCCCAGCGCGCCGCCCGCATGGGCAAGACAGCGTTGCGCCACGTCGAGCGCCTCTTCCAGGCGGCTCTTGTAAAAATAGTAGCGATAGAAGCCGATCATCACCGCCAGGTGATCCGGCGCCAACTCCTGGGCCAGTTGCAGATGCCGCTCGGCCGCTTCCGCCTGGTGGTAGGACTGGCCCGCCAGGCGGATCTGCTCCTCGGCAGCGGGCGGCAGCCCTCCGCCCAGGCAAGCGGATTCGAGCGCGGACCAGTCCTGGGCTTCCATCTCCGCGCCCTTAGTTTTTGCGCCCGATGCTGCCGATGGACACGCTCGCGACTCCCGGAGGCGCGCTGCTGGAACTGCAGCCGCAGGAAGGCGCATTGGGCGTGACGAAGGTCAGGCCGGTGCTCATGGCGCTGTCGGCAAAGTCTATGGTCGCGCCCTGCAGCAGCAGGCGGCTCTCGGCCGGCAGAAACAAACGGACGCCGTTGACCACCACCACGGCATCGCCCGTTTTGGGCTCCGCTTCGACGGTGAATTCCGAACTCAGTCCCGAACAACCGCCCGGCGTGACGACCAGGCGAAAGCCCGCGCCTTCCGAGGGGCCGTTGAAGCGGATCATGCGGCGGATGAATTTTTCCGCGCCGGGGGTGATGCTCAAATCCATCATGATTTCCTTACGCGGCCTGGTAGCGCGGATAGACGCCGTCGATGATGCAGGTGTCGTCCACCGGACAGACCGCCACGCATTGCGGCTCGTCGAAATAGCCGATGCACTCGGTGCATTTCTCCGGCTTGATGATGAAGGTGCCGTCCTTTTCGCGTATGGCGTTGTTGGGGCACTCCGGCTCGCAGGCCGAGCAGGCGGTGCACTGGGAGGTAACGATCTTGTAGGCCATGTTTGACTCCGTGTGAAAAAACTCAGGCGGCCGCGCTCTCGGGCGTATAGGCACCCTGGCGAATCTGCGCGTCGCCGCGCGCCTCATGGACGAATTCGCCGCTCTTGATCTTGCCGAGGTAATCCTTGAACCAGCGCAGCGCCGACTGCTCGATGAATTCGTTGGCGTATTCGTCCACCGCCTCGATGCCGGCCTTTTTCAGGTCGGCCTTGGGACAGCCGCCGATCTTCGCCACGAACACCGCATGGCAGTCGTTGATGGCGCGGATCACCGTGGCCAGGGAATCCTCGTCGCCATATCCGCCCTGGCAGTAGAGATCGACGCGCCGGTGGCCGACGAACTTGGCCGACTGGGTGGAGAGCTCGAAAATCTGGAATTCCTTGGCGTGGCCGAAGTGCTCGTTGATGCGCCCGCTGCCCTTGGTGGCGATGGCCACCAGCACCTTCACGGCGGCGAATTCGCCGGCCATTTCTGCCAGTTCGGCGTGCTTGGCATCGGATTCCTTCTGCCGCTCCGCCTCCACGGCATCCTGGTACTTCTTGCGGCCTTCCAGGTCGTAGCTGACTTCCATTTCCATGATCTTGTCGACCGTGAATTCGGCGGAGCGGTCCTCGCCCAGCAACCCAACCGCGTCGGCGCGGCACTGGCGGCAGTGGCGCATCATGTTCATCTCGCCCTCGCACTTGTCCTGCAGTGCCTTGAGCTCCTGCGCCGTAGGGCCGCGCTGTCCGTTCAGGCCGAACACCGTGCCGTGCTCGGGGGCGGAGATCAGCGGCATGATGTTGTGCAGGAAAGCACCACGCGACTTCACCGCCTTGTTCACCTCGACCAGATGATCGTCGTTGATGCCGGGGATCATCACCGAGTTGACTTTCACCAGGATCTTCTCCGCGGTGAGCATCTCCAGGCCCAGCATCTGCCGCTCGTGCAGGATGCGCGCCGCCTCGACGCCGGTGTAGCGCTTGTTCTTGTAGTAGATCCAGGGATAAATCTTGGCGCCCACCTCGGGGTCGACCATGTTGATGGTCACGGTGACGTGGTCGACGTTGTATTTCTTGATCTCCTGCACATGGTCGGGCAGCGCCAGCCCGTTGGTGGACAGGCACAGTTTGATGTCGGGAGCGACTTGCGAGATGAGCTCGAAGGTCTTGAAGGTCTTGGCCGGATTGGCGAGCGAATCGCCCGGGCCGGCGATGCCCAGCACGGTCATCTGCGGAATGGTGGAAGCCACCGCCAGCACCTTCTTGGCTGCCACTTCCGGCGTGAGCTTCTCACTCACCACGCCCGGACGCGATTCGTTGGCGCAGTCGTATTTGCGGTTGCAGTAGTTGCACTGGATGTTGCAGGCCGGCGCCACCGCCACATGCATGCGCGCGTAATGGTGATGGGCCTCTTCACTGTAGCAGGGATGGTTCTTCACCTTCTCCCAGATGTCCGGCGCCAGATCCCCCTGGCCGCCGCTGGAACCGCAGCTCGCCTTGCCGCTGCCGCCGCTGGTACCACAACCCTTGTGCTCCGCCATTTGCTGCATGACGTCATCCATGGAACTTCCGGGCTTCTTGATGCTGTCGATGCCGACTTCCTGCTGTTGCATGCCTGTTCCCCTTGCCGTTAACCCCACCCACGGGGTAGTGCATGGGCTACAGCAACCGCCATGCCAGACGCACAAGCCTTTGATTAGTTTTGTATTTTAGCCAACGGAAGCAAAGTCTCGGCATGACAATGGCAGAAAACTTTGTCGCGTTTGTAGGGAAGATTACAGCCTGCAACGACCGCGCCCACCGTAAATCCACTAACGGACATGGCGAATCGCCGCCCCAAATCATGAAACGCTCTTATCGCCCTGTCCGTTTCCCTCACCCCAGCCCTCTCCCAGAGGGCGAGGGGGACGCGGCAACGCTGCGCGTTGTTTCACGCTAAAAGCGGCGCTGCAACTGACCCCCGAACAAGCCGGCGGGATTATCGGTGTGCGGAGGAAGGCTCAGAACTTCTTGACTTGGATCTGGAATTTCTGGATGGCGTAGCCCAATTGCCGCGGCGTGATGCCCAGCAAGCGGGCGGCTTTGGCTTGCACCCAGCCGCATTGCTCCATGGCCCAGATAAGCTTGTCCCGTTCCGTGCCAGAGGCGGGCGGTTCGGTATCGTCGCTTTCGTTCGCCGCTTTGGCAATGGCCGGCTTGTCGTCTGCGCCGGCAACGACGCGCTCCACCGGCATGATGGGGATGGCCTGGCCCATGCCGGGCGGCTGCAGGGTCATGGAAAAACATTTGTTCTGCTGGCAGGGCATGTCCACTTCGCGGATGGTGCCGGCGCGGGCCATAGTAGCGGTGCGTTCCAGGCAGTTTTCCAGCTCGCGCACGTTGCCGGGCCAGTTGCACCGCACCATGATTTGCATGGCTTCTGCGCTGATGGCGAGCTTGCGCTCGTTCTCCCGGTTGAACTTGTCGAGAAAGTGCTGCACCAGCGGCGGGATGTCGTCCCTCCGCTCGCGCAGGGGCGGCAGGAATATCGTGACTACGTTGAGCCGGTAATAGAGATCGGCGCGGAACGTCCCTTCCGCGACCGCCTGCTCCAGGTTGCGGTTGGTGGCTGCCACCAGGCGCACGTCCACCTTGATCGCCTTGCTGCCGCCCACCCGCTCGAATTCGCGTTCCTGCAGCACGCGCAGCAGCTTGGTCTGAAACGTCGGTGAGATCTCGCCGATTTCATCCAGGAACAGCGTGCCGCCGTGCGCCAGCTCGAAACGGCCCTTGCGCTCCTGAGCGGCACCGGTGAACGCGCCCTTCTCATGGCCGAACAGTTCAGACTCCAGCAGAGTCTCGGTGAGGGCCGCGCAGTTGACGCGGATGAAGGGCTTGTCCTTGCGCGGGCTGGAGTAGTGCACCGCGCGCGCGATCACCTCCTTGCCGGTGCCCGACTCCCCGCGCAGCAATATCGTGGCGCGTGAGGGCGCGGCCTGGTGGACCTCGGCAAACACGGCCTGCATGGCCTTGCTTTGGCCGATGACGTTGTCCAGCTTGTAGCGGCCCTGCAGTTCTTTTTGCAGGCGATGCTTTTCCTGCATCAATAAGCTGCGTTCGGCTGCCACATTTCGGTGCAGGCGCACCGTCTGCCCCACCAGATTGGCCACCATGGTAAGAAAGCGCACATCGCTCTCGAAGCTCACAGTTCCCTGGCCGTTCTCGCGGTCGCCGCTGATGACACCGATGGTCTCGCGTCCGCCCTTGATGGGCACGCCCACAAAGGCGATCACCGGGCCGTCCTCCAGATTGCGGGAACCGGTGCGATTGAGAAACATCGGCTCTTCCGCCACATTCGGTATTACCACGGGCAGTCCGGTCTTCATGATGTGGCCGGTCACGCCTTCGCCGGCGCCGAAGCGGCCCGACTGGATTTCCTGCTCCGACAGGCCGCTGGCGCCCACCACGCGCAGGCAGCCAATATCGTCCACCAGGCTCACCATGATGCGGCGCATGCCCAGATGGCTGGAAAGTATGTTGACCACCCCACGCACCGTTTTGGGAAGATCCAGGGACGAGCTCAGTACCTTGCTGATCTCGTATATGGTGACCAGCTCCAGACTGCCTTTGCGCGCGACGCTTCTATTCATGCTCGACAACCCCATGTTGCGACGCTCTGGCGGTTCCCCGGTATTGCCTTCGATGGCTCAAGCCGGGGTCCGCTCAGCGCAGCCGTAACGCATCCTCGCAAGTATCATGCCAATAGCACCCGTCATATTGATCATGCTTGACGCCCATGCGCGTGTCCGGCAGCAGCGCCCCTTCGCTCTGGTGCCCATCCCGCTCGGGGTATGCATGTGAAAGGTTGCAAACCAATCATCGGGCTGTAGGGTTTTTGTCTCGAACCCCACAAACGCGACAACCCGGCTTCAGAAAACTGTTCCTTGCTTTTCAACCAGTTGCTAAGTTGCGCCCAGATGGCACGGTGGTTGCTCAAGCCCTGGCAAACGCCCTCGTGGCCGAATTCAAGGACAGCCATGGCAACCAAACCCCTCTACTTCGACTACTCAGCGACGACGCCGGTGGATCCGCGGGTGGCGGCGAAGATGATTCCGTACTTGACGGAGAAGTTCGGCAATCCGGCCAGCCGCTCGCACGCCTACGGCTGGGAAG
>JAJZRU010000003.1 GCA_021802555.1 Pseudomonadota bacterium
GCCATGGCCTGCCTCCTGACTCTCAGCGTTGCGCCCTCGTGCCAACCTTGTGGCTCGGCGCGGAACCCCTCCGCGCAATCCACGGTAACACCGGAGGCGGGCCGCCTCTCGTCAAACCATGATGTCTAGCCTTCACCGCAACGCGCCCGCAGGCGGGCGGTTGTCTCAAGATGGCCGACGAGCGCACCAAGGCGCCGTACAACCAGAAGAGTCCGGTGCCGGAGCAGTACGGTTGGCCGAGCCTCATCAAGAAAGACGGCGACGAGCTGTTCGATCACTACCGCCACACCCTTGAGGCGCTGGGGAACCAGAAGGGCTTGCTCGGACTGATCTTCAACAAGTCGCAGAACAAGTTTGATTCGCGCCGCTTTATGACGGCGCTCACCCTGCGGGCGCCTATTGGCGTCCAATCTCCAGTGGAGATTGTCAGGACCCGGCCAAGCTGCGGCGGCTGATTGTGGATCTGATCGAGCGTGACAGATATATGGCGTGTGCAATAGTTCTCTGAATACGTGAACGTTTGCACTGCGGATGTTGCTCTGGTTTAAATTTGGTCAATTTTGCAAACCCATGGTTTGCATTTATTCGCAAATCCAAACCGGCCAGCCATATGCGATATGCATATAGAAAACTTAATGAAGTGCTCCTATTTTCTTTATTCATGAAATAAGAATATTGACGTAATTAGTCTATTCAACCTATACTTTGCTAGTGTTTTCTCATTTCATGAATAAAGAATATGCCAAAAATAAGCAACCGTCAGGTGGTACTGAAACCACAGGATCTTTATGTGTTGCTGGCTTTGCTGAGTCGCGGCGACAGCAGCGCCGGCTATGCGGAGCTTGCGGAGCAGACCGGTCTGGCGATCTCGGCCGTGCATGGCGCGCTCAAGCGCGCGGCTGCGGCGCGGCTGGCAATGTTTGAAGACCGCCGGCCGGTGGTGCTCAAGCCGCAGTTGCGAGAGTTCGTGCTGCACGGCGCGAAGTATGCGTTTGCGCCGGTGTGGGGGTCGCTCACGCGCGGCGTGTCTACGGCGTATGGCGCGGCGCCGCTGAATAGCGTGATCGCGCCGTCGGGCGATCCGGTGCCGGTGTGGCCGCATGCCAGAGGGTCGGTGCGGGGATTGAGTCTGGCGCCGCTTTACCCTTCGGTGCCGGAAGCCGCGCTGAAGGACGCGCGGCTGTATGCCGTACTGGCGCTGTTCGATGCGATACGCAGCGGCCAGGCCCGCGAGCGCGATGCCGCGCAAAAGTTGCTGAAACCTTATTTCCAATGAAGCGAGCGCATCCGAACCTGGCGAAGATTGAACTGATTGCGGATGCATTGGGGGCGCTCGGGAACAGTTGGTGTTCGTTGGCGGTTGCGCGGTGGATTTGCTGCTCACCGACCCGGCTGCCGCACCGGCGCGGGTGACTTACGATGTCGATTTGGTGGCACGGGTGGAGGCGCTGGTCGGGTATCACGCACTGGAAAAAGAGCTTTCCCGGCTCGGCTTCAAGCGTGACATGGCGCAGGATGCGCCGATCTGCCGCTGGCGCTTCAACAATCTGGAAGTGGACCTGATGCCGATGGACTCCAGTGTTCTCGGCTTTGCCAATCGCTGGTATCCGCTGGCGGTGAAAACGGCACAGGCATTAAGGCTTTCGACAGGCGTGACGATTCGCCTGGTCAGCGCGCCTGCCTTCATGGCCACAAAATTCGAGGCGTTCTTCGATCGGGGGCATAGCGATGTTTTAGGCAGCCACGATCTGGAAGACATCGCCAACGTGCTGGATGGGCGGCTAGAGCTTATCAGTGAAATCGCCTCGGCCGAACCCGAACTGCGGCAATATCTCGCCGCGCAATGCCGGGCCTTGCTGGCGATGCCCGACTTTATCAACGCCTTGCCCGGCATGGTGTTCCCGGATGAATCGCTTGCCGGCCGCGTGAAGCTGCTGGTAGAGCGGATCGGCCGGATTGCGCAATTGGATCAAGCATGAATACCGCTACCATCGTCCAAAAACTCTGGAACTACTGCAACGTCCTGCGCGACGACGGCATGTCCTATGGCGACTACGTCGAACAGCTCACCTATCTGCTGTTCCTCAAGATGGCCGACGAGCGCACCAAGGCGCCGTACAACCAGAAGAGTCCGGTGCCGGAGCAGTATGGTTGGCCGAGCCTGATCAAGAAGGACGGCGACGAGCTGTTCGATCATTACCGCCACACGCTTGAGGCGCTGGGCAATCAGAAGGGCTTGCTCGGACTGATCTTCAATAAGTCGCAGAACAAGTTCCAGGACCCGACCAAGCTGCGGCGGCTGGTGGTCGATCTCATCGACAAGGAGCAGTGGGTGTCGATGAGCGCCGACGTGAAGGGCGATGCCTACGAGGGCCTGCTGGAAAAGAACGCGCAGGACACCAAGTCCGGCGCCGGCCAGTACTTCACCCCGCGCCCGCTGATCCAGGCGATTGTGGATGTCATGGCCCCGAAGCCCGGCGAGACCGTGAGCGACCCGGCCTGCGGCACCGGCGGCTTTCTGCTTGCGGCGCACGACTATGTGGTGAAGCACAACCCCAACCTGACCAAGCCGCAAAAGACCAAGCTCAAGGAGGAAACCTTCAAGGGCTGGGAGCTGGTGCAGGCGACCGCCAGGCTGTGCGCCATGAACATGCTGCTGCACGGCATCGGCAGCGTAGAAGCGGCGTCCCGCCGCTTGGAAGAAGGCAATAAGCGGCAAGATGCCGCTTCTACTGTGCCCATCGTGGTGTCCGATTCGCTCGCCGCCGATCCCGGCGACCGTTTCGATGTGATCCTGACCAATCCACCTTTCGGCAAGAAGAGCAGCACGACGATAGTTGGAGAGGAGGGCAAGGTCAGCAAGGAGCGCGACATCGTCGAGCGCGGCGACTTCTGGACCACCACCTCGAACAAGCAGCTCAACTTCGTCCAGCACGTCAAAACCCTGCTCAGGCAAAACGGCCGCGCCGCCGTGGTCGTGCCCGACAACGTGCTGTTCGAAGGCGGCGCCGGCGAGACCATCCGCCGCAAGCTGCTGCACGAGTGCGACGTCCACACCCTGCTGCGCCTGCCCACCGGCTTGTTCTACGCCCAGGGCGTGAAGGCGAACGTGCTGTTCTTCGACAAGAAGCCCGCCTCCGAGACCCCGTGGACCCGCAAGCTGTGGATCTATGACCTGCGCACCAACATGCACTTCACGCTCAAGACCAACCCCTTGCAACGCGAAGACCTGGATGAATTCGTGAAGTGCTATCGCCCAGAGAACCGCCATGAGCGGAAAGCGAGCTGGTCGGAAGACAACCCACATGGCCGCTTTCGCGCCTACAGCTACGAAGAAGTCATCAGCCGCGACAAGGCCAGCCTGGATATTTTCTGGCTGAAGGACGAATCGCTGTCCGAATCAGACAACCTGCCCGCGCCGGGGGTGATTGCAGCGGAGATCGTCGAAGACCTGGAAGCGGCGCTGGAGCAATTCAGGGAAATTCTGGGCGACTTGGGCGCAAGCGAAGCGCAGTCGTGAAGTTCGACCGTTTCATCGGCATCGACTATTCGGGCACCGAAACGCCGGTGAGCCGTCCCAAGGGAACGTCTTGACAATAAAAAATTGTGCAACAGGCGGCAAATGGCGTGCCCGGCGGAGGCGAGGGCGACAAACTGCCAAATTCAGCCCCGCCGCAGAACGGGGTGGTCGGCCGTAGGCTTGTCCAGGTGGTAGCCCTGCACCAAATCGACGCCGAACTCCTTGAGCAGCGCCAGGGTGCGCGCTTCCTCGACGTATTCCGCCACCACGGTCTTTTTCAGGCCGCGCGCCACCTGCACGATGGCGCGCACGAACACCTGATTGTCGGGGTCGGCATATAGGTCGCGGATGAATACGCCGTCGATCTTGATGGTGTCGGCGCGGATGTGCTTGAGATAGGCGAAGCTGGCGAAGCCGGTGCCGAAATCGTCCAGGCACACGGTGCAGCCGTGGTTGCGCAGGGCCTCGATGAAGCGCTGGGCATCCTGCAGGTCGGAGACGGCATCGGTTTCGGTCAATTCGACGATGAAGCGCGCCGGCGCCACGCCATGCGCGCGCAGGGTATCGACGATGAACTGCGGCAGCGAGACCTCGCCCAGCGAGCGCGCCGACAGGTTGACGGCGATGCCCGGCACCTGGGGATGCTGCGCCAGCACGTCGATGGCGGCGGCGATCACCCAGCGGTCGATGTCGAGGATGCGGCCGCTCTTTTCGGCCACGGGGATGAAATGCACGGGCATGATGAGGCGCGCCGGGTCCTTTTCGTCGCGCATGCGGATAAGCGCTTCCAGATGGGAAAGCGCGCCGTCGGCGGCATGGTAGATGCCCTGAAAATGCAACTGGAACAAGCCCTGTTCCAGGGCATGGCTGATGCGCTCGTTCCAGGTCAGGCGGCTGAGCGGCTCGCCACCCTCGGCCGGAGCGCGGTACACGCGCCAGGTGTTCTTGCCCGCTTCCTTGGCCTGGTACATGGCCATGTCGGCCTTCGCCACCAGATCCTCGGTGTCGTGCGCCTGCCCCGGGAAATAAGCGATGCCCAGGCTGGCCGTGAGGCGGATGTTCTGGCCCTCGAAGCGGAAGGGGATTTGCGCCACCGCACGCACGATGCGCTCGGCCAGGGCCTCCGCCTCGCCGTCGCGCACGGAGGGCAGCAGCACGGCAAATTCGTCGCCGCCCAGGCGCGCGAAAGCCTCGTTGCGCCGTATCAGCCCGCCGATCTCGCCGGCCACGCGGATGAGCAGGGCATCGCCGGCGCGGTGGCCGAAGTTGTCGTTCACGGCCTTGAACTCGTCGAGGTCGAAGAACATGAGGGCGCAGCGGCTGCTGCTGCGCTCCGTGTCCATGAGCATGCGGGCGAGCTCTTCCTGGAAGCGGTGGCGGTTGTACAGGCCGGTCAGGGCATCGCGCTCCGCCAGGTACACCAGCTGCGCGGCGGTCTGGCGCTCGCGCGTGACGTCTTCGTAGATCCACAGATGACCGATGAAGCCGCCTTCCTTGTCGCGCACCGGGTAATCCAGCTCGGTGACGACGCGGCCGTCGTTCATCTGGATTTCGAAGCTGTCGGACACCTCGCGCGTCTCCAGCACCGACAGCAGGTGTTTGGAAAAATGGTCCGGCCGCGCCAGAACGCTGGTGGAATGCGCAAGCACCTCGTTGACCGGCAGGCCGATGAGCGGCGCTTCCTCGCCTATCATCCAGATGCGGTTGAAAGCCGGGTTGTGATAGGTCACGCGGCCGTCCGCGCCGACGAACAGGATGCCCAGCGTCATGGCCGAAAGCAGCGACACCAGGCGGGCGCGCTCCTGCTCGGAATCCTCCAGATAGCGCATTTGCAGGTTTTCCGCCAGGCGCAGGTCGGTGATGGCGTCCTTGAGCGAGGCTTCGACCGCCTTCAGCTGGTCGATGTCGTGGATGCTGGCGCGTATGCCCTGGTAGCGGCCGGCGCCGTCGTAGATGGGCTGCCAGTTGACGAGAGCCCAGAACGTCCGGCCGTCGTTGCGGGTGAGGCGGAGGGCATAGCCGGCGCCGCTGCCGCCGCGCAGCGCCTGGCGCAGCTGGAATTCGGCGGACGGACGATCTTCCGGGTGGATGAGGGGCAGGGGGAAGTTCTTCATGGCCATGCATTTCGCCACGCTCAGCCCCAGGATGCGTTCGACGGAAGGATTGACCCACTGCAGGCGGCCTTCCGGCGAATACCACAGCTCGAGATCGTAGGTGTAATCGGCGATGGCGTGGAAGCGCTCCTTGTCCTCCTGCGCGCGCTGCAAATGTTCGCGCGCCGCCGTGGTCATGGCTGCGAAGGCGCGCTCGAGCTGGCCCAGCTCGTCACGGCTGGAGACGGCCACCTCGGCGGCGAAATCGCCCGCGGCGATGCGCCGGCTGGCGGCGATGAGCGCATCGAAGCGGCGCGCCACCCAATAGCCCAGCAGGGTCAGCGCCATGGCCGTGCCCATGAGCGCAAGCAGGGCGATGGCGAGGCTTTGCTGCACCAGCCGGCTGCGCGCCTCGCGCATGAACCGGTCGGAGAGGCCGAAGCGGACCCAGCCGTAGCGCTCGCCGGCCACGGCGATGGGCGTCTGCGTGAGCAGGGCGCCGTCCGGCCCTCCGGCCTGCGCCAGCACCCGACCGCCGTCGTCGAGCACGCTGATGTACGTGAGATCGTTGCTGCGCTTGAGCTCGCGCACCAGATCGCGCGTGGTGGCGAGATCCTGCTGCGCCAGCAGCGGCCCCAGGGCGGCGGACAACAGATGGCTGGTTTCCGCCAGGCGCGCGCTGCCCTGGCCCTCCAGTGCCTTGTCGGTCAGACGCACGCTGTTGAAGATGAGCAGCAGAAAAACCGCCACCTCGACGGCGAGGGCGGCCAGCACCAAACGGGTTTTCAGGCTCAGGGTCATGGTGCGGCGGCGAGCTCGGGCGGCAGGTATTTGCGGTAGGCCGAGAGGCCGGCGGCATCCGCGGGAACGATGCCGCCGAGGCCGCCGCGGGCGAGAAACGCTCGCCCTTCGGCACTGGCGGCGAAGCGCAGGAGATCGCTCAGCACCGCGCGCCGCACGGCAGCCGGCACGCTCGCCTTGATGAGGATGTATTGGGTGGACAGCGGCGGCGTCGTGTAGATCACGCGCAATTCATCGGCCGCCTCGCGCGGCAGGCTGCGCAGCGGAATCAGGCCGATGCCGGCCGCGGCTGCCTGGCCGCGCACCACCATGAACGCGGCGTTGTTGTGGGACTGCGCCATGACGACGCGGTAATCGGCTCCGGCCTTGAGACCGTCGCCGGCGAGAGCACGCTGGATCGCCTGGGTCATGAGCGCGAGCGGGTCGGGGAAGGCGATGCGCGCGCCGCGCAGGCCGGCGGGGGAGCGCACTGGGCTGTCCCTGCGCACGACCAGGACGCCGTGCAGCTTGGCCGTGTAGCGCGCCAGCGGCACATAGCCGCCCCGATCGACGGCGTACCAGGCCAAGTGCGGCGGCACCACCGCGATGTCGTAGCCGCCGCGCGCCAGAGTTTGCAGATAGGCCCGGAAATCGGCAGCCGTGTAAAGCTGCACGGGCGCATCGAGCCCGGCCGAGAGATAGTTGCCCAGCGGTGCGTAGAGGCGCACCAGAGCCACCGGCGAGAGGTTGGGAAACAAGCCCACGCGCCAGACGGCAGGCCGGTCGGCGGCTTGCGCGCAGGCGACGCTCCAGCACACGCAGCACAGCAGCAGGCGCAGGAGCGCGCGCCACACCGCGCGCACGGGCTCAGGCAAGGATCTTCTCCAGCACTTTGGAGCGCCGCTGATAGTTGTAAAGGGCCTGGCGCCGCTTGGGCAGGGCGCCGAGGCTTTTCTCCACGAAGCCGCGTTCTTCGAACCAGTGCTCGGTGCGCGTGGTGAGCACGAAAATGCGCTTCAAGCCCAGGCGCCGGGCCTGCGCCTCGCCCGCTTGCAGCAGCTGTTCGCCGTAGCCGCGGCGCCGATAATCCGGGGCCACGGCCAGGCAGGCCAGTTCGCCGGCCGCTTCCTCGACAAAGGGATAGAGCGCGATGCAGCCGGCGATGACGCCGTCCGACACCAGGACCATGAAGCGCTCGATCTCCATTTCCAGCAGCTCGCGCGAGCGGCGCACCAAGACGCCGGCCTGCTCCAGCGGTTCGATCAATTGCAGCACGCCGCCGACGTCGCCGATGGTGGCGCGGCGCAGCATTTCCAGCGGCGTGGGCGTGATCAGCGTACCCACGCCCTCGCGCGTGAACAGCTCGGCCAGCAGGGCGCCGTCGCGGTGGCGCGAGACCAGATGGGCGCGCTTCACGCCCCCGTTGCAGGCGGCCAGCGCGGCCGGCAGATAAAACCCGACGTCCTCGGCAAGTTTGCTGCGCCGCTTGAGCAGCTGGTCGCCTTCGGCGACGGTCAGGGTGGAAACGACCTTGCCGCGCGCGCCGGCCACGCCTTCGGTTTCCATGAAGAACACCAGCTTGTCGGCCTTGAGCGCCACCGCCGTCTGGGTGGCGACGTCCTCCAGGGCGAGATTGAAAATCTCGCCCGTGGGCGAATAGCCGATGGGCGACAGCAGCACCAGCTCGTTGTCCGCCAGGCGCATGTGGATGGCCTCGGCATCGATGCGGCGCACCTCGCCGGTGTGCATGAGATCCACGCCGTCGAGCACCCCGTAAGGCTTGGCGGTGACGAAATTGCCGGACGCGACGCGTATGTCCGACCCCGCCATGGGCGTATTGGCGAGGCCCAGCGACAGCAGGGCCTCGATCTCGACGCGCACCAGTCCGGCAGCCTCCTTCACGCAGGCCAACGCGGCGGCGTCGGTGACGCGCAGGCCGCGCACGTAGCGCGGCTGCGCCCCCAGCTCTTTGAGGCGCGCCTCCACCTGGGGGCGGATGCCGTGCACCAGCACCAGATGCACTCCCAGACTGTTCAGAAGATTGATGTCCTGAGCCAGCGTGGCGAACTGGCCCTCATCGACCACCTCGCCGCCGAAGGCGAGCACGAAGGTCCTGCCGCGAAAGCCGTTGATGTAGGGCGCCGCGGAACGGAACCAGTGAACGAAGTCGGCGCAGCCGGAAGATCGCTTGTTCATGAACGGGTCGGGGCGGGCATGTTAATCTTCGCGTAAGCATCCGCCGGCCGAAAAGGCGCTCGGCCAGCGGCGGCGCACCCTCCGAGACACAAGAACGAACGGCATGGATATTGTCATTTTTGTCAAAGCCCTGATTCTAGGCGTAATCGAAGGGCTCACCGAATTTTTGCCCGTTTCCAGCACCGGCCATTTGATCCTCGCCGGCGATTTGCTGCATTTTAACGACGAACGCGGCAAAGTATTCGAGATCGCCATCCAGGTCGGCGCCATCCTCGCCGTGGTATGGGATTACCGGCCGCGCTTCCGCTCCCTGCTGACGCAGGCTTGCAGCGATGCGGCGGCGCGCCGCCTGTGGGTCAACCTCATCGTCGCCTTCATCCCGGCAGCGGCGCTGGGCCTGCTGTTCGGCAAGAGCATCAAGCAATACCTCTTTGCGCCCGTGCCGGTGGCGCTGGCCTTCATCATCGGCGGCCTGGTGATCCTCTGGGCCGAAAAGCGCCGTCATAGCGTGCGCGTGCCCGGCGTGGACGACATGAGCCCCTGGGATGCGCTCAAGATCGGCCTGGCGCAATGCTTCGCCCTCATCCCCGGCACCTCGCGCTCGGGCGCCACCATCATCGGCGGGCTGTTCTTCGGCCTCTCGCGCACCGCGGCAGCGGAATTTTCCTTTTTCCTCGCCGTGCCCACCCTGGGGGCGGCCAGCGCCTACGAGCTGTTCAAGGCCCGCCATCTGCTGCGCATGGAAGACGTGGGGTTGCTGGCTGCGGGGTTTGTCGCCGCCTTTCTGAGCGCCATGGTGGCGGTACGCGTGTTCATCCGCTTCGTCAGCCGGCACGATTTCAGGGTGTTCGCCTGGTACCGCATCGTCTTCGGCCTGGTCGTGCTGGCCACCGCCTGGGGCGGGTGGGTGGACTGGAGCCAGGGCTGACCCGGCGCGGGCGTATGCCCGCGCCGGGTCGCTCAAACGCCTGCCGTTGCCTTGAGCAGCAACTGGATCTGCTCCAGCAGCTGCGCCTCCTGGTAGGGCTTGCCCATATAGACGTTGACGCCGATCTCCAGCGCGTGGTTGCGGTGCTTGTCCGCCGTGCGCGACGTGATCATGATGATGGGCACGTTCCTGAGCTTGTCGTTGTCGCGCATGATGCGCGCCAGTTCGAAGCCGTCCATGCGCGGCATTTCCACATCCAGGAGCACCGCGTCGGGGAGCATGTCGTTCATCTTTTCCAGCGCGTCGACGCCGTCCTTGGCGGTTTCCACGCGGTAGCCCTCGCGCACCAGCAGGCGGCCGGTGATTTTGCGCACGGTGAGCGAGTCGTCCACCACCATGACGAGCGGCGCCGCGGCCTCTTCGACGATGTTCGCCGGCGCGGGCGCCGCCGCGACCCAATTCTGGCTCAGCGCGCGCTGCGCCAGGGGCACGGGGTTGAGGATCAGCACCACCTGGCCGTCGCCGCGCACCGTCGCGCCGGCGATGCCGGTGACGCGGGCCAGCTGCGGGCCGATGTTCTTCACCACGACTTCGCGCGCGCCTTCCGCGCTGTCGACCAGGAAGGCGGCCTGCTGCGCACCGCTCTTCATGAGCACGACGGTGTTGAAGCGGGCGATTTCGTGCGTCGCCTCCGTCTGGCCCAGCAAATGCGGCAGGTAGAAAAGGGGATAGCGCCCGCCGCGCCACTCCACGGCACCGGCCTCCAGAGCGGCGGCCAAATGTTCGGGCTTGAATTTCTGCACCTGCACCACGAGGGTGGCCGGCAATGCATAGAGATGCCGCCCCGCGGTCACCATCACGCCCTGGGTGACCGCCAGGGTGAGCGGCAGCCAGATGTGGAAAGCGGCGCCGCGGCCGGCCTCGCTGTGCACTTCCAGGCGCCCGCCCAGGGCGGTGATTTCGCTCTTCACCACGTCCATGCCTACGCCGCGGCCCGCTACCTCCGAGACCACGTCGGCCGTAGAGAATCCGGGCGCGAATATCAACTGCGCGAGCTGGTCCTCGCTCGGCTCGACGCCCGCGGAGAGCAGGCCGTGTTCCACGGCCTTGGCGCGGATGCGTTCGAGATTGAGCCCCTCGCCGTCATCCTTCAGGATGAGCAGCATTTCGTTGCCTTCCTGGCGCGCGATGAGGCGTATGTCGCCGAACTCCGGCTTGCCCAGCTCCTGGCGACGCTGCACGCTTTCCAGGCCGTGGGCGACGGCATTGCGCAGCAGGTGCTCCAGCGGCGCGGTGATCTTCTCCAGCACGGAACGGTCCAGCTCCAGCTCGCCGCCCTCGATTTCCAACTGCGCGCGCTTGCCCAGATCGCGCGCCGCCTGGCGCACCACACGGTAGAGGCGCTCGGAGACGCTGTACAGGGGCATCATGCGCACGCGCAGCAAATCCTGCTGCAGGTCGCGCGACAGGCGCGCCTGCTGGATCAGCGCCGCGTCCGTGGCATCCAGCCGGGCGATCAGTGCCTGCTGCACGGTACCGACGTCGTTGACGCTCTCCGCCAGGAAGCGGGTAACCTCCTGAAAGCGCGTGAAGCGGTCGAATTCCAGCGGGTCGAAGTGCGACTGGTCGGCGCGGTTCTGGAAGCTCGCCTGCATCTGCGCCTCGGCCTGGATTTCCACTTCGCGCAGTTGGGCGCGCAGGCGTTGCAGGGCGTCGGCCAGATCCTGGACGTGCCGCTTGAGGGCGAACATCTCGGTCTCTACGCGCGAACGCGCGATGCTCACTTCGCCGGCCTGGTTGACCATGCGGTCCACCCAGTCCGCGCGCACCCGCAGCATGAGGGCCTGGGCAGCCGCCGCGGGCGCTTCGGCCGCCGCCGGCGCATGAAGCGGCACGGCCGCCACTTCGACGGGCGCAGGTGCGGCGGCGGGCGCGGCGGCGGCCGGATGGCGCAGCCGCTCGACGGCCTCGGCCAGCCGGTCGAAACGGCTTTCCAGGGCATCGAACAAGCTCGCATCGGGCGCTTCGCGCCCTTCCGCAGCCTCGATCACCTGGGATTCCATGATATGAGTCAGCTCGCCCAGGCGCATGGCGCCGGCCATGCGGGCGCCGCCCTTGAGCGTGTGCAGGGCGCGTCGCAGGGCGTTGCAGGGCGCCAGATTGCCCGGCTCGGCTTTCCAGCTGCGCAGGCTGGCGGCAGCCTCGGGCACCAGAGTATCCGCTTCCTCCAGGAACACGGGCAGCAAATCGGCGTCCAGTTCGTCCTGCACTTGGCGCTGCTCGAACACCGGCGGGGCGCTCTCGGCCGCCGCGTCGGGGCTGACCGCAACGTCGGGCGCTGGCGTTGCCTGGAGCGCCTGCGACGCCGCTTCGAAGGCGGCGGCCTGCGCCTCCGCCTCCAATGCCGCGGAAGGCTCCGGTTCCGCTGCGGGTTCGGAGGCTTCTGCCGCGTCTTGCAGCGCTGCGGCGTCAAGCGCCCAGAAGTCTTCAGTCTCGGTCAAGGACGCTGCCGCGGCCAAGTCGGGCGACTCTTCGTCATCAAGCGCGGGCTCGGGCGGCGCGGAAATTTCCTCCCCGCCTTGCGCCGCGTCGGCCGCAAAAGCAAATTCTTCCAATGCGCCAGGCGCTTCCGGCGCCTCGGCAACAAGCGTCTCGGATTCCGGGCCGGCTTCCGCAATGCTTGCCGGAGCCGCCCGGACGTCCGGTTCGCCCCCTTGCGCCGCCGGCGGCGCCAAGCGTCCCTTGAGCTGGTTGAGCAGCGCGAGCATATCGTCGGCGGCCTGCGGTTCGCGGTGCCCTTCCGTGATGCCTTGCACCATATCCGCCAGGCGCATGATCACCGCCCGCACGCCGGCACGCGCCGACGCGTCGGCCAGCTCAGGCTGCGCATTCCAATACATCTCCAGCGCGTGAGCCAGGTTGGCGAGATGGGCAAAACCCGTCGTGCCGGCGATGCCGGACAGCGTGTGCACGGCGCGCCGGCAGGACTCGTCGGGCTGGAACACGGCGTCCTGTTCCAGATGCGGCAGCATCTCCCCCAGACAGGCCACGCGCTGTCCGGCCTCCTGGCGGAAAATGTCGAATAGATTTGGGCTCAAGCGGATGCCGCCCACGGCGACCAGCTCGGGCTCGGCCGGTGCCTCCGCGGTCTCGGCCGGCGACACGACGGCCGTTGCAGCGCCCACCTCCGCGGATGCGGGCGCCTCCGCGGCGCCGCTCTCGCCGAAACGGCGCGCGAGCAGCGCGCTCATGTCCTGGAAAGCGCCGGCATCGTTCAAGAGCCTGCCGGTCCATACGGAGAATGCTTCATTCGCCTCGCTCACCAAATCGAGCAGGGCGGGCTCCGCGCTCTTGTCCGCTGCCAGCCATTGGTTCATGAACTGCTCGAACCCCCAGGCGGCTTCGCCGAAAGCGGCGAGGCCGACCATGCGGCTGCTGCCCTTGAGAGTATGGAAGGCGCGGCGGACGACGACCAGCGCATCCTTGTCCGCCGGGTTCCCGCGGCAGGCGGCCACGGCCTCGGCCTGTTGGGCGAGCACCTCCTGAGCTTCTTCGAGGAATATGGCCAGCAGCTCGGCATCGACTGCCGCGTCCCCGGAGGCCGAGGACGGCGCGGCGGAAGGCTCCGGGGCCGCGACAGGCTGCGCAGCGGCACTCCGGGGTTCCTCCGGAACAGCGGAATCGAGTTCGCCCGATGCCTCATCCTGCGCAAACGCGGCAGCGTGAGCTTCGACTTGCGCCGGCGCCGCTTGCGGCTCGGCCAGCTCGGACAGTTGCGCGCTCACCAGTTTTTCGAGCGCGCGCTGGAACCCCTCGTCCGGACCCTGATACCACAACGCCAGCGCTGCGGACACCTGCGCCTTGAGCAGACTGTCGGCGATCAGGTCGGCGTCGTCGCCCAGCTCGACCAGGGCCGCTTCAAGCTTTTTTGCCGCGTCGGCATCCTCCCGGCTGCCGTGCCACCCCAGATAGGCTGCGGCGACCGCCGCCTTGCGTCCGGGAATCTCCTTTTCCACGGACGGGAACGGCTCGTCGGCCGGCTCGGCGATGGCCGGGGCGAGACCGTATTCCCCCAGCAAGGGGCGCAGTATGTTTGCCGCATCGGCGCGTCCCGCACAATGCGCCTCCACGAACAGGTTGAGGCTGCCCAGGGCATCCGCCAGGCGCTGGCGCACCGGCTCCTCCAGCGCGCTTTGCGCCTGGATATGCGGGGTGATTTCGGCCAGGGCTGCTTGCAGCAGCGCGGCGGCGGCCTCCTGCTCCAGCATCGCGAGAGCGCCGTGTATCTGCGCCTGCCACTGCGGCAAAGCTTCCAGCGCAGCGGTTTGCGCGGGATCGCGCAAGTAGGCGTCGAGCGCCTCCTCCATCTGCTTGAGGCTGGCCTGGATTTCCTGCCCCAGCTGCTGCATGACGGCCCGGTCGGCCGCCTTCTGCGAAGCGGCGTCGAGCAGATTGAAAGTCGGCGCGGGCAGCGGCTCGCCCGCCGCCGCGGCGCTCAGGCGGCGCGTCTGCTGGCCGGCCCGCCCGGCGAATTCGCCGCTCAGGATGTCTTCGCTGTCCAAGGCGTTGTCGAGGAACAGCAGCGTGGTGGCCACTTCCAGTTGCAAGGTTTCCGACAGCTGCCCGGCCACAGCGGCGCCCAGGCCCTTGAGCAAGGCTGCCGGCGCTTCGCCCAGCGGCGCGGCGGCCTGCGCCAGCGCATCGACGCGCTCGCGGAAGGCGCCGAGATTTTCCGCCTTGCCTTCGGCATAGCCGTGCCACAGCTGGCGCGCCTGCGCGAACCCTTCCTTCAGGTCGCCCAGCAGAGGACGCAGACGCGCCACGGTTTCGGCGTCCGGGAAATCCCCCTGGACGACATAGCGGTCGAGCTCGAACGTGCGCTTGATTTCCTGCGCCTCGCCCGCGAGCGCGCGGCTTTTGCTGATGAAAAAGAGCGCGTCGCGCATGAGGCGTTCGGCCACCTGGGGCGCGCCTTCCAGCAGGCGGCGCATTTGCAGGTCGATGCGCGCAAGCAACTGCTTGACGTGAAAATCCGCAGCGATGCCCTGCGCCGCCAAACTATCGAGAAAACCCAGGCAGGCCCACCAGAAGCTGCGCGCCGCCGTGTCGGCGACCGCGCCGTGGATGCGCGCCACTGCCTCGCGCATGGGGGGCACCCCCGCTGCCCTGCCCTTGAGAAACGCCAACAGGCCGCGCTGGAACTGCGCGCGGGCGCCTTTCACCAGCGCCGAAAACTCAGCCGCGGGCAGGGCCGCCACGGCATCCCGCGCAGGCTGCCGGATCCGCAGATCGGGAAAGAAAAGCTCGCCTTCGAACACGCGCTCCGCGCCTTGCAGCTCGCGCAACCGGCGGTAATAAGGGAACAGCGCCAGTTCGCCCATGCCGCGCCCTTCGGCGACGCGCGCCACCCAGCGCTGCAGACCCTCCAGGGCCTGGTCGCCGGCCGCTGCGATGTCCGCGGTGCAGGCCTGTTCCGGAGGCTCTGCCAGCAGGGCTTCCAGGCTGGCCAGCAAAGCGGCCGCTCCTTCCAGGTTCACCAGACGCAAGGCTCCGGCGGCCTGATGGATTTCTTCCTGCGCCAAGCGCAGGGCATTGCTCAGGCCCGCGTCTTCTCGGTGGGCGGCCAACCGCCCGCGCGCCGACTTGAGGGCCTTGTCGATCTCGTCGCGCACCCAATTGAGAGGGCCGACATCGTACTCCTGCATGGCGCTCATGGTGGTCCGTCCTAGAGTTGCGGGCTGGGGTCAGCTCAGCTTGAAGCCGGAGATGGAAGCCTTCAGGTCGTCGGCCAGCTTGTTCAGGCCGCCGATCGATTTGGCGGTTTCCTGCGTGCCCTCGTTGGCCTCCAAAGTGATGGCCTTGATGCCCTGCATCGATTCCGCCACTTTGGCGGCGGTCTGCGCCTGACTCTGAGTGGCTTGCGAAATGTTCTGGATGAGGCCCGCCAGCTGCCCCGAAACCTCGCCGATTTCCGCCAGCGCCTGGCCCGCCGCGTCCGACAGGCGCGCGCCCTCGACCACGCCCTGGGTGGACAGCTCCATGGCCGCCACCGTGTCGTGGGTGTCCGCCTGTATGGTCTTGACGATGGCGCCGATCTGCTTGGTCGCCTCGGCGGAGCGCTCCGCCAAGCGCTGCACCTCCTCCGCCACCACCGAGAAGCCGCGCCCCGCCTCGCCGGCCGATGCGGCCTGGATGGCGGCGTTGAGCGCCAGCACGTTGGTCTGTTCGGTGATGTCGGAAATCAGCTCGACGATCTCGCCGATTTCCTGGGAAGACTCGCCCAGGCGCTTGATCCGCTTGGCGGTCTCCTGGATCTGCTCGCGCAGCTGGTTCATGCCGGATATGGTGTTGTGCACCGCCTGCTGGCCTTTTTCCGCGGCCGCCAGGGATTGCCGTGCGACGCGCGCGGACTCCGCTGCGCTGGAGGACACCCCCTGCACCGACTGGGAAATGTCGACCACCGCCTGCGAGGTGGCTTCGATCTCCTGCACCTGGCGCTGCGAGGCCGCTTGCAGCTGGCTCGACGCCGTCTGCGCCTGGCGCGCCGCCGCCTCTAGCTGGCCGGTGGCGCCGTCGATGCCGCGCACCAGGGCGCGCAACTCTTCCACAGTGTAGTTGATGGAGTCGGCGATCGCGCCGGTGATGTCCTCGGTCACGCTGGCGTTGATGGTGAGATTGCCCTCCGCCAGCTCGCCCAGTTCGTCCATGAGGCGCAGGATGGCTTCCTGGTTGCGCTGGTTTTCCTCCTGGCTCTTGCGACCGGAAGTGCGCGCCTCGTTCACGTTCACCAGCCCCAGCAACACCAGAGAGGCCAGGGCGCTCAGCGCCGCCAGCGCCGCGAGGATGTAGCTCACGTTGCCTAGGTGGCGATAGGCTTCGCCCAGTTGGTCGGTATCGGCCAGGACGGCATCGTTGTTCTTGAACAGGGAATGGGTGGCCTCCTTGGCCACCGCAAGGGCGCGGACATTGCCCAGGATGTTGTTGAGCGCCCCCTGCAGCGCGGCGAAACTGCTGCTGAGGTCTTTCAACTGGCTGCGGATGTCGCCGTCGGTGACCGCCGCGATCCCCAAGCCGGAGTTGCCGTTGAGCAGGCTCTGCAAGTTGGTCTGGAAGGTGCTCACGTCCTTGTCCAGCTGCAGGGCATACTGGGGATCGAAGGTGTTCGACGCCAGCATGGCGTTGGCGTTCTTGGCCATGCGCTGCGTCAGCATGACCTGCTGCGAGGCCAAGGACACCGTGCGGCCGTCGGCGCCGGACTGCGCCAGGAAGCCGGCGATCTGTTCGGTGAGCTCCTGCAGGTCCCCAGTCGCGGCATTGAGCTTGGCTACGCCGCCGCCGAGGGCCAGCAAGGCGGTGCGGTGCTTCAGGATGCTGTCCACCTGGGCCAGGCCTTTTTGCCATTGGTCGCTGATCTTGCCCAGGATGGGTTGCGCCGAGCGCGGCGAGGCCGGCACCTGGCTGTCGCCGTTCTGCAGGCCGTCCAGGGTGCTGGCGAAGCGGCTGCGCGCATCCGCCAGCTTGCCGAACGCTTCGCTGCTGCCCTGCACGGCCTGCTGCGCCTCCAGCGGGATGCGCTGGGTCAGGGTTTGCAGGCGGCCGGCGTAGTCTTCATAGCGCGCCTTGTTGCCCACCTGGATGGAGCCGTAGACCGTGAAGCCCGCAGCCAGCAGCAGGGATATGAGCAGGGCGCCCGCGGTGTAGAGATACTGCCTCTCCACCGGCAAATGGCCCACCAAGGGCACCTTGCCAGAACGCGGCTCCGCCAGGCGGCGGAGATTGTTCATGATGAGGGTGGTGTGGTCCGAGCCTTCTTTCTTGCCGGACATGCGCCCGGTGAGACCCTTGAGATTGGCGATGGTTATGGCCATGGAATACTCCGTTCTATGTTATTGAGTCTGCACGGCGAGAAAACGCGCGTCGACGACCAGTGCGGCAAGAGAGAAATCCAGCCAGGACACGTCCTGCTGATCCACCAGCGCACGCCCCGTCCAGGGCGCGTCGTGCGCCTCGCGGCGGCGCAGCTGGCCGTCGTGGCGCAGCCCCAGGGTGCGTTCAATGATGAGGGCCGTATTCACGCCCAGGCGGCGATGCGCCAGCAGCAGGCGGCTGTGCGGCGAAGGCGCGCTGGGCTTGCCGGTGAGGAAGTGGCCCAGATCGGTGACGGCGTAGAGATTGCCGCGCACGTTGCTCAAGCCGCGAAACCATGCTTCGCACCCCGGCACGGGATGCAGCGCAGGCACCGGCAGCACCTCTTCCACTTCCGTGAGCGGCACCAGCCACTGCCGCCCGGCGCTGGCAAAGCCCAGGCGCGAGGTCACGTCCGGCTGCGCCGCCGCGGCCTTCAGGCGCTCGGTGAGCCGGCCCTGGAATTCCCTCAGGTTGAAGGACATTGGCGCAGCCTCAGCCCAGAGCCTTGATCTGCTTGATCAGCTCGTCGGGATTGACCGGCTTGACCAGATAGGCCCGCGCCCCTTGACGCATCCCCCAGACCTTGTCGGTTTCCTGGCCCTTGCTCGTACACATGATGACGGGGATATCCTTGGTGGCGTCGTCCTTGCTGATCATGCGTGTGGCCTGAAAGCCGTTTATGCCGGGCATGATGACGTCCATGAGAATCAGGTCCGGATGGGTGTTCTTGGCCTGCGCCACGGCATCCTCCCCGCTTTCGGCCATGCTGACCAGATAGCCGTGCTTGACGAGCAGCTCGGACAGGAAGAAACGCTCCGTGGGGGAATCGTCGACCACGAGAATACGGCTGATGGACATGGGCCTCTCCTTCGTTACGCAGCATGCTGCGGAGCATGCTCGCGCACCGCCCGCAGCAAGGTGTCTTTGGTGAATGGTTTGGTGAGGTATTGATCCGACCCCACCAGGCGGCCTTTGGCCCGATCGAACAGGCCGTCCTTGCTCGACAGCATGATGACCGGGGTGGCGCGATAGCGCGGATTGCGCTTGATCAGGGAGCAGGTCTGATAGCCGTCCAGGCGCGGCATCATGATGTCGACGAAAACGACGTCGGGCTGGTGGTCGGCGATTTTGGACAGGGCCTCGAAGCCGTCCTGGGCGAGAATCACCTCGCAGCCCACCTGGCCCAGGAATATCTCGGCGCTGCGGCGTATGGTGTTGCTGTCGTCTATCACCATGACCTTCACGCCCTTGAGTGCGTCGGTATCGGACACTGCTTTTACCCCTTGCTGTGCGCGCCGCCGGACTGGCGGCTCCTGGGGGGGTTTACGGCAGGGCCGGAAATTTCTTTAAAGGCACCGATGAGCGGCGCCGCCGCGCCGGCCCTACAAGGCGATCATCTCAAAATCGTCCTTGCGCGCGCCGCAGTCCGGGCAGGTCCAGTTGATGGGGATGTCCTCCCAGCGCGTGCCCGGCGCGATCCCCTCGTTCGGCAGGCCTTTTTCTTCATCGTAAACGTAGCCGCAGATGAGGCACATCCAGGTGCGGTAGGGAGCATCGGTCATGGCGTGGGAAACGGGGCCTTGAGCTAAAATAGCGCTCTATTCTAAACTGGCCGGCCGGCCGCCCCCAACCATGTCACAATCTCCGCCCCTGGTGCTTACCTTCGCCGCCTCCGATCCCACCGGCGGCGCCGGCTTGCAGGCGGATGTGCTGACCCTGTCGAGCATGGGCTGTCATCCGTTGTCCGTGGTCACGGCGCTCACGGTGCAGGACACCGCCGGCGTGAGCGACGTTCTGGCGATGGACGCCGACTGGGTGGCCGACCAGGCGCGCATGCTGCTGGAGGACATGCCCGTGGACGTGTTCAAGCTGGGCCTGCTGGGCAGCGTGGAAGCCATCTCGGTGATCGCCGAAATCCTGTCCGACTACCCTGACATTCCCGTGGTGCTCGACCCCGTGCTCGCCTCCGGCCGCGGCGACGAGCTGGTCTCGGAAGACATGGTGTCCGCCATGAAGGACATGCTGTTGCCACAGACCACTTTGCTGGTGCCCAACAGCATCGAGGCCCGGCGGCTGGCCGCCGGCGAGGGGGGCGACGACGAACCGGGCCTGGAAGTGTGCGCGCGCCGCCTGACCGACCTGGGCTGCGAATACGTGCTCATCACCGGCACGCACGAAAACACCCCGCGCGTGCACAATCAACTGTTCGACGCCGGCGGCCACGTGCAGACCGACAGCTGGGACCGTTTGCCCGGCAGCTTCCACGGCTCCGGCTGCACCCTCGCTTCCGCGATCGCCGCCTGCCTGGCCTGGGGCCAGGATATTCCGCAGGCCGTGCGCGAAGGCCAGGATTTCACCATGGAGGCCCTGAAGGCCGCCTTCCGCCCCGGTATGGGGCAGTACATCCCCGAGCGTTTTTTCTGGGCCCAGGAGGCGCCGGCAGAAGGCAGCGCATGAAAGCGCCCTTTCCCGGCGGCGTCTACGCGATCACTCCGGCCGAGGCCGATACCGACAGGCTCCTGGCGCGCGTGGAAGCCGCCCTGGCCGGCGGCATCAGCGCGCTCCAGTATCGGGAAAAAACCGGCGATGTCGCACTGCGCCACGCCCAGGCCAGCGAGCTGCTGGCCTTGTGCCGGCGCCGCGGCGTGCCCCTCATCGTCAACGACGATGTGCGCCTGGCGGACCTGGTCGGCGCCGATGGCGTTCATCTGGGCTTGGGAGACCCCGGTCTGGCGGAGGCGCGCATCCTGCTCGGAGCGGACAAATACATCGGGGTTTCCTGCTACCAGAGCCTGCCGTTGGCCAAAAAGGCCGAAGCCGGCGGCGCCGACTATGTCGCTTTCGGCAGCTTTTATCCCTCGCCCAGCAAGCCCGAGGCGCCGCGGGCGCCGCTCGATCTCCTGCGCGCAGCGCGCCGGGCCTTGCATCTGCCTATCGTGGCCATCGGCGGCATCACGGCCGAGAACGGCGCCGCGCTGCTGGAGAACGGCGCGGACGCGCTGGCGGTGATTTCCGCGCTGTTCGACGCGCCCGATGCGCGCGCCGCTGCCCGGCAACTGAACGCGTTGTTTGCCTGGGAGTCGGAGGAATGACGAACAATCCCGGCGCCCTGCGCGCCATTTTCCACCCCACCCCGGTTCCGAGGACGCCATGAGCCGCAACGCCGATCTTTTCGCCCGTTCGCAAACCTTCATCCCCGGCGGGGTCAATTCCCCGGTGCGTGCCTTCCGTTCCGTGGGCGGCACACCGCCGTTCTTCGAGCGCGGCCTGGGCGCCCGCCTGTGGGACGCGGACGGCCGGGAGTACATCGATTACGTCGGCTCCTGGGGCCCGGCCATCCTCGGCCATGCCCACCCCAAGGTGGTGCGGGCAGTGCAGGCGCGCGCGGCGCTGGGCCTGTCCTTCGGCGCGCCGACCGAACTGGAGCTGGAACTCGCCGAACGCCTGAACCGGCTGCTGCCCAGCCTGGAGAAAGTGCGCCTGGTGTCCTCGGGCACGGAAGCGACCATGAGCGCCATCCGGCTCGCGCGCGGCTACACCGGGCGCGCCAAGTTCATCAAATTCGAAGGCTGCTACCACGGCCATGCCGATTACCTGCTGGTGAAGGCGGGATCGGGCGCCCTGACTTTCGGCCATCCCACCTCGGCCGGCGTGCCGGCGGACATCGCCGCCCATACGCTGGTGCTGGACTACAACGACCTCGCCGGGGTGGAGGCATGCTTTCGCGCCAACGGCCAGGACATCGCCGCCGTCATCGTCGAGCCGGTGGCCGGCAACATGAACCTCATCAAGCCCGCGCCTGGATTCCTCGAAGGCCTGCGGCGCCTGTGCACGCAACACGGCGCCGTGCTGATTTTCGATGAAGTGATGACGGGCTTCCGCGTCGGCCTCACCGGCGCGCAGGGGCATTACGGCATCACCCCGGACCTCACCACGCTGGGCAAGGTCATCGGCGGCGGCATGCCGCTGGGCGCGTTCGGCGGACGCGCGGACATCATGGACCAGCTCGCCCCGCTCGGGCCGGTCTACCAGGCCGGAACGCTGTCCGGCAATCCGGTCGCAGTGGCCGCCGGCCTGGCCACCTTGGAGGAAATCGCCCGCCCCGGCTTCTTCGAGGCCTTGAGCGCCGCCACGCGGAATCTGGTCGAGGGGTTTAAGCAGGCCGCGCAATCGGCAGGGGCAGCCTTCAGTGCCGACGGCCTGGGCGGCATGTTCGGGATTTATTTCAGTGCCGTGCCGCCGCGCAGCCATGCCGAGGTGATGAGTTGCGACCGCGAGCGCTTCAACCGCTTCTTCCATGCCATGCTGGACGCAGGCGTTTATCTGGCGCCCTCGGCATTCGAGGCCGGGTTTGTCTCGGCCGCACACGGCCCGCAGGACATTGCCGCGACGCTGGCCGCGGCGCGGCAGGCCTTCGCGCGTCTCAGTTGAGGAGCTTGGCCGCTCCGGACTCCAGTTCGTCGGCCTGGTGCGGCGAGGCCACGGCCGCAACGACGCGCCGGCACATGACCAGCGCAGCGGCGAAGCCTTCGAGATCCCGCACTTCGCTCATCTGCTTGTAAGCCGGCGACTTCGTTCCCACCAGGGCGCGCATGTTTTCCAGCACGTACTCGCGCGCCTCCCCCAGCCGTGCGGGAGCAGCCGCCGCGCTTGCCTGCGCGGGCGGCGCGCCGCCCGCGGACTTGGCCCCGCGCAGGACCTGGACGAAGCCATTGCTCAGCAAATCGTTCACCATGGCTTCCAATTCGGTGCAATGCGGCATCTTGGCGCACAGTTCGGCGAAGCTGATGCCATTGCCGATGCTGAACAACACCTGACGCAGGCGCGGACGCAGCGAGTGCCCTTGGCTGAAGAGCTCGTCGTATCCCTTGGGCGTGCGGGACAATTGCATCGCCATTTCCATAGGTCACCTCCATGTTTTTCTGCCAGGTCATGCCGGACCTGTTGACAGGCTAGGTGCAGTTTCCGTACCAAGGGAAAAAATTAAAAAAACCCCATGCAAAAACATGGGGCTGACGAGATTCCGCCGAAATCTCTCGGGTGCCGAGGCTCAGCGGATGTCGAGATGTCGGCGTCCTGCGCCGACATCCCATGCGGCGCGCCTCTACAGGTGGCCGTAGGAATGCAACCCGGAGAGAAACATGTTGACCCCCAGGAAGGCGAAGGTCGTCACCAGCAGACCGCCCACCGCCCACCAGGCCAGCGCCGGTCCGCGCACCCAGTTGATCATGCGCAGGTGCAGCCAGGCAGCATAGTTGAGCCAGACGATGAGCGCCCAGGTCTCCTTGGGATCCCAGGACCAATACCCCCCCCAGGCCTGCGCCGCCCACATCGCGCCCAGGATGGTGGCGATGGTGAAGAACACGAAGCCCACGGAAATCGCCTTGTACATGATGTCTTCCATCACCTCCAGCTTGGGCAGGCGCGAGGCCAGGATGCCCTTGGAGGCGAACAGATAGGTGACCCCCGTCATGGCCGCCACGGAAAACGCGCCATAGCCGATGAAATTGGCCGGCACGTGGATTTTCATCCACCAGGATTGCAGCGCCGGCACCAGGGGCTGGATATCCTCGGCCTGGCGATCGAAGGTGTACCAGAGGATGAAGCCCACCGCCGCCGTCACCACCAACAGCACGAACGCGCCCATCTGGCGGGTGGCGTAGCGCCCTTCGTAATACAGATAGATCAGCGAGGTGACCAGGCAGAAGAGGACGAAGACTTCATAGAGATTGGAGATGGGAATGTGCCCCACCGACGGGCTGATGAGATAGGACTCGTACCAGCGCACCATCAGACCGGTGAAGCCCATGAGCACCGCCGTCCAGGTGAGCCAGGTGCCGGCCTGCAGAGCGAACTCCGAACGTCCCAAAAGCCCCACCCAGTAGGACACCGTGGCCAGCACCAGGAAGGTGCACATCCACATGATGGCGGCCTGGCTGGAGATCAAATACTGGAGGAAGAACGTCTGATCCATGCGCGCCAGATTGCCGTGGTAGAGGCTGATGGCAAACAGGCTCAGGACGGCGATGCCCGCCATGAGGGGCTTGATCGGCTTCCAGAACCACCCCAGCCAGGCGAAGGTGGGTGCCGCACCGATCAGTACCGCCCGCTCGTAATAACTCAAATGGTCGACGTATTGGCTGTAGGCATAGCCCGCGCCCAGGGCAAGGGCGGCGGCGAACAGCCAGTCCAGCCAGGAAATGCGCTTGAGCAACGGCTGCGGTTGGGTCAGTACCAGATCCATGGTTTCAGTCCTTCACCAGTTTTTCGGCCGAAGCGCTATGCTCGGCAAATTCACGCTCGAAATCAATGGTTTTTTTCGCCGCCGACATGGCCAGCAGAACACTGCCGGGGCGCAGGCGCACCCACATGCGCCGTTCGCGCACGAACAGCATCAGGGCGATGCCGATGACCAGCAGCAGCGAGCCCAGGTACACCACATTTTTGCCCGGAGCGCGCGTGAGCTGAAAGCCGCTGGACTGCACCTGATCGTAGTGGGTGAGCTGCAGATACACCGGCGCTCCGTAAATGAAAAGGTCGCTGTAGGCGTTCAGGCTGTCGCGGACAAACCAGCCGGCCGCCGGGCCGGGAGGCGGAGGCTGCACGCCGGCCTGCTCGTCAGCCGATTGGAGCAGGCTGTAGCTGGCGAGTTCCAGCACTTTCAAATAAGTCTCCGCAGCCTTGTCCTGCTGCGCTTTGGGCACTTTGGCCTGGATGAACTGGCCCAGCGCCTGGAAGCCGCCCTGGGAAAAGATGTCCAGCATCTTGGCGGTGCTGTCGGCGAGCTTGCTGCGCATGTCCGCGTTCGCCGCGCCGCCGCCCAGCGCCGTGGCCGCGAAGCGCCGCGCCGCCTCGGTGCGCAGCTGCGGGTTCAGAAAGGCCGCGCGCAGGCGCATGAAGCTCGCCAACGTATCGTTCGGCCCCAGCGGGAAGCGCACGTAGCGGAACGGCTGGTTAGGGGCGGTGCGCATGCCCGACATCATGTACCAGCGCCCCTCGATCTGGATAGGCAGCATGAAGTTGCTGTACTCGCGCGCCTGCCCCTGGGCATCGCGCAGCTTGTATTCAAAGCTGGGGCCGACGTTCTGCATGCCCTCGCCGCCCTGGGTGGGATTGCCGCCCAGCACCCGCATGTTCTTGAGCGTGAGCGGCGGCGGCCCCTTGCCCATGGCCTCGACGTTGAAGGGTCGGAAGGTCGTGAATTCCACGCGGTACTTGCCCATGTCGGTGTTCAGTTCGGTGTGGCCATGCACCACGCCGGTCATGTTGCCGGGCTGATCCTTGGGCGCGAACAAATCCCAAACCTTGAGCGCGAGCTTGGAACCGCCGTCGCCGAAGCTGGCCTGATAAATGGCAATGCCGTCGTAGATGAGCGGGTGGTTCACCGATACGGTGGCGTTCTTGATGAGCTTGCCCGCCGGGCTATAGATGCTGATGTCGCTGTCGAAAGCCTTGGGCTGGCCGGTCGGGTAATGCTCGATGTGAAAGCGGCGCAGCGCCAGGGTAAAGGGCAGATCCTGCACCAGATAGCCGTCGCCGACATTGATGAAGACCACGTTCGCGCTGCTGCCTTCGGGGATGGTGACGTTGCCGCGGAAGGACGGATTGGACATGGAGAGGCGGCTGATGGCGGGAACCTGGTTTTCCGGGATGTCGCGCATTTCGATTTTTTTGATGCCCAGAAGCTGCTGGGCCTTGAAGATGATATTGCCGTCGATGAGTCCGCCCAGGCAAATGAGCACGATGGCGGAGTGGGCAAAGATGTAGCCCAGGCGCGACAGACTGCCGGACTTGGCGGCGATGAGCAGGCCGCCATCTTCCGCGGCGCGCGTCCGCAGGCGCCAGCGGCGCGCCCGGAGATAGGCCTCGAAACGCTGCGCCAGCACGGCCACGGGCAGGTCGCTTGCATATTCGCGCTTATGGTGGAAAGCGGCGAGCGATTTGTCGGTGGCGTGCTCCCGAAAGCTGCGCATCTCCTTCACCATGGCCGGCGAATTGCGGTAGATGCACAGGCTGGTGGAAACCACCAGGAACGCCAGAATCACCAAAAACCAGCCGGCATGATAGACGTCATAGAGCCCCAGGATGCGGAAGACGTCGAACCAGAAGGTGCCGAACTGGAAGACATAGTCGGAATAGGGCTGCCCCTGCTTCAGCACGGTGCCGATGATGGAGGCGATGGCAATCACCGTGAGCAGGCTCACGGCGAAGCGCATGGAGCTCAGCAGTTCGTAGAGGGCCTTGCCGGGGGGCTGGATAGTGCGGGTTGGGGTGGACATGGGAGCTCAAAACGACAAAGGGTGACTTGCGCCACCCTTTGCTGACTGGGGTAAGTAAAAAAAGTTTAATGCAGCCCGTTGATATATTGGGCCACGGCCTTCATGTCCTGATCCGACATACGCGCCGCGATCGTACGCATCATCTTGCCGGGATCGTTGGTACGCGCGCCGGTGCGGAAAGCCATCAGCTGGGAGTAAACATAATCGGCGTGCTGGCTCGCCAGGTGCGGGAATTCGATGGGTATGCCCTGGCCGGTGGGGCCGTGGCAAGCCTGGCAGGCGGGCACGCCCTGGCCCGCCACTCCGGCGCGCCAGATCTTCTGCCCTTGCAGCGCCAATTCCTTGTTCTGCGCCGCGCCCGGCTTGATTTTCTGCTCGCTGAAATACGCCGCCAGGTTGCGCATGTCGTCTTCGCTCAAACTCGCCACCATGCCGGACATGATGGCGTTCTGGCGCTTGCCAGATTTGAAGTCGTTGAGCTGTTTAAGGAGATATTCATAAACCTGCCCGGCCAGCGAGGGATAGGCGGGGACTACGCTGTTGCCGTCCGCGCCATGGCAGGCGGCGCACACGCTGGTGACGATGGGCTGCGCCTTGGCCGGATCGCCCATAATCACGGTATAGCCGGCATCGTTCACGATTTTTTGCCCGGGCCCCGGCGGCGCGGACTGCGGAGTGGCGGGTGTAGCGGACGTGGCGGGCGCGGCCTGCGGCGCGGCGGCCGGCGCGGCAAAGGCCATGGAAACGCAGGAAACGGCGGCGAGCATAATGGTCGCCAGTCTGTTTTTCATCGGGACTCCTTCGAGACGACTGGTCGGGGGGGATAATGTCAAACTAAGCAATTCTAGCGGACTTAAATTTCCATGCAAAGCACCCGACTGCCCCAGGCGAGTTTCTCCCTGTCGGCGGCACACCCGGCAGACCTCCCGGACAGCCGCGCGGAAGCGGCCTTCGTCGGGCGCTCCAACGCCGGAAAATCCAGCGCCCTCAACACCCTGGCGCGCCACAACCGGCTGGCCTTCGTCTCCAAGACCCCGGGCCGCACGCAGCTGATCAATTTTTTTTCCCTCGGGGACGGCGCTTACCTGGTGGATCTGCCCGGCTACGGCTACGCCAAGGTGCCTGCGGAAGTGCGCAGGCGCTGGGAAGGGTTTCTTTCCGCCTATTTGCAAAACCGCACGACGCTCATGGGATTGGTGCTGATCATGGATGCGCGCCACCCCCTCACGCCGCTCGACTGGCGCATGTTGAACTGGTTCGCCCCCGCCGGGCGGCCGGTGCACATCCTGCTCACCAAGGCCGACAAGCTGTCGCGCGGCGCCGGGGTAAAAACGCTGGGCGAGGTGCGCCGCGCCCTGGAAACGCGCCCGCAGGTGAGCGCCCAACTCTTCTCCAGCCTGAGCCGGCTGGGCGCCGAAGAAGCCGAGGCCGTGATCGCCGGCTGGCTGAAGTGAGTCCGCGCGCGGCAGCGGGGCGGGAATGACAAAAAAATGCCCCGGCCAAAGGGGTGGTCCGGGGCAAAAATGCCTTATTAGCAAATAAGGCACCCGCTCAGGGAGGAGAAGCGGGAGACGATCAACACCGTCTGTCGCTGAGAGGGTGGGGGAGTAAAATGGTTCCCTTCGGAATCATTTTCGTGTGGCCACGCCGTGAATTTCCCCTTGGGGCACCACCCTGCAAAACGCATGCGCCGCATGCGCAAAGACGCCTTCTCGCGCCGCCTGATGGCGGAAACGCGCCTTGCCGCCGACGACCTCATCTATCCGGTGTTCGTCCTCGACGGCCAGGGGCGGCGCGAAACCGTGGCTTCCATGCCCGGCATCGAGCGCCTGTCGCTGGATCTGCTGCTGCCCGTGGCGGAGGAATGCCTGCGGCTGGGCATCCCCGCCATCGCCCTATTTCCGGTGATCGCCCCGGCCCTTAAGTCGGAAGATGCCCGAGAGGCGTACAACCCGGACGGGCTGGTGCCGCGCATCGTCGCCGCCTTGAAGGCGCGCCTGCCCGAACTCGGGGTCATCACCGACGTTGCGTTGGACCCCTACACCAGCCACGGACAGGACGGCCTGGTGGACGCCGCGGGCTACGTGGTGAACGATGAGACCGTGCAGCTTCTGGCGCGCCAGGCCGTGGCCCACGCCCAGGCCGGCGCCGATGTGGTCGCCCCCTCGGACATGATGGACGGCCGCATCGCCGCCGTGCGTGCGGCGCTGGATGAAAAAGGCCTTATCCACACCCGCATCCTGGCCTATGCTGCTAAATACGCTTCGAGCTTCTACGGCCCCTTCCGCGACGCCGTGGGCTCGGCTGCCACTCTGGGCGGGGGTAGCAAGCACACCTACCAAATGGATCCCGCCAACAGCAACGAAGCCCTCTGGGAAGTCGGGCTGGACTTGGAGGAAGGAGCCGACATGGTCATGGTCAAGCCCGGCATGCCTTATCTGGACATCGTGCGGCGCGTCAAAGACGCTTACGGCGCCCCCACCTTCGCCTACCAGGTCAGCGGTGAATACGCCATGCTCAAGGCCGCCGCCCAGGCCGGCTGGCTCAACGAACAAGCCGCCGTCATGGAAAGCCTGCTCGCCTTCAAGCGCGCCGGGGCAGACGGCATCCTGACGTATTTCGCCCCGCAGGCGGCGCGCTGGCTGGGGAACTGACCGCGACCATGCTTCCGCCCGAACGCTAAACTTAATCGCCGGTATGGCCGTTTTAATAGCCAACCGGTGTCACTCAAGGACCGCTACCATGTCTGCTCCCCGTGGCAAATCCAACTTTGCCGACCCGCACGGCGCGGAGGGTAGCGCAAATGCCCGGCGCGGCGCCGGGCACGAGTGGGAGCGCACCCTGATCGCGTACTCTCCCTATGCCTTGAAAAATGTCAGCGCAAATGTCGCAGCCGACTTGCCGGAACCCGCCCATACCGAGCAGCAACGCATAAAGCTGCGCCTGGCCCACGACGACAGCCGAGCCAGGCAGGCAAGCCTGCTCATCCAGAAGATGTATGCCACGCGCGGCTATCCGGCCAACCCCGTGAAGCGCAACGATATGCGCATCACCATCATGGCCTATTTGAACGATCAAGTGGTCGGCACGGTCACCCTCAATCTCGACTCGGAGGCCGGCCTGCTCGCCGACCAGCTGTATCTCGACGAAGTCAACCAGCTCCGTGCCGAAGGCAAAAAAATCTGCGAACTTACCAAGCTCGCCATCAGCCCGCGCGCCGACGGCCTGCGCATCTACTCCAGCCTGCTTCATATCGCTTACATCTATGGCCGGCGGATCCATGGATACACCGATCTGGTCTTAGAAGTGGTGCCCAGGCACGTGAATTTTTACGTCAAGATGCTGGGCTGCAAGCCCTTCGGCCCCGAGCGGCTCAATCCGCGCGTCAACGCACCGGTGCAGTTGCTGCATCTGCCCATCGACTATGTGGACGCCATGATCGACGCCTACGGCGGCCAGGGCGGAGATGCGAAAACCCGCATGCTGTACGCCCATTTCTTCAACCGCCGGGACGAAGAGGGCATACTCGGCCGCCTGCTGCGAGGCGAATAGGCGTGGCAGGCGCCTTCGATGCCGATGCCGCCTTCTCGCGCAACCTGGGCTGGCTCACGCCTGCGGAACAAGCGACACTGAAGCATAAGCGCGTCGCCATCGCCGGTCTGGGCGGGGCAGGCGGCGTGCATCTGCTGACCCTGGTGCGGCTGGGCGTCGGCGCTTTCCATCTCGCCGATCTGGACAATTTCGAGTACGTCAATTTCAATCGCCAGGTGGGCGCCACCGTCTCCGCCGTGGGGCAGCCCAAGGTCGACGTCCTTGCCGCGCTGGCGCGCGACATCAACCCCTCGCTCGATCTCCGTTTGTTCCCGGAGGGCGTAAACGCCGGCAACCTCGATGATTTTCTCGACGGCGTCGACCTTTACGTCGACGGCCTGGATTATTTTGCCTTTGCCGCGCGGCGCCAGGTTTATGCCGCCTGCCGCAGCCGCGGCATCCCCGTCACTTTCGCCGTGCCTCTGGGTTTTGGCGCCGCGCTGCTGAACGTCTTACCCGAGGGCATGGATTTCGAGCGCTATTTTTGCTTGGGCGAAGACGAATCGGAATGGCCGCTGCGCTTCCTGGCCGGAATATCCCCGCGCCTGCCGCACCAGCATTATCTGGTGTACCCGGAAATCATCGATTTCCAGAGCCACCGGGTTCCGTCAACCGGCATTGCCTGCCAGATCTGCTCGGGCATGGCCGGCACCGAGGCGGTCAAAATCCTGCTGCGCCGCGGGCGGGTGCGTTGCCTGCCCCATACCGCGCAATTCGATCCTTATCTGGGCAGGTTGACCTGGAGCTGGCGCCCAGGCGGGAATCGGCATCCGCTGCAACACCTTCTCATCCGCTATCTGCGCTACCGTTTACGGAAAATCCGCAGATCCAGCGCGCCGAACAACTGCCAGGGCCGGCTCCCATAGGCCTGTCGGGATATTTTACACCGCCCCGAGCGCGCCCCCGAGCGGAAGGAACACCCCCAATTGGGCCGGGGGCTCCTCAGTCAGGGAAAATACACGCCTGAGCAACGGCCGGCATCTTTGGTGCGCCGGTGCATCCCGGTCGCCTTGCGCGAACAGGCCTTGCTCGATGTTTCGTGGACTTTCTACTGCAAGAAGCTGTCGGATATTTTTACATTCTTCTATGCCGATTCGTATTGCAAGTTTATAACATATTGATAAATATAAAAAATATTATTTGGCACGCTAGCTGCTTCTTTGCAGACGTAATATTCCAAACACGCGATCAAGACCTTAAGGAGGTTTTCCATGAATAAAGTAATCAAAGCGTTGGCACTGGCCGGGCTCGCCACAAGCATGACCGGGATTGCGTCGGCCGCGATTTTCAACCCGTTCACCGTACAGGAACCGGGGAGCAATAATCTTGTCCAGAATGCCACCAAAATCAACGGCACCTACACTGAGCAGGCGCTTTTTTACAACCAAACGCTCAGCGGCCCCAATACCATTACAGGGAATTTCAAGACCTCCGTTCTTTGGAACGCGCAAGGGTTTTCCACCGGCCCCCAAGGGCAGACGTCCGTCCCGTCTTATCTAAACGCGCTGGGCTCCAACGGCTACGGGATGTACGCGACCTTTGCCGGATTTGGGACATTTTCGCTCGACACGACGACCCACGTTGCCCAAATTACTTTTAACAATGGCTCCCTGTTCGGGGTCTGGCTGGATCCGGGCATAAACGACACGTTCACCACGCCTGCTGCTGGCAACCAGTGGGGGGTAACGGATCCCACCAGCACGGATATTCAAATTGCCCAGCTGAGCAATCTGTTGGGTGGCGCGGGTACGCTCAACCCCATGCTGCAAACCTGCGGACCAAACACCCTAAACCCTTCTGGCAACGGCATCAACTGCGGTAGCTTCGGGGTCACGACGGGATTCACCCTGACCGGCGCCGGGTCCGGCTATTTCATCGCGCCGGTGCCGTTCTACAACGTGTCGTTCGATTCCGGCGTCTTTAACATCTTCGACCCGACCGCTACCAAGGATCAAAACATCACCGGCGTCCTGAATGCGACGTTTACCACCGTCCCCGAACCTGCCAGCCTGGCTCTCGTGGGTCTCGGCTTGCTGGGCATGGGCGTGAGCCTGCGCCGCCGTAAACAGTCCTGAACCCGTCAGTCGGTCCTTCCCGTTCAGAAATAGCCCCGGTCAGCCGGGGCTATTTTTTGCGGCCCATCCGGCAACCCCATAATCCGGTATCGGCAGGGTCGGCGCCCCCTTGCCATCAGAACCCTACCCTGCGCAACCGCAACCTGCCCGCTAGCCGGGCGGGTTTCAGCGTATCTTGCGCAGCAACGCCGCCGCCTGGTCGCGCTCGCTGAAGCTTTCTTTGCTGGCCAGAGCCGCTCGCAGTCCTGCCTGCGCCGCGGCCATCTGCCCGAGCTTGTACGCGGCCACGGCGTGATGGTACTGCACGGCCGGCATCTGCCCCGCACCCTTCACGGCCGCCTGCAAAATGGGATAGGCCTGCTGAACTTTGTCTTCCAGCACCAGACCCCAGCCGTAGGTATCTGCCACCAGCGGATTGTCCGGCTGCAGCTTGTAGGCGCGCTCGGCGTAGCCAAAGGCAGCCGGATCGTTTTGCCGCTGCAATAGCGCCGCCAGGTTGTTCAAAGCCAGCACGTTGTCGGGCGCAAGCGCCAAAACCTCTTTGTACTGCGCCGTCGCCAAGGCGTCTTGATGCTGCGCCAAATAAGTGCCCGCCAGATACATGCGAAAATCCGCATCGTTGGCATGAGCCTTGAGCCATTGCTGCGCAAGCTGCTCGGCCTGAGCCGTTTTTCCTTGCTGAAGCAGGGCCAGGTGATAGCTCGCCGCCGTCTCGCTGGAAGGGATTTTCTGATAAGCAGCGGCAAGCGCTTGCAGCGCGAGATCAGGCCTTTTCAGGCGCATTTGCAGTTCCGCCTCAAGGTCATAGCCGCTCCGAGACTTGGGAAACGCCTGTTGAATCTGGCGCGCCTCGTTGAGGGCGCTGTCGGCACGGCCCATGGCCATATACAACCCGGCCATGGCTACCTGGGCATCCAGATACTTCGGCGCCAGGCCGATCGCCTTTTGCAACGACTGCTGAGCGCCGTTCATGTCCCCGGCGACACGCTGCGCCCAGGCGAGGCGATACCAGGCCACGGGCGAACGGGATTGCAAATTGGTGAGGTTCGTGTAGGTGTCCACCGCATCGTTCTTACGCCCCGCGGCCAGCAGAGCCTGTCCCAGGTTGTCCAGAAATGCGGGGTTGCCGGGGTGCGCCTGCGCCGCCTTGCGCGCTGCCTGCAACGCCAACCCCGGTTGGCGCACGCTTATGTAGTATTGCGTCAGCAGGACCACGGGTTGCGGCGCTTGCGGATTGCCCTTGATCGCGGCCTCCATGTCCCCGACATAGGCCTTGCGGTCGCCCAGCGCCAGATCCACCCTGGCCAGACCCAGTTGAGCCCCCAGGTTGCCCGGCTTTCTGGCGAGAATCGCGAGGAAGCGCTGACGCGCCTGCGCCGGCTGCTTCTGCTGGACATCGAGTTCCGCGAGCGCGCCGGCCGCGGGCAGGAAATCGGGGTCGGCCGCCTGACTGCGGTCAAATGCCCGGCGCGCGGCAGCCGGATTGTTTTGCAGCAGATAAACACGCCCCTGCAGCAAGTAAGGCACCGGATTTTTGGGCTGCGCCGTGGACATCTTGCCCAGGGTCGCCAGCGCCGCCGCATAATCAGCCTTGGCCAATTGGGCAGAAGCGAGCAGCAAATAGGCTTGCGTATCCTGCGGGTTGTCGGCGATGACCGATTCCAGGCCGCTGATGCCCTGGCTGTCGCCGGTAAGCAATTGCGCCTGGGCCAGACTGGTGCGCACCGCCGTATCGCCCGGCGCGGCTTTCCCCGCCCGCGCGAGGTAGTCCATCGCCCGGGCATAGTCGCCCAAATTCATGGCAGCCTGCCCCGCCAGCAGGAGCGTCTTGGCGTTGACGCTGCTTTCTTCAAGCAGCGGCGCGAGCGTTTTCAGCGCGGCGTCGTTCGAGCCCAGGCGCAGCTCGGTTGCCGCCAGGAACAAGCGGGCCTGCGGCATATCCGTGGCGGCCAGCACCTTGCTGAAACTGTCGAGCGCGATTTCGTCGTGCTTCGCCGAGTAATTGACAACGCCATAAAGCATCTGGGCAGGAACGTAATCCGGGTCTGCCCGCAAAACCTCCTGCAGCAGATCGGCGGCGTCGTTATAGCGTCCCTGGCGATAGGCGACATACGCGGAAAGATATTTGGTGATGACTACCTTGGGATCGGATTTGCGCAGCCCATCTATCAGCTTTTGCGCATCCGCCAGACGGTCCATGGACAGCAGCATGATGGCTTTGTAGGCGCGCGCTTGGACATCGTCCGGCTGCACCTTGAGCGCCTGATCGTAAGCCGCCATGGCCTGCTCCGGCTGGTTCCTGGCGCGATAGAGATCACCGAGCAGATACCAGGACTCCAGGCGCTTGGGGTCCATCCGCGCCGCTTTCTGCGCCGTGGCCAAGGCCTGATCGGGATGGCCGTTGCCGTACTCGCAGCGCGCCTGCCCCCAATAAGCCGGCACGTAGCCGGCGTCGTCCTTGACCGATTGATCGTAGAGCGGGCACGCCTGGGCATACTTGCCCTGGCCCATGTAGGCGTCACCGCGCATCTGCAGGATTTGCGCGAGCGTTTGGGGGTCGTCCCGGTCGCCGGGGGTGAGCTTGTCGAGCACCTTGCCGAAATCCCCCTTGAGCAGCCAGGCCTGGGCCAGCGGGATGCGTGCGCTTTGCGGACTGATGCCCAGCTGCAGGGCCTTCTCCAGCTGGATTTCCGCACCGCCGCCCTGCTTCAGTTTGAGATAATCCAGGCCCAGCAACCAGCGCGCCTCGGCGTTCTTGGGTTCCTGCTGCAGCGCCGCCTTGAGTTCGATGACGCTGGCGTGGTAATCCTGCTTGGCTTCGTAGCCTTTGGCTTTTTCGATGTGCTCCGCGGCGCTTTCATGCCCGAATTTGCACCCTCCCAAAAGCCCCAGCAGCACGGCAAACGCGACGGGTTTGATGCGGGCTTGCATGACGTCTCCTGCGGTTCTGCGTGCGCCGCCGGGCGGCGCGCTTGGGTTTGTCCGGCGCCCTCGGCCTCGGGCGTGCACCCGGGCGCAGCAGGGACTCGCGCAGTGTAGCCCAACCGCGCAGCCGCCGCCTCCGCCGAAAGCGATATGCCGCCGACCGCCTCAGACGATGTCGAGATGGTCCAGGCCGCTCATGAGGTTCTTGCCCTTGGCTTCCTGGCCGTGCAGCTTGATCTTGAGGCGCAGATCGTTGAGGCTGTCGGCATTGCGCAGGGCGTCTTCATAGCTGATGAACCCGGCTTCGTAGAGATCGAACAGGGCTTGGTCGAAGGTCTGCATGCCCAGCTCGCGCGACTTGCTCATCACTTCCTTGATTTCGACCACGTGGCCCTTGAAGATGAGGTCGGAGATGAGCGGCGAATTGAGCATGATTTCCACCGCGGCGATGCGTCCCTTGCCTTCGCGCCGCGGGATGAGGCGCTGGGAGATGAAGGCCTTGAGGTTCAGGCTCAGGTCCATGAGCAGCTGGTCGCGCTTGTCCTCGGGGAAGAAGTTGACGATGCGGTCGAGCGCCTGGTTGGCGCTGTTGGCGTGCAGGGTGGACAGGCACAGGTGGCCGGTCTCGGCGAAGGCGATGGCGTACTCCATGGTTTCGCGGTCGCGGATCTCGCCGATGAGGATGACGTCGGGCGCCTGGCGCAGCATGTTCTTGAGCGCCGAGAACCAGTTTTCCGTGTCCACCCCCACTTCGCGCTGGGTGATGATGCAGTTCTTGTGTTCGTGCACGAATTCGATGGGGTCTTCCACGCTGATGATGTGCTCGCGCGCGTTCTCGTTGCGGTAGCCGATCATGGCGGCGAGCGAGGTGGATTTGCCCGAGCCGGTGCCGCCCACGAAGATGACCAGGCCGCGCTTGACCATGGCGATGTCACGCAGCACCGGCGGCAGGTTGAGCTCCTCGAACTTGGGGATGCGCGTATTGATGGTGCGCAGCACCAGGCCGGTGTGGCCCTGCTGGATGAAGGCGTTGCAGCGGAAGCGCCCGATGTCCGGGGGGGCGATGGCAAAGTTGCATTCGTTCTTGGCCTCGAACTCGGCCCATTGGCGGTCGTTCATGAGCGAGCGCGCCAGTTCGCGCGTATGCGCGGGTGTGAGCGTCTGGTTGGCCACGGCGATGATCTTGCCGTCCACCTTGAGGGCGGGCGCGAAGCCGGCGGTGAGGAAAAGGTCGGAGGCGTTTTTCGCCACCATGAGGCGTAGCAGGTCGGTGATGGTTTTTTGCGCGTCCATGAGCGGGGCCTGTAGGGATGATCAGCCGAGGAAGGCGTCCTTGTTCTGGGCGCGCGCGCGCGCCTCCACCGAAGTGACGAGATTGCGCCGCACCAGGTCCTGCAGGCACTGGTCCAGGGTCTGCATGCCCAGGCCGCCGCCGGTCTGGATGGAGGAATACATTTGCGCCACCTTGTTCTCGCGGATGAGGTTGCGGATGGCCGGCGTGCCGATCATGATTTCGTGCGCAGCCACCCGGCCCGAGCCGTCCTTGGTCTTGAGCAGAGTCTGGGAAATCACCGCGCGCAGCGACTCCGACAGCATGGCCCGCACCATTTCCTTTTCCGCCGCGGGAAAAACGTCGATGACGCGGTCTATGGTCTTGGCGGCCGACGAAGTGTGCAGGGTGCCGAACACCAGGTGCCCGGTTTCCGCGGCGGTAAGCGCCAGGCGGATGGTTTCCAGGTCGCGCATCTCGCCCACCAGGATGACGTCCGGGTCTTCACGCAGGGCGGAGCGCAGGGCGTTGGCGAAGCTGTGGGTATGCGGCCCGACTTCGCGCTGGTTGATGAGGCATTTCTTGCTCTGGTGCACGAATTCGATAGGGTCTTCGATGGTTAGGATGTGGGAATACTGGGTGTCGTTGACGTAGTCGATCATGGCCGCGAGCGTGGTCGACTTGCCCGAGCCGGTCGGCCCCGTCACCAGCACCACGCCGCGCGGCTGGTCGGAGATTTCCTTGAAGATCTTGGGCGCTTCCAGTTCTTCCAGGGTAAGCACCTTGGAGGGAATGGTGCGGAACACCGCGCCGGCGCCTTTCTGCTGGTTGAAGGCATTGACGCGGAAACGCGCCAGACCGGGAATCTCGAAGGAGAAGTCCACTTCCAGCTCTTCTTCGTACACTTTGCGCTGGGAGTCGTTCATGATGTCGTACACCATGCGGTGCACGTCCTTGTGATCCATGGGCGGCAGGTTGATGCGGCGGATGTCGCCGTGCACCCGGATCATGGGCGGCAACCCGGCCGAGAGATGCAGGTCGGAAGCCTTGTTCTTGACGCTGAAGGCCAGCAGTTCGGAAATGTCCACGGGGTGCTCGTCCGAAAGTCAGTTGGGAGATAATGCGATCCAATCCAATAACGACTGCGCGCGATTCAACTTGAGCGAACGCCCGACGCCCGGCCTGGCCGCCCACGTGGCGGCCGTACGCATGCGCATCGCCCAAGCCGCCCGGACGGCCGGGCGCGATCCTGCGGGCATCGGCCTGATCGGCGTGAGCAAGGGAATCGACGCCGGGATGCTGCGGCAGGCAGCCGCGCTGGGGCTTAAGGATATCGGCGAAAGCTATCTCCAGGAAGCGCTGCCCAAAATGGCCGAACTGGCCGACCTGCCCCTGACTTGGCATTTCATCGGCCCGCTGCAAAGCAACAAAACGCGGGCGGTGGCGGAACACTTTGCCTGGGTGCATGGCGTAGACCGCCTCAAGCTGGCCGAGCGCCTCTCCGCCCAACGCCCCGCCGGCCTACCCCCGCTGCAGGTCTGTCTTCAAGTCAATGTCAGCGGCGAGGCCAGCAAAGGCGGCGTGGAAGAGGGACAACTGGCGCCCCTGGCACAGGCCGTTGCCCGCCTGCCGCGGTTACAATTACGGGGGCTGATGGCCATACCCGCGCCGGCGTCCGGGCTGGCCGTGCAAAGAATGCCTTTTGCGCGCTTGAGAACCCTCCTGGAGGACCTCGACGCCGGCGGCCTCGCCCTGGACACGCTCTCCATGGGCATGTCGGCCGACCTGGAGGCCGCCATCCTGGAGGGCGCGACCTGGGTGCGGGTGGGGACGGCCCTGTTCGGCGCGCGCAGAAAAACGGCGGGGGAGCCATGACAGACAGCATTACCTTCATCGGCGGCGGCAACATGGCCACCGCCATCATCGCCGGGCTGGCCGGCAAGGGGGCGGCCGGCGAACACATCGAGGTCGTCGATCCTTCGGACGACGCCCACGGCCGGCTGGTAGGGCGTTTCGGCGTCACCCTGAGGCGCGATCTTGCCCATGCGCATCTGGGCAGGACGGTGATCCTGGCGGTCAAGCCGCAACGGCTTAAACAAGTGGCAGAGCAGCTCGCCTCCCGCATCGGCGACCGGCTGGCGGTGTCGGTGGCGGCCGGCGTGCGCGTGGCCGATCTGACCCGCTGGCTGGGCGGCCATGAGCGCATCGTGCGCACCATGCCCAATACCCCCGCCATGGTGGGCGCCGGCATCACCGCCCTGTATGCCGGGCCGCGAGTCGATGCCGCGGGCCGCTCGCGCGCGGAAGCCATCCTGCGCGCGGTAGGCACTGCCGTCTGGGTGCCCGAAGAAAGCCAACTGGACGCCGTCACGGCCGTTTCCGGCAGCGGCCCGGCCTATGTGTTCTACTTCATGGAAGCGCTCGAAGCGGCGGCCGGCAGGGAGGGGCTCGCGCCCGAGGTGGCGCGCCAGCTGGCCCTGCAGACCTTCGTCGGCGCCGCGCGCCTGGCGCTGGAATCCGGCGAGGAGCCGGCCACGCTGCGCGCGCGCGTCACCTCCAAGGGCGGCACCACCGAGCGCGGCATCGCCGCCCTGGAAAACGCGGACGTGCCGGATGCCGTGGCTCAGGCAGTGGCCGCCGCCCGGCGGCGTTCCGAGGAACTGGGCGACGAGTTGGGGGCCGCGCCATGATGACCGACGGACTCCAGTTCGTCGTCCAGACGCTGGGCAACCTGTTTCTGTTCACTCTCCTGCTGCGCTTCGCCATGCAGCTGTTCCGCGCGCCTTTCGGCAACCCTTTCGGCCAGTTCGTGGTGGCTTTCACCGATTTTCTGGTGCGCCCGCTGCGGCGCGCGATCCCCGGCTACAAGGGGATCGATTTCGCCACCCTGGCGGGGGCTTGGCTGGTGGAGTACCTGATCCAGATCCTGCTCTTGTGGTCAGGCGGCTTCCCTTTCCGCCTGGCGGCCGGGGCCGCCTTGCCGGCACTGGCGTTGCTTGCCCTGGTGAAGCTCCTGGAACTGGCCATTTATCTGGTCATGGGCATTACCGTGATCCGCGCCGTGCTATCGTGGGTGAACCCTTACTCACCGCTGGCGCCCGTCATTTACGCGCTCAGCGAACCCATCCTGGCGCCGCTGCGGCGCATCATCCCGCTCGTGGGCAACGTCGATCTCACCCCGTTGGTGGTGTTTTTCGTCGGCCAGCTGATCATCCTTGTGCCGCTGCGCGCCATCGAAATGGCGATCCTGGGCAGCTTCTGATGACCGCCTGGGCACGCCGCGACGTGCAGGGCCGCTGGGTCTTTTCCCTGCACATCACCCCCGGCGCCGGCAAAAACGCCGTGGCCGGGGAGCGCGAAGGCCGGCTGTGGATCAAGCTCGCCGCGCGCGCCGCCGACAACCAGGCCAACGAAGCCCTGCTCAAATTCCTGGCCGCCCGGCTGGCCGTCGCGAAAACCCGCCTGGAACTGCTGAAGGGCAATACCAGCCGGCAGAAGCTGGTGGCGGCTCCGCCGGACGCCGTCCCCGAACGGCTGCTGGAGAACCCTATGAACCTCCCGGAAGACCGCCCCCGATGACCGCACTGCTGGAACAGGAAGTCGCCGATTACACGGCGCGCCGCGACCGCCTGGTGGAAGCCGTCCACGCCTTCATCCACTGGCTGGACAAGCACGAAGGCATGGACGGCGAGCGCAACCTGCGCCTGCTCGACGGCGCCGAAGCACTCAAGCGCGACCGCCTCACCCTGGCCTTCGTGGCGGAATATTCGCGCGGCAAGAGCGAACTGATCAACGCCTTGTTTTTCGCCGACCACGGCCACCGCCTGCTGCCCTCGGAGGCCGGGCGCACGACCATGTGCCCCACCGAGATTTTTTACGACGCCCAGGAAGAGCCCTGCCTCAGGCTGCTGCCCATAGAATCGCGCCTCACGGAGGAAACCCTGGCCCATCTCAAGCTCAAGCCCGTGGAATGGGTCAAGCTCAGGCTCGATCCGGAAGACCGTGCGGCCTGGCCGCAGGCTTTGCAAAAACTGCGCGAGACCAAGCGGCTGCCGGTGCAGACGGCGCTCGCGCTGGGGCTGCTGGAGCCCCAAAGCACGGACGCAGAGTTCGCGGCGGACGGCTGTCTCGACATTCCCGCCTGGCGCTATGCCCTGCTCAATCTGCCGCATCCCCTGCTTGAAGCGGGGCTGGTGCTGCTGGACACGCCCGGCCTCAACGCCCTGGGCAGCGAGCCGGAACTGACCCTGTCGGCCATACCGAACGCGCATGCAGTCATGTTCCTGCTGGCAGCGGATACCGGGGTGACGCGCAGCGACCTGGAAATCTGGCAGAAATACGTGCACAAGCACGTCAATTTCCACATCGCCGTGCTCAACAAGATCGACACGCTGTGGGACGAAATGAGGCCCGCCGAGGAGGTCGGCGCCGGCATCGAGCGCCAGATGCAGGAGACGGCGCGCATCCTCAAGCTGCCGCTGGAACAAGTGTTCGCGCTGTCGGCCAGAAGCGCGCTGCTGGGCCGCGTCAAGCAGGATGCCGAGCTGCTGGCGCGCTCCGGCGTCCTGCCGCTGGAGAGCCTGCTGGCGCACAAGATCATTCCCGCGCGCCGCGAGATTCTTTGCCACGCCGCCTTGCGCGACATGGAGGAGCGGCTCGCCGGCCATCAGGCGCGCCTGGCCGAGCGCGCCCACCAGGTCAGCCGCCACCTGATCGAGCTGTCGCAATTGTCGGGCCAGAACCGTGACAGAGTGCAGCAGTTGCGCGACGAGGCGATGCAGGAGAAGGCGCGCTACGAAGCCACGGCGGAGCGTTTCCGCCAATTGCGCGCGCAGGTTTTGCGCCAGGGGGAAGAGCTGCTCGGCCTGCTGTCCAAGGAAAACCTCTCCGCCCTGCTGGCCGACGCCATACCCGACATGGAAGGGGCGTGGACCACCGGCGGACTCACCGGCGCCATGCGCCGCCTGGCCGAGGAGGCGCATGAGCGCTTTGCCCGCGCCAGCCGCATGGGTCACAACATCCAGCGCTTTCTGCACGAGACCTGCGAGCGCTTCGTGCAGCTGCACGGCTTCACGGCCATGCAGGTGCCCGCGCTGGATTTGCAGCGCTACCGCCAGCGCATGGAGGCGCTGGTGAAGGAGGCCGAGGAATTCTGCCGCGATCCCGCCAACCTGGTGCTGGAAAAGCGCTTCATGATCCGCCGCTTCGTTGCCGGGGTGGTGCAGGAAGCGGTCAAGACCTACACCCTGGCGGCGCAGGAAACGGACCGCTGGCTGCAGCTCGCCATCACGCCCATCACCGCGCGCGTGCGCGAGCACAAGCAGGTCCTGGACGAACGCCTGGACAATCTGAAGAAAATCCTCGCCAACGCCGAAGTCCTGCAAAGCCGCATGCTGGAGATGAAGCAAGAGCTGGCCACGCTCAAGCAAAGCCGCGCGGAGCTGGACGATATCGCCCACGCCCTGCCCTGAGGGACGTGGCGAAGCCGCCCCAAATCATGAAACGCTCTTACCGCCCTGTCCGTTTCCCTCACCCCAGCCCTCTCCCAGGGGGCGAGGGGGGCGCGGTAACGCTGCACGTTGTTTCACGCTAAGAAGCCCCGTAAGGGTCACCCGGGCGCCGCGCCCATGAGCGGCTTGATGGCCGTGAGCAAATGCCCGAACAGTGCGGGATGCTCTTTCTCCTGCTGCGCCAGCAGCGTCTTCATGGCAAAGCGCTGCTGCGGCATGGCGAAGCAGGCCGGGCAGTTTTCCTGCACCACCGGCAGATTCGCCTTCGCCGCATAGTCGCGGGTCTGGCGCTCGCGCACGTAGATGAAGGGGCGGATGACGCGCACATCCCCGGCATCGTTCAGATAATTGGCCTGCATGGTGCGCAGCTTGCCGCCGAAGAAGGCGGACATGAGAAAAGTCTCCGCCAGATCGTCCAGATGCTGGGCCAGGGCCAGGACGTTGCAGCCCTGCTCGCGGCAGACGCGGTACAGCACGCCGCGCCGCATGCGCGAGCAGTAGGCGCAGAAGCTGTCGCCTTCCAGGAGCCTGCCCTTGGCCTCCTCCAGGATGGGCTGCGACTCGAAGAAATAGGGCACATTCATCTGCGCCAGATAGGGGATGAGCGCGCGCGGATCGTAGTCGGGCGACTGCGGATCCACGGTGCAGGCCGCCAGCTCGAACTTGATGGGCGCCTTGTGCCGCAGGTGGCGCAGCACGTGCAGCAGCGAGAGCGAATCCTTGCCGCCCGAAAGTCCCAGCAGCACGCGGTCGCCCGGCCGGATCATGGCATAGTCGCCGATGGCGCGGCCGGCCTCGACCACCAGGGAGCGGGGCGGATGGTCAGGCGTGGGCAGGCTCATGGAATTGCAGGCGGTGCAAATGGGCGTAGGCGCCGCCGCGGGCCAAAAGCTCCCGATGCGAGCCTATTTCGACGATGCGCCCGCCTTGCAGCACGACGATGCGGTCGGCCCGCTCGATGGTAGACAAGCGGTGGGCGATGACGATGGTGGTGCGGCCGCGCATGAGCGTCTCCAGCGCGGCCTGCACATGGCGTTCGGAGGCCGTGTCCAGCGCCGAGGTGGCCTCGTCCAGGATGAGGATGGGCGCGTTCTTCAACAGCGCGCGTGCAATGGCCACGCGCTGGCGCTGCCCGCCCGAGAGCTTGGTGCCATTCTCGCCCACCGGGGTGTCCAGGCCTTCGGGCAGCTTGGCGATGAACTCCCAGGCGTGCGCCGCCTCGCAGGCCGCCTGGATTTGCGCATCGCCCGCCGCGCGCGCGGCACCGTAGGCGATGTTGGCGCGCAGGCTGTCGTTGAACAGCACCACGTCCTGGGACACCAGGGCGATGTTGGCGCGCAGATCAGAGAGGCGGATATCCTCCAGCGGCACGTCGTCCAGCAGGATGCGCCCGGCGCTGGGGTGGTAGAAGCGCGCCAAGAGGTTCACCAGACTAGTCTTGCCCGCGCCGCTGGGCCCCACCAGGGCCACGGTTTCGCCGGGCTGGATATGCAGGTCGATGTCCGCCAGGGCCTGACCGGGCTTGCCTTCGTAGGCCAGGCTCACGTTGTCGAAGCGGATGTCGCCGCGGCAGGCGGGCAAAGCGATGGTGCCGCTGTCGGGCTCGGGCGCGCGGTCGAGCATGCCGAACACCACCTCCGAGGCCGCCAGTCCGCGCTGCAGCACGTCGTTCAGGCCGATCAGGCGCTTTACCGGCGCGAAGATCAGCATCATGGCCATGACGAAGGCGAAGAAGCTGCCCAGCGTGGTGGCGCCGTGGATGGCCTGGTACACGGCCAAGGTGACGATGATCGCCAGGGCCAGCGCGCCCATCAGCTCCACCAGCGGGCTGTTGCCGGCCACGGCGGCGGTGCGCTTCATCTCGAAGCGGCGCGCGGCGTCGACGATGCGGTGAAAGCGCTCGCGTTCATAGGCTTCGCCGCCGAAGATTTTCACCACCTTGTGCGCGGACAGCGATTCGTTCAGGGCCTGGGCCATGTCGCCGATGTTCTTCTGCGTATTGCGCGAAATGCCCCGCAGGCGGCGGCTCAAACGGCGGATGAGCAGGATGGAAGGCGGCGCGGCTGCCAGCACGATGAGGCTCAGCTGCCAGTTGAGATACAACAGATAAAGGGTCAACCCCAGCACGGTGAGGCTGTCCTTCACCAGGCTCACCAGCGCGGTGGTGGCCGAGCGCATCATCTGGTCGACGTTGAAGGCCACGTCCGCCACCATCTGGCCCACGGTGTTGTTGTCGAAGAAAGGGGTGGGCAGGCTGAGGATGCGGCCGTAGAGGGCTTCGCGCAGATTCATCACCACACGGTTGCCGACCCAGGCGGTGCTGTAGGCGCCGACGAAATTGGCCAGGCCGCGCACCAGAAACAGGCCGATGATCGCCGCCGGCACGAAGTAGAGCAGGGGCTTCTCGCGCAGCACGAAGCCCTGGTCGAAGATCATCTTGAACAGCGCCGGCAGGGCGGGCTCGCTGGCGGCGGCCACGGCATTGGCCAGCACCGAGACGACATAGACGCGCCAGTAGGGCCTGGCCGCGCCGAGGATGCGGCGGAAAAGGGCGCGGCTGTCGGAATTCACGCGCCGGGGGCCTTTCCGAACACCTGTTCCATGAGCCCCCATTTTGCCCCCAGGGTTTCCGCCGCGTTCTGCATTTCCTCTCCCAGGGCCGGGTGGTTGTAAAAGCTTTGCGCCAGGCTCGCCAGCGCATCCGTGCGGCCGTAGCGCGCGGCCACCAGATGGATCAGCTCGCCGGCATCCGCGCCCACTACCTCGGCGCCCAAGAGCGCGCCGCTGTCCAGTTCGGCGACGAGCCGCACGTAGCCTTCGGCCGCGCCCATGCCCAAAGCGCGCGGGTTGGTCTCGAAGGCCGCGAAGCCGGTGGCGGGTTCCAGCCCGGCGTCCTCGGCCTGTTCCTCGTTCAAGCCCAGACGGCCCAATTCGAGGGCGGAATATACCAGCTCGGGCACGGCTTCGGGCTGCCGTGCGCGGCTGCCGGGCTCGATCAGATTGGCCACCGCCACTGCGGCGTCGGCCAGCGCCTGGTTGGCGTTCATGACCGGGTTGGCGCAGTCGCCGATGGCGTAGATATGCGCTTGCGAGGTTTGCAAGTGGGCATTCACTGCCACGTAACCCTGCGCATCCAGCGCTACGCCCGCGGCCGGCAAACCCAGCTCAGCGGTATTGGGCAAGCGCCCGGTGCCCAGCAGCAGCCAATCGACGTCGAGGGTCGCGCCATCCGCGAGGCCCAAAGCCAGGCCGTTCCCAGTTTGCGCGAGGCCTTGCACCGTTGTCTGGCGCGGCGCGATGCCGTGGCGCGCCAGGGCCTCGCCAAGCAGTTTCAGGGCAGGCGCGGAATAGCGCCCGTGGCTCAAAGGAGAGGCGCGCGTGAGCCAGACGATGTCATGCCCCAACATGGCCAGGATGAAGGCGAATTCCACGCCGATGACGCCGCCCCCCACCAGGGCCGCTTTCCTGCCCGTGGGCGGCGGAGCATCGAACAGATCGTCGGTGGTGAGCACGCGGCCGGGGATGCGCTGGAAGGGCGCCGGCACCCGCGGCGCGGAGCCTGTGGCGATGACATAGTGGCGCGCCGCCAACGTCTGCTCATTTACTTGCACGCGCTGCGCGTCGATGAAGCGGGCACGGCCCTCGTAGCGCGTCACGCCCAAACGCCTGAGGTAATCGACGTAACTATCTCGCACCCGGCCGACCACATCCTTCTGGTGCTGCCAGGCCGCCGCGAAATCCGCCTGCAAGGGCGTCTGTAAACCGCGTGCCTGCCAGTCGCCGCTGCGGCTGTGCGCCACAAGCCGGGCGGTGTGGTGCCAGGCTTTCTTCGGTACGCAGCCGCGGTTCAGGCAGGTGCCGCCCCAGGCGGCCTGTTCCGCGATGGCCACATCCCAGCCGCGCAGCCTGGCCAGCACCGCAGCGCGGTAGCCGGCGGGACCGGAGCCGATAACGAGCAGATCGTGCATTTCAGTGCGCCAGGAGACCGTGGCCATCCCGGCAAGATGTCGCACAGGACGACGCCGCGGATGATGCGGGTGGCACGATTGCCGGTGTAGCCGCCGGCGCCCGTGAACGGGTGCGGGCGGGGCCAATGTCTGCTCCAGGGATCCGGGGACGGAGTTGGGGGGTGTGCCTCATGCTGACGCGATTTTACCCCGTCGCCGCGGCCATGCTCCGCGGCGGCCGCGGGCAGGTCGTCCGCTTACAGCATCGCCTTCAGCTTGCGCCCACCGGCAATGGTAAACCCCTCCCGCTCGTAAAACGCCAGAGTCCGGTCGAACTGCGGCAGCGGCGGGGTGGTCACCTCCAGGCGCTTCCAGCCGCGCGTGCGGCCGAAAGTCTTGGCTTCCCCCATCAGGCGCCGCCCCACGGCCTGCGAGCGAAACGGCGGACGCACGTAGAATTCCGGCACGATGCCGAACACCCCTTCGGCATAGAGCGCATAGCTTTCGCACAGCGCAATGAAGCCGGCCGGGGCCGCCTCGGCGCTTGCGGCGACAAACACGAAATACTTTTCCCGCCCGATGAAATCCCTGAGATTCGCCGCCGCGCCATCGAGTTTGAAATTGAAAGCCTGGCTCCCGACCGCGCGCATGATTTCATCCAGCAGCTCGCCGGCCATGACGGCGACCTCATGGGCGTCCGCGGCGGTGGCTCTTTGTATGCGCAGATCAGAACTCACGATCCATTGCCTCCGACATCAGTTTGCCGACGGCAGCATCCGTCGGGTTGCCAGACTGGCCTAATTCCCTGGCCACGCGCAGCCGATCTTCCGGCGGGCGATTCTGGCTGAGCTTGAATTTGGCCAGCACACTCGTGATCTCGATTTCAAAGCCCACGATCGCGCCCAGCAGTTTTGCGCGCCGCTCTCCTGAAAACTCGGCCTTCCAGGGGTGCTGCAGGGAGGACTCGTGGACGCGGGTCAACCGTTCCAGCAAGCCTTCCAGCCCGGCCTCGCCCTCGATGATCGCGGGCCGTCCCCGCACATGGACCACGGCGTAATTCCAGGTGGGGACGCCGGGCGAGGCGTACCAGGAAGGCGACACATAAGCGTGCGGCCCCCGGAACACCGCCAGCACCTCGGCGCCCGAGGAAAAATGCCGCCACTGCGGATTGGCCCGCGCCAGGTGGCCGATGAGCTTGCCTTTCGGGCCGGCGCCGCCTTCAAGGAAGAAAGGCAAATGGCTGGCGAAAGGAATGCCGTCGGGGGCGGTGACCAGCATGCCCAAAGGGTGGCCTTCGATCAGCGCCGAAATGCGCTCGGGATTTGTTTCCTCGAAATATTCCGGCAGGTACATAAGCGGCGTCCGTCAAAAAAGAACATCAAGAAATCTTCCGCGGCTACGCCCTCACTACAGCGAGACGCCGTGAAACACCTCGGCCGCCACGATCCGGCCGCTCTCGTCGAATCTAAGATTCTCCGACACCCTGCGGCTCTTTCCACCCGTGTCCGCCGTATAGATGATCGCAAGCTCGCGGCGCACGGGATCCCACAACACGCGATCCACGATGAACCGCAGCGAAGCGGTGCGCGCGAGGGCCGCCGTCCAATAGGCGCGCAGCACGTCTTTCCCGCGCACGGTGGGCGAGCCCACGACCGCGAGCGCCGTGGGGCTGGTAAAGACAATGTCCTCGTGGAAGTGCTCCAGCACCGCCTCCACGTCACGGCGATTCCATGCCTCCGCCCAGCGGGCCGCGAACGCCTCGCCGTCCTCGCGCGTCATAGTCATATCGCTTTGCAATCCCCTTCCAACCATACTATTCAGCCGGAGCGTGGACGCTCTGCCTGATCGGCTGCCACAACCTGTTGGGCCGCACCTTCAGCCACATAGAGCAACTCATAGGCGGCTTTCGCCGCCCGCAGTTGGCTGCGGCGCTGGGCGATAGACCATGCTCAGCCCAGGCGCGACCTTGCGCGCGCCCGGCCTCAACATCGACCGGCGAGGCGGCAGCACCGCTCAAGCTGCCTGCCCCGCGAGGCAGGGAGATAAATGGGCCTCAGAACTTGTAATTCACGCTGGCGGAAAACAAATCCACGGCGTTGTGATGATGGATGACATTGGGGAATCGATCCCACCCGGCACGCATGCCCCAGTTGGGACTGAAGTCGTACTGGGCGCCCAAGCCGTAGGTCAGATCGGTGCCGGAGGATCCTAGTGGCACTGGCGCTGGCACTGGCGCTGGCTCGACAAAGCCGGCCGGCACTCGCTGGCCCGGGTGATCGTTCCAGGCGCACACGCCCGCCTTGCCCAGCAGCGAGAAGTTTTTGCCGAGAGGCAGTATGCCCACCGCCGACAGATGCCAGCATTCCGGCTTGACCTCGTCATATTCGGTTCCGCCGGTGACGGTGTGGCTAACGGAAAACTTGCCCAGGTTGACATAGCCGCCCTCCAGGGCAAAGTTGGGGTTGAACTGGTATCCCCCATACAACTGCCACGCCGCGTCTTTGTCATGCAGGCTCGTCACGGCGCCCTCGGCGGCGATGTTCGGGTCGATCGCCGCAGCCCCTCCCCTGGCCTGGGACCAGCCACCCCCTGCGCCGACATACCACCCGCTATCCGCTGCGCTCGCCGAGCCTGCCAAGATTGCCGCCATGATGGCCACGACGGCCAGTGAGCTTTGAGTGCGTGTCATGAAATCCTCCTTGAAGGAAAGCCGTGGAGTAGCAGATGGGCAAAAACATCTAAATACCACTAAATCACTATAGCCAGCCTCGGCGTGGGCGCCAGTGACGTGGCGACGCTTGCCCGTTGGCCGTCGGCGTAGGGGTACACCCAAGCCCGAAGTGCCGGCCGATGGCTGCGCTCCCGCACTTCTTCTGCTTTGACCCGAGCGCCTTCGCCATGGCGGTCAACAGGTTTTTTTACCAGAGAGCGCGCGGCAGGCGGCCCACTGCCCAGGAATCAGGCAATACGCTTGAGCAGTTCGTCCAACTGATCCAGATCGGCAAAGCGGATGGTGAGTTTGCCGGCGCCGTTTTTGGCGGCGGTGATGCTGACCGCGACGCCGAGCTTCTCCGAAAGCGCCTCTTCCAGGCGCAGCACGTCGCGGTCCTTGCGCGCCTTGGGCGCAGGCGTCTCGGCGCGGGCCAGGCGCGCGGCGAGCCGCTCCGCTTCGCGCACGGACAGGCCGCGATCGGCGATTTCGTAGGCGGCCTCGTGCTGCTTGGCGGCGGGCAGGGAGAGCAGGGCACGAGCATGGCCCATGTCTATGGTGCCGTCCATGAGCAACTCGCGCACCGGCTTGGAAAGATGCAGCAGACGCAGCAGATTGGACACGGCGGCGCGCGAGCGCCCCACGGCCTTGGCGGCGGCCTCGTGGGTCATGCCGAATTCGCGGATCAGGCGCTCCAGCCCGGCGGCCTCCTCCAGCGGATTGAGGCTTTCGCGCTGGATGTTCTCGATCAGCGCCATGGCCATGACGGCACGGTCTTCCACGTCGCGCAGCAGCACCGGCACCTCGCTCAAGCCCGCCATCTGGGCGGCCCGCCAGCGCCGCTCGCCGGCGATGATTTCGTACTGGGCGCCGTTCTTACGCACCAGGATAGGCTGCATGATGCCCTGTTCGCGGATGGACTCGGCCAGCGCCTCCAGGGCGGTCTGGTCCATGCGCGTGCGCGGCTGGTAAGGCCCGGGCTTGAGCGCCGAGAGCGGCAGGGTGAGCAGGCGGTCGCTGCCTGCGGGCGCATCGCCGCTCAGCAGTGCATCCAGGCCGCGGCCCAGTCCCTTGAGTTTGGCCATCGAGTTCTCCTGGTTTCCTGTATCCGGTCAGGCGGCGGCGCTGCCGACCGCCGCCGCGGCGCGCTCCAGCACTTCGCGCGCGAGTTGCAAATAGGCCTGCGCGCCCTTGCTGTGGCGGTCGTACACCACCCCCGGCAGGCCGTGGCTGGGCGCTTCGGCCAGGCGGACGTTGCGCGGAATGAGGGTGTCGTAGACCTTGGCGCCGAAGTGGCGCTTGAGCTCGCTGGACACCTGCTGCGCCAAGGTGGAGCGCGGATCGTACATGACGCGCAGCAGACCTTCGATTTCTATGCCGGGGTTGAGGCGCGCCTTGACCTTCTTGATGGTGGCCACCAGGTCGGTGAGTCCCTCCAGGGCATAGTATTCGCACTGCATGGGAATGAGCACGGCTTGGGCGGCGGCCAGCGCGTTGACGGTGAGCAGGTTGAGCGTGGGCGCGCAGTCGATGAGGATGAAATCGTATTCGTCCGCCAGGCCCAGGAGCGCGGCCTTGAGGCGGAATTCGCGCCGCTCCAGGTCCACCATCTCGACCTCGCCGCCGGCCAGCTCGCGGTTGGCCGGCACCACGTCGAAGCCGCCTTGCTCGGAGCGCAAGCGCGCCGCGGCAATGTCCGCCTGGCCCAGCAGCACCTGGTAGGCGGTGGGCAGCGCGGTGCGCTTTTCCACCCCCGCGCCCATGGTGGCGTTGCCCTGCGGATCGAGGTCGACCAGCAGCACGCGCTGCCCGGCCTGGGCCAGCGCGCAAGCGAGGTTGACCGCCGTGGTGGTCTTGCCCACGCCGCCTTTTTGATTGGCTATCGCCAGGATTCTGCTCATCGGCCTTCCATCACGATCAGATGCCGCTGCGCGGCCATGCCCGGCACGCTCAGAGCCAGACTCTCCACCACCGTCACATCCTCGGGGAGCGTGGCGATTTCCGTATCGGGGAATTTCCCCTTCATGGCATAGAAGCGCCCGCCCGGCGCCAGCAGGTGGCGGCTGGCGCGCACAAAATCGGCGAGCGTGGCGAAGGCGCGCGACACGATGGCCGCAAAGCCCCCGGGTACGCGATAGTCCTCCACCCGGCCGGTCACCACACTCAGATTCGCCAACCCCAGTTCGCCCTTGGCTTGCGTGAGGAAGGCGGTTTTCTTGGCCACTGCGTCGATCAGCGTCACGGGCAGGGCAGGCCTGACGATGGCCAGCGGGATGCCCGGCAGGCCGCCGCCGCTGCCCACGTCCAGCACATTGGCCGGCGCCGCCCGGTCCAGATGGGGCACCAGCGCCAGGCTGTCGAATAAATGATGGGTCAGCATGTCCTCGCGGGCGCGGATGGCGGTGAGGTTGTAGACGCGGTTCCATTTGTCCAGCAGAGCGAGGTAGGCAAGCAGCTTTTGCCTGCCTTCTTCGCCCACCTCCAGCCCCAGCGCCGCAAGTCCCGTCTCCAGATCCCGGCTCATGCCGACCGCGCCGTCTCGCCCAGACGCGGAAAGCCACGCTTGGCATAGACCAGCAGGATGGCCAGAGCGGCCGGCGTGACGCCGGAAACCCGGCTCGCCTGGCCGAGCGTCTCGGGCCTGTGGCGGGCGAGCTTCTGGCGGATTTCGATGGACAGGCCGGCGATGCGGGCGTAATCGATGTCCGCGGGCAGGACAAGGGCCTCCTGCTGGGCCAACCGCGCCACTTCTTCCCTCTGGCGGTCGATGTAGCCCTGGTATTTGGCGGCGATTTCCACCTGCTCGGCCACCGCCGCGTCGGCCACCGGCTCGCCCGCGCCCGGCAGGCTCACAAGCTCGGCATAACTTACCTGCGGGCGGCGCAGCAGCTCGAACAGGTTGTATTCCTTTTCGATGGGCTGGCCCAGCACGCGCAGCACGTCTGCCTCGGGGAGCTTGGCAGGGTGCATCCAAACCGCTTTCAAACGGTTTGTTTCTTGCACGATCGCGTCACGTTTGCGGCTGAAGGCGTCCCATTGGGCGTTTTCGACCACACCCAGGCGGCGCCCGATTTCGGTCAGGCGCAGGTCGGCGTTGTCCTCGCGCAATTGCAAGCGGTACTCCGCCCGGCTGGTGAACATGCGGTAGGGCTCGGAGACGCCGCGCGTGATGAGGTCGTCCACCAGCACCCCCAGATAGGCTTCATGGCGTGCGGGGCACCAGGGCTCCCGCTCCTGTACGCACAGGGCAGCATTGATGCCCGCCAGCAGACCTTGCGCAGCGGCTTCCTCGTAGCCGGTGGTGCCGTTGATCTGCCCGGCGAAATAAAGCCCGGCGATGGCTTTGGTTTCCAGACTGGCCTTGAGGTTGCGCGGATCGAAATAGTCGTATTCGATGGCATAGCCGGGGCGCAGGATATGGGCCCGCTCCAAGCCGGCTACGGAACGCACCAGTTCGAGTTGGACGTCAAAGGGCAGCGAGGTGGAAATGCCGTTGGGATAGAACTCGTGGGTATCAAGCCCCTCCGGCTCCAGAAAGATCTGATGCGCCCCCTTGTCGGCAAAACGGTGGATCTTGTCCTCGATGGACGGGCAGTAGCGCGGCCCCACGCCTTCGATCACCCCCGTGTACATGGGCGAGCGATCCAGCCCGCCGCGTATGATCTCATGCGTACGCGCGTTGGTATGGGTGATCCAGCAGGACAGCTGGCGCGGGTGCATCTCCCGGCTGCCGCGGAAGGAAAACACCGGGGCCGGATCGTCGCCGGGCTGCTCCTGCAGCACGGAAAAATCTATGGTGCGTCCGTCGATGCGCGGCGGCGTGCCGGTCTTGAGGCGGCCGACGGGCAATTGCAGCTCGCGCAGGCGCGCCGCCAGCGACAGCGCCGGGGGATCGCCCATGCGCCCGGCCTGAAAGTGCTCCAGGCCCACGTGCACCAGCCCGGCCAGGAAGGTGCCCGCGGTCAGCACCACTGCGCGCGCGCGGAATTCGATGCCCAGTTGGGTCCTGACCCCCGCCACATGCTCACTTTCCAGCACGAGGTCGTCCACCGCCTGCTGGAACAGGGTGAGATTGGGCTGGTTTTCCAGCATGCTGCGGATAGCGGCCTTGTAAAGCGCGCGGTCCGCCTGCGCACGTGTGGCGCGCACCGCCGGGCCTTTGGAGGCATTGAGGGTGCGGAACTGAATGCCCGCCCGGTCGGCCGCCAAGGCCATGGCGCCGCCCAGGGCGTCCACCTCCTTGACCAGATGGCCCTTGCCTATGCCGCCGATGGAGGGATTGCAGGACATCGCCCCCAGGGTCTCGATATTGTGGGTAAGCAGCAGGGTCCTGGCGCCCAGGCGCGCCGCGGCCAGCGCCGCCTCGGTCCCGGCATGCCCGCCGCCGATGACGATGACATCAAATTTTTCCTGGAAAATCATCTGGTTGCAGGCTGGCGGTTTGTCGCTCAAAGGAATAGCGCATTTTACCCGGCGGCGCGCTGCAAATACAGCCGTTCCACGTGAAACGTCGCGGCGGGCGGCCGGTCAAACCACGCGGCGGCCCCGTGCCGCCATTCAACCCACTCAAGGAGGAAAACCATGCGTACCCTGATCGGCACCACCCTGACCCTCGCCGGCCTGATCCTCGCCCCTGCGGCGCTGGCCGCCTCGCACACGCTCAGCATCGCCCTGCACGAACAGAACAAATCGGGCGAATCGGGCAAGGCCGAATTGATCGCCAAAGGCGAAAAAACAGAGGTGATCCTGCACCTGGAACACGGCGGCATGGTGCCGCAGCCCGCCCATATACACGCAGGCACCTGCGGCAACCTGAATCCCAAGCCGGCGTTCGTCCTCAAGCCCGTGGAGCACGGAAAGTCCGTCACGCTGGTCGACGCTTCCCTGGAAAAACTGCTCGCGGGCAAATACGCCATCAATATTCACAAGAGCGCCAAGGAAATCCAGGATTTCGTGGCCTGCGGGGATATCGCCAAATAACAGGTCAGGCCGGCGGCAGCAGACCGTCCGCCTGCAGAGCGGCGTGCACGGTGCGCGCGTAGCGCTCAGCCGCGTCGCGGTCGCCATGCAGGCACAAGGTGTCCGCGCGCACAAGGAGGCGGCCGCCGTCGAGCGTGGCGACGGCCTCCCCGCGTGCGATGCGGCGCGCCTGCGCCGCCGCCCCATCGCCATCCTCGATCACGGCGCCCGGCCGGGAACGCGGCGCGAGCCGCCCATCCGCCAGATAGCGGCGGTCGGCAAAGGCTTCCTCCAATACGGCTATGCTGCGTGCCTGGGCCAGCTGCACCAAGGGCGAGCCCGCCAAGGCGATGAGGGCGAGACCGGGGAAGCCGCCCATGGCCGCGACCAGGGCATGCCCCACCGAGGCGTCGTGGGCGGCCAGATTGTACAAGGCGCCATGCGGTTTCACGTGGAACAGGGGTATCCCGGCCTGCGCCGCGACGGCCTGCAGCGCCGCTACTTGTTCGACTACCCAGCGCTCGATGTCTGCGGCAGAAGCCGCGAGCGTCGCTCGGCCGAAATTTTCCCGATCGGGAAAGCTGGGGTGCGCGCCGGCCTTGACCCCCAGCCGCGCGCACAGTTCGAGCGCCCGCGCCATGCTCGCGGCATCACCGACATGGCCGCCGCAGGCGATGGAGGCACGCTGCACGTAGGGCAGCAGGCGGCCATCGTCCCAGCCCTCCCCGATATCGGCGTTCAGTTCTAAAGCCATTCCAGCTGAGCCTCCCATTGCGCGAGTCGCGCCTGCCAGGCGGCGCGGGCTTCCTCCAGGCTCACCGCGCGAAACGAAATTCTGTCGCCCGGCGCCAATTGCGCAAGGCGGGGCAGGTCGGCGCTGATCACCCCCGCGATGACCGGATAACCGCCGGTCACCGGCCCATCCCAGGCGAGCACGATGGGCCGTCCGTCCGGCGGCACCTGCACGGCACCGGGCAGCAGGGCCTGGGAAGGACCTTCACCACCGCCCGGGGCCCGCAGGCGAGGACCTTCCAGGCGTAGGCCGGCGCGGTCGGCTAACGCCGAGACGCGGAATTCGCCGCCATAGAAATGCAGCAGGGCGTCATCGTCAAAGGCCGGGCCCTGGGGCCCGGGAATGACGCGCAAGGCAGGGTCATTTTCCGGCGCGGGAAGGGACAGCCGGGCATAGGGCGGCGGGAAAGGCGGCGGCCCGAGCGGCAGGCGATCGCCGGTGCGCAGCGGGCGGCCCGCAAAGCCGCCGAAGCCGCCGGCCAAAAAGGTGGCCCGGCTTTGCATGACGGGCTCGGTGGCGATGCCGCCGCCCACCCCGAGGTAAGCACGGCAGCCGTCGCGCACCGCGCCCAAGCGCAGCACCTCGCCGGGATGCAGCCAAAGCGTCTGATAGCGCGGCGCCGCCAGCCCGCTGTCGCGCGCCGCATTCATGTCGGCCCCGGTCAGGGCGACGATGCCGCCTTCCGGGAAGGCCAGCGCCGGGCCCCGCAAGGTCAGCTCCAGCCCCGCCGCCTGCAAAGGGTTGCCGACCAGGCGGTTGGCCTGGATGAGCGCGCCCGGATCGGCGGCGCCCCCTTGCGGCACTCCGAAGCGCGCATAGCCGGGCCGGCCCAGGTCCTGCACCAGATCCAGCATGCCGGCGGCCTGCACCAGGCAGATCATAGCGGGATGAAACGCACCCGGTCGCCGGGCGCGAGCAGGGCGGGCGGGTCGCGCAGCGGATCGAACAGCAATTGTTCGGTGCGGCCGATGATGCGCCAGCCCCCTGGCGCGGCACTGGGGTAAATGCCGCTATAGGCGCCGCCGATGGCGAGACTGCCTGCCGGCACCCGCGCCCGCGGCGTGGCCAGGCGCGGCGCCGCCAGCACTGCGGGCGTACCCGTGAGATAAGCAAAACCGGGCTGAAATCCGAGATAGGCCACGCGGTACTCGGCATCGCCGTGCAGGGCCGCCGCGTCCGCTTCGCTCAAACCGGCGCGGGCGGCCAGCTCGGCCAGATCCGGTCCTTCGGCGCCGCCGTAGCGCACGGGGATTTCGACCACACGCGGCGGCGGGGCGTCCCGCGGCGCTTCCTCAGCCTGCAGCAGGCGCAGCAGCGCCCCGCCCGGCGCCTGGCCCGGCAGAAGGCGCACCAGTACGGCATCTTCCGCTCCAGCGCAATCCTCCACCTCGGCAAAGCCGGCCCGCAGCACGCGCCGTGCCAGATCTGCCGGATGCGCATGGGGTACGACCAAGCCACGTTCCGAAATCCAGCGCAGTTTCACGTGAAACCCCCGGTGCTACCTCATGGGCGCGGCAAGCCGGCGCGCAGCCAGGCGAGCAGCGCCTCGCCCTCCAACGCCGGGCTTAGCCAATACCCCTGGACGCGGCGGCAGCCCAGGCCGGCAAGCGCATCCAGGGTGGCACGGTCCTCTACCCCCTCGGCCACCACTTCCAGGCCGAAATGGGCGGCCAGATCGAGCACACTCCTGACGATGCGCCTGTCCTGGGCATCGTGCAGCAGGCCGCGCACGAACATCTGGTCGATTTTCAGCTCCACGGCGGGCAGGCGCTTGAGGTAGGCGAGCGAAGCGTAGCCCGTACCGAAATCGTCGATGGAAAGCCGCACGCCCAGATGGCGCAGGCGCGCCAGATTGTCTGCGACGGCATCCAGCTCGCGGATCAGGGTGCCCTCGGTGATTTCCAGCGTCAGCGCCTCCGGCCGCGCGTCCCAGGTCGCCAGTGCCGCCGCCACGAAATCGGGCAGCTCCGGATCGGCCAAGTTGGCGGGCGCGAGATTTACGCCCACGCCCAGATCATGGCCCGTCTGGGCAAATTGCCGGCGCTGGCGCAAGGCAGTGTTGATCACCCAGCGCGTGAGCGCATCCAGGCAGCCGCCGCGCTCCGCCACCTCGACGACCAGTGCGGGGTTTACCGTGGGGTGGGCGGACCAGCGCAGCAAGGCCTCGACATGATCCACGCGCCAATTCACCAGATCGAGCTGCGGCTGGTAGAAAAGCGTCAACTCGTTGTTTTCCAGGGCGACACGCAGACCAGCCTCGAGCGACGCATGATGCAGCGGGGAAAGATGGCGAGCGGGGTCGAACAGCACGACGCCTGACTCCTCGCCGCCTTCCTGCGCCGCCGCCTGGGCGAAACGCAGGAGCGCGTCGGCGCTGCGCCCGTGGCGCGGGCCCAGCGCGACCCCCAGGCGCGGTAACGCGGCCACTTCCAGCCCGCCGGCCGCGAAAGGTTGAGCCAGATCGGCGCGCAAGCGCGCAGCCACCGCTTCCACGGCCATGGCGTCGGGCAGGGCGCACAAGGCCAGGACGTAATGGTCGGCGTCGAGACGGGCGAACAAATCTCCCGGCTTGAGCAGGGCGCAAAGCCGCGCCGCAAGTGTGCGCTCACCTTCTTCCCCGGGAGCCAGCACGGGCACGCCGGCATGGCGCGCCGAGTAGCGCAGCTGCACGCTGATCACGACCACCAGCGAATGTGCCTGCAGCGCCTGCGCCAGGGCGGCTCGAAACTCGCCGAAGCCGGCCGGCTCGCCCGCGTCGGCGGCGGGCAGCAGGCTGGCGAAGGCAAGCGTGGCGCGGAGCAGCAGCGGGGGCGGGCAAGCCGCCAAAGCTGCCGCGGCGTAGCGCTGCCAGGCCGCCAGCAGCTCAACGTGCTGGCGCCGGGCGAACTGCACATGAGCTCGATCCAGCGCCACCGCCTCCAATAGAGCGGGACGGAAGCCCTGGGCCGCCAGATCCAGCCACGCGCCCGCCAAGCCCGCCTCGGCTTGCGGCAGGGACGCCAGGGCGGCGCGCTTCCAGCCCGCGTGCTGCGGCGCCAGCATACGCGCAAGGGCCGGCGCTTCGTCGCCAAGGAGATCCTCGACTTGGGCCAGCAGCCGCCCCAGTGCGCGCTCCGCCGCCGGCGTCAGGGTATTCACAAGTAGTACTCGCGCGCATCGATGCCGCAGCAGCCGTTGGGCAGCTCGCGACGAATGCGGTAGGGCGTACCGGTCGCGTCGCTGGGCTCGCGCACGAGGTCCAACAGCAGCGCCGCGGGGCGCTTTTGGCGCTGCGCGTCCAGCACCACCATGAGGCGGGGTCGCAGCCGCTGGGTGCGGTATTGCGCCACGACGATGGCCACTTCGCCGCTGTTCAGCTCCACCAGCGCGCCCACCGGATAAATGCCTATGGACTGGCCGAAGCGGCCCGCCAGACCGGGATGGAACTGCCGGCCGGCCTGCTGCAGCAGGCGGCCGATGGCGTCATGGCTCGACAGCGCTTCGGCGTAGGGGCGCGGCAGGATCATGGCGCTGTAGGCGTCCGCCAGGCCGATCAGCGCCGCGCGATGATCGATGGCCTCGCCCTTGAGGCCGCGCGGATAGCCGTTGCCATCGTAGTGTTCATGATGTTGGGCAATCAGTCTGGCGGCGGCGCCGGGCAAGCCGCGGATGGCGCGCACGATCTGTACGCTGTGCGCCACATGACCTTTCACCACCGCCAGCTCCATGGGCGTGAGCGGCTGGCCCTTGCCGAGCAGTTCCTGGGGCAGGCGCAGATTGCCCAGATCCTTGAGCAGGGCGGCCACGCCGACGACGCGCATGTCGCCCTTGGGATAACCCAGTTGGCGCGCGAAGGCGATGGCGTAAACGGCGCTGGCAATGCTGTGCCGGTAGGCATAGTCATGTCGGCTTTTCAGGCGCGCCAGCCAGAGCATGGCATCGGGCGCGAGATTGATGCTCTCGACCATCTGATCGACTGCCTGGCTGATGTCCTCCGCCGGCACCGCATGGCCCGCCTGCACGAGCTGGAATGCTGCCTCCAGCGTGGCGCGGGCGCGTGCCTGCACCGCCTGCGCCTGCACCAGTTCGCGCGAGGCAACCACCTGCCCGCCGTCGAGCACCAGCACCGGGCGCTGTGCCAGTTCGCTTTCCTGGCCGGCAAAGAAAGCCTGGGCATCGCCCTGCGGCGCGGCGGTGCGGGTGAGAAATGCGCGTGCGGCGCCGACCGAGCGCTCTGGATCGACATAAACGAACTCGCAATAGGAGCGGATCTTCGGGATCTGCTCCTCGCGCCGCACCAGAAAGCCCTCCAGCGCGAAAGGCGTATCCTGCCAGGGTCGATCCAGATCGCGGATGAACATGCCCAGCATGATTTCGTCCGCGGGGATTTTTCGGATGTGGCTGGACATGGCAAAGGGCAGAAGCAGGTACGGAGTACAACGACCAGAGCGCGGACAAGCTTGAGCGCGGCACGCAAGGCTGGTAGAAAGCATCATGCACCCGCCCAGCGATCGCCCCTGGCTGCTCGCCGTCCAGGAAGTTCCAGGATACAACTACCGGCCGCTGTATGAACAGGCAGGCTTTCAGGTGATCGTCGAACATTCCGTGCGCCGCGCGCTGGCGCGTCTGAAGACCCTGGCGCCGCAAGCCATCGTGGCCGACTTCAGCAAGCGCCACTTTCACGACCGCCTGAGCAATCTGGAATCCCTCCTCGCCGCGCGCCAACGCTTCCCCGCGGCCCGTGTCCTGGTGCTCTACGACCCCGTCCACGCCGCCGACCTGGCCCAGGTGCTGGCGCGCTGTCCGGCGGACGCGACCCTGCCCTTGCCGGCACGGGATGCGGCGCTGGTACAGTTGCTGGGGTGCTGGGCCGCGCAGCCGTAACCCGGCGGCGGCGGCGCGGCTGCTGCATCAGCCCCTCAATCCTTGAGCTTCTTGATGCCCAGGACGCTAAGCATGAATTTCTCGTAGATCGGCTCGGAAGTGCCCTTCTTCATCTTGCGCATGAAGTATTTCTCAAAGGCGATCTTGGCCAGGTGCACCCAGCGGCCCTGCTTGAACCAGTTGACGTTGCGCGGCGGGATTTGCGGCAGGGCGACGAAGGCGGCCCCGGTGTCGCCCATGTCGGCCAAGCAAATCGCGTTCCAGGTGGCCTTCTCGTAGGGCTCCTTGCTGTCCAGCACGGCGCGGATGTTGTGCGCCGTGGCGGTGACCATGGACTCGATCATGTAGCCGGTCTTGGGCGTGCCGGTAGGCACCGGGGTGGCCTCGACGGGCGGAATGGCGACGCACACGCCCACGGCATAGATGTTTGGGTATTTGGGATTGCGCTGGTAGGCATCGATGAGCACGAAGCCGCGCGGGTTGGTGAGGCCCTCGATGCCGAACACCGTGTCCACGCCCCTGAAGGCCGGCAGCATCATGGAATAGCGGAAGGGCAGTTCGTGCTCGCGCTTGACGTTGCCCAGGTCGTCCAGCTCGGTGACAAACATCCTGCCCGCCGCGACCCTGACTACCTTGGCGTTGCAGATCCATTTGATGTGGCGGCCGCGCAGGGCGGCTTCCAGCAGCGCCTTGGAATCGCCCACGCCGCCCAGCTCCAGGTGGCCGATGTAAGGCTCCACGGTGACGAAGGTCATGGGCACCTTGTCGCGGATGCGGCGCCGGCGCAGGTCGGTGTCCATGATGAAGGCATGTTCATAGGCCGGCCCGAAGCAGGATGCCCCCTGCACCGCGCCCACCACGATGGGCCCCGGATCCTGCACGAAGCCGTCCCAGTCGGCGGCCGAGCGCAGGGCGTGGTCGATATGGCAGATCGAATGCGTATGACCGCCGTGCGGCCCCAGGCCCGGCACTTCGTCGAAGGCAAGCTTGGGGCCGGTGGCGATGACGAGGAAATCATAGGCCACGCTGTCGCCGTTTTCCAGCTCCACGCGGCTTTCCTCCGGGTGCACGCGCTTGGCGCCGCTGTGGATGAAGTCGATGCCTTTCTTTTCCAGATAGGGAGCGATGGGGAAGGTGATGTCTTCCCGGCTGCGCCATTTCACCCCCACCCAAGGGTTGGAGGGCACGAAATGGAAGGTGTCGGTGTGGAAATCACCGTTACGCGGTCTTTCGCGCGCGCCACCCCTTTCATTTCATAGGCCATGGGCATGCCGCCGATGCCGGCGCCGATGATGACGATGTGAGCCATGTCGATTCCACTCCATAACAACGCTTCGGGGCCGCCCACAAGCCAACGGACATGGCGAATCGCCGCCCCATGGCCCGACATCAATGACATGATAAATTTGTCAGCATGGATGACAAAGCCGTCAAGGCTCCCGCGCCACCGAGTATCGAACTCCAGTCCCTGATCGACAGCCACACCCTGCCTTTCGTGGTGATCGACCGGGGCTATCGCATCATCGCCGCCAACGCGGCCTACCGGCGCAGCTACGGCGAGGCCGTCATCGGCCGGCGCTGCCACGAAGTGTCCCATCACTCGCAGGCGCCCTGCCATCTGAACGGCGAAGATTGTCCGCATCGCCAAGTGTTCGAAACCGGCCTGCCGCATCAGGTGCTGCACACGCATTATGATGCCGCCAACACCCCCGAGCACGTGCGCATCCAGGGCCACGTGCTGACCGGCGCTGACGGCGCGCGCTATCTGGGCGAAACCATCGAGCCCCTGGCCGACCCTCTGCAACCCGCCGTGCCGGGCATGCGCATGGTGGGGCAGTCGCCGCCCTTCCTCAAATGCCTGGACCGCCTCGCGCGCGTGGCGGAAAGCGACGGCCCCGTGCTCCTCTTAGGCGAATCCGGCGTCGGCAAGGAATTGGCCGCGCGCTATGTGCACCAATGCTCGCCGCGCCGCAACCGGCCCTTCGTCACGCTCAACTGCGCAGCCATCCCCGAAGGCATGTTCGAAAGCGAGCTGTTCGGGCATGAGCGCGGCGCCTACACCGGCAGCGTGGCGTGCAAAAAGGGCTTGTTCGAGCTGGCCGACGGCGGCACGCTGTTCCTCGACGAGGTGGCGGAAATCCCGCGCCCCTTCCAGGCCAAATTCCTGCGCGTGCTGGAAAGCGGCGAATTCCGCCGCATGGGCGGCACCGAGCTCTTGCGCGCCGACGTGCGCCTCATTTCCGCCACCAACCAGGATTTGCTGGAAATGAGCGAGGGCGGCCATTACCGCCTGGATCTCTACTACCGTGTCGCCGGCTTGGACGTGGAGCTGCCGCCGCTGCGCGCGCGCAGGAGCGACATCCCGCTGCTGGCGCAATGGCTCATGCAGCAGCTCAATCGCAGCGGCCAGGCGCGCCATCGCCTGAGCGAAGAGGCGCTGGAAAGGCTCATGGGCTACGACTACCCCGGCAACGTGCGCGAGCTGCGCAACCTGCTCATGAAGGCGGCGGCCCTGAGCCCGCACGGCACCATCGAAGGCGAGCACGTCGTCTTTCCCGGCGAATCGGGCGCCGCACGGCGCTCCCCGTCCGCGCCCTCGGCGGAGGCCAGCCTCGAAGAGTTGACGCGCCGCCACCTGCAGCAGATGCTCGCGCGCCACGCCGGCAACCGCCGGCGCGCCGCCGCGGAGCTGGGCGTGAGCGAGCGCACGCTGTATCGGAAAATAGGCAAATTCGGGCTGTCCTAGCCGGCGCAGTCTCAGGCCGGCGCCGGATGCGCCGGCTTCACGTCGGCGAAATAGCTCGACCCCAGCCAGACTGCGATGTTTTTCCGCAAGTGGGGGGCGCCTTCCACGGCCACCCTGTTTTCCCGAATCGCATTCATGATGGTCGCATCCCCCATCCACACCGCGGTCAAGGTGCGCAGATCGGTGGCCAGGGTCAGGTCCACGTCAAAGCCTGGATCCTTCAGGCAGACGTCGACGTCGCCGCCCTTGATCACCAACCACCAGCGCCGGTACTTCGCGGCCTGGTCGGTGAACTCGATGCGGATGACCGTGCGCTCGCCCTTGAAGAACCCGACGTTCAACGAACGATGCATGTCCCAGACCAGGAGCGAGGGATCGAGATCTGCCGCGGCGAGATCGCTGCGCACCCAGCGGTGGCCCCAGACGCCGAGCTGGAAAATGATCGGCACCAGATCCTCGCCGGCCTTGGTCAGCTTGTAGCAGACGCGCCCGTCGGTTTCCCTGCGCCGGATCAGCTGGCATTTCTCCAACGACTTGAGCCGCTTGGAGAGCAGCGACGGCGACATCAAAGGCACGCCCTTGCGCAGATCGTTGAACGATTCGCTGCCCGCCGCCAGTTCGCGGATGATCAGATTGGTCCAGCGTTCCCCCAATACTTCCGACGCCTTGGCGATCGGACAGAATTGCCCGTAGCCTTTCATGGGTACACCTCCCCTAGCGGATCGCTCTCCGCACAGTAACCCTTAAACTCCGCTGGTTCCAGTACAAATTCAGTATCTGTTTAAGCTGTGTTCGCCGCGGACCGCACCTGGACCACCCCCGCAAGCCAAGCGTAACTCACGGTATCTAAAGAAATACAAAAAAACCCGCCTGCAACGGAACGGCATGCGCGCGCTACAAACGTTGTACTGGATGCCCCGCCGCCTGGAGGCCAGACTGACTACCGATACTCACACAAAAGGAGGACGCCATGGCAACTACCGATGCACTCGAACAAACACCCGCTCCCGACTTCGCCGCGATCAAGGCGAAGCAGAAAGCCACCTGGGAGGACGGCGACTACGCCAGCTTCGCGAAGTTCATGGAGGCCGGCGCCATCGAGATCCTCAACGGCTGGGCCATCGCCAAGCATCAAAGACTGCTGGACGTGGGCTGCGGCGCCGGCCAGACCGCCATTCCCGCCGCCAAGAATGGAGCGATGGTCACCGGCATCGACGTCGCCGAAAACCTGATCGCCCACGCCCGCCGGCGTGCGCGGGAAGCCGGACTGGATATCCGCTTCGACGTGGGCGATGCGGAAGCCCTGCCGTATGCCGACGGCAGCTTCGATGCGGCGATTTCCCTCATCGGCGCCATGTTCGCGCCGCGCCCGGAACGGGTGGTCTCTGAATTCGCGCGCGTGCTCAAGCCCGGCGGCAAGCTCTACATGGCCAACTGGACGGCGGCGAGCATGCCCGGGCAGATGTTCAAATGCGTCTCCCGTTTCGTGCCACCGCCGCCGGGGCTCACGCCCCCCGTGCTGTGGGGCGACGAAGCCACGGTGAGAGCGCGTCTGTCGAACGACTTCACCGACCTGAGATTCACGCGCAGGATGTATCCGCATTGGCGCTATGCCTTGGATGCGGCCGAGCTCGTCAACCTGTTCCGCGCGCAATTCGGACCGGTCAAGAAAGCCTTCGATAAGCTCGATCCTGAGCAACAGCAGGAGCTGCGACGCAGCCTGGAACGGATCTACGCCGACACCGGCGAAATTACCAACGGCGTGCTCACCATCACCCAGGGCGAGCTGCTGGAAATCGAGGCGACGCGCCGGTGAACGGCCGCCGTCTGTCCTTGTATCTGGACGTCCGAGAGGAGAAACTCCAATGAACGCATCGATCTATGAACGCCTTGGCGGCGCGAAGGGCATCAGCCGCATCGTCGACGAGGTCATGGCGCGCCATTTGGCGAACCCGCTCATCAAGACGCGGTTCGAAAACATAGAAGACCTGGAGCACGCCAAAAAAATGGCCGTTGAATTCTTCACCGCCGGTTCCGGTGGGCCGCTGCAATACACCGGCCGCGACATGCGCACGGCCCATCGCGGCATGAACATCAGCGAGCAGGAATATCTGGCCGTAACGGACGACATCATGGGCGCCCTGGCCAAGCATGACGTCGATGCCGCAACCCAAAAAGACGTGCTGGCCATCCTCTACGCGCTCAAGGGCGACATCATCCGCATTTAGGGCACGCTCCAACAAAAAAGCGGCCCGCAGGCCGCTTTTTGCCGGGCCGGAAAACCGGCTCAGTTGACCTTGGGGGCCAGTTCGCCCTTGGCGTAGCGCGTGGTCATGGACTCCAGCGAGATGACCTTGATCTTGGAGGCGTTGCCGGCGGTGCCGAAGGCAGTGTAGCGCGCCTTGCAGATGTCCTTCATGGCCTTGGTGGAGGCGATGAGGAATTTGCGCGGGTCGAACTCCTTCTTGTTCTCGACCAGGAATTTGCGCACCGCGCCGGTGGAGGCCATGCGCAGGTCGGTGTCGATGTTGACCTTGCGCACGCCGTTCTTGATGCCCTCGGCGATTTCCTCGACCGGGACGCCGTAGGTCTCACCCATGTCGCCGCCGTATTCGTTGATGATCTTGAGCCAATCCTGCGGCACGGAAGAAGATCCGTGCATAACCAGATGCACGTTGGGAATGCGCTTGTGGATTTCGCGGATGCGGTCGATGGCGAGGATGTCGCCTGTCGGCGGACGCGTGAACTTGTAGGCGCCGTGGCTGGTGCCGATGGCGATGGCCAGCGCGTCGACGCCGGTTTTCTTGACGAAATCCGCGGCTTCGTTGGGGTCGGTCAGAAGTTGGCTGTGGTCGAGCTTGCCCTCGGCGCCGATGCCGTCTTCCTCGCCGGCGGTGCCGGTTTCGAGCGAGCCCAGGCAACCCAGTTCGCCTTCCACGGACACGCCGCAGGCATGCGCCATTTCCACGGTGCGGCGGGTCACGTCGACGTTGTACTCATAGGACGACGGCGTCTTGCCGTCTTCCTTCAGGGAGCCGTCCATCATCACCGAGGAGAAGCCCAGTTGGATGGAGCGCTGGCACACGGCGGGAGAGGTGCCGTGGTCCTGGTGCATGCACACCGGGATGTGCGGGAATTCTTCGATGGCGGCCAGGATCAGGTGGCGCAGGAAGGGCGCGCCGGCGTATTTGCGCGCGCCGGCGGAGGCCTGCACGATGACCGGGGAATCGGTCTCGTCGGCGGCTTCCATGATGGCGCGCATCTGCTCCAGGTTGTTGACGTTGAAGGCCGGGACGCCGTAGCCGTGCTCGGCGGCGTGGTCCAGCAATTGACGCAGGGAAATCAGTGCCATGTGTATATCTCCTGTTGCGAAACTGAAAACTCAAGCTTTCTGGCTCGCGCCCACCCGCACAATTTTGAGGGTGTTGGTGCCGCCGGACTTGCCTATGGGCTCGCCGATGGTGAGGATGATGAGATCTCCCTCGCGCACCGCGCCGCGGCGGCGCAGTTCCTCCTCGGCCTCCATCAGCAGATCCTCGCGATCCTTGGTGGCCGTCTTGAAATTGACCGGATAGACGCCCCGATAGAGAGTCACTTTTCTACGGGTTTCCACTTCGGGTGTCAAGGCGTAGATGGGCACCCCGGGATGCATGCGCGACATCCACAAACAGGTGCTGCCGGACTGGGTGAGGGCGGCGATGGCCTTGATGTTGAGGTGCACCGAGGTGTAGGCCGCGGACATGGCGATGGCCTCGTCCACGCGCAGAAAGCTGTGACTGAGACGGCTGCCGCCGAATCCCAGCTCGGCCTCTTTTTCCGCCTCCATGCACACGCGGTCCATGGCCGCCACCGCTTCCACCGGAAAAGCGCCGGCGGCGGTTTCCGCCGACAGCATCACCGCGTCCGTGCCGTCCAGCACCGCATTGGCGACGTCGGAAACCTCCGCGCGCGTCGGGATGGGACTGGCGATCATGGACTCCATCATCTGCGTGGCGGTGATCACCAGCTTGTTGCGCTCGCGCGCCATGCGGATCATTTTCTTTTGCAGCGCCGGCACGGCGGCATCGCCGACTTCGACGCCCAGATCGCCGCGCGCCACCATGATGGCGTCGCTGGCATCCAGGATGTCCTCCAGCTCGGCCACCGCCTCGGCGCGCTCCACCTTGGCGACGATCAGGCCCCTGCCGCCGGCGGCGCGCAGCAGCTCGCGCGCCTGCTGCAAATCGGTCCCGCTGCGCGGGAACGACACCGCCAGGTAATCGGCCTTGAGCGCCGCGGCGGTCTTGATGTCGTCGATGTCCTTGGCGGTCAGGGCAGCGGCCGACAGGCCGCCGCCCTTGCGGTTGATGCCTTTGTTGTTGGACAGCACGCCGCCCTGCACGACCTTGCAATGCACGGCATTGCCCTTGACTTCTTCCACCCACAGCTCGATGCGGCCGTCGTCCAGCAGCAAGGTGGCGCCGCGCGCGACGTCGCGCGGCAGCTCCTTGTAGTCGAGGCCGACGCGCGTCTGGTCGCCCAGCTTGCAGTCCGCGTCCAGGATAAAGCTGTCGCCGGGCTTGAGGATGATCTTGTCGTTCTTGAACTTGCCGATGCGGATCTTGGGGCCCTGCAGATCCACCAGCACGCCCACCGCACGGCCGCGCGCGCGCGCCAGGGAGCGCACCAGCTCGGCGCGTTCGATGTGGTCTTCCGGCTTGCCGTGGGAAAAATTCAGCCGCACCACGTCCAGGCCGGCCTCCATCATTTTGTCCAGCACCCTGGGGTCAGACGAAGCTGGGCCCAGCGTGGCGACGATCTTGGTTTTGCGTATCATGTCCGGAGTCCGGGGTCGGGCGGAAGAGGCCGGGAAATCATGGGGCGGATGGGTCGCGCAGGATGCCGCCCCGCCGCGCGCACCTCCCGGCGCCTGGCCGTTATTGTGCGCGCTTTTCCAGAATGTCCACGGCGGGCAGCACCTTGCCTTCCAGATATTCCAGGAAGGCGCCGCCGGCGGTGGAAATGTAGGACACCTTGTCGTAGATATCGTACTTCTGGATGGCGGCGATGGTGTCGCCGCCGCCCGCCAGGGTAAACGCCTTGGTCTGCGCGATCGTCATGGCGATCTTCTTGGTGCCTTCGCCGAACTGGTCGAACTCGAACACCCCCACCGGGCCGTTCCACACCACGGTGCCGGCTTTCATGATGATGTCGGCCAGTTCCTGCGCGCTCTTGGGGCCGATGTCGAAGATCATGTCGTCGTCGGCCACGGCGCCGGCGTCCTTCAGCACCGCAGGCTCGTTGGCGTCGAATTTCTTGCCCACCACCACGTCCGCGGCAATGGGGATGGAGGCGCCGCGCGCGGCCATTGTTTCCATGAGCGACTTGGCCGTGGGGATGAGGTCGTGTTCGCACAGCGACTTGCCGACGTTTTTGCCGGCCGCCGCCAGGAAGGTGTTGGCGATGCCGCCGCCCACCACCAGTTGATCGACCTTCCGGGAGAGGGATTCGAGCACGGTCAGTTTCGTCGAGACCTTGCTGCCGCCGACGATGGCGACCATGGGGCGGGCCGGATTGGCGAGCGCCTTGTCCAGAGCGTCGAGTTCCTCGGTCAAGAGCAGGCCGGCACAGGCCACGGGCGCAAACTGGGCGATGCCATAGGTGGAGGCCTCGGCGCGGTGCGCGGTGCCGAAGGCGTCCATGACGAATACGTCGCACAGCGCAGCGTATTTTTTGGCGGTTTCCTCGACGTTCTTCTTCTCGCCCTTGTTGATGCGGCAGTTCTCCAGCAGCACGACTTCGCCGGGCACCACCTCGAAGCCGCCGCCCACCCAGTTGCGGATCAGGCGCACGGATTTGCCGAGCTTGGCCGAAATGACGTCGGCGACGGGCTTGAGGCTGTTTTCCTCGGAGAACTCGCCTTCGGTGGGGCGCCCCAGGTGGGATGTCACCATGACCCTGGCACCCGCCTTCATGGCGTGTTCGATGGTGGCCATGGAGGCGGTGATGCGGGCGTCGGAGGTGACTTTGCCGTCTTTCACCGGAACATTCAGGTCGGCGCGGATGAACACGCGCTTGCCGGCAAGATCGAGGTCGGTCATGCGGATAAATTTGGCCATGATGGGCTCCTGAGGTTTGAAAGCAATTGGCCAAGCCAAGCTTGGCGAATAGCTCTCTGGCACGCGGCCAGTTGGCAGTCCGCAGAAAAAATCTGCCGACTGCCAACTGCGGTCTAGCTGCTTACTTCGCCACGTGCTGCACGAAGCGCAGCATGTTGCAGGTGTAGCCGTATTCGTTGTCGTACCAGGACACCACCTTGACAAACGTCGGATCGAGCGCGATGCCCGCTTCGGCGTCGAACACGGAGGGGGCGGAAACGCCGCGGAAGTCGGTGGACACGACCTTCTCGTCGGTGTAGCCCAGCACGCCCTTGAGCTCGCCTTCCGAGGCCTTCTTCATGGCCTTGCAGATGTCCTCATAGGAGGCGGCCTTTTCCAGTTCCACGGTCAAGTCGACCACCGAGACGTCGGAGGTGGGCACGCGGAAGGCCATGCCGGTGAGTTTCTTGTTGAGCTCGGGGATGACCTTGCCCACGGCCTTGGCCGCGCCGGTGGAGGAGGGAATGATGTTCTCCAGGATGCCGCGCCCGCCGCGCCAGTCCTTCATGGACGGGCCGTCCACGGTCTTCTGGGTCGCGGTGGCGGCGTGCACGGTGCTCATCAGGCCGCGCTTGATGCCGAAGTTGTCGTGCAGCACCTTGGCCACGGGAGCCAGGCAGTTGGTGGTGCAGGACGCGGCGGAGACGATTTTCTCGCCCGCGTACTTGCTGTGGTTCACGCCGTACACGAACATCGGCGTATCGTCCTTGGAGGGGGCGGACTGCACCACTTTCTTGGCGCCGGCGGCCAGGTGCTTCTCGCAGGTTTCCTTGGTGAGGAACAGCCCGGTGCACTCGATGACGATGTCGGCGCCCGCTTCGTTCCACTTGAGCTCGGTGGGATCCTTGATCGCGGTCAGGCGGATGCTTTTGCCGTTGACCACGAGGGTATTGCCTTCCACCTGGATGTCGCCCTGGAAGCGGCCATGCACCGAGTCGTACTTGAGCATGTAGGCCAGGTAGGCCGGCTCGAGCAGGTCGTTGATGGCGACGATCTCGATGTCCTTGAAGTCCTTGGCCACGGCGCGGAACACCATGCGGCCGATGCGGCCGAAGCCGTTGATACCAACTTTGATTGCCATGTCTTCAGTCTCCTGAATAAAAATAGAAAATCTTTAATCCGCGAAGGGCCGCAAAGATTCGCGAAGAAAAACATTCATTGCTTTTCACTTCGCGTTGCTTCGCGGCCCTTCGCGGATAAATCACAGAACGCCTTTCACGGCCTTGACGACGTTTTCGACCGTGAAGCCGAAGTATTCGAACAGCTTGCCGGCGGGGGCGGACTCGCCGAAGCGGTCCAGGCCCACCACGGCGCCGTCCAGGCCGACGTATTTGTACCAGCCCGAGGTGACGCCGGCTTCGACGGCCACGCGCCGCATGGAGGCAGGCAGCACGTCGTTGCGATAGCTCGCGTCCTGCCGGTCGAACACCGTGGTCGAGGGCATGGACACCACGCGCACGGCGACGCCTTCTTCCGCCAGCTTGGCCTGCGCCTTCATGGCCAGCTCCACTTCCGAGCCGGTGGCGATGATAGCGGCCTTGGCGCCCTTGGCGTCGGACAGGACATAGCCGCCCTTGGCGACGTTGGCCAGGGTGGCGGCGTCGCGCTTCACGAAGGGCAGGTTCTGGCGCGACAGGATGAGGCTGGTGGGGCCGTCGCGTCTCTCCACCGCGGCGGTCCAGGCCACCATGGTTTCCACGGTGTCGCAGGGGCGCCATACGGCCATGTTCGGCATCATGCGCAGGGTGGCGGTCTGCTCCACGGGCTGATGGGTGGGGCCATCCTCGCCCAGGCCGATGGAGTCGTGGGTGAAGACGTGGATCACGCGCTGCTTCATGAGCGCGGCCATGCGCAGAGCATTGCGGGAGTATTCCGAGAACATCAGGAAAGTGCCTCCGAAGGGCAAGAGCCCCCCGTGCAGCGCGACCCCGTTCATGATCGCCGCCATGCCGAATTCGCGCACGCCATAGGAAATGTAGTTGCCCGGGTTGCCGTGGCGGACGGGATGACAGCCTTCCCAGTTGGTGAGGTTGGAACCGGTCAGGTCGGCGGAGCCGCCGAGGAATTCCGGCAGCACGGGCGCCAGCGCGTTGATGGCGATCTGCGAGGCCTTCCGCGTGGCGACGGTTTCGCCCTTGGCATCGATTTCCGCCAGCTTGGCCGCGGCGTGCTGCTTCCAGTTGGCCGGCAGCTCGCCCGCCATGCGGCGCTTGAACTCCGCCGCCAGCTGCGGATGGGCTTTCCCGTATTCGGCGAACTTGTTGCTCCACAGCGTCTCCAGCCCGGCGCCCTTGGTCTTGGCGTCCCAGCCCTGGTAGATGTCCGCGGGAATCTCGAAGGGCGGATATTTCCAGCCCAGGTTCTCGCGCGTCGCCGCGACTTCCTTTTCGCCTAGCGCGGCCCCGTGGACGTCGTGCGTGCCGGCCTTGTTGGGCGAGCCCTTGCCGATGACGGTCTTGCAGCAGATCAGGGTGGGCCGGCCGGTTTCCGCCTTGGCTTCCTGCACGGCCTTTTCCACCGCGGCGAAGTCGTGGCCGTCCACGTTGGGAATGACGTGCCAGCCGTAAGCCTCGAAACGCTTGGGGGTGTCGTCGGTGAACCAGTTGTCGACATGGCCGTCGATGGATATGCCGTTGTCGTCGTAGAAGGCGATGAGCTTGCCCAGCTTCCAGGTGCCGGCGAGCGAGCAGGTCTCGTGCGAAATGCCTTCCATCAGGCAGCCGTCGCCCAGGAAGACGTAAGTATGGTGGTTGACGATATCGAAGCCCGGCCGGTTGAATTCGTGGGCCAGGAGTTTCTCCGCCAGGGCCATGCCCACGGCGTTGGATATGCCTTGGCCGAGCGGCCCGGTGGTGGTCTCCACCCCGGGGGCATAGCCGTATTCCGGGTGGCCCGGCGTCTTGGAATGCAACTGGCGGAACTGCTTGATGTCTTCCATGCTCAGGTCATAGCCCGTCAGGTGCAGCAGGGCGTACAGCAGCATGGAGCCGTGGCCGTTGGAGAGCACGAAGCGGTCGCGGTCGGCCCATTTCGGATTGGCGGGATTGTGGCGCAGGTTGTGATTCCACAGCACTTCGGCGATTTCCGCCATGCCCATGGGGGCGCCGGGATGGCCGGATTTGGCCTTTTCCACGGCATCCAGGGCGAGGAAACGGATGGCGTTGGCAAGTTCGCTACGGGTTGGCATTGCAATGACCTCGGACTTAAGAAAACTAAGATGGCTCACGCACCTGCGCCGGCGGGGCTTGAGCGGTATGCTGCTGCGGAGTTTCTCCCGGCTTAACGCCTGCACCCGGAAGCCGGGTGAGGCTGCGGGCAGCTTATCCAAAACCGCCAATTATCCCGAACTGCGCCGTTCCCGGCAAGCCGACGGGCGCAGCGCTATTGCGTCCCGCCATAGTCCGACTGCGGGAGTTTTTCCACCAGCAGGGTGTGGATGCGCCGGCTGTCGGCGCGCATGACCTGGATTTTCAGGCCCCCCGCCTCGATGCTTTCGCCGCGCTTGGGCAGGCGGCCGAAGTGGCTCAGCACCAGCCCGCCCACGGTGTCATAGTCGGCATCGGAGAAATGCGTACCCAGCACGGTGTTGAGGTCGGCGATCTCGGTGGCCGCCTTCACGCGGTAGCGCCCGGTCTTATCGCGCACGATGTTGTCTTCGGTCTCGTCGAAGTCGAACTCGTCCTCGATGTCGCCCACGATCTGCTCCAGCACGTCCTCGATGGTGACCAACCCGGAGACGCCGCCATACTCGTCCACCACGATGGCCATGTGGTTGCGGCTGGCGCGGAATTCCTTGAGCAGCACGTTCAGGCGCTTGGATTCGGGGATGAACACGGCCGGACGCAGCATGGCGCGGATGTCGGCCTCCTGCTGGGCGTAGAAGCGCAGCAGATCCTTGGCCAGCAGGATGCCCAGGATGTCGTCCTTGTCGCGGTCGATGACCGGAAAACGCGAATGCGCGGCCTCGATCACGCGCGGCACGAACACCTCGGGCGCTTCGTTGATGTCCACGACGTCCATCTGCGGGCGCGGCACCATGATCTCGCGCACCTGGATGTCGCCCACCTGCAAGACCCCTTCGATCATGGCCAGGGCATCGGCGTCCATGAGGTTGCGCTCGAAGGCGCCGTGCAACAAATCGAGCAGTTGTTCGCGGTCTTCCGGCTCGCGCATGAGCAAGGCCGAAAGGCGCTCCATCCAGCCAGGCTTGGGCGGGTGACTGTCGGTATCCATCAGCATCCAGGGAAGTGAAAAGGGATGAAAAGCCCGGCGGCCGCTCAGCGCTTTTCACTCCGGTAGGGATCGTCGTAACCCAGGCTTTTAAGTATATCGGCTTCGCGCCGTTCCATGATGACGGCTTCGTGCGCGCTTTCGTGGTCGTAACCCTGCACGTGCAGCACGCCGTGCACGGTCAGATGGGCATAATGCGCCTCCAGCGCCTTGCCCTGCGCACGCGCCTCGGCGGCGACCACGGGGGCGCACAGCACCACGTCGCCGCCGAGCCGCGCGCCGCCGCCGTCATCCAGTTCGCCATAAGCAAAGCTCAGCACATTGGTGGCGTAGTCCTTGCCGCGGTAGGCGCGGTTGAGCGCACGGCCCTCGGCCGCGTCCACCACGCGCAGGGCCAGCTCCACCGGACCATTGAGCGCCGCCTTCACCCAGCGCCGGAACGCCGCGCGCGCGGGCAACCCCGCGGCCGGCACCGCGTACTGCACGGAGAGACTCAGCTTAACGGGCGCCTTCCTTGCGATGCCGGGCATAGGCGTGGACGATGCGCGCCACCAGCGGGTGGCGCACCACATCCTCGTGGGTGAAATGGGTGAAGGCCAGGCCGCGCACCCCCCCCAACACCTCGGTGGCATCCAGCAGCCCCGACTTGACCTGCTTGGGCAGGTCGATCTGGGTGAGATCGCCGGTGACCACCGCGCGCGCGCCGAAGCCGATGCGGGTGAGGAACATCTGCATCTGCTCCGGCGTGGTGTTCTGCGCCTCGTCCAGGATGACGAAGGCGTGGTTGAGCGTGCGCCCGCGCATGAAGGCGAGCGGCGCGATCTCGATGGTGCCGCGCTCCAGCAGCCGCCCCACCTTGTCGAAGCCCATGAGGTCGTACAGCGCGTCGTACAGGGGCCGCAGATAAGGGTCCACCTTTTGCGCCAGATCGCCGGGCAAAAACCCCAGGCGCTCGCCCGCTTCGACCGCCGGGCGGGTCAGCACCAGGCGCTTCACGGCATCCCGCTCCAGGGCGTCCACCGCGCAGGCCACCGCCAGATAGGTCTTGCCCGTGCCGGCCGGGCCGATGCCGAAGGTGATGTCGTGGGCGAGGATTTGCTCGATGTATTCGGCCTGGCGCGGCGTGCGCGGCTTGAGGTCGGTGCGGCGCGTGCGCAGCGCGGGGCCTTCTTCGCCAGCGGCGCCGCGGGCGAGCTCCACCAGCCCCAGCTGGATGTCATCCAGCGTCAGCGCATCGGCCGCCCGGTTGTAGAAATGCTCCAGCGCCTGCGCCGCCTGTTCGGCCCGGGCCTTGGCGCCGCTCAGGGCGAAATGGCCGCTGCGACGGTGGATGACCACCTCGTAGGCCGTTTCGATCTGGCGCAGGTTTTCGTCCAACGGCCCGCACAGATGCGCCAGGCGCCGATTATCCAGCGGTTTGAAATCCAGCTCCACTGGCTTATCCAAGCGTGCGCACCTCGCCGCGCAGGGAATGCGGCAGCGCCTCGGTCACGCGCGCCTCGACGAAATGCCCGATCAGGCGCGCGTGTCCCGCAAAGTTGACGATGCGGTTGTTGTCGGTGCGGCCGTAAAGCTCGTCGGCGTTCTTCTTGGACGGCCCCTCCACCAGCACGCGCTGCACCGTGCCGACCATGGCGCGGCTGATGCCCCGGGCCATACCCTCGATGCGCTGCTGCAGGCGCGCCAGGCGCCGCTGCTTAGCCTCATGGGAAACATCGTCGGGCAGCTCGGCCGCCGGCGTGCCGGGGCGCGGACTGTAGATGAAGCTGAAGGAATGGTCGAAGCCCACCTCCTCGATGAGCGCCATGGTGGCCTCGAAATCGGCCTCGGTTTCGCCGGGAAAACCGACGATGAAATCCGACGACAGCGAAAGATCGGGCCGCGCGGCGCGCAGCTTGCGCACGATGGACTTATACTCCAGCGCCGTATAGCCGCGCTTCATGGCCGCGAGGATGCGGTCCGAGCCCGATTGCACCGGCAGGTGCAGATGCGACACCAGCTTGGGCTGGCGCGCATACGCTTCGTACACGCGGGCGTTCATTTCGCGCGGGTGGCTGGTGGTGTAGCGCAGCCGCTCCACCCCCGGCACCTCCGCAACGCATTCCAAGAGCAGCGCGAAGTCGGCGACTTCCCCGTCCGCCAGGGCACCGCGATAGGCGTTCACGTTCTGCCCCAACAGGGTGATTTCCTTCACGCCCTGGGCAGCGAGATGGGCCGCTTCGGCGATCACGTCCTCGAACGGGCGCGAGACTTCCTCGCCGCGCGTATAGGGCACGACGCAGAAGCTGCAATATTTGGAGCAGCCTTCCATGATGGACACGAAGGCGGTGGCGCCTTCGACGCGCGCCGGCGGCAGGTGGTCGAATTTCTCGATCTCGGGAAAAGCGATGTCCACCTGGGCGCGCCCGGAGGCCTGCCTTTGCGCGATCAGCTCGGGCAGGCGGTGCAAGGTCTGCGGCCCGAACACCACATCCACATAAGGCGCGCGCGCGACGATGGCGGCGCCTTCCTGGCTCGCCACGCAGCCGCCCACGCCGACGATGAGGGCAGGGTTCTTCGCCTTCAGCGGCTTGATGCGGCCCAGGTCGGAAAACACCTTCTCCTGGGCCTTTTCGCGCACCGAGCAGGTGTTGAAGAGGATCACGTCGGCCTCTTCCGCACTCGCGGCCCGCACCATGCCATAGGCCGCCTGCAGCACGTCCGCCATCTTGTCCGAGTCGTACTCGTTCATCTGGCAGCCGAAGGTTTTGATGAAGACTTTTTGGGGGGTAGGCGCGGTATCGGTCATGTATTCGCCGGGCTGTTATGAGACAGAGGGCGTGCCGCGCGGTCGGGAACGGCGCCCGCCACGGCATGCGCCATTGTACCGGCGCGCAGGCGGTGGAACAATGGCGCAAGGCCGGCCGGCTTGACTGGTCGGGGTTTTGCCGCGACAGTGAGCGCTTCCCACGCACAAGGGGAAACGCATGATCCGCCTTACCAAAGCCCTGGCCGCCTGGGGAACGCCGGAATTTTCCACCGCGCTCAAGCAGGAACTCAAAGAACTCGATGCCGCGCTGTTGCCCTTGCAGCAGGGGCTGTCCGCCAGCAGCCACGTGGTGGACGGCAAGATCGACGTCATGGTCATCAGCGCGTCGGCGCAGGGCGACGCCATCCATGCCAAGGCCGGCATTTTCTACGCCGGCATCATCGCCGGCTGCAGCTGCGCCGACGACCCCACGCCGGTGGATGAAGTGAGCGAATATTGCGAAGTGGAACTGGCCATAGACCGCGAGACGGCGCAAGCCACGGTGGCACTGCTGCCTGGCTAGCCCTTATGCCGTCTTGCGGCCTCGCAACTCTTCGCGGATCACGGCCCTGATCGTCTCCTCGATACCGGCCTGCCGCAGGGAATTCTTCAGCGTTTCGTTGATGAGCGTCTGGTAGCCCCGCTCGCCCGCCATCGCCTTGAACCGGTCGATCAGTGCCGCATCCAGATACAGGGTAATGCGCCGCTTGGGCCGTACCGCGCGCCCGGCGATGCGCTTGACGCGCACCAGCCGCCCGGCATCGATGTCGGCCTGGGTAATGGGTGCATCCTCAACGGCTGCGGTAGTAGATTTCTTGCTCATTGCGGTCTGCCTTTCGCATGGAAATGACGCGGATTTCTTCGTCGGTTTCGGCGGTAACGATCACCACCACCTCGCCACGCAACAGTCCCAGCGTTACGAAACGCTGTTCGCCGTAGTCAAGCCGTCGATCCTCGAAGGTCAGGGCACCCTCACTTTCAATCCAACGGTGCTTCGTCAAAATCACAGCCGTGCTTCTTGAGATTCGCCGCCCTTTTCTTCGGGTCACTGGTGTAGCGCATGATTCAGTGTATGCATGTTTATGCAGACAATCAATCCCCGCCCCAAACGCCCAATGATCACCTTGCGGCCCACCGCTTTTATTTATGTGGAATAGTTCGGAGCCGTTGGGAAGCCTACTTCCCCACGCAAAAGCGGCTGAAGATCTCGCCCAGCAAGTCGTCCGGCGTGTGCTCGCCCGTGATGGCGCCGAGCGCCTCCTGAGCCAGGCGCAGTTCCTCCGCCTGCAGCTCCAACTGCCCGGCCAATTCCAGGGCTGCACGCAGATGGCGGCGCGTGTCCGCCAACGCGCGCAGATGGCGGCGGCGCGCCAGGTAAGCGCCCTCGCCGGCCGGCTGCCAGCCCGCCAGGCGCAGCAAGGCCTGTCTAAGCAAATCCATGCCCGCGCCGGTCTTGGCCGACACCCACACGGCGCCGTCATCTTCAACGCGCGGCGCCTCCCGGCCCAGGTCGATCTTGTTGTGCACCGTCAGCCGCGCGATGCCTGGCGGCAGGCGGGCGATGATGGCCAGCTCCGCGGGGCCGATGCCGTGGGCCGCATCCACCAGCAGCAGGGCGATGCCGGCCTTCTCCACCGCCGCCCAGGTGCGCGCGATGCCGAGCTTTTCCACCGGGTCGTCGGTCTCGCGCAGGCCGGCCGTGTCCACCAGCCAGAACGGCACGCCGGTGATGTCCACGGCCTGGCGGATGGCGTCGCGCGTAGTGCCGGCAATTTCCGTGACGATGGCCACTTCCTCGCCTGCCAGGGCGTTGAGCAGGCTGGACTTGCCGACATTGGGCTGGCCGATGAGCGCGACATGCACGCCTTCCCGCAGCAGGGCGCCCTGTTCGGCGCTAGCGAGCACCCGCTCCAAATCCGCCAGGGTTTGTTCGAGCCCCGCCTGCACGCGCGCCGTCTCCACCGCCACCACGTCTTCTTCCTCGGGAAAGTCGATGGTCGCTTCCACGCGCATGCGCAGCTCGGTGAGGCTCGCCTGCAGCGCGTGCACGTGCTGGGAGAACGCCCCCATCAGCGAGCGCGCCGCCGCGCGCGCGGCTTCCGCTGACGCCGCATCGATCAAATCGGCCACCGCCTCGGCCTGCGCCAGATCGAGCTTGCCGTTGAGATAGGCGCGGCGCGTAAACTCCCCCGGCTCGGCCGGGCGCGCGCCCAGTTCCAGGCAACGATCCAACAGCGCCTGCAAGACCGCCGGGCCGCCGTGGCCGTGCAGCTCCAGCACCGACTCGCCGGTGTAGGAATGCGGCGCCGGGAAGTACAGTGCCAAGCCCTGGTCGATGGGCCGGCCCTGGGCATCTTTGAGCTCCGCCAGCGTAGCGTAGCGCGGTTTGGGCAGCCGCCCCAGCAGCCCCTGCGCCACGCCCGCAGCCCCCGGCCCGGAGACGCGAACCACCCCCACCCCGCCGCGCCCGGGGGCGGTGGCGATGGCGGCGATGGTGTCGGGGGAGGTGGTGGGGTGAGTCATCGCAAAGGGCAGCACGGCCGGATCGGCAAGGAGCCCAATTTTAGCGCCCCCTCACCCGCCGGCCGATCTGCGGTTACACTCGCCGCATAACGATACGCGGAGCGGTTGTCCCCCGATTCTGCAATGTCTTGAGCAAGCTCGACGAACTCTATCGCCTGCACCGCCTGCTGGATGGGCGGCGCACGGGTCTTTCCCGTGCTGCGCTCATCGGCGAGCACGGCTTTGCGCGCTCGACGCTCGCCCGCTACATCGCCGAACTGCGCTACAAGCTCGGCGCCCCGCTCGTTCACGACCCGGAGCGCGGCGGCTACCGCTACGACACCGCCGACGGCCATCACGCCCTGCCCGGCCTGTGGTTCAGCAGCGAGGAACTGCTCGCGCTGATCACCCTCAAGCACCTGCTGGCCAACCTGGAACCGGGCCTGCTCGACGAGCCTCTGCGCCCGCTGCAGGCCCGCATCGACAAGCTGCTGCAAGCCCACCGTCTCGGCGCCGGCCAGGCCGTGCGGCGCATCCGCCTGCTCAGCATGGCCGCGCGGCGCAAGAACCCGCGCCATTTCCAGGCCGTCGCCCACGCCGTGCTGCAACGCCACCGCCTCAAGATCGACTACTACAACCGCGAGCGCGGCGAGACCGGCAGCCGCATCGTCTCCCCGCAGCGCCTCGCACACTACCGCGACAACTGGTACCTCGACGCCTGGTGCCACGAGAAGAAAGGCCTGCGCATCTTCGCCCTGGAATGCATCCGCGCCGCGGAGTCTGTGGCCAAGCCCGCGAAAGATATCCCCGAAACGCAGCTGGACCGCGAACTCGCTGCCAGCTATGGCATCTTTGCAGGGCGGCCCGTCGCCACCGCCGTGCTGCGCTTCACGCCCAAACGCGCCCGCTGGGTGGCCGAGGAAACCTGGCATCCAAAGCAAGAAGGCCGCTGGCTGGATGACGGCCGCTACGAACTGCGCATCCCGTACTCGGACGACCGCGAACTGTTGATGGACATTCTGAAGTACGGGCCGGAGGTGGAGGTCGTGGCGCCGGAATCACTCAGAAAGGCCGTCAAAACCCAGCATGAATTGGCGGCGAGCCAGTATCGGCGCGGGAAAACGACGGGCTCAGAAAATGAGAACGGCCGCGGGTAATATCGCGACGATATGCAAGGAGTCCGCGTCATGGGCATGTACGACACCTTCCACCTGCAAGACCGGGGCCGCGCCCTGGCCGTGCAGAGCAAACAGTTCGCCTGCATGCTGGGCGAGTACCGCCTGGGCGATTTCGTCATGTTCGAACATGACCCGCCGGCAGGCGTCGCCACCTACGTCGAAGATCACAAAGAAGACTGGCAAGACCCGGCGTGCCCCATCGAGTGGGTCGTGCTGCTGCTTGTCGGCGGCTGCTTCGTCGACGCCTACATCACCCCCGATGAAGCCAACGCACGCGCCACCGCCGACATCATGGCAAGGCTCTGGACCTCGCCCGAGCGCCAGGCTGATGCGTTCAAACGCCATGCGAAAAGCCACTACGAACGCCGCGAGGCGCTGGCGCATACCGTGGGCGAGATGCTGAATCTGCTGCGCGACTACGCCGAGCGCAATGCCGAAAATGCCCATCCGATCTGGCGCGCCCTGCGCCACGATTTCGACAAGGAAAGCTGGGATCTCGCGCTCGCGCGCCTCATCGCCAACCTGCCCGACTACGCCGCGCACTTGCCCGACGGCTACCGTGTCGCGCTGGCGCTGGACGCGGCGGGTAATAGGCAAGACTCAACCAAATCATGATCGACATTTCCACAAAACGCCTATGGGCCAAGTCCGACCGAGACCACGCCGAGCGCTGGCACCCCTTGATCCTGCACCTGCTCGATGTCGCCGCGTGCGCCGACGCGATTCTGGTGCGCGAACCTGCAAGCACGCGCGAACGACTCGCGGCGGTATTGGGACTGCCCTGGAGCGCGGCGCGTCCGTGGCTGCTGCTGCTCGTTGCCTGCCATGACCTGGGAAAAGGCTGCCCTGGCTTTCAGTGCAAGTGGCAGAACCTGTCTGGGCTCGATGCCGGTCCGAGCCCGGATACCACAGTCAATCACGCTTTCGTCAGTCAGGTCGAACTGCGGGAATTGCTGATCGAACACGGCTGGCCCGAGGAAACGGCGGACCTTGTCGCCGATGCGGCGGGCTGCCATCACGGCGAGCGGGCGAGCCCCGCGACGCTCGACCAGTTGGCAGGCAACCGCCGCGCGCTCGGCAAATCCGAATGGCAATGCGCCCGGCGAACCCTCATCGAAGCGCTGACCACAGTCTTCTCGCCCACCACGCCGCCGAGCAAATCCACATTGAGCGGTCCGGATTTCATGCTGCTCGCGGGCCTTACCAGCTTCGCCGACTGGATCGGCTCCAACGAAGTTTTTTTCCCATTCGGCGCGCCGGAAGACTGCGACGACCCCGCAGCGTGGTTCAAAGCCCGGCGCGAAGCCAATGCCGAAAATGCCCTGAATCAGATCGGCTGGCTGCCGCGCTTGCCGCTGGCCGACGCGCCCCGCGCGTTCGACGCTGTGTTCGGCTTTGCGCCGCGCCCCTTGCAGCAGGCGATGGTCGACGCGCTGGCCACCATCACTCAGCCTGCGATCATGCTGGTCGAGGCGCCAATGGGTGAGGGCAAGACCGAAGCGGCGCTCTACGCCCATCTGGAATTGCAGCGGCGGCTCGGGCATCGCGGACTCTACGTCGCGCTGCCGACCAAGGCCACGGGCAATGCGATGTTCCGCCGCGTGCTCAAGTTCCTGCAAAGCCAGCGCAGCGACCGTCGGCTTGACGTGCAACTGCTGCACGGCGGCGCACTACTCAACAACGACTTCCAGCAGCTCAAACCCAGCGGCATTTACGACGCCGCCCAAGGCGGCGAGGTGCGCGCCGGTGAATGGTTCACCCACAAGAAGCGCGCGCTGCTATCGGAATACGGCGTCGGCACCATCGATCAGGCGCTTCTGACCATCCTGCCGGTGCGCCATCAGTTCGTGCGTCTATGGGGGCTGGCGAACCGCGTCGTTGTGTTCGACGAAATCCACGCCTACGACGCCTATACCGGCACGCTGCTGCTACACCTGCTGCGCTGGCTGCTGGCGTTGGGAGCGTCAGTGGTGCTGCTCTCGGCGACGCTGCCGCCGCAGATTCGGCGTCAACTTGCGGAGCTGGTCGGGCAGAAGCCGCAGGAGCGCGAAGCTAAATATCCGCGCCTCTCGGTCTATCAGCCGGGCGAAGCGGTGCGGTCGATCCCGTTCGACGCCGATCCCAAGCGCAGACTGTCCCTGCGCATCCAGCCCGTCGCCGCCGATCTCTCCGCGATCAAGACCGCGCTCGATACGCAGCTTGCCGACGGCGGCTACGCCCTCGCGCTGGCCAACACGGTGCAACGCGCGCAGGATTTGTATCGGGATTACGGCGCGGGCGAGCCCTTGCTGAGCCACGGCGAGCCTGTCGGCAAATGCCTGCCCGACGGCACCGAAGTTTATCTCTTCCACGCGCGTTTCCCCGCTGACACCCGGCAGCGCCGTGAAGACGCTGTGTTGAAGCTATTCGGCCCGCCCACACCGGATGCCCCCGGCCCGCGCACGGGCAGAAAAATCCTCATCGCCACCCAGGTCGCCGAGCAAAGCCTGGACATCGACTTTGACCTCATCGCCACCGACCTCGCGCCTATCGATTTGCTGCTGCAACGTGCTGGCCGTCTGTGGCGGCATCCGCGCGGCGCGCGCGCCGTGAGTGAACCGATCCTCGTCGTCGCCGGCTTGCAGGAAGACCCCCCACCTTCGTTCGGCAAGCCGCTGTGGTGGAACGCCGTTTATCGCGAGGATGTTCTGCTCCGAACCCGTAGCCTGCTGCGTAACAAGCCGACGCTGCAACTGCCGGACGAAATCGACACGCTGGTGGCGTCCGTCTACGAAGAGGCCGTCGAAGTCGAAGCATCGCTCGAAGGGCGGCTCGACCGCGCCATGCAGGATGCGTTGGGCAAGGAATACGCCCACGTCGGCGAAGCGCATCAGGCCATCATCGGCCTGCCCGACGACGCCTCGTGGAAAACTGGCGCGCGCTTCACGCTATATGACGATGACGAACCCGGCGTCCATGCCAGCCTCAAGGTCAGAACGCGCCTCGGCGAAGATTCCGTCGTCGTCGTGCCGCTCTTCGATGCGGATGCATTCGACCCCGCCGTCACGCCCGAATTCGCGCAGGCCAAAGCCTGGTTCCTACGTGCCATGAGCCTGTCGCGCAAGGGCATCGTCATGCGGCTGCAAGCGCAGGGCGTGCCCGAAGGCTGGCGGCAAAGCGCCTTGCTGCGCAACGCCTATCCGCTGCGCCTCGACTTTGAAGCGCGCTGGCTCGAAGACCCGAAGGTTCGGCTTTCCAGCGAACTGGGCCTGATTTACGAAAACTAAGGAGGCCGAATGCGCCAGTTCAACTTGATCGACGAAGCCTGGATTCCTGTTCGTAAACGTGACAGCAAGCGAGTCGAACTCGGCATCCGCGAAGTCCTGCGGCAAGCGCAAGACATCGCGGTGATCGAAGACCCTTCGCCGCTGGTCACGGCAGCGCTGCATCGTTTCCTGCTCGCCGTGCTCTACCGTGCGCTCGAAGGGCCGACCGACATCGATCAAGCCAAAGCGCTCTTCAAGGCCGGGCCGCCGATGGACAAGATCGACACCTATCTCGAACGCTGGCGAGAGCGGTTCTGGCTGTTCGACGAGACGCACCCGTTCGGCCAAAACCCGAATGTCCCGGCAAAGGAACTTGAACCGTGGACGAAGTTGACCGCTGAGCACAACGCCACAACCAACAAGGTGCTGTTCGACCATACAGATGCCAAGTTGCCCGGAGTGCGGTCTTTCGCGGAATGTGCGCGTTGGCTTGTTTCAACAATGACGTTCTCGCTGAGCGGCGGGCGCGGGTACTTTCCGTCCCCCTCAGTAAATGGGCTGATGTGCATTCCTATCGGGGTGACCTTGCACGAGACGTTGTGCTATTGCCTGATTGAGCAAAACCGGGCAGTCATACAAGGCGACATCCCACTTTGGGAGCGCGATCCTGAGAAAGTGCCTGTCGCAACGCCAAAGCGCGCACCGGCGGGGAATGCCGACCTTTACTCGTGGCAAGCTCGACTGGTTTTGTTGGAAGCCTGCCCAACTGGCGGTGTGGCATTCGTTCGTTTTATCGCCGGACTGGGCCATGAGTCCGCTGTGCCGATTACCGACCCGATGCTTGCATACACTACAGACAAAGAGAAAGGGCGGTTGACCTTGCGTTTCCGCGAAAACAAAGGTATCTGGCGCGATTTTTATTCGTTGTTACCCGGTGCGGGCGGTGAGGCACCATTGACCGTACAGCACTCCATTCGACTCGCTGGACGCGACCCCCGCCTGCTGCCCAAAAGCATCCTGACTCTGGGGCTTCGATATACACCGCCCAATGCCAATGTGGACTTCTGGCGAATGGAGGCTTTCGAATTCCCATCGGCGCTGGTCGGCACAAAAGAGATTAGGGAGGACATCCGGCAACTACTTCAGGTTGCAGAGGATTCTCAGCAAGCCCTGTGGCGGGCCTGCAAAAATTTTGCGCGCGATCTCCTGAGCCGGGGCGAACGCGACCCCGACGGCAAGGACATCAGCCGCTTCGTCGAGCAGATGCCTGCGAGCGCCGCGTACTGGTCCACGCTTGAAGCCTCCTTCCACGATGTACTGCACAGCTACACCGCCAAATCCGATCCTGACGTCATCCGGCTCGGTTGGCTCAAAACCGTGCGCTCGACCCTGCGCGACGCCTGGCGGCGGCACGCCGCATCCGTCTCGACCAGCGACGCCTGGGCCATCCGCGCGCTGGTGCGCGCCGAAGCGCACGTCAACAAGCAAGTCGGTGCCTTGAACAAGGAAATCAAGCAGTACGAAACCCACCGCCAATCGCAGGAGGAAACCGCATGAGCGAATACATCGCATGGCTGGAAGACATGAACGCACGGGATACGAAAGTGCGCGCCGTACTGAGGCAGAGCCTCGCGTTCGACCCCGGCACGCATATCCCGGCCTATCCCTATGTCGAGCCGTTTCTCAAGGGCGAGGGGGAAGACTGGCGCAGACAGGTACACTACCTCGTCGCCGGGCTGTGGGCGGCGCATTGGCGCGAAGGCCGCACGGAGAACAAGATCAAATTGGCCGTTGCTATCGGACACCACGACGCAGAGCGCAGGAAAGGTCTGAGTGCAAAAGACAAGATCAAGCCCACAAGCACAGAGCAACGATTCATCTCGCTGTTGGACGCGGATGAGGAGCAACTCCCGCACCGCCTGCGCCAGATGGTCGCGCTGCTGAACGATCAGCCCATCGATTTTCAGGCGCTGCTGAACGACCTGCGGGACTGGAACCGTTCCAACAAGAAAGTGCAAAACGCCTGGGCGCGCGCTTTCTACCGCACCCTCAACCCCATCGAAGCCCCCGAAACTGAAACGGAGACCGCCGCATGAAAACCCTGATCGAGATTCATCTCCTGCAAAACTTCGCGCCGTCCAACCTCAACCGGGACGACACCGGCGCGCCCAAGGATGCGTTCTTCGGCGGCACGCGCCGGGGGCGGGTGTCGAGCCAGTGCGGAAAGCGAGCGGTACGAGAGTATTTCAAGACGGAAAACGAGGCGTACTTTGCATCACGAACGAAGCGGGTAATTGACTCGCTCATGCAGAGGATTGAGCCCAAGGTCAGGAGTCTCTCAGCCTACTCGGCTGAAAACTTGGAAAAGGCCATCTCGGCTGCGATCAACTGCATCGGCGCTGGCGATAAGAAAGTCAAAGTCGAGAAGGACAAAAAGAACGGTCAGCTCAAAACTGACGTTCTTTTGTTCCTCAGCGACGCAGAAATCGACGCGCTTGCTGCGGCTATCGAAGGTAACTTTGATGCGCTACTCAAAGCCAAAATCACCAGCGAGGTTGCCAAGGTGGTAACGGACGCGATCGACGGGAAAGACAACAAATCGCGGCTGACACTGGACATTGCATTGTTTGGCCGGATGCTCGCCGTCATGCCCGAGAAAAATCAGAACGCCGCCTGCCAGGTCGCGCACGCGATCTCGACCCACGCAGTCGAGCGCGAATTCGACTTCTACACCGCCGTGGACGACTTGAAGCCGGAAGACACGGCGGGCGCGGACATGATGGGCACGGTCGAATTCAACTCGGCGTGCTATTACCGCTACGCTGTCGTCGATTGGGACAAGCTCGTCGCCAACCTTCAGGGCGACGCCGACCTCGCCACCCGGGGGCTGCGCGTGTTCCTGCAAGGCTTCGTGCTCGCCGAGCCCACCGGCAAGCAGAACGGCTTCGCTGCGCACAACCCGCCGGAGTTTGTAGCCATTTCGGTGTGCCATGACGCCGCGCCGCGCAACCTCGCCAATGCTTTCGAGACCGCGATTCGCGCCAAGACCGGCGAGTCCTTGACGCGCAAGTCGGCGGAGGCGCTGGCGGCTAAGGCGGGCGTGCTCGATACGGCTTATCCGCGCAAGGGCCAGACCTTCGTGCTCAATCTCACGCAGGCCGAAGTTGGCAGCCTGGGGGAAGACAAGGCGTCGATCGACGCAGTGCTCGACGCCGTGCTCGCAGCGGTCAAGGGCTGAACCATGCCGACCCTGCTTTTGAGGCTAGTTGGCCCCATGCAGTCTTGGGGCACGACCAGCCGCTTCGACCAGCGCGACACCGGCAAGGAGCCGAGCAAGTCCGGCGTGATCGGCTTGTTGGCCGCCGCGCTCGGCATCGACCGCGAGGTTTGGAATGAGGATTTGCAAGCACTCGCCGCGCTGACGATGGGCGTGCGCCATGACCGGCCTGGGGTGTTGAAGCGTGATTTCCAGACAACGGGTTGCGCTGCGAGCGACACCATGATTCGGGCGGATGGCTCTTTATCCAAGGATGGCGTGACCTCGCAGCGTTACTACCTCGCTGACGCCGTGTTTCTGGTCGGGCTGGACGGCTCGGATCGCAGCCTGCTCGAACGTGCGCACGCGGCCTTGCAAAACCCAACCTGGCCACTGGCTCTGGGGCGCAAGTCCTATGTGCCTGCCGAACCAATCTGGCTGGAGGACGGCATTGTGGACGCACCATTGCTCTCCGCGCTCAAGCGTCCTTGGCTTGCAACGCCGCGACGCGGCGAAACCGCGCCAGTGGAATTGCTCGTATCGCTGGAATCGACGGACGGCAGTGGTGCGCTGCGCATGGATCAGCCCCTGTCGTCGTTCGCCGACCGTCGCTTCGGCGCGCGTCATGTGCGTTCGGAATGGATCACGCTGGAACAGGAGCCGAACGATGCTGCTGCATAGGATCCATCTGAACCCACGCTGCAAGGATGCGCGGCGCGACCTCGCTGACCCTTACCAGATGCACGCGACGCTGTGCCGGGCGTTTTTCCCGCAGGACACACCGTGCCCGCCGGGCGCGCTGTTGTGGCGGCAGGAACCCGAGACTGACAAGGAAGGCCGACCGCGCGTGTTGATCCAGTCGCAGGCAGCACCGGACTGGTCACGCCTGCACGAATCCGGCTGGCTCGCCCAAGCCGAACCCGGTATCGACCTCGTGCAAAAACTCGCGCTCGACTCGCTCGCCGCTGGCGAGGCATTCCGCTTCCGCCTGCGCACCAATCCGTGCAAGACGGCGCAAGGCAAGCGTACCGGGCTGGTTCACCCCGACGCGCAGCGCGACTGGCTCGCGCGCAAGGGCGAACAGCACGGCTTTGCCTTGCCGGCTTCGGATACGCCGGATTATTTCGACTTCGTCGAAAGTCCCAAAGGTCAGCCGTACCCTGATGTGCGGGTGTCGCAAGACCGGATGCTGACCGGGCGGCGGCGCGACGGCGTCACGATCCGCGTGTTCTCGGTGCTCTTCGAGGGGCGGCTGAGGGTGAGCGATCCTGGCAAATTTAGAGCGACGCTCGAATCCGGGATCGGTCACGGCAAGGTCATGGGCCTGGGTTTGTTGTCTATCGCACCGTTGCGAACATGAATGCCGCTGGCCGCCTCTTCGCTTGCCTTGGCATTAGCTCAAGCCTAAACTGCATCGCATATGCATTGCATCAAGGATCCCCCATGAAAACCGCCACCCTGCCGCCGCTGCGTGTCGATAGCGAACTGCGCGCCGCCGCCGAGTCGGTCTTGCGCGAGGGCGAGACGCTTTCCGGCTTTGTTTTGGAAGCCGTTCGCCTGAATATCGAGCGGCGTGAGTCGCAACGCGAGTTCATCGCGCGCGGGCTGACTGCGCGGGACGAGGCGCGTGCGAGCGGTAAGTACGTCAGCGCCGAGGACATGCTCGCCCGGCTCGATGCTTCCTTGGCCAAGGCACGCACCAAGCGGGCCGGTGCGTGAGCTATCGCGTCAGGCTCGCGCCGCGCGCTGCCGACGATTTGCAGCGTTTGTTCGACTTCCTTGCCCAAACGGACTTGGCTGCGGCCGACCGTGCACGCGGTTCCATCGCCAAGGGCATCGCCTTTCTACAGGACTTCCCCTTTGCCTGCCGCAAGGCCATACCCGAAAATCCTCTTCTGCGCGAGCTGTTGATCGAATTCGGCCAGTCCGGTTATGTGGCCCTGTTTGAAATCGAGGATGCGGACACCGTTACCATCCTAGCGGTGCGCCATCAACGCGAGGACGACTATTACTGATGGCCGTCACAAGCGCCAAGCCATTTTGGCTGGTACCGGTGGCATGGGGTACGGCGGAGCGATGCGGCTTGCCGTCTGGAATGCTTAGTCGGCGAAAGATGGCGCTGTTGCCAAAGCCTTCCACAGAGAATTGCCGCCGGCGCGCCGCCTAGGGTAGATTGCTGATATTGCGCTACAAAACGGAGCGAATCATGGAATGGAGAGGACACATCGTTTCCGACCCGGAGATTCTGATGGGCAAGCCGGTGATCAAGGGGACACGAATTTCCGTCGAGCTGATTATCGGCTGGCTGGCGAATGGCTGGACGTTCGAGCAGTTGCTTGAGTCTTATCCGCACATCACGCGCGAAGACATCCTGGCCGCGCTAGCCTTTGCGGCCGAGATGATGCAGGAAGAACAGTACATCGCCCGCCACAAGGCTGCTGCGTGACGCCGCTTTTGCTGGTCAACGAGAATTTTCCTGCGCCCGCGCTCAGGAGCTTGCGGGCGGACGGTTTCGATGTGCTTGCGGTGGCCGAGGACATGCCCGGCGCGACAGATCGCGTCGTGCTTGAGCGCGCCCGCGAGCTTGGGCGGTGGCTGGTTACCTTCGACCGCGACTATGGCGAGCTGGTGTTTCTGCACGAACTTCCGCCCCCGCCCGCAATCATCTACATCCGGCAAGAGCCCATCCCGCCCGATGCGCCCGCCGAATGGCTGAAAAACCTGCTGTCCGTCCCGGCGCTTGAAACAGGTTATTTCATTACTTTGGGCAGCCAAACCATCCGGCGACGTGCCTTGCCTTCCGCGATTTGATGGCCGACCAGCTCCCGCCGCTCAAGCCCATTCCCATCAAGGATCGCCTCTCGATCCTCTACATCGAGCGCGGCCACCTGGACGTGCTCGACGGCGCCTTCGTCGTCGTCGACAAGACAGGCGTGCGCACCCACATCCCGGTCGGCGGCGTGGCATGCCTGATGCTAGAACCCGGCACGCGCGTCTCCCACGCGGCCTGCGCGCTGGCTGCGCGGGTCGGCACGCTGCTGGTGTGGATCGGCGAAGCGGGCGTACGGCTGTATTCCGCGGGCCAGCCCGGCGGAGCGCGTTCCGACAAGTTGCTGTATCAGGCACGGCTCGCGCTCGACGACAGCCTGCGGCTCAAGGTCGTACGCAAAATGTACGCGCTGCGCTTTGGGGAAGAGCCGCCGCAACGGCGCTCGGTCGAGCAGTTGCGCGGCATCGAGGGCGTGCGCGTGCGCGAAACCTACAAGCGCATCGCCGCCAAGTACGGCGTGGAGTGGAAAGCACGCAATTACGACACCCAGGATTGGGACAAAGGCGATCTGCCCAACCGCTGCCTCTCGGCCGCCACCGCCTGCCTTTATGGCGTGACCGAAGCCGCCGTGCTCGCCGCCGGCTATGCGCCCGCCATCGGTTTCATCCACACCGGCAAACCGCTATCCTTCGTGTACGACGTGGCCGACGTATACAAATTCGATACCGTCGTGCCGCTGGCATTCCGCATCGCCGCGCGCCGTCCAGCCCATCCCGAACAACAGGTGCGGCTCGCCTGCCGCGACGTGTTCCGCGAAACGCACCTGCTCGAACGCATCATCCCCGGCATCGAAGCCATGCTCGCCGCGGGCGAAATCGAACCGCCCGAGCCCTTCGAGGAACAGGTCGGCCCCGCCATCCCCAACCCCGAGTCCATCGGCGATGCTGGTCATCGTGCTTGAAAATGCTCCGCCCCGGCTGCGCGGCCGGCTCGCCATCTGGCTCCTGGAAATCCGTGCGGGCGTCTACGTGGGCAACTACTCCGCCAAGGTGCGCGAGCATATCTGGAGCCAAGTCGAGGCCGGCATCGGGGAAGGCAACGCAGTCATGGCCTGGCGAGTGAGCAACGAAGCCGGGTTCGATTTCGTCACCCTTGGCCAAAACCGCCGAATTCCGGTGGAACTCGACGGCGCGAAGCTGGTGAGCTTCTTACCCGTAGAGGATATCGATGCTCTTTAACAAAGCGAAAAAAACCCGTGTGTTTTTTGGTTGGGAATCGGTAGAATTTCCAGCTGTTGATTAACCCTGGTAGATCAACGAGTTGAAAGAAGTGTGTTCCCCGCTCGCGCGGGGATGAACCGCGTATTGATTCGCTCAATGAGCGTATGGATGCGTGTTCCCCGCTCGCGCGGGGATGAACCGATTTTTTCGCCATGGCAAGAGCTCCACGAAACGTGTTCCCCGCTCGCGCGGGGATGAACCGCAACATATAATACCGGCACGTTTGCGGTTGTCGTGTTCCCCGCTCGCGCGGGGATGAACCGTTTTTGAAATCTTTGCGCATGGCCTATCCCTCCGTGTTCCCCGCTCGCGCGGGGATGAACCGCCGCTCGGGTGCCATGGCCCGCCACGGGCCGTGTGTTCCCCGCTCGCGCGGGGATGAACCGCCACGGCCATCATGCTCACCAACGCCACGATCGTGTTCCCCGCTCGCGCGGGGATGAACCGCAACATATAATACCGGCACGTTTGCGGTTGTCGTGTTCCCCGCTCGCGCGGGGATGAACCGTAGTTTAGGGCGCTGGGTAATCAGGTGGACGTGGTGTTCCCCGCTCGCGCGGGGATGAACCGGCATGCATTGCGCCCGACCGCCACGTGTGCAAGTGTTCCCCGCTCGCGCGGGGATGAACCGGTACGCTCGACCTGTCCACCATTCTGGGTTCGGTGTTCCCCGCTCGCGCGGGGATGAACCGTTTTGCGCTTGTCGCCACGAACGAACTGTAGTGTGTTCCCCGCTCGCGCGGGGATGAACCGCCGGTAATTTCACCACTACAGGATATTCGCAGGTGTTCCCCGCTCGCGCGGGGATGAACCGTGACACAGTTTGCGCCCACGCCGCACCAACCTGTGTTCCCCGCTCGCGCGGGGATGAACCGAAAAACGCACCGGGCCGCGCCTGAGTGAGGAAGTGTTCCCCGCTCGCGCGGGGATGAACCGTCTGCAGGATTGCGCACCATCGCGCCCCAGCTGTGTTCCCCGCTCGCGCGGGGATGAACCGTGCCACAGTTTGCGCCCACGCCGCACCAACCTGTGTTCCCCGCTCGCGCGGGGATGAACCGTTCTCCCTGTTTCCGAGGTGGCCCGCGAGTCAGTGTTCCCCGCTCGCGCGGGGATGAACCGCAGGACGCGGGTGCCGTATCTGATGCCGCATCGTGTTCCCCGCTCGCGCGGGGATGAACCGGGGTCGGTCTCGGTATCCCAGGTTGCAATTTTGTGTTCCCCGCTCGCGCGGGGATGAACCGCACATGACTGGTGGTTGAAGCCGCACTGCCCAAGTGTTCCCCGCTCGCGCGGGGATGAACCGGTGATGGTGCTCTCGGGTGTCGGCGCGGGCAGGTGTTCCCCGCTCGCGCGGGGATGAACCGTTGGGGCCGGGCGAGACGTCGCGGAATCGGATGTGTTCCCCGCTCGCGCGGGGATGAACCGCCCGAGGCCAGGTCGGCGGGGATGGCGGGGATGTGTTCCCCGCTCGCGCGGGGATGAACCGCAGTTTAGGGCGCTGGGTAATCAGGTGGACGTGTGTTCCCCGCTCGCGCGGGGATGAACCGGCGTATTGACGAATGGGATCAGCTCCAGCGATGTGTTCCCCGCTCGCGCGGGGATGAACCGGCCGTGGAGAACAACGGCGATGCCCTGCAGTAGTGTTCCCCGCTCGCGCGGGGATGAACCGCGCGAGTTTCGGCGGGCGCGGCATTGAGTCCGGTGTTCCCCGCTCGCGCGGGGATGAACCTACGCATTACCGGTAGACGCCGGGTCTAACGAGGTGTTCCCCGCTCGCGCGGGGATGAACCGCAGCCCGACGGCTACGATACCGGCAATCCATAGTGTTCCCCGCTCGCGCGGGGATGAACCGGGCGATTGCGTCTATCTGCACGAACTAGTAATGTGTTCCCCGCTCGCGCGGGGATGAACCGCTCACTGCAAATTCGGCCTATGGAAAATTCGGGTGTTCCCCGCTCGCGCGGGGATGAACCGAATATAAAATCGCCCCTCTCTCAGACGCCGCCGTGTTCCCCGCTCGCGCGGGGATGAACCGGGAGTCCACCTGACCCCAGAACAGATTGCCGGGTGTTCCCCGCTCGCGCGGGGATGAACCGCAAAAGTTGGACGAGAAAGACCAGCCTCGATTGTGTTCCCCGCTCGCGCGGGGATGAACCGTTTTCGTGCCCCGACTGGCGCGTAACCCACAAGTGTTCCCCGCTCGCGCGGGGATGAACCGATGCTGCCGGCAGTATTGAGGCCGCCCAGCACGTGTTCCCCGCTCGCGCGGGGATGAACCGCAGCCCCAGGAAGATGAGCAGAGGGAACTGGAGTGTTCCCCGCTCGCGCGGGGATGAACCGGTATGCATGCCCCCATCATATGAGACGGTTAGGTGTTCCCCGCTCGCGCGGGGATGAACCGTGTTCGCGCCGAACAGGGACTGTGCTTGCGTCGTGTTCCCCGCTCGCGCGGGGATGAACCGTGGGAATGCCTTGGATATCAGTTCGAGGTCGGGTGTTCCCCGCTCGCGCGGGGATGAACCGAACCTATGATGCGTGTGGTGGCATCTTCCATTCGTGTTCCCCGCTCGCGCGGGGATGAACCGGTACTATTTTGCACCAGCGAATCACTTAGATTGTGTTCCCCGCTCGCGCGGGGATGAACCGTCGTTACAGTTGATTGCCGGGTAAGCCCCATCGTGTTCCCCGCTCGCGCGGGGATGAACCGCCTGACCAAGCCCGGCCAGTCTGTGCCGTTTAGTGTTCCCCGCTCGCGCGGGGATGAACCGCACCTACGATAATGGCCAGATGGCCGAGTTCAGTGTTCCCCGCTCGCGCGGGGATGAACCGGTATGTAACCCAGGTTAGTACGCGCTTATAGGGTGTTCCCCGCTCGCGCGGGGATGAACCGCCGGCGCTGCGGGGATCGTGCCGGTGAGCACCGTGTTCCCCGCTCGCGCGGGGATGAACCGCATTGGCGGAAATGTGCGACATCGCCGAGGAGGTGTTCCCCGCTCGCGCGGGGATGAACCGCGCAGCCAGTGGGTGGCGTGCCGGCGCCAGTAGTGTTCCCCGCTCGCGCGGGGATGAACCGGCCTTGAGCCCCACGTTGTAGGCGAAGCTCACGTGTTCCCCGCTCGCGCGGGGATGAACCGAGATCGTGCTGCACGCGCTTGCGGTGCAGCCGGGTGTTCCCCGCTCGCGCGGGGATGAACCGGCAAAAGGCAGCACTGCTCGGCGCAATGACCTCGTGTTCCCCGCTCGCGCGGGGATGAACCGTCCAGCCAAAGCCTTCGGGGGCGACCTGTTACTGGTGCAGCGGCTTGCTACCGGCATTGAATAGCGCCTAATATGCACACAAGTGTGTGCTTTTTCAGGAGAGTCGACCATGCAAACTTTCACCATCCGCGATCTGCGCGACCGCACCAGCGAGCTGGTGCGCGATGCCGAGGCGGGCAAACTTTCCATCGTCACCAAGCATGGGCAACCGGTGTTCATCGCGGTGCCGTTCGACGAGAGCCTGCTGAAAAGCGGCGTCAATACCGCGCTGGCGGTTCGGCTGTTCGACGAATCCCGGATCAGTCTGGGGCAGGCGGTCAAACTGGCTGGCTTGAGCCATTCCGGGTTCATCGATTTGCTGGGCAGTTTGCATATTCCTGTGGCGCGACCGGAACCCGGCGAAATCGAGCAGGAGCTGGCCGATTTTGCGTAGGCTGATCGTGGCCGATACCGGGCCATTGCTTGCACTGGCGCGTATCGAGCAATTGGGGTTGCTTCCGGCCTTGTTTCAGCAAGTGCTGTTGACGCCGACGGTGCTGGCCGAGTGCGAAGCCAAGCCGGATCGGGGCGAAGGCCGAGACATTCGCTATGCGTTGGCGGCGGGCCGCTTCGAACTCCTGGCCCCGCGCGACGCGCTGCCCGTTCTGGGCATCGACCCCGGCGAAACCAGCGCGCTGGCCCTGGCGCGGGAACGCGGCGCGGGCGTGTTGATGGACGACAAGGCCGGGCGCGCGGTGGCCCGGCAATTGGGTATCGCCGTCATCGGCAGCGTGGGCGTGCTGGTGCTAGGCAAGCGCAAAGGGCTGCTGCCCCGTGTGCGCCCGCTGCTCGAAGCCTTGGTCGAGGGCGGCTATTTTCTGGGGCCGGAACTCGTCAAGGAGGCCCTGCGTCTTGCCGACGAATAATCGCCCATGAGGGTGACGTGCGGCTGGCCGACGTGTGTTCCCCGCTCGCGCGGGGATGCGACGAACCAGCCCTCTGCCGCCCCCCCAATGCCGGGGCTGGCGGCTTTGGGTTGCGATGGCGATGATGACAACCCGTTGCGAGTTGGCACGATAAACGATGTCGAAAGGGAATCCATTGAAAGGGATGCGGCGTGCGCTGAGATGATGCAGAGCGCCAATGGCGGGGTGGTCATGAAGCAACGACAGGTTTGCTAGAACTGCGTCGGCAAAATTGCCAGCCACTTTCGGCCCCGCATGCACAAGATAATAATCGATGGCCTCGTCGAACTCCTGCCGAGCCAAGTCGTGCCAGCAAACTTTCACCTACCCGCTTTGCGAAGCTTTTCGTCGGCAACGGCGAAGACTTCTTCGCTGGGAACCCGTTTGGCGGTGCCGGACTCGATCTCGGCGATACGTCGGGCGATCTCGGCATCCCAAGCCGCATTGACTTCTTCACGTGGCATGGCGCTGACCCAAAGCCAGTCAGCCAAGTCCGCGCGTTCCTCCGGTGTGAGATTCATGGCTTCCTGTTTGAGCTGTTCGATAGTGAGTGACATGGCGCTCTCTCCCGAGTGGTAAGGGCAGCAAATACCTTAGAAACTATACGCCATGCCAATATCGGAGGGTAACGCAGACCCCATCCCTATTCCCGCCTTGCAGCACTGGGCATACTGCCTGCGCCAATGCGGGCTCTCTCACCTTGAGCAAGCCTTCGCCGACAACATTCATACGGCAACAAAGCAGCCCCCTGTGCCACCGGGCAGAGCGCCGTTCCGAAAGCACGTCCCGGTTGAACTCAAACTCCGCCACCTCTCACCCCTTGCTTTTCTTCCCCTGCTTCTCCATCTGCTTGGTGACGACCCACTGCTGGGCGATGGAGAGGATGTTGTTGGTGAGCCAGTAGAGCACCAGGCCGGCGGGGAAGAAGAAGAAGAAGATGGAAAAGGCGATGGGCATGATCATCATGACCTTTGCCTGGATGGGGTCGGGCGGCGTGGGGTTGAGCTTGGTCTGGATGAACATGGTGATGCCCATGAGGATGGGCAGCACGTAGTAGGGGTCGGCCTTGGTGAGGTCGTGTATCCACAGTATCCAGGGCGCGCCGCGCAGTTCCACGGCACCCAGCAGCACCCAGTAGAGGGCGATGAACACGGGGATCTGCATGACGATGGGCAGGCAGCCGCCCAGCGGATTGACCTTCTCGGTCTTGTACAACTCGGCCATGGCCTGGTGCAGCTTCTGGCGGTCGTCGCCGTACAGCTCCTTGAGCTTTTGCAGCTTGGGCGTGAGCTGGCGCATGTGCGCCATGGATTTGTAGCTCTTGGCCGAAAGCGGAAAGAGCAGCAGCTTGATGATGATCGTGAGGATGACGATGGCCCAGCCCCAGTTGCCGACGATGGCGTGGATTTTTTCCAGGGCCCAGAAGATGGGCACGGCGATGGGCGTGAGCAGGCCGTAGTCGCGCGTGTACTCCAGCCCCGGCGCGATCTTGGCGAGCTGGTTCTGCAGTTGCGGGCCGGCATAGAGGGGCGCGTCGAAGCTCACCGTCTGCCCCGGCGCTACGCTGCCCTCGGGCACGATCAAGCCGGCGGAAAACAGGCCGCCGCCCAAGTCCCGGACGTAGAACTCGCGCTGCGGGCCCTGGGGCGGCAGCCAGGCGGCGACGAAATGGTGCTGCACCATGCCCACCCAGCCGTTGTTGGCCCGTTTCTCGAACTCCGCGCTATGGTCGGCGATGTTGGAGAAGGGGATTTTCTGGAATTTCTTTTCCGCCGTGTAGATCGCCGGGCCGGTATAGGCATGGATGAAATGGGATTCCCCCGGCGGCGGCTTGTCGTTGCGCACGAACTGGAAATAGGCGTTGAGGGGGACCGGGGCGGTGCCGGCATTCTTCACGCTGTAGGCAAGCCGGATCAGATAGCTGTGCGGGGTGAAGGTGTAAGTCTTGGTCACCGTCACGCCGGTGGCCGGGTCGGTCCAGGTCAGCGGCAGCGTCAGGCTTTTCTGGCCGGGCGCCAGCGTGTAGGTGCCGGGGGCGAGCTGGAACAACGTCTTGTGGTTGGGCAGCTGCGCGCCGATCAGGCCGGACTGCGCCACATAGGGATGATTCGGGGTCTGTTCGAAGAGCGGCAGAGGCGTGTCGGCGCGGTCGGTTTCCTGATACTTGTCCAGCACCAGATGGCGCAGGTCGCCGCCTTCCGCGCTGATGGTCGCGGTCATGAGGGGCGTCTTCACCACCGCCACGGGCGCCGGAGTGAACAAGCTCCCCGCCGCCGGAGCGACGGCTGCCGCCGCGCTCGGTGCCGTGGGCGCCTGCGGCACGCTGTTGACCGAGCCGGCTGCCTGTTGGGTGGCGGGCGCGGGCGCCTGGGGCGCATTGCGGTTTTGCCAATTTTCCCAAAGCAGCAGCAGGGAAAAGGAAAAAACGATGAAAAGTATCAGTCTTTGGGTATCCATGATGCTCAGGGAACCGGGTCGTAGCCGCTGCCGCCGCCGGGGCGGCAGCGGGCGATGCGTTTGGCGGCAAGCAGACCGCCTTTGAAGAGACCGTGTTTTTCCAGGGCCTCGATCGTGTAGTCGGAACAGGAAGGCTGAAAACGGCAGCGCGGCGCGAGCAAGGGGCTCAGCGCCAAGCGGTAGGCCTTGACCAGCCAGGCGGCTAGGCGGCCCATGTCTCGGCCCGAGTGAACAAGTCGCGCAATTCTTCCATCAAGTTCTCGCCCTGCGGCCGGCGCGCCAGGCGCACCACCCAATCCCATGCCGGCAGTTCGTGCTGCATGCGGCGGAATTGTTCCCGCGCCAGGCGGCGGATGCGATTGCGGTCGACTGCGCGCGGGCACAATTTTTTTGCCACGATGAGCCCCAGGCGCGCATGGCCCAGGCTGTTCGGCCGCCCCATCAGCACGAAAACCTCGCCGCGCAAATTCCTGCGCCGGGCAAAAACCGCTTCGAACTGCGCCGCAGCCAGTAATCTCCGGCTGCGCGGATAAGCGTGGCGGCCGGCCAAGCAATCACACGGCCAGGCGCTTGCGCCCCTTGGCCCGGCGGGCATTGATGACCGCCCGGCCGCCGCGGGTCTTCATGCGCGCGCGGAAGCCATGGGTGCGCTTGCGCTTCACGACGGAAGGTTGATAAGTACGTTTCATGGTGCTTGCCCTCGGAATCCGGCACAGCGCTGGCGCGGCCGGTTTTTCGCCTTAAAAAACCGATTATTAGACTTTATTCGCGGCATTTGCGTCAAGTCCGCATATATTCCGGACCTGTGGATAACCTGACCGCGGAAAGGGTAGAATCGCCATCTTGCCCGGCCTTCGAATTTATCCCATGGCTTCTTTCTGGGACCAATGTCTCCAGCGCTTTCAAGACGACCTGAGCGCCCAGCAGTACAACACCTGGATCAAGCCGCTGAGCCTTGAGGAGAGCGACGGGCGCTTGAGGATACTGGCGCCCAACCGCTTCGTGCTGGACTGGTTCCGGGAAAAATTTTCCTGTCATCTGCTGACTTGGGCGCAGGAGCATTTCGGCCAGCCGCTGGAGCTGGAATATGCACTCAGCGCCAAGCCGCGCACGGTCGCGGCGCCCGCTGCGGCGCCCGTGAGGCCGGCGGCAGCCGCGCCGCTGGCCATGCGCGTCAATCCGCAATTCAGCTTCGACAACTTCGTCGGCGGCCGCGCCAACCAACTGGCGCGCGCGGCCGCCCTACAGGTGGCGGACAATCCGGGCACGGCCTACAACCCGCTGTTCATCTATGGCGGCGTGGGTCTGGGCAAGACCCATCTCAGCCAGGCCATCGCCAACCAGCTGCGCAGCAGCCGCCCCGAAGCCCGGGTCAGCTACATCCATGCCAACGACTACGTCAACGACATGGTGCAGGCCTATCGCAACAAGGCCTTCGACAGCTTCAAGCAGCATTACGCGGCGCATGACCTGCTGCTCATCGACGACATCCAATTCTTCGCCGCCAAGGACCGCACCCAAGAAGAGTTTTTCTATATCTTCAACGCCCTGATCGAAAACCACCGCCAGATCGTGCTGACCTGCGATACCTTTCCCAAAGACATGCAAGGCATCGACGAGCGCCTGAAGTCCCGCTTCGCCTGGGGGCTCACCGTGGCCATCGAACCGCCCGAACTGGAGATGCGCGTGGCCATCCTGCTAAAAAAAGCCGAAAGCGAAGGCGTGCGCCTGGAGGAAAACGTCGCCTTCTTCATCGCCAAACAAGTACGAAGCAACGTGCGCGAACTGGAAGGTGCCATCAAGCGCATCGTCGCCTATGCGCGTTTTTCGGACAAACCCATCACCCTGGACCTCGCCAAGGACGCGTTGAAGGATCTCATCGCCTCCACCAGCCGCCAGGTTTCCATCGAGAACATCCAGAAGACGGTGGCCGAATTCCACAAGCTCAAGGTCGCCGACATGTACAGCAAGAAGCGTACGCGCAATCTGGCCCGCCCGCGCCAAATCGCCATGGCGCTGGCCAAGGAGCTGACCAATATGTCGCTGCCGGAAATCGGCGAATCCTTCGGCGGCCGCGACCACACTACGGTGCTGCACGCCTGCCGAAAGGTGCAGGAATTGAGGGAACAGGACCCGGAAACATCACGGGTCTATCTGCTGCTGCTGCAGACGCTGACAAGCTGAGGAAAAGCCGGTGATTGCAGCGGAAAGAATTGTGGAAAACCCGGCCGATACCGCTCAGGCCTGCCAGTCATCCACAGCGATCCCCAGGAGCGCGCGGCTTTATGCACAGGTCGTAAGGGCCGCAATTTCGATACCTGACAATCGCTTAGCCGGTTTTCCACAACCACGCTTCCCTTTAATAACGATGGCAAGGATTAAACAATGTTACTGATGGAAATCGAACGCGCCGCGCTCCTGCCTCAGTTGGGTACCACCATAGGCGTGGTTGAGCGTCGCCACACCCTCCCCATTCTGTCCAATGTCCTGATCCAGGCGCATCCCGGCGAAGCCCGCCTGCTGGCCACCGACCTCGAACTGCAGGTGGCCACGATGCTCAAGGAGGTCAAGGTCGATACGGAATTCAGCCTGACCGTCGCGGCGCGCAAGCTGTTCGACATCGTGCGCGCTCTGCCGGACGGTGCCAAAATCCGCCTGGAAAGCAAGGACAGCCAGGTGGTGCTGGCCGCGGGGCGTTCGCGCTTTACGCTGCAAACCCTGCCGGCGGCGGATTTTCCGCGCATGGAAAGCGCAGCGACGGAAGCGCGCCTGCAGGTGCCGCAGAACGTCTTGAAGCGCCTGCTGCAGTTGACCCAGTTTGCCATGGCCAATCAGGATATCCGCTATTACCTGAACGGATTGCTTCTGGTACTGGAGGGGGAAACCCTGCGCCTGGTGGCCACCGACGGCCATCGCCTGTCTTATGCCGAAACCAAGCTGGCGTCTGCCCACGATAATCGGGATCTCATCATCCCGCGCAAGACGGTGCTGGAACTGGTGAAGATGCTGGGTGAGGACGAGGCGCCGGTGGAAATCAGCCTGGCGGGCAATCTCGTCACCTTTGCCATGGACGGTATGGAACTCATATCCAAGGTGGTGGACGGCAAGTTTCCCGATTACCAGCGCGTGATCCCCACTGCCCACGACAAGAGAATGATCGTTAATCGCCAGGAGGCCATGCAGGCGCTGCAGCGTGCGGCGATTCTCTCCAACGAGAAATTCCGCAGCGTGCGGTTGGTGCTGGGCAAAGACAGCCTCAAGGTGATCAGCACGAATAACGAGCAAGAAGAGGCCCAGGAAGAACTGGAGGCGCGCTATGAAGACACGCCTTTGGACATCGGCTTCAATGTCACTTATCTGCTGGACGGTTTGGCGGCCATCAGCGGCGACGAAGCCACGCTGGCGTTCAGCGACCCCAACAGCAGCATGCTGTTGACCAGCGCCAGCGAGCCGTCCTTCAAATATGTCGTTATGCCCATGCGGATTTGAATGCCGTCACCTGTTTTTAACCGCCCGCCCAGGGTATTTGTTTTTGTTTGAGTGAGCCATGAGCCAGAAGCCCCAGAAAGCCCAAGAGTACGATGAATCCAGCATCCAGCAGTTGGAAGGATTGGAAGCGGTGCGCAAGCGGCCGGGCATGTACATTGGTGACACCTCCGACGGCACCGGCCTGCACCACATGGTGTTCGAGGTGGTGGACAACGCCGTCGACGAGGCTCTGGCCGGCTACTGCGATGACATCAAGATCGTCATCCATCCCGATAACTCGGTTTCTGTGAACGACAACGGGCGCGGCATACCCGTGGGCGTCAAGTTCGACGATAAGCACGAGCCCAAGCGCAGCGCCGCCGAAATCGTCATGACCGTCTTGCACGCCGGCGGCAAGTTCAACCAGAACAGCTACAAGGTGTCCGGCGGCCTCCACGGCGTCGGGGTGTCCTGCGTCAATGCCCTGTCGGAATGGCTCAAGCTGACCATCCGGCGCGACGGCAAGAAATACGGCATGGAATTCCATCGCGGCGCCGTGGCGGATCGCCTGATCGAGAAGCAGAACGGCGTGGAAGTGTCTCCCATGCGGGTGCTGGGCGCGACCGAGAAGCGCGGCACGGAAGTCCAATTCCTGGCCGATGGGGAAATTTTCGGCCATGTGGAGTACCACTACGACATCCTGGCCAAGCGGCTGCGCGAGCTGTCTTTTCTCAATAACGGGGTCAAGATCGAGCTGGTCGACCACCGGGATGGCAAGAGCGAGAACTTCGCCCACTCCGGCGGCGTGAAAGGCTTCGTCGAGTACATGAACCGCAGCAAGACGACGCTGCACCCCAAGACTTTCCATGCCGTGGGAGAGAAGGACGGCATCAGCGTCGAAGTCGCCATGCAATGGAACGACGGCTATTCGGAATCGGTGCAGTGCTTCACCAACAACATTCCCCAGCGCGACGGCGGCAGCCACCTTACCGGGTTGCGTATGGCGATGACGCGCATCATCAACAAGTACATCGAGGACAACGAGCTGGCGAAAAAGGCCAAGGTGGAAACCAGCGGGGACGACATGCGCGAGGGCCTCACCTGTGTGCTGTCGATCAAGGTGCCGGAACCCAAGTTTTCCTCGCAGACCAAGGATAAGCTGGTGTCGAGCGAAGTGCAGCCGGTGGTGCAGGAAATCGTCGGCACCAAGCTGGCCGAATACCTCATGGAAAACCCCAACGACGCCAAGATTATCTGCGGCAAGATCGTGGAAGCGGCCCGTGCGCGCGAGGCCGCGCGCAAGGCGCGCGAGATGACGCGGCGCAAAGGCGTGCTGGACGGCATGGGCCTGCCCGGCAAGCTGGCCGACTGCCAGGAAAAGGACCCCGCGCTGTCGGAGCTTTATCTGGTGGAGGGCGACTCCGCCGGCGGCTCCGCCAAGCAGGGACGCGATCGCAAATTCCAGGCCATCCTGCCGCTCAAAGGCAAGATCCTCAACGTGGAAAAGGCGCGCTTCGACAAGCTTATTTCCAGCCAGGAAATCGCCACCCTCATCACTGCCCTGGGCACCAGCATAGGCAAGGACGACTACAACCCGGACAAGCTGCGCTATCACCGCGTCATCATCATGACCGATGCGGACGTAGACGGCGCACATATCCGCACCCTGCTGCTGACTTTTTTCTACCGCCAGATGCCCGACCTGGTGGAGCGCGGCCACATCTACATCGCGCAGCCGCCGCTCTACAAGGTGAAGCACGGCAAGAGCGAGCGTTACCTGAAGGATGAGCACGAGCTCAAGCAGCACCTGATGCAGGAAGCCCTGCGCGACGCGAGCCTCGTGCCTGCCGAAGGCGCCGCTTTGCTATTTGGGGAAAGCCTGGAAATGCTGGCGCGCGAATTCTTCCTCGCCGAAGCCGTCATCGAACGCCTCTCCCGGCTGCTGCCAGACGACGTGCTGCAGGCGCTCTCACGCCTGCCCCGCCTTGGCCTGGCGGACGGCAGCGCGGCCATGCTGGCGGAAGCCAGCCTTGGCGCCGCGCTGGACAGCGCCAAGTTCCGCGTCGAAGCCCAGTTCGATCCCGAAAGCGAAAGCCACCGCCTGGCTATCACGCGTACCCTACACGGCAATGCGCAGGTGTATTTTCTCGAACAGGATTTGCTGGAATCCGGCGACTATGCTCAACTGGTGAAAGTCGCTGACCTGCTGCGCGATCTCATCGGCGCCGGTGCTGTGATCAAGCGCGGTGAAAAGGAGAGCGCGGTGGAAAATTTCCGTCAGGCCATGAACTGGCTGCTCGACGAAGTCCGGCGCGGCATGAGCATCCAGCGCTACAAAGGCTTGGGGGAGATGAATCCCGAGCAGCTCTGGGAAACCACCATGGACCCGAAAGTCCGGCGCCTGATGAAAGTACGCATCGAAGACGTCATTTCGTCTGACCAGATCTTCACCACCCTCATGGGCGATGAAGTCGAGCCCCGCCGCGCCTTTATCGAAACCAACGCGCTGGGGGTGCGCAACCTCGACGTGTGAGGGGGAGAAAGGGCTCGTTCCGCTGGCCTATACTGCGCAAGATGAAGCACCTGCAGCAAGCTGGCGCCCTCCAAGCTCGATAACCCGGTGTCGGCCCAAGAAAAAATACCAACGTTCGTTTCCTGCCCATGGGGGGTAACAAACCGTGCGTTCCCTGGTTCGCGCTGCCTTGAGGCTTGTCGCTCGCTTATTGTTTCGCGTCCGTCTTCAGGGTGATCTGGAAGTTTTCAACGCTACACCACTACTGATTATCGCCAACCACGAATCTTATTTGGATGGCCTGCTCCTGGGCCTGTTTCTCCCTGTGGACCCGGTTTTCATAGTTCATACAGGGGTAGTCGCCAATCCTTGGTTCCGCCTCATCTTGCGTGGTGTCGATCACCTCGCGGTGGACCCAACGAATCCGATGGGCATGAAGCGAGTGGTGAAGCTACTTGAATCGGGGCGGCCGGTCATGATCTTTCCGGAAGGCAGACTTACCGTCACTGGCAGCCTCATGAAGGTTTATGACGGGCCAGCCTTCGTCGCTGCCAAAACCCGGGCCACCATTGTTCCGGTGCGCCTGGATGGCCCCGCGCGGAGCTACTTTTCTCGTCTATCCGGGCATTACCCGCGCCGACTCCTGCCTCGTGTCACGCTGACGGTTCTTCCCCCAACGCATCTTGATATTGACGAAGCCGGAAATGCAAAGGCTCGCCGGCAGTCGGCGGGCGACGCCATGCGTGAGCTCATGCAGAACATGGTGTTCAACTCTCGTCCCTCCCAGACACTTTACGCTGCACTATGCGACGCAATCGATGTCTACGGTCGCCGGCGGCGCCCCTTGGAGGACATTCGGCAAATCGAATACTCCTACCAGGATCTTCTGAAAATGGCTCTGATGCTGGGCCGGCTCGCCTGCAAAGCGGTACCCGAAGCCAAGGAGGGCGACCGCATAGGGCTGTTGCTGCCCAACATGGTACCCACCATTGGCCTCCTGTTCGGCCTGTCTGCTCACCGTCGTGTGCCCGCGATGCTCAACTACACAGCTGGCCCTGACGCGCTTCAGGCGGCATGTACGGCGGCATGCCTTCGTGTGATCATCACCTCGAAGGCCTTCGTGGAGCAGGCCAAGCTGGGGGACACCCTCCTCAGTTTGCAGAATGTGCGGGTTCTTTATTTGGAAGATCTGCGCGCCCAGGCCGCGTGGGCTGACAAAGTATGGCTGGTCGCCTATGCCTTGTGGTTTCCCCGTTGGGTGGAGCGTGCGACCTCGCCCGAGGAAGCCGCTGTGGTGCTGTTCACCTCGGGATCGGAGGGTAAGCCCAAGGGGGTGGTTTTGCCCCATCGGGCGATACTCGCGAATATCGCCCAAGTCCGTGCGGTGGTGGATTTTTCCGTCGACGACAAGTTTCTCAATGCACTACCCATCTTCCATTCCTTCGGCCTGACGGCCGGGACTCTCCTGCCGGTACTGACAGGCTGTAATCTCTTCTTGTATCCGAGCCCGCTGCACTACCGCGTCATTCCAGAGATTGCCTATGATCGCAATTGCACGGTCCTGTTCGGCACCAGCACCTTCTTGGCGAACTACGCCAAGTATGCTCATCCCTACGACTTTTACCGCCTACGCCATGTGGTCGCCGGCGCGGAAAAACTTTCTGAGCCTGTGCGCCAGCTCTGGTTTGAGAAATTCGGGCTGCGCATCCTTGAGGGATACGGTGCAACCGAGACTGCCCCGGTACTCGCGGTCAACACCCCGATGGCGTATAGAACAGGCACTGTGGGCCAATTCCTTCCCGGCATTGAATATCGACTGGTAGCAGTTCCTGGCATAGAACATGGGGGCCTGCTACATGTGCGCGGACCCAACGTCATGGCGGGCTACCTTCGCGTGGATCACCCAGGGATATTGGAGCCCCCCATCTCGGAAGTGGGGGGCGGCTGGTACTCCACGGGCGACGTGGTCGAGGTGGATGCTGATGGTTTCGTGAAAATCGTTGGACGGGTCAAGCGTTTCGCCAAGATTGCCGGGGAGATGGTTTCACTCGAAGTCGCCGAAAAACTTGCCGCGGCAGTGGCTCCGGATGGAGGGCATGCCGTGGCTTCACAACCCGATGCACAGAAAGGCGAGGCCCTGGTGTTGTTTACAACCACGGCCACTCTCAGCCGGGAGTCTTTGCAGGCTAAAGCCCGCGAGGTCGGAGTGGCTGAGCTCGCTGTCCCCAGAAAAATTGTTGTGGTTGAGTCGCTGCCCCTATTGGGAACCGGCAAGACTGATTACGTGACTCTCAAGAATTGGGCGGAGGCAGCATGAGCTCCCCTCGTGGCCTGATGCGAAGCCGGCGCTTTCTGCCCCTGTTCATAACGCAGTTCTTGGGCGCCTTTAACGACAACACCTTCAAGAATGCCCTTGTGGTGTTGCTCACCTATCAGGCTGCCCAATGGACCACGATAAGCCCCGGCATACTCGCCAACCTGGCGGCGGGAATCTTTATTCTTCCGTTTTTCCTGTTTTCCGCCACGGCTGGCCAGTTGGCCGACAAGTACGATAAGTCGAGGCTGGCGCGGCTGGTCAAGATTCTGGAAATCTTCATCATGCTGGTGGCAGGGGTCGGATTTGTGCTCCATAGCCTGGGGTGGTTGCTGTTGGCCCTATTCCTCTTGGGGTTGCACTCCACCATCTTCGGCCCGGTGAAATATGCTTTGCTACCGCAACATCTTCGAGCCGATGAACTGTTGGGCGGCAATGCGCTCATCGAGGCCGGCACCTTCGTCTCCATTCTGCTCGGCACCCTTGCCGGTGGCCTGCTGGCCGGCACTGGAAATCCGTCCGTCATTGCGGGCGCCGGCCTGGCTGTGGCCGTCACCGGATATTTTTCTAGCCGGGCCATTCCGTTGGCCCCGCCTCCTCAGCCGGAACTGCCAATTCACCCCAATCCTTTAAGCGAGACGTGGCGAAATATAGGCTTTGCCAGGCAAAACCGTTCGGTCTTTCTCTCCATTCTTGGAATTTCTTGGTTCTGGCTGTTTGGTGCCCTGTTTCTTGCGCAATTCCCCGCTTATGCCAAGACTGTTCTAGGAGGTGACGAGGCAGCGGTCACATTGTTGTTGGCGACTTTCACCATTGGCGTTGGGCTGGGCTCGATGGCCTGCGAGCGTTTGTCCGGGCACCGTGTGGAAATTGGGCTCGTGCCCTTGGGCTCTATCGGTTTGACGTTGTTTGGATTGGATCTGTCTCTGGCTTCGCCTGGTTCAATACCAGCCACCACACTTACAGTTGGTCAGCTGCTAGGGGTTGCCTCGACATGGCATGTCCTTGCTGATTTGTTGCTGATAGGAATTTTTGGGGGATTCTTCATCGTCCCGCTCTACGCCCTCGTCCAGATGCGCAGCGCGGAAGACTACCGTGCAAGGATCATCGCTGCCAATAACATCATGAACGCCTTGTTCATGGTGGCTGGCTCACTCGCTGCGGCGGGGCTATTGGCTGTGGGGTTGTCGATTCCCGCTTTGTTTGCCCTCGCGGCGTTGGTTAATGCTCTGGTGGCTTTCTATATCTATCGCTTGGTTCCGGAGTTTCTGGTTCGCTTCGTGGTGTGGCTCGTGCTACACACCATCGGCAGGGTGGATGCCAAGGGGCTGGAGCAAATTCCCGCCGAAGGGGGCGCCCTGCTGGTTCTCGATACCGAGGGAAAGCCCAAGTCCGTCGACATGCTTATGCTGATGGCGGCTTGCAAACGTCCAATACGCTTCATTGCCGAGGAATCCATCGAGCGGCTGCCGCTATACGGCTTTGTGCTTCGCCAGGCGCGCGCCATTTTCGCTGGCCGCGATGATCCGGATTCCCGGTCGGCTGCCATTGGCGCGGCGCGTCAAGCCCTCTTGGGAGGGCAGCTGGTTTCTGTGGCGCACAATCCCATCGATCCCGTCTCCCTGTTGGAAGAGATCCAAGTGCCGATGTTCCGCGTGACGTTGACGCCGGCCCGAGGTTGGGATGCTCACCAGAAGGCAGGTCGTCCTGCGCTGGCGAAAACCGAGCTGCTAGTCACCCCCATGTTGTCGTCTCAGGAAGGCGGTAGCCTATGACTGACCCAACCGGATTCCAGGAACTCTGGTTGTTTTTATTTCGCCAAGCGCTGCCATCCGCTAATAACCTCCAGGCGTCTTGATCTATGACCCCGACTCCGAATGCTCGTCGGCCCCTGAAGTCTAGGGATACGCGCTGGGCCAATGCACTCACCGCAATACTCGTGCGGCACAGGGTTTCGCCCAACCTCATCTCTCTCAGCAGCGTTGTCTTCGCCGCGCTTGGAGCGGCTGCGATGCTTGTGCTTCCTGCCGTTTCCCTTCCGATGATGCGGGCGGGCTTGTTGGTAGGGGCGGCGGCCTGCGTCCAGTTGCGCTTGCTGTGCAATCTTTTGGATGGCATGGTCGCGGTGGAAGGCGGCCTTGGCAGTCGTTCAGGGGAAGTGTGGAATGACCTTCCGGACCGTATTGCCGACCCACTGTTCCTAATTAGCGCAGGGTATGCCACAGGTCTTCATTACGGTCCGGAGCTTGGCTGGGCGGCGGGGCTTCTCGCGGTGTTTACCGCCTATGTCCGCCTTTTGGGCGGCGCTGCCGGCCTGACGCAACGCTTCACTGGGCCCATGGCAAAGCCTCATCGCATGGCGATGCTGACCGTATCGCTACTTTTGGCCGCAGCTCTGACGTCATGGAACTGGGATGCGGTCGTATTGGCGGTGGGGTTGATCCTAGTCATCATCGGCACGCTCTGGACGGTGACACGACGCACGGCTGCCATCGTGGGAGAGTTGGAGGCGAGATGAGTTCGGCTTCGCTGGCGGCAAGTCTGTTGGTTGGACTCACCCGTCTGATTACCGGGGTGCAGGTGCGCTGGGCCGGGTGTGAACCCCGCGTGTGCCAACGTCTTTACTATGCCAACCATAGCAGTCATCTGGATACGATAGTGATCTGGTCGGCGCTGCCCTCGGCGCTGCGCAACCATACTGCGCCGGTGGCCGCCGCCGACTACTGGGAGTGCAGCCGTCTGCGACGCTTTCTGGCACGGGAAGTGTTCCACGCCGTCCTCATCAATCGCGGAGCGGGCGCCCGTGACGCGCTTGCGCGCATATCAGCTGCGCTAAGCCTAGGCAATTCCCTGATCTTTTTTCCCGAAGGGACGCGGGGCAACGGCGCCACCGTGGGAGAGCTGAAGGCAGGCCTATACCACATTGCCAGAGATCACCCCATGATAGAACTGGTACCCGTTTACCTGCAGAACCTGAACCGTATTTTGCCCAAGGGGGAGATACTGCCTGTGCCGCTGGTTGGCAACGCCACTTTTGGGGCGCCCCTGCCCCGAGTTGCAGACGAGAGCCGGGAAGACTTCTTGCGGCGCGCTCGGGCTGCCCTGGTTGAACTGGGAGATAAGCGATGAATGTGGTTGCGAACCGTGACATGTATGTGCTCCTGGCGGGCGTAGTGACGCTTCTTGTCCTCAGCAGCCTTACAGGCATGGTATTGGCGCGGCGCGTAGCGGCGCCCTCCGGCCAAGCGGTGGTGGCCAACCTTAATGCCCGCGTCCGGGCGTGGTGGGTGATGACTGCGGTATTCGTCGCCGCGCTGGCTACGGGTGGTATAGGCTCAGTGCTTCTGTTCGGTCTGACTTCCTTCCTCGCGCTGCGCGAATTCATCACGCTTACGCCAACCCACCGCGCCGATCACCGAACGCTGTTTTGGGCATTCTTCGTATTCCTGCCCATCCAGTACGCCCTGGTGGCCATGCAATGGTATGGATTATTCGCCATCTTCATTCCGGTCTATGCTTTTTTGCTGGTTCCCGTGCGAAGCGTGCTAGCCGGCGATACCGAGGACTTCCTGGCGCGTACAGCCAAGATCCAATGGGGACTGATGATCGCGGTCTACTGTGTGAGCTATGCGCCCGCCTTGTTGATGCTGCAAATACCGGGTTACGTTGGGCGTAACGCCACCCTGCTGTTTTATCTCATCGTAGTCGTACAACTCTCGGACGTTATGCAATATGTTTTCGGCAAAACGCTGGGCCGTCACCCCGTCGCCCCGACCGTGAGCCCCAATAAGACCGTGGAGGGAACGGTTGGGGGAATTGCCGCTGCCACCTTGGTGGGGGGCTCGCTATGGTGGGCAACCCCATTCGGTTTTTGGCAGGCTCTGGCCATTTCGTTGTTGATATGCCTAGCCGGGTTCGCAGGGGGCCTATGCATGTCGGCCATAAAGCGTGACCGCGGGGTCAAGGATTTTGGGAGCCTGATAGAGGGTCATGGCGGAGTCCTAGACCGCATTGATTCTCTCTGCTTTGCGGCGCCGCTTTTCTTCCATGTTGTGCGATATTGGTATACCTGAGTACTGGCCCACGAATACTAAGGGGCTGTTTATGGTTCCGGAAAGGAGTCTTGGTGAGGTCTGGCGTATTAATTTATAGGAGCCACGTGTGACATTATTTTCGTTCGTCTTCAGGGGCTCGTTCCGCTGGCCTATACTGCGCAAGATGAAGCACCTGCAGCCGAAAGAAACCCTTGAATTTCTGCGCGACCACCCGGACGCCGTGTTCGTCGACGTGCGGAGCGAATGGGAATATCTGTTCGTGGGGCACCCCAAGGGTGCGTTGCTGGTCCCTTGGGTAGACGGCCCCCGGTGGGAACGCAACCCGGAATTCGTCGACCATGTCAAACGAGCAACTTCCGTTGACCGGCCCATCGTCTTGATCTGCCGCAGCGGCAACCGCTCGCGCGACGCAGGCCAGGCGTTGGAAGCAGCCGGGTTTAGCCGGGTCTACAACGTGGAACACGGCTTCGAAGGCGAGTTGGACGAAGAACATCACCGCGGCAGCAAGACGGGCTGGCGCTTCGAGGGCCTGCCCTGGGAGCAGTGTTAGCCCGAAATTGCCGCGGCATCATTGGCGTTCCGACGGGATATTTCGCGCCGTTGCCTGCCGATCATCTGCCCCAACACCGCGAGTGGGGCACTTGCTTTCCGTGATGGGCTATCCCCCGGGTTTCGAGCATTTTTCCCATCTTCGCGAATCCAATCACGCCCTGCGCGCCTCTTAGCCGCAAAGGTCTCTTGTGGGGCCTGAAGGAGAAGAGATGCTGTATGTCAAAAACCTCCCGATAGCGGAGCGAATACTGCGTTTGGGGCTGGGCGCCGGTCTTGTTGTGTACTCGCTGCTTGCCGGGGCTGGCCCCATGGAATGGGTGCTGCTCGCCGGGGGAGTGGGCGTCGCGCTGACCGGCGTGGTCGGGTTCTGCCCCGCCTGTGCCTTGGCGGGCCGGCGAATTGCCAAAGCGGCCGAGAAAACCTCCTCGCGGGAAGCGCCATGATCGCCATGGAAAAACTTTACCCCCTGATCGAGGCGGCGCAGGTGGGCGATCCCGTCGCGCTCGACCGGCTGTTGCGTACCTGCCAGCCGGACATCCGGCGCTACGCCTACCGTCATTGCCTGATCAGCGACATCGACGATGCCGTGCAGGAGGCCTTGCTCATTCTGGCGCGCCGTCTCAGGTCGCTGCGCACGGTCGCGGCGTTTCCCGGCTGGCTGTTCACCGTCGTGCGGCGGGAATGCCGGAAGCTGGAGCGCCGGGTGTTCAGCCTGGAGGCTTACGACGAGGCCAAGATGGAGGAATGGCTTGCCAACCATTCCGATGACGCCCTGCGCATCGATCTTGCCCATGCCCTCGAGTCGCTGCCCCAACACTATCGCGAGATTATTCTGATGCGGGATTTCGAGGCCATGAGCATCCGTGAGATCGCCTCCCGGCTGCACCTCAGCAGTGCGGCGACCAAAAGCCGCCTGCACCGCGCGCGCGAGCTGGTGCGGGAATATCTGATCGCTTAGCGGCGGACAAGCGATGGCAAGGCGGTTTTGGAAATGGTTTGGCGAGGGGGACGCCTCGAAGACGGTCGCCGTAGGCGGCAAGGCGCTGGAAGTTCGCTGGTCGCCGCGGGCGGGGCGTGCTTTGGCGGGGCGCACCCAGCCGCTGATCGTGGAGCTGGAACTGGCTTTTGCGTGTTTTGCGCGCAAGGAAGTCCGCTTTCATGACCTGTCGGGCGACGCGCGCGAGGTTGGTCTGGTGCGGGTCAACGACAAGCTGGTGCTGCGCGTGTCGACTATGGTTCCGGGGTCCTGCGAACCGAATGCGACAGGGGAAAAGGCGATGGTTCGTAATTTTGTGCCGCGCTGGGTAAGGATCGACCATGCCAAGGGCAACTGGATCGGGGAATACGGGCTGTAAGCCGGCCGGGTCAGAGAGGCGCTTCAGCTTCCGGCCGCGCCCCGCTGCCGCGCAGGTCAGGAGCCGTCGGCCTCGGCGGTGGTGAACTCCACGCCGCCCACCCACTTGGCCACCAGGTTGTACACCCACGCGCCCACCACCGTGAAAATAAAGCCGAACACCAGGTAGAACACGGGCATCAGGACCAAGGTGCCTGCCATGAAGGGCCTGGGTGCCGGCGCGTGCGAATAGATCGCAAACATGAACAGAACCATCGGCAGCGACATCAAAAAATACAGCAATGCCATGACCTTGGCCGTCTGCACCGGCGAAATGCGCGTGATCTGCTTTTTCATTTCATGTCTCCCCGAGTTTTGATGATTGTCGACCGTTGCCGAAAAGGGCAACCGCCAAAATGATAACCGCTTTCTGCGGATCGGCGAGTCGCCCGGTCGGCGGTCTGGCCGGAGAGACGCCATCCGCCGGCGCGCAGGTCGCGAGTGGGCCGGTTATGCACCGGCCGCCTTTGCCCGCACCTTGGCGTCGAATTTCTCTTTGTCGATGACGAAGCGCTCATGGCGCCCTTTCGAGATCAGGTCCACGCCGTCGTGGGCGGCAACGGCAAAAACGAGCTTTCTTCCCTCGACGGCAATCAATTCGACGGTTGCCGTGACTTCGAGCCCGGGCGGCGTGGCGGCCTCGTGGCTTACATCGATGTGGGTGCCGACCGTTTGCTCCTTGGGCCAGTCGAGGTGGGCATTGATGGCCTTGATGCACGCCCACTCAAGGAAGCCGACGAGAAAACCGGTGGCAAAGACCTCGGGCATGGCGACAAACTCCTCCGACTCGGGATAAAGAGCGGGTACGGTTTTCGATGGAGGCACTCTGAATTTGTGCTCGTATTTGATGCCGGGTTTGAGGGATTCCTTCATGTAGTCTCCGGAAAAGGGGGCTCTGTCGGGCGTGCCCGTCACTTCGAAATGCCGCGCGTCACGCCCGGGGGCAATTGCCATCGGTCCGCCGCAAGATCCCGGCCGCGCTGCGAAAACTCCCATTGATGCCCTTCGTGATCCAGTGCGCGATAGATTCGACCGCCCCAGAATCCGTCTTCGGGCTCGGAAACGCACACCGCACCCTCGGCCTTCGCCTTTGCGAAATGCCTGTCGACGTCCTCCACATACACCTTCATCATCAGGCCAGGCGTCTCCGGCGTTTGCCGCCACCTCGTATCGGGGGTGGCGATATTGAACAGGCTGTTCCCGATCTCGAACCACGTCATGCCGCCGCCCGGCCAGTTCAGGCGTGCCTGCTCGCGCTCGCGAAAACCGAAAACGCGGGTGAACCACTCGATGGCTCGGGGCAAGTCAGTATAAGTGAGGGTAGGAACAATGTCCGGTGCATCCCACATCGCATCTCCAACCATTTTGTGATCCCCATTCACTGAGATGTCATGCATGGGCTTGGGAGCTCGACAGCGCCAACAAAACCGCGAAGCCCGCTGCCGCGGACGAAAGATTCCACTTCATATACGGTCTCCCGCCAGGGCGCTACAGGCCCTGTAGCGAAATACGGGATGCCAAGGGCCGATGCTCCCGGGCTGTAATCGTTGCTACGTAGCGCCGGAACGCCGATCGGCGGCTTTGCTTTCGAAGTCGGGGCAAGTGGAGCGGGCGGTGATGAATTTATCGTGGCGCCGGCAAAGGCCGGTCTCGGCGCGCACCGAGCCGTACGCGGAACTCAGGATATTGAGCCCGGGAATGGCGGCTTCCAGGCGGTCTGCGCGCAGCAGGGCATGGCGGCAGCGGCTGCATTGCGGTTGCTCCATTCCGGTCTCCTGAAAAGGGGGCCGGCGCAGCGGCCGGCCCCGTATCGCGGATTTTAGAGTCCCCGAATATTTCACCGGACCCGGCCCGAGGGATCGGCAGAGAGCGCATGGATCCACGATATCGGGGTGGCCGGATCCATTTCGTACCGTCGGCCCTCGCGGGGGTTGCCGGGGGCGCGGCATCTTCGCGCCCCCATCCCGCGGTTCCGGGAAATACCCGGGCTACAGCGCTGCCCAATGGGCCGAGAAGACGTGTACCGACAGCAGGTAGCCGAGGATGACGTTCACGACGACGCCGATGGTGAAGGCGGCGAAGGTCTTCCAGCCCACCGGCTTGAGTTCACGCAGCCGGGTGGTGAACCCTATGCTCAGGAAGCAGAAGATGAACGCCCAAGTGCGCAGCGACACCAGCGGCATGATGAGGTCGGGCTTCACCGTCTTGTTGAAATCCGCAGTGCTGTAGCCGCTGGTCATCATGGTCATGAGTAGGGAGGCGGCGAAGAAGCCGATCACGAACTTGGGAAAGCGCCACCAGATCTCGCGCGCGTCGGGGCGCACGCCGGTTTCCTTCTTCTCCCAGACCACGGTGGCGATCAGCGCCCAGACGATGGACCAGATGCCGATCCAAAGGTCGCGCCCGATCACTTTCATGAGGGTGAAGCCCTTGATGGCCGCGTCTTCGTTGCCGGCCATCTTGCCGTAGGCGCTGGCGGCGGCGAATCCCGCCGCGTCGGCAAATTCCGACGTGCCTATCCACGCTCCGGCGACGCCGGGCAGAAGGCCGAGCGCCTTGGAGATGAAGGGCAGCAGCAGGATCATGACCAGCGCCCAGCCGACCACCAGGGTAACCGAGGTGTACAGGTGCTCCTTCTTGGCGTTCACCGAGGCGGCGATCGCCATGGAAGCGGAGACGCCGCACACCGAGCCGCCGACGCCGATGACCGCGGCCAGGCGCTTGTCCAGCGCGAACAGCCGGGTGGCCGCGAAATAGATCACCGCGCAGGTCGTGATGGAGATGATCGTCGCCTGCACGATGGCCACCGGCCCGGCCGTCAGCACCAGGGTGATGGGAAAGGTCGCACCCAGCAGGACGATGCCCACCTTGATGAAGTATTCCACCCGGAAAGCGCTGTCCATCCATGCCGGCAGCGGGATGGTATTGGCCACCACGAGGCTCACCACCAGAGCGACCAGAGGAGGCTCCAGGTTGAACTTGGCAGCGTTGGCCCAGCCCGCGATGGCAAACATCAAAATCGACATCGCGTAGAGGAAGACAAAGGCGGGCACGAATTTGGACAGCTTGATGCCCATGATGCGCGTGCTGACCCCAAAGATCACCAGCCAGGCGATGAACTGCATGAGGTAAGTCTGGGCGTTGCCGGCGAAGTGGGCACCCAGTTGGTCGAGGGACGTCCATTTGAGGCCGCCCGGATTGATGGCAAGCGTCTTCAGCAGGGTGTTGCCCTGGTTGAAGAACAAGATGGCGATGGCCATGAGGCCGAGGCCCACCCAGATCGCCCACCAGTCCTCCTTGAGATAGAGGGAGCGCCATCCCAGCTTGGCCGGCTTCCCCTCTTCGCTGTTTTCATTCCATGCTTCTTGTGTTGTTTCGGCAGACATCTGTTCCTCCTTTGGTTTCGTTTGCCGCGCGAGGGGCATCCCGCCTCGCACGGCGCGCAAATGAAAATCAAATGAAGCGAAACCGCAGCCTCCGATGCCGGCTGGGCAGTTTGTGCGGGGCCCTTCGCCTGCGGGGCCCTCTTTTTTGCGTTGCCGCTACGGACTTCGGACGTTGCGCCCTATAGCAAGACGGAGGTTTTGTAAGCCAGAAAAAATTTATTTGCAACTAAATTAAGTTTGCCGCGCGCGGGCGTGCGGCGGCAGGCGAAATATCGGGCTGCAAGAAGGGTTTTTTGGTAACAGTGTGCCATGGACGGGCCGCACGACCTCTGGCCGTCCGCCGGAGAACGATACTTAATGCGCGCTTAAATCATGCGCCGCGTCTCAGGGCGGCGCGGCGCCGCACGAGCGCGTTTTCCGCAAGGGAATAGACCACCGGCACCACCACGAGGGTGAGCAGAGTGGAGCTGAGCATGCCGCCGATCACGGCGACGGCGAGAGGGCCGTTGGTCTCCGCGCCCGCGCCTATTCCCAGGGCTGCGGGCAGCATGGCCAGGATGATGGTGAAGGAAGTCATGAGCACCGGGCGCATGCGCGTAGGGCAGGCGTCGAGCAGCGCCGTGTCCACGCCCATGCCCTGAGAGCGGCGCAGGTTCGTGAGGTCCACGAGCAGGATGGAATTCTTGGCGACCAGGCCGATGAGCAGCACCAGGCCGATCATGGAATAGATATTGAGCGTCATGCTCGCGATGCCGAAGACGTTGCCCAGCAGCCAAAGCGCGAACACGCCGCCCACCACCGCGAGCGGCTGGGCCAGCATGATGATGAGCGGCTGGAAAAAGGAGTTGAACTGGCTGGCGAGCGTCATGTACAGCAGCGCCATGGCGAGAAAGAAGGCGAAGGAAATGTATTTCACCGTCTTGTCGAATTCCGCCGCCTGGCCGGTGAACAGCAGGTTGTAGCCCGGCGGCAGCAAGCCCTTGGCGAGCTCGCGCGTGCGCTGCACGGCCGCGCCCAGCGGCATGGTCGGGGCGACATAGAAGTTGACCGCATAGCGCAAATCCAGGCGCGCGACGACGGCCGGGCCGGTGGTCTGCACGAAACGGGCGATGCTGCCCAGCGGCACCATGGCGCCGGCCGGTGTGCGCAGATAAATTTTATCGAGATCCGCCGGCTGGGTGATCTGGCCGGGCGCGGCCTTGACGCGGATGTCGTAGCGCTGGCCGTCGCCGGGCAGGTTGTTGAAGCGCGCCACGGTCATGCCGCCGCCCAGGAGATCGACGGCCTCGCCCACGTCGGCGGCCGAGAGCCCGAGGCTTGCCGCACGGTTGCGATCCACGTGCAGGGCCAGCTCCGGCAGGTTGAACTGAGCGTCGGTATCCACCCGACCCATGCCGGGGGCCGCCGCCAGGCGCGCCTGCAGCGTGCGCGCGAGCTTGGCCACTTCGTCGAGATTGGGCCCGCGCACCGCGAACTGCAGCGGCTCGCCGCGCACCCCGGCGGCGAGGCCGATCTGCGAGGGAAAGGCCTCCACGCCGGGGATGCGGTTGAGTTCCCGCGCCAGCGCTTCCATGCTGGCCTGCTGGCCGACGCTGCGGCGGCCCTTGGGCTGCATGCGCACGTAGATGGTGCCCTGGTTGACCTGGGCCAGATTGCCCTGGCCCACGGTGGCGAAATAGCTGCGGATTTCAGGGTGTCGCGCGAGCACCGCCTCGATCAGCTTGAGGCGATTCTGGGTGTAGTCGATGCTGGAGCCTTGCGGTGTCTTGAACGAAACGAGGAAGGCGCCCTGATCTTCGTTGGGCACGAAGCTCTTGCCCACCTGGGCAAGAAAAAAGCCGGCCGAAAGCACCACGGCGGCGGTGATGGCCACTACCTTCCAGCGGTGCCCCAACGCCAGCGCGATGAGGCCGCGGTAGCGCCGATCCGTGGCGGCAAAGGCGCCGCCCAGCGCACGCGCGAAGGGGGCGTCGCCGTGTTTGCGCACCTTGAGATAGCGCGAGCAAAGCATGGGCGTGAGCGTGAGGGACACGAACAGCGAGGCGAGCACGCCCACCACGACCACGATGGCGAAGGACTTGAAGAACTGGCCGACGATGCCGCCCATGAAGAACACCGGTGCGAAGATGGACACCAGCGACACGCTCGCGGCAATGACCGCGAAGGTCACTTCGCGGCTGCCTTCCAGGGCCGCCTTGATCCGATTGGGCGCGTAGTGTTCGCGGTGGCGCACGATGTTCTCCAGCACCACGATGGCGTCGTCCACCACCACGCCGATCAGCAGCAGCAGCGCCAGCAGGGTGATGCTGTTGAAGGTGTAGCCGAAGAAATATATGGCCGCGATGGCGCCCAGCAGCGACACCGGGATGGCGGCGGCGACGATCAGCGTGGAGCGCAGGTTGCGCAGGAACAGCCAGACCACGAGCGCGGTGAGCAGGGTGCCTTCCAACAAATGCTCTTGCAGCGTCGCCACCAGCTCCTGGATGTAGTCGGCATCGTTGGAGGCGATGGTGAGCTTCATGCCGGGCGGCAGCTGCGGCAGGATCTGGGTGGCGAGCTTGTGCTTCACCGCGTCGACGATGGCGACGGTGTTCGCCCCGGTGACCTTGATGAGCCCCAGGCCGACTCCTGGCTGGCCGTCGAAGCGCGCCAGCTCGCGCTTGTCGGCCAGGCCGTCCTCTACCTGGCCGATGTCGGCCAGGCGGATGGGCGCGCCGTCGCGCCAGGCCACGATCATGCGCGAGAGCGCCGCCACGGAGTGGAACTCGAGATCGAGCTTGAGCTGGAATTCGGTGTCCTTGCCGGTGATGAAGCCGCCCGGGAGCTGCAGGTGCTGGCGCGCAAACGCCTGGAAGATGTCCTGCGGCGTGACGCGGTAGGCGGCCATGAGGGCAGGGCTCAGATTGACGCGGATCTGGCGTTCGCGCTTGCCGCCGATCTGCACCTCGCCCACGCCGGGGACGGTCTCCAGCGCTTTCTTGAGCACGTTCTCGGCGTAGAGATTCAGCTGCTGCGTGGTGCGGTCGCCCTGCAGCACCAGCCACATCACCGGCTCGCTGTTGGTCTGCATCTTGGACACCACCGGAGGGTCGGCGCCCTTGGGCAGGCGGCGCATGATCTGGCCGATCTTCGACTGCACCTCGTTGAAGGCGACGTCGATGTTCTTGTCCAGGACGAACTGCACGTTGATGAGCGACGCGCCCGGCGACGAGAAGGCATAGATGTGTTCGACGCCGGGAATGCTGTTGACCTGGTTCTCGATGACGTTGGTGATGCTGGCATCGACCACCGTGGGATTGGCGCCGGCATCGATGGTGGTGATGGAAATGAAGGGAAACTGGACGTCGGGGTATTGCTCGACGCCGATGCGGCTGTAACTGATGAGGCCGAACAGCACCAGCAGGCCGGACAGCATGTAGGCCAGCACATGCCGCCGTATGGAAAGCTCCGGCAGCGTCATGGGGCCGAGCGCACCACCTGCACGCGCGCGCCGTTGCTCAGGAAGCCGGCGCCGTCCTTCACCACCTGCTCACCGGCGGCCAGCCCGGCGAGGATTTCCGCCCAGCCGCCCCGGCGCGTGCCGGTCTGCACCGTGTGCGCCACGGCGCGGCCGTCTTGCACGGTGTACACGACCTGTCCGGCGGGGCGGATCACCACCGATTCGTCCGGCACCACCAGGGCGGCGGGCCGGGTGGCCAGCACCACGCGGCCGTCCACGCTCGCGCCGGCCGGCAGGCTGAGGCCGGGGGGCAGCGGCACGATGGCCTCGATAGCGCGGTTGCCGGTGCCGATCATGGGGCGCAGCTCGCTGACGACGCTGTCGAACGTGCCGCTTCTCACCGGCGTGGTGAGATGCACCGCCATGCCGGGCTTGAGCCGGTCGGCGAGGTTTTCCGGCAGGGGGAGATGGACTGTCTGCGCCTGTTCGGTGGCGATCACGAACAGCGGCTGCCCGGCGCGCGCGTAATCCCCGGCCGACGCCAGGCGGCTTTGCACCACGCCGGCCACGGGCGCGCGCACGGTGGTGCGGGAAAGATTGCGCGAGGACTGGTTGAACCCTGCGCCGGCCTGCTCGATCTGCGCATCGAGGGCTTTCAGCTGGGTGCGCGTGTTGTCCAGCGCGGCGCTGGACAGGAAACCCTGGCGCGCGAGCGACTCGTTGCGCGCCAGAGTCTGGCGCAAATTGGCGCGTTCGGCTTCCAGGCGGCGCAGGTTGGCGCGCTGCGCGCTCACGTCGGTGGCGTAGTCGCTGGCCTGGATCAGCGCGAGGGGCTGGTTCGTCCGCACGCGATCGCCCGTTTCGACGAGGATTTTTTCGATGCGGCCGGAGACTTCGGCCGCCACCTGGGGCGCCACCTGGCTTTCCACCGTGCCGTAGGCATCGACCGTGTCCTCGACCGGGCGCTGTACCACCGCAGCGAGCGTGATGGCCACGGGCGGCGCCCCGCGAGGGGCGGATTTATCCGCGCCGCAGCCGGCGAGAGCGAGCGCGGCGGCGGCCAGGCAAAAGCGGGTCAGCGTTCGGGTCATGCCCATAAGACGGCAGCGCGGGAGAAAAGATTGAGCGCCGCGGCTCAGCTTTTGGGCGGCACGTAGCCGGCCGGCGTCTCCGCGCCCTCGCCGAAGAAGAAGCGCTCCATCTGCTCGGCAAGATATTTGCGCGCCTTGGCGTCCACCAGATTGAGGCGGTTTTCGTTGATCAGCATGGTCTGCTGGCGCGTCCAGGCGCCCCAGGCCTCCTTGGAGACGTTGTCGAAAATGCGCTTGCCCAGCTCGCCGGGAACGGGGGGAAAGGCCAGGCCTTCGGCCTCGCGGCCGAGCTTCACGCAATGCACCATGCGGGTCATCGTTGGCTCCTGAATGTCGAGAAAATATTGCGGAATTTAACCTCAAGCCCCGCCGCGGGCAAACTTTCAGCCCGCGCCCCTCTCCAGCCGGCGCGCAAATACGCGCATTTCCTTGGCCGCCTGGAGGTCGCCCCTGGCTTCCGCGCGGGCGATGCCCTCCTCATAGGCCTGCCGCGCGGCGCTCGCGTCGCCGGCCTCGGCGAGCGCCCGTCCGAGCAGCTTCCAGGCGGCGGAGTAGTCGGCATCGAGTTCGACGGCGCGGCGCAGATGCGCGGCCGCCTCGGCGGGCTGCTTGAGCTTGAGATATTCGCTGCCCAGGCCGAAGCGCAGCAAGGCCGTGTCGCGTCCGGCGGCGAGCATTTTCTCCAGATTGGCGATGAGCGGGCTCACGGTCGGCTTCTCCAGAAGGCGGGAGTAAACAATACCAGCAAAGCCACGAGGCGCCGCAGGCGGGCCGGGGATGGTCACAACTCTTCGTCGAGGCGCCGGCCGGGGCGGATGTTCAGCTGCTTGAGCTTGCGGTAGAGGTGCGTGCGCTCCAGCCCGGCGCGCTCCGCCACCCGCGTCATGCTGCCGCCCTCTTTTTGCATGTGGTATTCGAAGTACTGGCGCTCGAAGGCGTCGCGCGCCTCGCGCAGCGGCTGATCCAGGGACACCCCGGCGGTGCGCGCCGGCTGGCTTTGCGCCTTGATGGGCCCAAGTACGCGGGCGACTTCCTCCTGGTCCATTTCGGCGCCCGAGGCGGTGATGGCCAGCGTGCGCACCACGTTGTTGAGCTGCGGCAGGTTGCCCGGCCAGTCGAAGTTGCGCAGCTGGTTCAGCGCCGCCACGGTGAAGCGGCGCGGAGCGCATTGGTGCGCCTCGACCATCTGGGCGAGCATGAAATTGGCGATGTCGGGGATGTCCTCGCGGTGCTCGCGCAGCGCGGGCAGGCGCAGGCGCACGGTGGACAGGCGGTAATACACGCGGCTGTCCAGTTCGCCGGCGCTGATGAGGGATTCGGGGCTGCCGCTGCAGGCGGTGACCAAGCGGGCGTTCTTCGCGGCCAGCTTGTCGATGATGAGATCCAGCCCCCTTTGCTCCAGGCGCGTGAGCTCGGTCAGTTCGGGCAGGAACAGGGTGCCGTTCTGCACCCGCTCGACGTAATCCAGCGGCGACGAGGCCAGCAGCGCGCGGTTGTCGAGTTCCACCCAGGGCGTGTTGGGCTGGTGGAGGTGGCGCGCGCACAGGTCGAAGCCGCTGCCCGCCTCGCCCACGAAGAGCACCGGCGTGGTGTGGGCAGCGATGGCGGAGAGGCGTTTTTTGAGGTCCTGGACCAGCGGGCTCTTGCCCAGCGCGGCCAGGTCCATGACCGGAACCTGGCGCGGCCCGTCGCTTTTCTTGAGGTGCTTCTGCACGGCGGCCAGCAGCTTGGCCAACGCCACGGGCTTCTCCAGGAAATCCACCGCGCCCAGGCGCGTGGCCTCGATCGCCGTGTCTATGGTGGCGTGGCCGGACATCATCACCACCGGCATGGTGAGCTGGCCGGTGGCGGTCCACTCCTTGAGCAGGGTGACGCCGTCGGTGTCCGGCATCCAGATGTCCAGCAGCACCAGGTCGGGCCGCGTTTGCTGGCGGAAGGCACGCGCCGCCTGGGCGTTCTCCGCCAGGTGCACGTCATAGCCTTCCTCGGTGAGGATTTCGGACAGCAGTTCGCGGATGCCGACTTCGTCGTCCACGACCAGGATATGGCCGCTCATGAGACCTCTCTTTCATACAGGGGCAGAGTGATGGTTACGCGTGCCCCGCGCGGCTGCAGATTTTCCACGCTGATGTTGCCGTGATGCTCCTCGACGATCTTCTGCACGATGGCCAGCCCCAGCCCCGTGCCCTTGGCCTTGCTGGTGGCGTAGGGCTCGAACAGCCGCTGCATGAGATGTTCGGGAAATCCCGGCCCGTTGTCGGCCACCGCCAGCGTGGCCGCGCTCTCCGCCCGTGCAGTCGTGACTGCAACGCGGGGAGCGGGCTCGCCCTGCAAAGCGTCCTGCGCATTTTGCAACAGATTGTGCAGAACTTGGCGCAGCAGCGCAGAATCTCCTGCCACCGGGGGCAGATTTTCGGCGAGGGCCACTTCCAGGCCGAGCGCCTTGCGGTCGTACAGGCCCAGCACTTCGCGCACCAGGGCGTTGAGGTCCATGGCGCCCAGGCGTGCGCTGGGCATGCGCGCGTAGCTGGCAAAGGCGTCCACCATGCCCTTCATGGCCGCCACCTGGTTGACGATGGTCTGGGTGGAGCGATCGAGAAATTCGGCGTCGCCGTTGGCCACCTTGTCGGCCAGCTTGCGCGCCAGCCGCTCCGCCGCGAGCTGGATGGGCGTGAGGGGATTCTTGATCTCGTGCGCCAGGCGCCGCGCCACTTCGCTCCAGGCGGCGTCGCGCTCGGCGCGGATGAGTTTGGTGACGTTGTCGAACACCAGGGTATAGCCTTCATCCATGCCGGCCGGCAGGCGGCTGCCGCGCACCAGCAGTTTGAGCGGGCCGCCGGGTGCGGCGTAATCGAGTTGCTCCTGCCAGCTTGTGTCACCGGCGCTGAAATGCTCGTGCGCGCGCGAGCCGAACTGGGCCAGGGCGCTGTCGCCCTCACCCCAGCCGGCGAGCGGCTTGCCCAGCAGGCTGGCGGCATCGGCGCCGAGGATGCGCGCCGCCGCCTCGTTGACGGTGCGCGTCGCCAGGGCGCCGTCCAGGGCGATGACGCCAGACGAGAGGTGCCCGAGCACGTTCTCCAGATAGGCCTTGGCCTGCTCGGTCTGCTGCTGGTTGTGCTCCGCCTGCTGCTTGGCCTCGCTCAGCTGGCGGGTCATGCGGTTGAAGGATTTGATGAGCGCGCCCAGCTCGTCCCGGCTGGAAACCGGCTGCATTTGCGAAAAATCCCCCTGCGCCACCGCGCGCGTGCCGCGCGCCAGGCTGCGCAGGGGTGCCCCCAGGCGTTCCGACACCAGATAGGCCAGGGTCGTGGTGAGCAGCAGCGCCACCAGGAGCGTGAGGGTCAGGGCCAGTCCGTAAAGCCGCTTCAGGCCCAGGCGGGACAGCGCCAGCTGCTGGTATTCCTGGTAGGTCGTCTGCACCGCGTCGGCGTCGCGCGCCAGGCCGGGCGGCACGGGCTGGATCACTTGCAGCACGCGCGTGCCCCCGGTGAGCGAGGCGGAGTAGACCGGCACCAGAACGCGCATCACCAGATCGCCGTTCTCGCCGACTTCCACTTGGCGGTAGGGCTGCTGCTGGCGTACCTGCCAAAGCAGGTTGCGGCTGGGGATGTCGGGCAGCAGGCCGCTGTTTTCGCTGCCGGCATAGGCCATGACGTTGCCGGACTCGTCGAACAGCGTCGCCTCCGAGACCGCCGCCTGTTCGCGCAGGTTGGACAGCAGGGTGATGCTGGTGCCGGCGCCCTCGCCGGAGAGCGCCACTGCCATGCGCTCGGCCTTCTTGTTGAGGTCCTGCAGGAGATCATTGAGCGCCGCCTGCCCCAGATTCACGCCCGAGGCCAGGGCGCGGTCCACGCGCACGTCGAACCAGGATTCGATGGTGCGGTTGAGAAAGTACACCGAGGTCAGATAGACCACTGCGCCGGGCAGCACCGCCACCACCATGAACCAGATCAGCAGGCGGTAGGTGAGCTTGCTGCCGAACACCCCGGCGCGCATGCGCCGGCGCAGCAGCCAGAGCTGCCAGATTACGGCGATGAGCAGGAGGACGGCGCCGGCAGAGCCGACGAGGAGCAGGGAAGAAAATGTCTCGCTCAGCTGCGGGGTGTCGTGGCTGGCGGTGAAGAGAAAATACAGCAGGGCGGCCGCCGCGAGGGCGGCCGCCGTCAGCATATATTTCATGGGGCCGCCTCGACCTTCCACACATACCAGGGGCTTTCCAGCGACCAATTGCCGGACGCCAGGGCATTGACCTGCATGGGCCTGGAGAGCTGCGAGGTGTCCAGCTTCATGCGCAGTGCGGCGCGGTAGGTCGTGCCCGGCTTGAGCTGCCCGCTATCCAGCACCGACCAGGCGCGCAGCCGGCCGAGGCCCGCGAGCGCCTCGCGCAGGGTATCGTAGGCGTGCGTCTGATAGCCGCTTTCCAGCAGATAGCGGCGCAGCAGGAAGTTGTAGCTCAAGCGGCTTTGCCTGTCCTCGCGCGCCAACTCCGCGTCGAACCACCAGCGCCGCGGCTCGACCAGGCGGAAGTCGGTGCGGAACACCAGGGTGACGCCTTTCTGCAGGGCTTCGTCCAGCGTCGGATTGAGTTGCACGGCAAGGCGCGCGTCGACTTCGTAGCGCTCTTTCTTGAGCGTGAGCTCCGCGTTTTCCACGCGTATGCCGGCGGCCGCGGCGGGTGGCGGCGCCAAGGCCAATCCTGCGGCCAGCCCCAGGACCAGCAGCAGGAGCAGTCGTTCAAGAGGTTTTTTCCAGCAGGGCGTAGAAGAAGCCGTCGTTGCGCCGCGCAGGCGGCAACCTGCCGTCGCCCAGTTCGGCCGGCAGGGAAAGCCGGCGGGCGTCAGCATGAGTCTTGCGAAACGCTTGGATTTGGTTCTGATTTTCTTCCGGGAACACGGAACAGGTCGCGTACAGCAATTTACCACCGGGGGCCAGCGTCTGCCAGAGCGCAGCCAGGATTTTCGCCTGCTGGCGCGTGAAGGTCGCCAGGTCCGCGGGGCGCCGCTGCCACTTGATGTCCGGGTGGCGGCGCACCACGCCGGAGGCGGAACAGGGCACGTCCGCCAGGATGCGGTCGAACGGCCGGCCGTCCCACCAGGCCGCGGGATCGGCTGCGTCCGCGGCCAGCAGGCGGGCGTCCAGATGCAAGCGTGCGAGATTCTCGCGCACGCGTTCGAGCCTTGCGGCGTCGGCATCGAGCGCCAGCAGATCGACGTCGGCGCATTCCAGGATGTGGCCGGTCTTGCCGCCCGGCGCGGCGCAGGCATCCAGCACGCGTTGGCCGTCGGCGAGATCGAGCGCGAGCGCCGCCCATTGCGCGCCGGCATCCTGCACCGACACGAGGCCGTCGGCAAAGCCCGGCAGGCGGCTTACCGGCACAGGCTGATCCAGGGTCAGCGCCCACGGGCCGCTCGGGCCGGCGGCGAGGCCGGCCTGCGCCAGCAACGCGAGGCAGCCGTCCGGGCTGATCCTGCGCCGGTTCACCCGCAGCGTCAGGGGCGGATGTTCCAGGCTGACCGCCAGCAGGGCCTGCCAGTCTTCGGGATAGGCGGCGCGCAGCTTGTCGACCCACCAGGCGGGAAAATTCCAGCGCCCCTCTTCGCTTGCCCGCGCGCGTTCCAGGGTCGATGCCGAGTCGCGCAGGAAATTGCGCAGCACGCCGTTGATCAGGCCGCGCGCCCATTTCGGTCCGGCGGCCTCGACCGTTTCGTTGACCACGGCATAAGCGGGAGCGTCGGTGTGCGCCAGCCGATACAGCGCCCCCAACAACAGGGCATGCAGGCGCCGCTCCTTGAGCGGCTGGCGCAGCAGCTGGGCCAGCACGCCTTCCAGTTCGCCGCGAAAACGCAGCGCCCCGTAGGCGGTATCCATGACGGCGCCGCGGCCGTCCGAGAGCGCCGCGGCAGCGAGCGCCTGGGGCAGGGTGCGCCCGGCCAGCACCGCGGCCAGCACCCCGGCCCAGGCGGCAGCTTCAGCCGCCACGCGCCATTTGCAGCAGGCGCGCCACGCGCTCTTCCGTGGGCGGATGGGTGGCGAACAGGCCGGCGATGCCGCCGCCGGAGAGTGGGTTGATGATCATCATCTGCGCGGTTTCGGGATGCGCCTCGGCCGGCGGCAGCGGCTGGCCGTGGGCATAGGCTTCGATCTTGCGCAGCGCGGAGGCGAGCGCCTCGGGGTCGCCGGAGATCTCCGCCCCGCCCGCGTCCGCGCCGAATTCGCGCGCGCGGGAGATGGCCATCTGGATGAGCATGGCGGCGAGCGGCGCGACGATCATGACGAGGATGGCCAGCGCCGGATTCACGGAACGCCCCTCGCTGTCGCGCCCGCCGAAGAACAGGCCGAAATTCGCCAGCATGGAGATGGCGCCGGCGACCGTGGCGCTCAAGGTGGAAATGAGCGTGTCGCGATGGCGCACGTGGGTGAGTTCGTGCGCGATGACGCCGCGCAGCTCGCGCTCGGTGAGTATGCCCATGATGCCCGTGGTGGCCGCCACGGCGGCGTGCTCGGGGCTGCGCCCGGTGGCGAAGGCATTGGGCTGGGGCTCGTCGATGACATAGACGCGCGGCATGGGCAGGCCGGCGCGGCGCGCCAGCTCGGCGACGATCTGATACAGGCGGCCGCCGCTTTGCGCATCCACTTCCTGCGCGTTGTACATGCGCAGCACCATCTTGTCCGAGTTCCAGTAAGCGAACAAATTCATGGCTGCGGCGAACAGCAGGGCGATGAGCATGCCGCTTTGGCCGCCGATGAGAAAGCCCACGGCGCCGAACAGGGCGACGATGGCCGCCATGAGGAAGGAAGTTTTCAACCAGTTGCCGAACATTGAAACCGCTCCGCAAAGAAAAGGAGAAATCAGGGGCTTAGATGGGAGTATCGTGGGAAAATTCAAGGCCGGCGCGGCCTCAGGCGTCCTCGCCCAGGCGCTCCCCCGGCGCGAGATGCGCGCCGGCGAGCCAGTCGCTCGCGCGCACACGCCTGCCGCCGGCCTTTTGCACTTCCTCCAACACCAGGAGACCTTCGCCGCAGCCCACCACCAGGCCGCCGGCATCGGCGCGCAGGACGACGCCGGGCTCGCCGCGGCCCGGCAGGGCGCGCGCCGACCAGATTTTCAGCTTTTCTCCCCGCAGGCTGGTGTAGGCGCCGGGCTGCGGATTGTAGGCCCGCACGGCGCGCACGATGGCCTCGGCCGGCTGCCGCCAGTCGATGTGAGCTTCGGCCTTGTCCAGCTTGGCGGCATAGGTGGCGAGGCTCTCGTCCTGGGGTTGCGCCGCCAGGCTGTCCAGCCGGTCGAGCGCTTCGACGATGGCGGCCGCACCGAGTGCGGCGAGGCGGTCGTGCAGGCTGCCGGCGGTTTCTTCGGCGCCGATGGCAAGGGGCTTCGCGAGCAGCATGGCGCCGGTGTCCAGGCCGGCGTCCATTTGCATGACGGTGATGCCGGTTTCGGCGTCGCCCGCGAGGATGGCCCGCTGGATGGGCGCGGCGCCGCGCCAGCGCGGCAGCAGCGAAGCGTGGATGTTCAGGCAGCCGCGCGCCGGGATGTCCAGCACGGCCTGGGGCAGAATGAGGCCGTAGGCGGCGACGACCATGACTTCGGGGCGGGCCGCGCGCAGGACCTCCTGACTCGCCGCGTCCCGCAGGGTGGCGGGCTGGAACACCGGCAGGCCGTGGGCCAGGGCGACGCGCTTGACCGGGCTCGCTGTCAGTTGCATGCCGCGCCCGGCGGGGCGATCCGGCTGGGTCAGCACCAGGGCGATTTCGTGGCCCGCGGCGATCAGGGCGGTGAGCGCCCCGGCGGCAAACTCCGGCGTGCCGGCGAAAATGAGCCTCAAGATGCGGTTCGACGTGGGCGGGTGAGAAAACTCACAGGACGATGTGCTCGCGCTCGGGCGTTTTGCGCGTCTCGCGGGCTTCCTTGAGCAGCTTGATTTTGACCCGGCCGCGTTTCAGGGGCGAAAGGTAGTCGACGAAGACCTTGCCCATGAGGTGGTCCATCTCGTGCTGGACACACACGGCCAGCAGCTCATCGGCCTCGAATTCGTAGGGCTGGCCGTCGCGGCCCAACGCACGCACGCGGATGTGGGCGGCGCGCTCCACCTTGTCGAAATAACCCGGCACGGACAAACAGCCTTCCTCCCAGGTGATCTTGCCGGACTTTTCCAGGATTTCCGGGTTGATGAGCACCTTGAGGTCGTTCCTGTCCTCGGAAATGTCGATGACGATGACCCGCTCGTGGATGTCGACCTGGGTCGCCGCCAGACCGATGCCGGGCGCGGCGTACATGGTCTCGGCCATGTCGTCGACCAATTTCCGGATGCGGGCGTCTACCTCGGCAACCGGCTGGGCCACTTTATGGAGGCGGGGATCGGGGTAACGCAGGATGCTGAGTTTTGCCATGGTGCGCAGGCTGCCGGGGCGGCAGGAGGCTCCGCCTAAACCCGGCGAAATTTCTGCCGTAAAGGGTTCAGTTGAACCATATATGCTATCGACGAATTAGACAAGGTCTAACGGGGGCCGAGACATTGCTGCGTGCGGCGCTGCATCGTCCCTCGCGGCATATTTCGCACCTGCTGAATGGAGGGTTTTCCGTGCGCAAATTCCTGAGCGTTCTGGCGCTGAGCATCGCTGCCATGTCTTCCCTCCCCGCCTGCGGCGGGGACATCCAGCTGCAGAGCAATGCGCCGGATCGCTATACCGTGGTGAAGGGCGACACCCTTTGGCACATCGCCGGAAAATTCCTCAAGAAACCGTGGCTGTGGCCGCGCATCTGGGGGCTCAACAAGGGCACCATCAAGAATCCGCATTGGATCTATCCCGGCGACATCATCGTTCTGGATCGCTCGGGCCCCGAGCCGCGCCTCACCGTCATCCGCAACGCTGCCAACGGCCTGCCGGTGGTCAAGATCAGCCCCGAAGAGCGCATCACGCCCATCGAAAACGCCGCCATCCCCACCATTCCCATGAGCGCCATCCAGCCCTTCCTGAGCGAACCCAGGGTGGTGGAAAAAGGCGGGCTGGATCACGCGCCTTTCATCCTGGGCACCAACCGTGAGCGCCTGATCCTGGGCGAGGGCGACGAGGTGTACGCTACCGGCGGCCCGGCCGGCGTGAAGCGCTGGAACATCCTGCGCATGGGCCCGCCGCTCAAGGATCCGGTCACCGGCGAGGTGCTCGGCTACGAGGTCAAGTATCTGGGCGACGCGCGCACCGTCAGGGAGGGGGCGCCGCAGAAGCTGCTCATCACCCGCTCGGTGGAGGAGATCAAGGCCGGCGACAAGCTGGAGCCCGCGCAGAACATGAGCGTGTTCGAATACGTGCCGAGCGCCCCGGCCAAGCCCGTGGACGGACGCATCATCGCGGCCTATGGCGGCTTTGCCGAGCCCTCGCGCTACCAGACGGTGGTCGTCAACCTGGGCCGCCGCAACGGCCTGGAACCGGGCAACGTGCTGGCCATCTACCGCGCCGGCACGGCGGTCGAGTTGACCTCGGCGCAGCGCAAGGATCTGACCTGGGTGGGCGGCGGCGCGGGCGGCGCACAGCCCAAAAACGGCGCCTGGCTGGACCGCGACATACGCTGCCTGGCGAGCGCCGGCCATGTGAGCTGGAGCAGCACGCCCTCGCAGAACGCCTTCCGCACCACCTGCCTGACCACCTCCAGCCCGGGCGATTCGGTCAAGCTGCCGGACACCCGCAGCGGCCTGCTGATGGTCTACGAGGTGTTCGACAAGGTGTCCTACGGCCTCATCCTGGAGGCCGACGGCCCGGTGTATCTGCTCGACACGGTCAAAAACCCTTGACCGTCCCCGGTCTGACAGAAAAACGGCAGGCTGCTACCCTGCCGTTTTTTGTTGCCGGCTGAGCCCGCCATGACCCGGGAGGAAACCGAAGCCCTGCTGCGCATCGCGCTCGTCCCCGGCCTGGGCGAAGCCCATCTGCGCGCGCTGCTCGCGGCCTTCGGCGGCGCCTCGGCGGTGCTGGCGGCAAACAGCGCGGCGCTCGCCCCGCACCTGAGCGTGCGCCTGCGCGAGGCTCTGGCAAGTGGGCCGCCGGCGCAGCTCCTCGAGCAGACCCTGGCCTGGCTGGAGCATCCCGGCCGTTTCCTGCTTACCCCGGCGGATGCCGATTATCCGGCGCTGCTGCGCGAAATCGCCGACCCGCCGCCGCTGCTGTACGGCCTGGGGCGGCGCGAACTGCTGCAAAACCCCTGCCTGGGCGTGGTCGGCTCGCGCCAGGCCACGCCGCAGGGAGAGCAGAATGCCGAGGCCTTTGCCGAGGCGCTGGCGCAGGCCGGCTTCACCGTGGTAAGCGGGCTCGCGTTGGGTATCGATGGCGCCGCCCATCGCGGCGCGCTCAAGGGTGCGGGCGCCACCATCGCGGTGGTTGGCACCGGGCTCAATCTCGTTTATCCCGCGCGCCACAAGGCGCTGGCCCACCGCATCGCCGAGGAGGGGCTCATGCTGTCCAGTTTTGCCCTCGATACGCCCTCTGCCGCGGGCCACTTCCCTCGCCGCAACCGCATCATCAGCGGCCTGGCGCGCGGCGTGCTGGTGGTGGAAGCGGCCCTGTCCTCGGGTTCGCTCATCACCGCGCGCCAGGCGCTGGAGCAGGGGCGCGAAGTCTTCGCCGTGCCCGGCTCCATCCATGCGCCGCAGTCCAAAGGCTGCCACGCCCTGATCAAGCAGGGGGCCAAACTGGTGGAATCCGCGGCCGATATCCTGGAGGAGCTGGCCTGGCCGGTGATGCCGCCGCTGCCCGCGGCATTTGGTGCGACGGACACCGATCCCGTGCTGGAAGCCATGGGCTACGACCCCCTGGATGTGGACACCCTGGCCGGACGCCTCGGGTTGACGGTGGAAGTGCTATCGGTCAAGCTGTTGGCGCTCGAATTGGAGGGCGCCGTGGCGAAGCTCCCCGGCGGGCGCTATCAACGTTTGGCCTGACGCAGACCCATATAGATGTTCGAAATCCTGGTTTACCTGTACGAAAGCTACCGCTCGGCGCACTTGGCCCCGGACCGCGCCAGCCTCGAACGCCGCTTGTTTGCCGCCGGCTTCGAGGAAAAGGACATCGGCTATGCCCTGGACTGGTTCGCCCGCATGGCCGGCGCGCCCGCCCACCCGCGCCTGGCGGAACTCCGCGGCACCCGTCATTGGGCGCCGGAAGAGCAGCGCCGGCTTTCCGCCGCCTGCCTGGAAGAAATGGAGGCGCTGGAGCGCGGTGGCGTTCTCGATGCCGAGGCGCGCGAATGGGTGGTAAGCGGCCTGATGGCGCTGGGCGGCGAAGACGTGGATGCCGAGCAGGTGCGCTGGATGAGCCTCATCGTGCTCTGGAGCCGGGGCCATATCGAGCATTTCACCCTGCTCGAAGACCTGCTGCTCGACGAGCGCCATCGCTATCTACATTGACGTGCCGAGCGGCCCATGCCCAAGATCACGACCAAGCGCGTCTACGATCCGCCCGCGCCGCAGGACGGCTTGCGCGTGCTGGTGGATCGCCTGTGGCCGCGCGGTCTGTCCAAGGCCGCGGCCCGCGCCGATCTCTGGCTCAAGGACGCCGCCCCCTCCGCCGAACTGCGGCGCTGGTTCAATCATGAGCCCGAACGCTGGCGGGGCTTCTGCGCGCGCTATGAGGCCGAACTGGCGGACGCCGGGGCGGCCCTGCGGGCGCTCGATGCCGCCGCCGCAGGGCATGACGTAATCACCCTGCTTTACGCTGCCCGCGACCCCGAACGCAACAACGCCGCGGCACTGAAAGCCTTTCTGGAACGCAAGCCCCCCGCATGAACCGCCTGGTCATCGTCGAGTCGCCCTCCAAGTCCAAGACCCTGAAAAAATACCTCGGGGCGGGCTACGACATCCTCGCTTCCTATGGCCACGTGCGCGACCTCGAGCCGAAAAACGGCGCGGTCGACGTGGACCATCATTTCGAGATGAAGTACCAGCTCATCGAGCGCAACGTCAAGCATGTGGAGGCCATCGTCAAGGCCGCCAAAAAAGCCGACGAAGTGCTGCTGGCCACCGACCCGGACCGCGAGGGCGAGGCGATCTCCTGGCACATCGCCGAGATCCTCAGGGAGCGCAAGATCAAGACGCCGCTCAAGCGCATTGTCTTCTACGAAATCACGCAGAGCGCCATCCAGGACGCCGTGCGCCAGCCGCGCGAGATTGCCGCACCGCTGGTCAATGCGCAGCAGGCGCGCCGCGCGCTGGATTATCTGGTGGGCTTCAACCTCTCGCCGCTGCTGTGGAAAAAAATCAGCCCGGGGCTGTCGGCCGGGCGCGTGCAATCGCCCGCCTTGCGCATGATCGTCGAGCGCGAGGAGGAGATCGAGAAATTCGTCGCGCGCGAGTACTGGACGCTGCACCTGGACAGCCACAAGGGCAAGCAGGCGTTCACGGCCCGGCTCATCGAATTCAAGGGCAAGAAGCTGACCCAGTTCGCCGTCGAGAACGAGCTCGCCGGCGCCGACATCGTCCGGGATCTGAGCGGCCGGCCGGCGCAAGTCAAGCAAGTGGAGAAGAAGCGCAAGGCGCGCCATGCCCTGCCGCCCTTCACCACTTCCACGCTGCAGCAGGCCGCGGTGCGCCAGCTGGGCATGACCACCGACCGCGCCATGCGCACCGCCCAGCAGTTGTACGAAGGCATAGACGTGGGCCAGGGCAGCGTCGGCCTCATCACCTATATGCGCACGGATTCGGTCAATCTCGCCAATGAAGCGATCGCCGAAATCCGCGCATTCGTCGCGCACCACTACGATCCGGATTACCTGCCGGCCGGCGCGCAGCACTACAAGGCCAAGACCAAGAACGCCCAGGAGGCGCACGAGGCCATCCGCCCCACTGCGGCGGCGCGCACGCCCGACAGCCTCAAGGGACATCTTTCCGCCGACCAGCAGCGCCTCTACGAACTGATCTGGAAGCGCGCGGTCGCCTCGCAAATGGTGGCGGCGCAATTCGACACCGTGGCGGCGGACATCGCCGTAGGCGCGGGCGTGTTCCGCGCCACCGGCCAGACGCTGGCCTTCCCCGGCTATCTGGCGGTGTACCAGGAAACCGCCGTGGACGGTGGGGACGAGGGCGAAGGGGAAGACGGCGAAGCCAAGCTGCCGCCCCTCACGGAAGGCGAAACCCTGCCGGTGGACAAGCTCTACGGCGAGCAGCACTACACTCAGCCGCCGCCGCGCTACACCGAAGCCAGCCTGGTCAAGGCCCTGGAGGAATACGGCATCGGCCGCCCCTCCACCTATGCCAGCATCATTTCCACCCTGCAGGATCGCGAGTACGCTCTCCTGGACAAGAAGCGCTTCGTCCCCACCCCCATCGGCCGGTTGGTGAACTGCTTCCTCACGCGCCATTTCCACGATTACGTGGACTACGATTTCACCGCCAAGCTGGAAGACAAGCTGGACGACGTGTCCAACGGCAAGCGCGACTGGACGCGGCTCCTGGGCGAGTTCTGGAAAGGCTTCAACGGCGAGTTGGCGGCCAAGCAGGAGGTCGAGCGCGGCTGCCCCATCCCGGACGAAGTCTGCCCCAAGTGCGGCGCCCACCTGCTATTGCAGTCGAGCAAGCGCGGATTGTTCATCGGCTGCTCGGCCTATCCCAAATGCGACTACACGCGGCCGCTGCACGGCAACGAGGAGGGCCCCACGGTGCTGGGGCGGGATCCCGCCAGCGGCCTCGATGTCCTGCTCATGAACGGCCGCTACGGCTGGTATGTGCAAGTGGGCGAGACGCCCACGGACAAAAAAGCGCCCAAGCCGCGGCGCGCCTCCTGGCCCAAGGATCAGCCGGTGGAAGGGGCCGACCTGGCCACTGCCTTGAAGCTGCTCTCCCTGCCGCGCGAGGTCGGCCATCATCCCCAGACCGGCCTGCCCATCGTCGCCAACATCGGCCGCTTCGGCCCCTACCTGCTGCACGACGGCAAGTTCAAATCCATCCCCAAGGGCGACGACGTCTACGCCATCGCCCTGCCCCGCGCCCTGGAAGTGCTGGCCATGGAGCGCTTGCCACGCGGCCGCGGCGGCGCCCAGGCGGAGGGCAAGACCCTGGGCAAACACCCCGCGGACGACAAGCCGGTGCAGCTCCTGAACGGCCGCTACGGCTGGTACGTGAAGCACGGCAAGATCAACGCCACCCTGCCCAAGAGCGCCGATCCCGAAGCCTTCACGCTGGAAGATGCTCTGCCGCTCATCGCCGCCAAGATGGAGAAGGCCCCGGCGCGCAAAACCGCCGCCAGAAAAAAATAAGCCTTGCTTAAACGACGACCTGCTCCATACTTCACAGCCACGGTTCCTGGCCTTATAAAGAAAATACCGCGCCACTAACAACAACCTGGGAGACGGCATGGCAGGCAACGGAGCGCTACGATCCTTCCTGGAAAACCTGCCGCTGGGTTTTTATGCCCTGGATGCGCAGGGGTGCATCACCGACGTCAACCGCCATGGCCATGCCAGCCTTGGCTACGCGCAGGCCGAGCTGCTGCAGCTGGGCATCGGCGATCTCACGCCGGATTTCGATCCCGCCGCGCAATATCCGCGCGTGCAGGCCAGGCCCGTGCTGCCGCCCACCTGGATGCTGCGCCGCAAAGACGGCCGCTTGACCGCCGTCGAGGTGCATCTGCAAACGCTCGCGGGCGACGGTTATCTGCTGCTGACGCAGGAGCCCGCCGCCGTCCCCGCGCAACAGCGCCTGCGCCGCCTGACGCGGCTTTACCAGGCCCTGAGCGAGATCAACCAGGCCATTGTGCGCATGGAAGACGAAGCCGCGCTGTTTCCGCTGGTGTGCCAGGTGGCGGTGGAACTGGGTGGCATGAAAATGGCCTGGGTCGGCCGCCCCAGCGCCGATGGGCGGCGTCTGGAGCCGGCGACGGCCTATGGCAGCAAGACCGCCTATCTCGCCGACATCGAGATTCCTTTGGAGTCGGCAACGCCCGGGCCCGCGGCCGCCGCCTGGCAGCAGGCGCGCAACGTCATCGTCAACGATTTCCAAACCGCCGCCATGACGCGCCCCTGGCACGAGGCCGCCGCGCGCTACGGCTGGCATTCGGCGGGCTTTTTTCCGATTGCGCGCCGCGGCCGCCCGTTCGCCGTGCTGGGGGTTTACCACGAGCAGGCGGGCGCCTTCGACGAGGCGGCCGTCGCCTTGCTCGACGAAATGGCGCGCGACATAACCTTCGCCCTGGACAACTTCGACCGCGAGAAAGAGCGCAGGCAGGCGCTCGCGGCGCTCAGCACCAGCGAGGAAAAATTTTCCAAGATCTTCCACAACTCGCCAAGCGCGATTTCCATCACCCACCTGGGCGACGGCACCGTGATCGACGTCAACGAGGCCTGGACACGCCTCACCGGCTATGCGCGCGAGGAGGTCATCGGCCGCAGCACGCTGGAATTGAACATCTGGATACGCCCGGAAGATCGCCTGGATTTTGTTGCCAAGCTGGCCGCGCAAGGACATCTGAGCAACATGGAGATGCTTTTCCGCACCGCCGGCGGGCCCAAGCCCTTCCTGGTCTCGGCAGAGGTCATGCGGTTCGGCGGGGCGGCGTGCATCGTCATCATGGCTCAGGATCTCTCCACTCTCAAGGAGGCGCTCGCCACCATAGACGAGCAAAGGAAATTCCTCGAATCCATCCTGGAAAGCGAGCCCGACTGTGTGAAGGTGGTGGCGCCCGACGGCACGCTGCTGCAGATGAACCGCGCCGGCCTCGCCATGCTGGAAGTGGAAGACATCGAACAGGCGCGCGCGGCAGGGCTCATGAATTTCATCGCGCCCGGGCACCGCAAGACCTTCGCCGAATTCCACCGCAGCGTCTGCGCCGGCGGCAGCGGTACGCTGGAATTCCTGGTGCGCGGCAGATTGGGCACGGAGCGCTGGCTGGAAATCCACGCCACGCCGCTGCGCGGCGCGGACGGCAGCGTCACCGCGCTGCTGGGCATCACGCGCGACGTCACCGCCAAGAAGCGCGCCGAGGAGCTCATCTGGCGCCAGGCCAACTTCGACCTGCTTACCGGCCTGCCCAACCGCTTCATGTTCCAGGAGCGCCTGCAGCACGAAATCCAGAACGCACGGCGCAGCGGCAAGACGCTGGCGCTGATCTTTCTCGACTTGGACGATTTCAAGGACATCAACGACACCCGGGGCCATGCCATGGGCGACCGCGTGCTGATCGAGGCCGCGCAGCGCATCGCGGCTTGCGTGCGCGCCTCGGACACGGTGGCGCGTCTGGGCGGCGACGAGTTCACCGTGCTCCTGCCGCAGCTGCACGACAGCACGGGTGCGGAGAAAATCGCCGCCGCCATCATCGCTCGGCTCAAAGAACCCTTCGTGCCCGAAGGGGAGCATGGCGCGGTCTTCCTTTCCGCCAGCGCCGGCATCACGCTTCACCCCGACGATGGAGACGACGCGGAGACGCTGCTGCGCAACGCCGACCAGGCCATGTACGCGGCAAAGGCGCGCGGACGCAACCGCTACAGCTATTTCACGCCGGCGCTGCAGGCCCAGGCGCAGGCGCGCCAGGAACTGCTGGACGACTTGCGCCGCGCCCTGGCCGAAGGTCAGCTCATGCTTTATTTCCAGCCCGTCGTCGAGCTGGCGAGCGAGCGCCTGGCCAAGGCCGAGGCCCTGCTGCGCTGGGCCCACCCGGCGCGCGGCCTGGTGAGCGCGGGCAATTTCGTCCCCCTGGCGGAGGAGACCGGACTGATCCAGCCGCTCGGCGAATGGGTGTTCCGCGAAGCGGCGCGCTGGGCCAGCCGCTGGCCGGGGCTGCGCACCGAAACATTGCAGATCGGCATCAATATCTCGCCCGCCCAGCTGCACAGCGACGCGCTGGACATCGGCGCCTGGCTCGCCTATCTTGCCGAAATCGGCCTGCCGGGCGCGAGCCTGGTGGCCGAGATCACGGAGAGCGTGCTGCTGGACCCAGACCCGGATGTGACGGAAAAACTTTCGCGCCTGCGCGCCGCCGGCGTGCAAATGGCGATCGACGATTTCGGCACCGGCTATTCCGCGCTGTCCTATCTCAAGCGCTTTGCCGTCGATTATCTGAAGATCGACCAGACTTTCGTGCACGACCTGGCCACGGACGCGCACGACCGGGCGCTCACCGAAGCCATCATCGCCATGGCCCACCGCTTGGGTCTCAAGGTCATCGCCGAGGGCGTGGAAACCGAGGCGCAGCGCAGCCTGCTGGTCGCCGCGGGATGCGATTACGGCCAGGGCTACCTGTTCGCCCGGCCGCTGCCGGCCGAGGAGTTCGAGGCCTTGCTGATGGGCCAATGAGCCGCCCCGACCCCGCCATCGGGTAAGCTTGCGGCCGCACCCACTTCCGCTCAGGCCATGCCCGCCCCGCACCGCCCGCGCAAGCGCTTCGGCCAGCACTTCCTGATCGACCGCAGCATCATCGACGCCATCCTCGCCATCCTGGCCCCGCAGCCCGCCGACAACGTGGTCGAGATCGGCCCCGGCCTGGGCGCGCTCACGCAGCCGCTGCTGGAGGTTTTGCCGCAGATCACGGTAGTGGAAATCGACCGCGACATCGCCGCGCGCCTGGCCGCCGCCTGGCCGCCGGAACGCCTCGTCATCCACCAGGGCGACGCGCTGGATTTCGATTTCTCCAGCCTGGGGTCCGATCTGCGGCTGGTGGGCAACCTGCCCTACAACATCTCCACGCCGCTGCTCTTCCACCTGCTGGAGTTTCTGCCGCACCTCCGCGACATGACCTTCATGCTGCAGAAGGAGGTGGTGGCGCGCATGGTGGCGCAGCCTTCGACACCCGACTATGGCCGCCTGTCGGTGATGCTGCAACGCCACTGTCAGCTGTTCCGGCTGCTCGACGTGCCGCCGGACGCCTTCGATCCGCCCCCTAAAGTCGACTCCGCCGTCGTGCGCCTCGTGCCCCGGCAGGACAAGGCGCCGCTCGACGAAGGGCGCTTCGCGCGCCTCGTGGCGGCCGCCTTCGGCCAGCGCCGCAAGGTGCTGCGCAACACGCTGGGCGGCCTGGTTCCCGCGTCCGTTTTCGGCGCGCTCGCCATCGACCCGGGCCTGCGCGCCGAGAATCTTGCCGTCGCGCAGTTCGAGGCCCTGGCCGCCTACACGGCGCCACAACATTGAGCGGGTAAGATAGCCTCTTTCCCCTTTTTTGCGTCATGGCGATTTACGCGATCGGCGACGCGCAGGGCTGTCTGCAGCCCCTGTTGCAACTGCTGGAAAAAATCGAGTTCGATGCCCGCCGCGACCGCCTCTGGCTGGTCGGCGACCTGGTCAACCGCGGCCCGGAGTCGCTGCCCCTGCTGCGCTACGTGCGCGGGCTGGGAGACGCGGCCAGCATCGTGCTGGGCAACCACGACCTGCATCTGCTGGGGGTGGTGGCCGGCATACGCCCTCTGAGCGAGAGCGACACGCTTGCCGAAATCCTCGCCGCCCCCGACCACGACGAGCTCATAGCCTGGCTGCGCACCCGGCCGCTGGCCCATCACGAAGCCGGCTGGCTCATGGTGCATGCCGGGGTGCTGCCGGCCTGGAGCCTGGCCGACACCCTGCGTCTGGCCGGGGAGCTGGAGGCCATGCTGCGCAGTTCGGACTGGCGGGAACGCATGGCAGACATCTTCGGCAGCCATCCCAATGCCTGGAGCGAAGCACTGAGCGGCACCGAGCGGCTGCGCGTCATCACCAACGTGCTCACGCGCATGCGTTATCTGGCGCCCGACGCCAGCCTGGAATTCCACCACAAGGGGCCGCAGGCCCCGCCGCCTTATCGGCCGTGGTTCGAGCTGCCGGGGCGGCGCACGGCCCAGACCAACATCGTTTTCGGCCATTGGTCCGCGCTCGGCCTGGTCCAGCGCCCGCATCTGCTGGCGCTGGACACCGGCTGCCTGTGGGGCGGCAGGCTCAGCGCCGCGCGGCTCGACGACGGCAGGATCTTTCAGGTCGATTGTCCGGTTTTCCGCGCCGTCAAACGCTGAGCGGCCGCGCTGCGGACGGGGGTTTTTACTTGCCTGCCGACGCCTGGGGCGGGGCCGACGCCGGCGGCGCCGCATCCTTGGGCAGCAGCACCCACATCTGCCCGGCCTGCTTCATGCGCCCGGCCAGCTCGCCGGCCTCTTTGCCGGTGCCCCAGAAATAATCCGCCCGCACGCCGCCGCGGATGGCCCCGCCGGTGTCTTGCGCCAGCACCAGGCGGTCGAGCGGCGCATCGGAGTTCGGCTGTGTGGTAACGAGATAGACCGGCGCGCCCAGGGGCAGATAGCGCGCATCGACGGCAATGGAGCGCCGCGGCGTGAGCGGCACGCCGAGCGCGCCATAGGGGCCGGGAATGTCGTCCGGCAGGCGCTTGAAGAAGACATAGCTGGGGTTGCTGTCGAGCAATTCGGGCAACTTCTCGGGATGCTCCTCGCCCCAGCGCTTGATGTTCTGCATCGACATCTGGCTCAGGGGCAGCGCACCCCACTCGGCCAGCACGCGGCCGATGGCGCGGTAGGGGTAGCCGTTTTGTTCGGCATAGCCGATGTGGATTTTGCGCCCGTCGGGAAAGCGCACCCAGCCGGAGCCCTGGATCTGCAGGAAGAACAAATCCACGGCATTGTCCGCCCAGGCCAGCACGGGCGCCGGGAAGTCATTGCCATCGATCTGGGCGCGCGAGTAGTAGGGCACCACCTTGTTGCCCACCAGCCGCCCGCGCAGGCGCATGTGCTTGAGCTCCGGATAGACGCCGGCCAGGTCCACCACCAGGAGATTGTCCGGCGTGGCGTAGATGGGGTAGCGGGCGCGCGCCGTGGGGTGGTCGTCGCCGGCGATGACCGGCTCGTAATAGCCGGTGACGAGGCCCCGCGTGCTGCCGTCGCCATTGACGACCTGATAGGGCGTGAACCGGTCCTGGAAGAATTCCGTCACCGCCGCATCGCTGTAGCCATCCACCTCGCGGGCGGCGCGGCACACCTCGGCCCATTCCGGGCGCGCGCCTAGGGCCGCGCAGGACTGCAGCAGGGCCGGCCAGGCGGCCGCGGGCGCCTCACCGGGCCAGTCCGGCAGTTGGTTCCATGGCACCTGCCGCAGGGTCGGCGGCGGCGCAGGAGGGGGGGTTGGCGCCGGAACTTTGGGACACACCGGGCATGCCGGGCAGGCTTGCTTAGGCGCCGGCGGCTTGGCCGGCGGCGCCGCGCAGGCGGCGAGGAACAGGAGCAGCGGCAGAGCGCGCCAGGCGCGCGAGGAAAGCGTCATGCGACCGCGCCCGGTCAGTGCAATACCCGCGGCATGGAGAGGGTGAACTCGGGGATATCGGCGTCGAATTTCTGGCCGTCCTCCGCCACCATCTGGTAGCTGCCGCGCATGGTGCCCACGGGCGTGGAAATGGCCGTGCCGCTGGTGTATTCGAAGGATTCGCCGGGGCGCAGGAAGGGCTGCTCGCCTACCACGCCGAGGCCGCGCACTTCCTGGGTCTGCTGCTCGGAGTCGGTGATGATCCAGTGGCGCGAAATGAGCTGCGCGGCCGCCGTGCCCTGGTTGGCGATGTTGATCGTGTAGGCGAACACGTAGCGGTCGGCCACCGGATCGCTCTGCTCCGGAATATAGGCCGTATTAACGGTCACCTGGATGTCGTATTTCTTGCCTTCCGCCACGCTGGCGCTCCAGTGGATTTTGTCCGATTCTATCCCAAGCGGCGCGGGGCTCAAGGGCAATGCTGTTAAAATCCTACGCATTCCAAAATCTCCGGAGCCCGTCATGAATTACCGCATTGCGCCCAGCATCCTGTCCGCCGACTTCGCCAAACTGGGCGAAGAGGTCGACAACGTGCTGAAAGCCGGTGCCGACATCGTCCATTTCGACGTGATGGACAACCACTACGTGCCCAACCTCACCATCGGGCCCTTGGTGTGCGAGGCGCTCAGGAAGCACGGCGTGACCGCGCCCATCGACGTGCACCTCATGGTGAAGCCGGTGGACCGCATCATTCCCGATTTCGCCAAAGCGGGCGCCAGCTACATCACCTTCCACCCGGAAGCCTCCGAGCACGTCGACCGCACCATCGGCCTGATCCGCGACTCGGGTTGCAAGCCCGGCCTGGTGTTCAATCCCGCCACGCCGCTGCACGTGCTGGAATACGCTCTGGACAAGATCGACATGGTGCTTTTGATGAGCGTCAACCCCGGCTTCGGCGGGCAGAAGTTCATTCCCTATGTGCTGGACAAGGCGCGCGAAGTGCGCCAGATGATCGAGGCCAGGGGGCTGAACGTCAGCCTGGAAATAGACGGCGGCGTAGGGCCGGGCAACATCGCCGAAGTGGCCCGTGCGGGCGTGGACACCTTCGTCGCCGGCTCGGCCGTGTTCGGCGCCGCCAAGGATTCCGACCCGCACCGCTACGATTCGATCATCGCCGCCCTGCGCACGGAACTGGCCAAGGTTAAATCGTGAAGGGTGAAGGGAACGCACCTGCGGCGCTCAAGGGTGAAGGACAGGGGGAGAAAGATATATCCCTTCCCCCTTCCCGTTTCCCCCTTCCCGTAAAAGCGGTCGTCATCGACCTTGATGGCACGCTGCTCAATACCGCGCCGGACCTGGCGCGCGCGGCGGAACTCATGATGGCCGAGCTGGGGCGGCCCTGCCCGAGCCCGGAGACCATCCGGACCTACATCGGCAACGGCGTCTCCCGTCTGGTCAAGCGCGTGCTCACCGGCGACATGGACGCCGAACCCGAGCCCGCCCTGTTCGAACGCGCCCTGTCCAGCTATCAGCGCCACTACGGCGCCCATGTGGCCGACCAGTCGCGCCCCTTTCCCGGCGTGGTGGAGGGGCTCAAGGCTTTCAAGGCGCGCGGCCTGCATGTGGCCTGCATCACCAACAAGGCGGCGCAGTTCACCCATCCGCTGCTCAAGCAGACCGGGTTGTTCGATTATTTCGAGCTGATCCTCTCCGGCGACACCCTGCCGAAGCGCAAGCCCGACCCCCTGCCGCTGCTGCACGCCTGCGAAGTGTTCAAGGTCAAGCCGGCCGAGCTGCTGCTCATCGGCGATTCGCTCAACGACACCCAGGCGGCGCGCGCCGCGGGCTGCCCGGTATTCTGCGTGCCCTATGGCTACAATCGCGGCCGTTCGGTGGCCGAACTGGATCTCGACGCCGTGGTGCAAAGCCTGGAAGACGCCGACCAACTGATCCGCAAGGCGGCCTGACATGACGAGTTGCGTGAAAACGAAACGATGGTGCTGGTGAAACGCGGCGTCTCCCGTTTCCCCATTTCCACTGTATTTTCACGGACTCGATCATGACTGAACAGCAATTCCAGGAACTGGCCCGCCAGGGCCATACCCATATCCCGCTCGCGCGCACCCTGCCGGCGGACCTCGATACGCCGCTGTCGCTCTACCTCAAGCTCGCCAACGCGCCTTACTCCTACCTGCTGGAATCGGTGGTCGGCGGCGAGCGCTTCGGACGCTATTCCATCATCGGCCTGCCGGCACGCACGGTGCTGCGCGCGCAGGGTTTGCGTACCCAAGTGGAAACCGACGGCCAGGTGGTGGAAGAGGACCGGGGCAACCCGCTCGACTTTCTCGCGCGCTACCAGGCGCGCTTCAAGGCCGCGCCGGCCGAGGGGCTGGCGCGCTTCGTCGGCGGCCTGAACGGCATTTTCGGCTACGACACCGTGCGCTACATCGAAAAACGCCTGGCGCACACGCAAAAGCGCGACGTGCTCAAGGTGCCGGACATTCTGCTCTTGCTCACCACCGAGCTTGCCGTGGTGGACAACCTGACCGGCAAGGTCACCCTGCTGGTGTATGCCGAGCCCGGCGCGCCCGGCGCCTGCGCCGCGGCGCACCAGCGCCTGGACGAACTCACCCGCAAGGTGCTCATGGGCCTGACGCCGCCGGTGGAGACGCCCAGCGCGCCGGCCGAGCCGGTATCGGAATTCGGCGAGGCCAACTACAAGGCCGCCGTGGCGAAGGCCAAGGACTACATCGCCGCCGGCGACATCATGCAGGTGGTGCTCTCGCACCGCATGTCGCGCCCCTACGCCGGCTCGCCGCTCGCGCTGTACCGCAGCCTGCGCAGCCTCAATCCTTCGCCCTACATGTTCTATTACGACATGGGCGACTTCCATGTGGTGGGTGCCTCGCCCGAGATCCTGGTGCGCCTGGAAGGCGACCTGGTCACCCTGCGCCCCATCGCCGGCACCCGGCCGCGCGGCGCCACGCGCGAGGAGGATCTGGCGCTGGAGCGGGATCTGCTGGCCGATCCCAAGGAGCTGGCCGAGCACCTGCAGTTGCTCGATCTGGGCCGCAACGACGTCGGCCGCGTGGCGCAGACCGGCAGTGTGCGCGTCACGGAAAAAATGACCATCGAGCGTTATTCTCACGTCATGCACATCGTCTCCAACGTCGAAGGCCGCCTCAAGCCCGGTCTGTCCAACCTTGACGTGCTCAGGGCGACCTTCCCCGCCGGCACGGTGTCGGGCGCGCCCAAGGTGCGGGCCATGGAAATCATCGACGAGCTGGAGCCCACCAAGCGCGGCGTCTATGCCGGCGCGGTGGGGTATCTGTCGTTCAACGGCGACATGGACCTGGCCATTGCCATCCGCACCGCGGTCATCAAGGACCGGATGCTGCATGTGCAGGCCGGCGGCGGCCTGGTGGCGGATTCTGTACCGGAAAACGAGTGGCTGGAGGCGCGCAACAAAGCGCGCGCCGTGGTGCGCGCCGCCGAACTGGCGCAAACGCCCCCCGAAATGCCCCACGCCTGAGGTGCCGCCATGCTTTTGATGATCGACAATTACGACAGCTTCACCTACAACCTGGTGCAGTACTTCGGCGAACTGGGTGCGGACGTGAAGGTGGTGCGCAACGACGAGATCGACTTGGCCGCCGTGGCGGCGCTCAAGCCCGAGCGTATCGTCATCTCCCCCGGCCCCTGCACGCCCAACGAAGCGGGCATCTCCGTGCCGCTGATCCGCGAATTCGCCGGCAAGGTGCCGCTGCTGGGCGTGTGCCTGGGCCACCAAAGCATCGGCCAGGCCTACGGCGGACATATCGTGCGCGCCAAGACGCTCATGCACGGCAAGACCTCGCTGGTGCACCACACCGGCCAAGGCGTGTTCCGCGGCCTGCCCGATCCCTTCACCGCGACGCGCTACCACTCGCTGGTGATCGAGCGCGAGACGCTGCCCGACTGCCTGGAAATCACTGCCTGGACGGATGACGGCGAAATCATGGGCGTGCGCCACAAGACGCTCGCCGTGGAAGGCGTGCAGTTCCATCCCGAGTCCATCCTCACCGAGCACGGCCACGACCTGCTGCGCAATTTCCTGGAGCAGAAGGCATGATCACGCCGCAGGAAGCGCTCGCCCGCACCATCGAGCACCGCGAAATCTTCTTCGACGAAATGCTCTCCCTCATGCGCCAGATCATGGCCGGCGAGGTGAGCCCGGTGATGACCGCCGCCATCCTCACCGGCCTCAGGGTGAAGAAAGAGACGGTGGGCGAAATCAGCGCCGCCGCCCAAGTCATGCGCGAACTGGCCACCCGGGTCGTGGTGCCCGGACCGCAAGACCATTTCGTTGACATCGTCGGCACCGGCGGCGACAACGCCCACACCTTCAACATCTCCACTGCCAGCATGTTCGTGGCCGCCGCTTGCGGGGCCAAGGTGGCCAAGCACGGCAACCGCAGCGTGTCCTCCAAGTCCGGCAGCGCCGACGTGCTGGAAGCGCTGGGCGCGCGCATCGACCTGGAACCGGCGCAAGTGGCCGCCTGCATCGCCGCCACCGGTGCGGGCTTCATGTTCGCCCCGCGCCACCATGCGGCCATGAAGAACGTCGCGCCGGTGCGCAAGGAAATGGGCGTGCGCACGCTGTTCAACATCCTCGGCCCGCTCACCAATCCGGCCGGCGCACCCAACCAGCTGCTCGGCGTATTCCATCCCGACCTGGTGGGCATACTCGTGCGCGTGCTGCAGCGCCTGGGTTCGCAGCACGTGCTGGTGGTGCACGGCCGCGACGGCATGGACGAAATCTCCCTGGGCGCCGCCACCCTGGTGGGCGAGCTGGTAGACGGCGAAGTGCGCGAATACGAAATCCATCCCGAGGACTACGGCCTGGCCATGGCCTCCACCCGCCGGCTGCGCGTGGCCGATGCCACGGAATCCAAGGCCATGCTGCTGGCCGTGCTGGACAACGTCCCCGGTCCGGCGCGCGACATCGTCATTTTGAACAGCGGTGCCGCCCTTTACGCCGCCAACCTGGTCGATTCCATCGCCGACGGCGTGGCGCGGGCGCGCGCAGCCGTCGAGTCGGGCGCGGCGCGCGCCAAGCTGGACGAGTTCGTGAACTTTACCCGGCAGGCCGGCTGATGGCGGACATCCTGCAGAAGATCCTCGCCACCAAGCGCGAGGAAGTGGCCGCCGCCCAGGCGCGCGTCCCGCTGCCCGAGATGCGCGCGCGCGCGCTGGCCGCCGCCGCGCCGCGGGATTTCGCCGCCGCCCTGCGCGGCAAGATCGCCGCCGGGAATGCGGCCGTGATCGCCGAAATCAAAAAGGCCAGCCCCAGCCGCGGCGTGCTGCGTGCGGATTTCCGTCCCGCCGACATCGCCGCCGGCTACGAACGCGGCGGCGCGGCCTGCCTGTCGGTGCTCACCGATGCGCAGTATTTCCAGGGCAGCGCGGAGTTCTTGCAGCAGGCGCGCGCGGCCTGTGCGCTGCCGGTGCTGCGCAAGGATTTCATTATCGACCCCTACCAGGTCTATGAAGCGCGCGCCATGGGGGCGGACTGCATCCTGCTGATCGTCGCCGCCCTGGACCTGGAGACCATGCAAAAGCTGGAGGGCCTGGCATTTGATCTGGGCATGGCGGTGCTGGTGGAATCCCACGACGACGCCGAGCTGGCGCTGGCCCTGCAGCTCAAAACGCCGCTCCAAGGCATCAACAACCGCAACCTCAAGACCTTCGAGGTCGGCCTGCAGACCACGCTGGATTTGCTCCCGCGCATCCCGCCGGAGCATCTGGTCATCACCGAATCCGGCATCCTTGAGCCCGCCGACGTCGCGCGCATGCGGCGCAACGGCGTGTATGCCTTCCTGGTGGGGGAGGCCTTCATGCGCGCGCCCGATCCGGGGCAGGCGCTGGCCTCCCTGTTCGCTTGAAGTCGCAGCTCGCCGCAGCGCAGCGGCGGCGGACGAGTTCGCCCAGCGACCATTTACCCGGCCCCCACAGCGCCACCATGGCCAGCAGGCAGGCCCACAGGACGTGGTGCAGAATGCCGGCCGGCTGCAAGGCGTAGTAATAAGAGCCCAGGGCGACGGCGTTCACCACCGTCAGGCCCAGGGCGGCAAAGCGGCCGAACAGGCCCAGCGCCAGCAAAGGCGGCAGCAGCACCTCTCCGACCGTGCCCAACACCGCGGCCGCATCCGGCGGCAGCAGGGGAACATGGAATTCATTTTGGTAGAGCCACAGCGTGCCCTCCCAACTGCGCAGGCTTTCCAGCCCGGACAGGATGAAGACGTAGGCGACATACAGGCGCGCCGCGAGCAGGGCGGGCGCCTGCAGCCAGTCGAGTGCCGCGACCAGCGCGAGCCAACCCCGCCGCAGCGCGGCGCCGCCCCGGCATGCGGCCCCCTGGAGTTTGAAAGTGTTCATGATCGACTCCTCGTAGGCCGGCGGGGTCACGCCCCGCCGGCCGGGGTCATCAGGAATTGCGCTTCATCATGCTTTCTTCGAAGGCTTTCACCTTGGCAGGGTCCTTGAGCAAAGCCTTGGCCTGCTCCATGTTCAGGCCGCCCATTTTCTGGCAAGTGCCTGCCGCCTCGACCCTGAAATCGCCCGGGTCGTAGCTCACCGTGCTCTGGCCCTTGCAGGAATGCAGCCCGGAAATCCCGGCGCAGTCGTTCTGCCCCGCTTTGGCGACGCCGAAACATTTTTCCGCGCCTGCTGCCTGGCTGGCCGGCGCCGCGGCGAGCACGCCCAGGGCGAGCAGGGAAGCGGCGGCGGATTTGATGAAATCACGTTTGTCCATGATGGTCTCCTGTTGAGAAAATATGCTGTAGAAAACTCCTGACAGCCCCGATGGAGCCGCGCCAGGTGCTGCGTTGGTCGGGCGGCGCCGTGCATCCTTACAGCCGCGCCGAAGACGATTTTCGCTCATGCGCTACCGGCGCCGTACATTCTGCCGTTACCATCTCGAAAAAATTCAGGAAAAATTCGCCCCCGTCCATGGCCGCCCCCGCTTTTCCCTGCCTACCCGGCCGCCAGCGGCGTCCGGGTGTCCGCTGTCTCTTCCCGGCCGACGACAGATGACTGAGGACGCGATGCCTGCCGCCGATCTCGAAGATATTTCGGCCCGCGCCGACTCCCCCGGCGGCCCGGGCAAGGAAGACGCCCCCGCCGCCTGCGAACGACTCGCCCAACACATCGCCCAGCAGGAACTTCCGACTCTAGGCCTTTCCCTGCAAGCCGTGCTCAAGGCCACGCAAGACGACAGCGCCTCGGGCCAGCAAATCGCCACCGTCGTGCTGCGCGACCCGGCGCTCACTTCCAAAGTGCTGCGCGCGGCCAATGCCGCCTATCTGGGCTATGGCGGCCACGGCAAGATCGTCACCGTGAGCCGTGCCGTGGTGGTCATGGGCGTGCACGCGATTTACGAACTTTGCGTCGCGGCGCTCACCCTTGAAGCGCTCGGCCGCGCGCCGCGCTACGTCCACCGCCTGCACAGCGCCCTGGCGCGCGCCCTGCACGCCGCCGTGCAGGCGCGCGACCTGGCCTTGCAGCGCAAGCTGCCGCGCGACGCTGCGGAGCGACGTTTCGTCGAAGCCCTGCTGGCCCCCATAGGCGAGCTGGCTTTCTGGTACGACGGCAAGGAGGCCGCCCAGGCCCTGGACGCCGCGCTGGATGCGGGCAAAAGCCCGCAGCAGGCCGAGCAGGAAGTGCTGGGTTTCCCGCTGCGCGAGCTGAGCACGAGCCTGCTGCGTTCCTGGGGTCTGGAAGCCCTCGCCGAGCACTCGCACGAAACTGCTCTGGCCATCGAACTTGCGCAGGCCGCGCAAGGTGGCTGGAGCGAGCCCACTTGCCGCCAGGCGGTGCAGGACATCGGCCGCCTGCTGCGCCAGGACGAGGCGCACACGCTGGCGCGCCTGCAGCAGAATTCCGGCGATGCCGCCGCCCTTGCAGTCGCCATGGGCGCGCGCGACGTGGCGCGTCGCCTGCCTGCGCCCCAGGTGCAGGCGACGGCGGGGGACGAAGCCGGCGCGGCCGAGGCCGCCGGCTATCCGGTGCCCGATCTGCGCCTGCAACTGCGCATGCTGACGGAAATGAACAAGGTCGCGAAAACCCGCAAGGAACTGCCCATCCTGCTGGAAACCTGTCTGGAAGGGCTCTACCGCGCCGCCGGCCTGGAGCGCGCCGTGTTTTGCCTGGTCAACCTCGCGCGCACCCGTCTGGCGGCGCGCCTGGCGGTCGGCCCGCACGGGGAGGCGCTGTCGGCGCATTTCGATTGGGCACTGGGCCCCGCCCTGGATGCCCTGCTGCAACCGGGCGTGATGCTTTGGCTGAAGCGTCCCCAGGCACCCGACTCGCCGCTGCTGCAGGCCAGCGGCGCGGAGGAATGCCTGGTCGGCTCGGTGAGCGTGGATCAGAAATGCATCGGGCTGTTGTACGCCGACCGCGCCCCTACGCAGCGCCCGCTCGACGCCCAGGCCTTCGAAGCCTTCCGGGGCTTTGTCGAGCAGACCGAGATGGTGGCGCGCGCGCTGCGCTGACTTCCTGCCGGCTAGCCCGGGTGCCAGCCGGCGAGCCCCAGCAGCACGGCAAACCCGAGCAAAAATCCGACCGGCACGAACCAGGCTGCGCGCAGCCAGTGCAAGGTGTCTTTCGCTTCCGGGAAGGCGGAAGCAAGCGCCACGCCGGCGCTGGAGCCGAACCACAGCATGGAGCCGCCCACGCCCACGGCATAGGCCAGTACGCCCCAGTCGTAGCCGCCCTGGGACAGCGCCAGCGCGGTGAGCGGGATGTTGTCGAACACGGCGGAGACGAAACCCAGCCCCAGCGCGCCGTGCCAGGAAGGCTCCGGCAGGCGCGCGACCGGCAGGAGGCTGGCGGCGAGCACCAGCGCCAGCAGGAAGATCGCTCCCTTGAGCGACGCGCGCGCCGCCTCCCAGGGAATGGGATGGAACCATCGCCCCGCCAGTATCGCCGCCCAAGCGCCCAGGGCCGGAAAATCCACCAGCACGTTGCCGGCCACGGCGCCGGCGATGATGCCCAACGCGAGCAGCAGGCGGCTGGCCACCAGCACACCCATGACTTCCAGCTCGTGCGCGTCGAAATGCGCGCCGGGAGGGTTGTCCTTGCGGATGGGCTGCACCCGCTGCTGCGCGCGGCTGGCCCAGTAGCCGATGAAGGCGAGGCTGGCCAGCGCGCCGATGAAGGCGTCCGCCACCTGCAGCGCGGGCACGCCGGCCAGCCACATCATGGTTGTGGTGGTGTCGCCGATCACCGAACCGGCGCCGCCGGCATTGCTCGCCGTGACGATGGCCGCCAGGTAGGCCACGCTCACGCGCCCGCTGTATAGCTTGCGCGCCACCACGCCGCCGAGGACGGCCGCGGCGATGTTGTCGAGAAAAGTGGAAATGAGCGCGACGAGGAACAGCAGCGCATAGCCGCCCCTCCAGTCATCCGGCAGCAAAGCAGGCAGCCGGTCCGGAATGCCGGAGTCTTCGAAATGGCGCGCCAGGATGGCGAAGCCGACGAGCAGGCCGAACAGGTTGAGCGCCATCTTCCACTCATGCAGCAGCTTCGCCCCCACGGGCTCGCCCAGCACGAGCACCTGATAGAGCGCGATGGCGGCCAGGCCGCCCAGGGCGATGCCGAGGTTGTGGCGATGCCATAGCGCGATGCCTGCCAGCACGGCGCCGAACAGGAAAAACTCGGCGGGAAGGCTCATCGCGCGGCACCGGGCGGGCATGGGGACTGGGCGCAGGCAAAGCCGCCTATGAAAAATTCCATAATATTTATTGATTATTTGTTTATAAAAAATCTTTGGATTTTATGAAAATGCCTGTTTGCGAATTCCGCGGTGCGCCGTGCATGCCGCCACCAATGGAGGCCGTGCTGACCGAAAAAAACAGACATGGCAGTGCTTGGCGGCGCCTGCATCGACACATATTCCTACATTTATTCTTATCGTTCCTATAAAAAATCAAGACTGTTGTTTATCGACTGACGACACTAGGATAGACCGCGGTGCTTCGTGCCCCGGCGCTATGCAAAGACCGCGGCGCCCAGTCCAACGCGCTGCGGGCCGGCCGGAAGCGCCCCGGGGCACCGAACGAAACGACTTACAACCAAGGGAAATTGACGCGGTGGACAAGCTGACAGCCCTGCTCCCGGCCACGCCATTGCTCTCGGCCTTTTTGATCACGCTGCTTGCAGATGGATCGCGGCGGCGTATTGCGCGCCTGAGCGTCGGTTTCAGCGCCCTCACCTTTCTGCTCGCCGCCGCATCGCTCGCGCTTTATGTGGTGGAACGCGAGCCCCAATGGGTGTCGTTCAACTCGGGCTGGGGCAGCCTCTATCTCGACCCGCTGACCAGCGTGATGGCCCTGATGGTTGCCGGCATCAGCTTCGTGGTGCACGTCTACTCGGTGCGCTACATGGCCGAGGAGCCGGGCTACGCGCGCTTCTATATTTTGCTCGACCTGATGAGCGCGGCCATCCTGCTTATGGTGGCGGCCGGCGATCTCGTTACCCTGCTGGTGGCGTGGCATTTGGTCGGGGTGCTGCTCTACTTCCTGCTAGGCCACGACGCGGCGCGGCCTGCGGCCCAACGCTATGCCTTCTGGACTTTCTTCACCTACCGTCTGGGTGACCTGCCCCTGGTGCTGGCAGCGGTTCTGCTGTACCAGGCTTACGGCACCCTAGCCCTGCCGACGCTGTTCGAGCGCATCGCCAGCGCGCCGCAGGCGCCAACCGTCCTGGGCCTCCCGTTGCCCACGCTGGTGGCCCTGCTGGTCGCTCTCGGGGCTTTTGCCCGCTCGGCGCAATTCCCCCTGCACACCTGGCTACCCTACACCATGGAGGGCCCGACCCCGGTGTCGGCCCTGATGCACGCCGGCGTGGTAAACGCGGGCGGCTTCATCATCAACCGCTTCGCGCCGGTGTTCGTCCATGCAGGCGGAGTGCTGCATCTGGTGTTCGCCGTAGGGCTCGTCACCGCAATCCTGGGCTCCATCCTGATGTTGACCCAGAACGACATCAAAAAGTCCCTCGGCTACTCGACCATGGGCCAGATGGGTTTCATGTTTGTCGAATGCGGCGTCGGCGCGTTCTCGCTCGCGATCTACCACCTGATCGCACACGGCCTGTTCAAGGGAACGCTGTTCCTGGGCGCCGGCAGCGTGATCGGCAACGCGCGCAAGCACGATGGCGTGCCGCACGACGATGTCTATACCTTTGTGGTTGAACGCAAGCCCGTAGCCTCTCGCCTCCCATGGGTGGTGGCTGCGGTGATCACCGTAGTGGTGCCCTTCGTCGTGTTGGGCCTGTCACGCTGGCTGGTGGGGGGCAATTTCGTCGGTGAACAGGGCGCGATCATCCTCCTGTTCTTCGGCTGGGTGACCGGCGCGCAGCTGCTGTTCGCGACCTACCGCCTGCGCGTGGACAGCCCGTGGAGGCTGATGGCCATGATCATCCTGTCGCTGGTCATCGTGGTCGCTGGTTATACGCTGATCGAACGCGGCTTCGACCTCTTTCTCTATCCGGATCGCGTGCTGAGCGGGCAGATCTACGCCGCGGCGAGCATCCCGCTGGCAACTTTCGAAGTGCTCGTTGCGATTCTCACCGCCGCGATCGTGGTGGGTTGGCTCGTTACCTACTATGCCGCAGCGAATGGCCGCGCCGGTGGCCGCAAGGCATCGCCGTTGCGCCTGGCGCTCTACTCGCTGATCACGCGCGAGTTCTACGTGGCCGATGTGTACGCCTGGCTGACCCAGGCCACCCTCGGCTTGTCGCGACGTCTGAACGTATGGCTGCGATGGGTGTGACATGACTCTGTTGCTGATCGCTGCACTGTTTCTGCCGCTGTTTCCGCTGAGCTTCGTGTTCAACGGCGCCCTGGCGCAGCTGCGCCACCCGGCCGCGCGCTCTGCTCTTCTGTTGCTGTGGCCCCAGATCGGCGTGGGGCTGCTGCAGTTCGCGCCGCAGCCGGTGCCGCAGTATTTCGTGCCCTGGGCATTGCTGACCGCCGGGGTCTACGCGCTGCGCCTCCTGACCGTGCGCGACATGGGCAGGTGGGCCGGCTTCGTCGCCACCTCGGGTCTCGCGCTCGCCTGGGCACTGGCATCCGGGGGCCCCGATATCGCCGATCTTCACCTTTTCGCCTTCTGGTTCAGCGTTCCTCCCGCATTGATGGCGCTGCTGGCCGCCCCTCTTACCCGGCGATTCGGCGCCGCTTACGCGGGCCTGCAGGGTGGCCTCATGGGATGCCTGCCGCGCATGTCCGGCGTGCTCGCGGTGACGGTGCTGGCCGCTGTCGCCACGCCGCCTTTCCCCGGTTTCTTCGCACTGCTGCGTCTGCTGCGCGCGCTTGACTGGGCAGGTGCCGTCGGCGGGCTGGCGATATGGCTGGTCTGGGGTTGGGCCGGGACGAAGCTGTTGCAAGGTTTCATCTTTGGCGCCGACCACGCCCATTCGGTCCGCGACATCGGACGCGCCTCGACCCTGGCCTACACCGGCGTTTTGGGCGCGTTTGTGGCCGCCGGGCTATACCTGACGGGGGGCGGCCTATGAGCCTTGCACTCGGACGCCGCCTGAAGATTCGTGCCATGGTTCATGTGGCCGGGGAGCCCATTCCCTTTTTCTGGCCCATGCGCACCTTCATTCACCACAACCCGCTCTATGGGCTGGAACATCAGCCCTTCGAAAAGGCAGTCGCACAGGGCGCGCGTCTGTTCCACGGGCGCGGCTTCCTGCCGCGCCCGCTTCAGCAGCGCTATCTGATCGAGGGCAAAGTCGACGTCAGCGTGCTGGCGGACCAGGTGGCACGGTTTATCGCGGGGCAGCCTGGCGTCCCGGGGCTGGACCTGCACCGCCTGCTGATGACGCTTTTGACCGAGATCACGGAACCCTTCGGCGCGCCGCCGCCCCTTGCCAACGCGCGCGACATTCATGCCGCTGTGGCCGGTCTGGCCTTGCCCGCACGTGAGATCGGCGAGGCGACGCTGGTCGCCCAGGTGGGTGCCGACATGCTCCCAGGACGGCCGCTCTACGCCATCGTGGATGCCCTCTTCGGCACCGAGATCGGTGCGACCCTCGACGAGTTGGTGATCAAAAGCTGCCTTGATTTCTTCGACGAGGGCCAGTCGGTGTGGCAGATGCCAGGACGGGAACATGGCCTGTTCGCCGCCTGGAGCGCGGTGGCGCGGCGCAATTTGCGCCTGTTCATCCGCGGTCTGCATATCAAGCGCATCCTCGCCGCCGATGACACGCCGGAAGGCATCATCAGCCACGTCATGGACGAGCTGGGCGTGCCCGAGGACGACTGGATGAACTGCTTCACCTGCGAACTGACGCGGCTGCACGGCTGGGCTGGCTTCATTCGCTGGCGCGCGGGGGCCAAGCACTACCACTGGAGCCGCCACTATCCCGCCGACCTGGTGGACTATCTGGCGATCCGCCTGGTGCTCGGTCTGGCGCTGCTGCGCGAGCACGCGCAGCGCAAGGGAACACCGGCCAACGCCGCCGATCTCGCGCGCTTCGTCGAAGGCCATCCTGCGGAAGCGTATTTGCGGCACGAATTCCACGGCGGTCGGGTGCTGCCCGAGATGGCACACGCGGTCGAGGATGCCATCGCCAGTGGGCGGGCCGCGCGCATTGCGCGGCTGCTGCCGCAGTACCTCGCGCGCAAGCGCGAACACGAAGCCAGGCGGCACGCACACCAGCTTCTCAAGCTCGCCGGCCGCGCGGGAATAGTCGACGTCCTCCAGCGGCTGGCCGAAGAAGACATCGCCCGGCTGGGCGTGTTGATCGGCCGCTTCGAGCAGGAAGAGGGCCGTATGTGGCTGTGCGCGCAGGAGGCCCGCTACATGGACCGCCTGCTGGCCAACCTGAATCTTGAACCGCCCTCCCAGCGCGAAAAGCGGCCATTCGCACAGGTAATGTTCTGCATCGACGTGCGCTCGGAGCGCATCCGCCGGCATCTGGAGAAGGTTGGCGATTACCAGACTTTCGGCATTGCCGGGTTTTTCGGCGTGCCGGTCAGCTTCATCGGCCTGGACAAGGGCAGCGAACTCCATCTCTGCCCGGTGGTGGTGAGTCCGAAGAACGTGGTGCTGGAGCTCGGGATTGCGCGCAGCGCCAACGAGCAGGCCTTCGTCTCCGCGCTGGAGCAGGTGTTCCACGAGCTGAAGGCCTCGGTGCTGTCGCCCTTCATCACGGTGGAAGCGATCGGCCTGTTGTTCGGTCTCGATATGTTCGGCAAAAGTCTGGCCCCGCTGGCCTACAACCGTTGGCGCCAGCGGCTGCACCAGGACAAGCCGGACAGCCGGCTGCTGCTGGACAAGCTCTCGCGCGAGCAGGCCGAGTCCATCATCCGCGCGCTGCAGCGCGCCATGATCGTGAAGGCTTTGGGGCGCGATCTCGGCATCCCGCGCGAGGCGATCACCGACGAAATGATCCGCGAGCTGCGCGAATCGGCGCTGGGCAACCACGCGGAGCCCACCGGTTTCGCTCACGCGTTCCGGCTCGATGCCCAGGCCGAAGCGCGCTTCATCGAACGTTTGCGGAGCGTGTACCGCATCAACCGGGGCTACGCGCAGATTCAGTTGGAGCGGCTGGGGCGCATCGGTTTCACCCTCGACGAGCAGGTGCATTTCGTCAGCCAGGCCCTGCGCTCCATTGGTTTGACCGAGGGTTTCTCACGCTTCGTGCTGCTGTCAGGCCACGGCAGCACCTCGGAGAACAATCCCTACGAATCGGCCCTCGACTGCGGCGCCTGCGGCGGCAACCATGGCATCACGAATGCCCGGGTGCTTGCCCAGATCGCCAACAAGCCGGCCGTGCGCGCCCGCCTGCGCGAGCAGGGCGTGGCCATTCCCGATGACACCTGGTTCGTTCCTGCCTTCCACAACACCACCACCGACGAGCTGCGCCTTTACGACCTCGATCTGCTGCCGTCCAGCCACTTGGTCTATCTCGAGCGGCTAAGCAACGGGCTAGAGGCCGCCTCCCGCCTGTGCGCCGCGGAACGCATGGGCACGCTGGAAGGGGCGGCAAGGAGCGGCGACCCCGCAAGCGCCTACCGTCTGGCGCGGCGCAATGCCATGGACTGGTCGCAGGTGCGGCCGGAATGGGGCCTGGCGCGCAACGCCGCCTTCGTCATCGGGCGCCGCCACGTCACCCGCCAACTCGACTTGGAAGGCCGCGCGTTCCTGAACTCTTACGACTACCGCTGCGACCCCAAGGGGCGTTTGCTGGAAAACATCCTCGCCGGGCCGCTCGTGGTGGGGCAGTGGATCAACATGGAGCACTACTTCTCGGCGGTGGACAACGACCACTACGGCAGCGGCAGCAAGGTCTATCACAACATCGCCGGGCGCTTCGGCGTCATGACCGGCAACCTGTCCGACTTACGCACAGGCCTGCCGGCGCAGACCGTGCTCAAGGACGGCGCGCCCTACCACGAGCCGCTGCGCCTGCTCACCGTGATCGAGGCGCCGTTCGCTCACGCCCGTGGGGCCATCGAAGGCGTGGTCGCGGTCCGCAACCTGATGCGCAACGGCTGGCTGCGCATGGCCGTGGTGGATCCGGAGGCCCATGCCGTTCACGTATTCGAGGATGGCACCTGGTCGCAGCGCCCGCTGCAAGTCGTCGGCGGAGTCACCGAAGAAAAGGAGCTTGCATTATGACCAGCCTCAACCTCAGCCCGCTCAAAAAGATCGAGATCATCCTCGAGGGGGCCCATCAGGACTTCGCCACCGACCTGCTCGATCGCGCCGGCGTGACGGGCTACACCATCGTCGGCAATCTTTCCGGCAAGGGCCGCCACGGCTTCCACGAAGGTCACCTCATGTTCAACGAGGACGCGGTGCTGATCATGATCATCGTGGCCGTGCCGGGCGAGTTGGTGGAGCCCATCCTCGAGGGCTTTTCGCCCTTCTTCAACAATCACACTGGCGTGGTCTTCATCTCCGACATCCAGGTCAGCCGCCTGGTTAAGTTCAAGAGTTAACGAGCCCCCGAGCGTTGGTGCAAGAATCGCTGCAAGGCCACAGGCCCGTGATCCCGTCCGCCCGACCCTCAGGAGCGCGTGACGCGCCGGCGCGACCGCGTCACCGGCTTGGGCTGGGGCAGCTTCATGATGCGGTCCGCCTCGTTGAGCACGAACTCATGGAAGGCCTGCGCGATGGGCGACATCCGCTTGCCGCTGCGGTGGACCAGATACCACTCCTTCATGATCGGGAAGCCTTCCACGCTGAGGAGGGCGATGCGGTCCAGGGCCAGTTCGAATTCCAGGACGTGGAGCGAAACGATGCCCAGTCCCAGCCCCGCCATCACCGCATGCTTGATGGCCTCGTTGCGGCTCATCTCCATCGAGGTGTTGAGCTTGATTCCGCGCTGCTGGAAAAAGCGCTCGACGGCGTTGCGCGTGCCCGACCCGCGCTCACGCAAGATGAAATTCTCCTCAACGAGCCGGCTCAGCGGCACGCGGGTCACGCCAACCAGCGGATGATCCGGCGGCGCGATGATCACCAAGGGGTTCTGCATGAAAGCCTGGGCCTGCAGCTCGATGTTGTCGGGCGGCGTGCCCATGATCGCCATGTCCGGGATGTTCTCGTGCAGCTGCTGCACGACTTCCTCGCGATTGGTGACTTCGAGGTGCACCTTGGTGCCCGGATGCCGCTTGAGGAATGCCGCGAGGAGGTAGGGCGCAAAGTACTTGCCGGTGCTGGTGACGGTGAGGGCAAGGGTCCCGCGCTTCACGCCTTTCATATCGTCCAGCACGGATTCGATGTCGCGGAACTGCTGGGCGATGGCGCGGCTGAACGCATGAATCTCCTTGCCGGCCTCGGTGAGAAAAATCTTCTTGCCCATCTGCTCGAACAGGGGCATGCCGATTTCCTCCTCCAGCTGCTTGATCTGGGTAGAGACCGCGGGCTGGGTGAGGTGCAATTCCTCGGAAGCACGGGTGAAGCTGGAATGCCGCGCCACCGCTTCCAGCAAGCGCAGCTGGCGAAACGTCACGTTCATGGTCGGCCCCTTTCTGGCGAATCCGAAGCATTCCTTGAATCATTCATCTCTGTGAATGGAAACAATAAATATTATTCATTTTTTATTATGCAATTAGATAAATATAGTTGGCAACAAGGGTGCAAGCAGCAAAGCCCTACCACGGCCAGCTAATGATCAACTGCTGAACCATAAGGAAATCAGATATGAGCCAAGCGACTGCAACCGCATCGGGCGTAGCCCTCAGCGGCCGAGAAGCGGCCCTCGCCCGCCGCCGCGCGCTTTCCCTCAATGGGAAAAGCGCCACCGCCGGCACCAAGAGTGGCGCGCCCAAGAGCGCAACCGAAGCTCGGCTTGCCGTGCGCAGCGCGGCGACGCCGATCGCATCCACCACGAGCGCGCCAGCTCCCGCCGGCGGCCAGGGCACCGGCGCGGCAAGCTGCGGTTGCCAGCACGGCGAGCCGCTGGCGGCGCGCATCGAAGACGCGGGCGCGAATATGGCCGCGGCCGTCATGCCCGAGGCACCCTCCGCCGCGCGCCAGCGCCGCATTGCTCAGTCGCAGAAGGGCCGCGGTGATGCCCCTCCCTGCCGCCCCTGCGGCCGCGTGCGACCGGAGCCGCCCAAGGTCGAAATAGGCACCACGCTGGCCGGTAGCACCGTCACCGGCAACCAAGTCGAGCGCACCTCGCGCGTGACCGGCAACGAAGCCGGCACCTGCCGCACGATCACCGGCACCGAATACGTGGGCGCAGAACAGTTCGGCGACTTCTGCGGCACGCTGCCCGAGCCGTCACCGGCCAAGGTGGGCGCCAGCAGCACCAGCCGAGGCCGCCGCGTCACCGGCACCGAAGTGGGTCGCAGCAGCAAGGTGACCGGCGACGAATACGGCACCTGCAAGCGCGTGACCGGCACCGAATATCTGGCTGCGGAGCAGGTGGGCGAGTTCTGCGGAACGGCGCCCGAGCCCCGCCCCGAGAAAGTCGATGTCGGCGTGACGCAGAAGCGTCTAATCGTCACCGGCAGCGACCTCAACCGCAAGGCGCGGGTCACCGGCACCGAGCACGGCGCGCAGCGCGCCATCACCGGCACCGCCTATGCCGATGCGGCGGCCATGCGCAATGCGGAGGGCGACGCCCCAAAAAAGGTGGAAACCAGTCACACGAGCGCTGGCGCAACGGTGAGCGGCACCCGAGTGGGTCGTTCACCGAGCCTTACCGGCGTTGAGCAGGGCTCCTGCAAGCGTGTGACTGGTACCGACTACATTGCCAGCGAGGAATTCGTGTCCTTTTGCCGCGAACAGCCCTACCAGCCGCCGGCCAAGGTGGGCGTGTCGCGCACCTTCCGCGGCCAGGACGTGTCCGGTACGCAGGTCGGCCGTTCCGCCAAGGTGACCGGCGACGAATACGGCGCGTGCAAACCGGTGACAGGCAGCGCCTACATCGGCGCCGACCAGTACGCGGAATTCTGCGCCAGCCGTGCCGCAGCGGAAGCCATCAACCGCGCACGTCAGGGGCGCAGCGCTGCGCTCACCGGCATACAGCCCGGGCCGGACGCGAAAATGACCGGTAACGAACGCGGCGAATGCCAGCCGGTCAGCGGCACCCCTTATGTGGGCGAGGACCAGGCGGCCGAGGCCTGCGGCGTACCGCCCGCCGAAGCGCCGCAACCGCGCGATTTCTCCATCGCGACACCAGCCCGCATCGCTCGCAACAGCGAATCCCGACGCATCACCGGCAGCGCCTACGGCGACAACAGCCGCATCACCGGACCCATGGCCCGCGCGGTGGGCCTGATCTCCGGCACACCGGAATTCCGCTACCGCGACGAGAGCGCCGCCACCGCGGCGCCTGCCCCGGCACCCGCCGCGCCCGAGCGCATCACGGGTGAAGGTCGAGAGCGCCGCATCACCGGCGACGCCTGGGATCGCGGCGACCGCATCACCGGCACCGAAGGGCGCTCTGCGCAGCGCCGCAATCCCACACTGCGCGGTGACCCGCGCGGCAATGGCGTGACCGCGCGCGACAACCGCGAAGTGGAACGTCCGGCGCCCGCAACGAGCCGCATCACCGGCAGCAGCGGCAATACCCACGCCGGCCCGACCATCACCGTGTCCGGTGGGGCGAGAGGCTGAGCGGGCGCAGGTAGGGAGGTCGACGCAGCATGAACACCCGCCAACGCATGGAAGCCCTGCGCACACGCCAGCCGACCCCTGTGGCCGCCCCGGCAGGGATGGCCATGCGCACGGCGCCCGCCGCGAGCACGCTGCCAAGCTGGCCGCAGCGCATCAGCTTCTGCCCGCCCGGCATGCAGGAGCGTGGTGGCGAGTGCGTGAGCAGCGTGTGCGTGCCGCGCGCCCATCCGCTGGCCAACGTCGCCCGCAATGCGGAGCTGGCCGAGTACGAGCGCACCGTGCGCGCCCGCTTCGATGGCATCGTGCCGACGCTCAAGGAGATTGCCGCGCAGCAGCATGAGGCCGGCTTCGAACAGCGCGCGCAGCGGATCGCGCGCGAGCGCCTCGGCTTCGAGCTGCCGGCAGAGGTGCTAAGCGATGCCTGGGTGGCCACCCTGGATATGCGCAAGCTCTACGGCCACAGCGTGCTACAGACTTACCACGCCCTGGCGGGCGAATTCACCGCACGCTGGAACGGCCAGGCCGAAGCCGAGGCCATGCTGCGCTTCTTCATCGAGTGCGGTTTCCACGAGGTGGACATCAGCCCCTGCGCCGATGGCCGCCTCAAGGGCCTGCTGCAGTTCGTGCTGCGCCTGCCGCACCAGTCGGTGCACCGCCGCAAATCCTACGCCGGCGCCCTGTTCGACGTGGAACTGAACGTGAAGCACTGGACCGAAACCGAGCTGCACCGCTTCCGCGAAGGCGTGCCGACACTTTCCGACGCCGGCACACGTTATCTGAAGATCGCGGTGTACCACTTCAGCAGCTCGGATCCGCAGCATGAAGGCTGCGCCGCCCACGGCAGCGACGAGAAGAAAGCCGCCCAGGCCGCGCTCGATCGTCTGGCCGCGTTTCGCACCGCCATCGAAAACGGCTTCTGCTGCGGCGCTTCGGTCGCGGCGCTGCTCATCGGCGTGGACACCGACAACGACGCGATCAAGATTCACGTGCCGGATGCCAACGGCGAAATGAGCGCAAGCTGCTTCGTCGACAACCTGAACGTGTATCACCAGACCGCCGACATGGCCGCCCCCGAAGCCGGCTGGCGCCTCTCCGCCGCCATCGACGAGGCCGCCCGCGACGCCGGCCGCAGCGCGCCGGAGGCCGGCATGCGCCGCCTCATCGAGCGCCTGCTCGCCAACAATCTGTCGCAGATAGATTACGTTTGCGCCAACCACAGCGGCCGTTATGCCGACATCGGCCACGCCGAGCGCTTCATCAACATCGGCGACGGCTTCGACGAGGTGCATCTGCGCAACCTCGCCTACTTCGGCCATCTGTACACGATTGAGGAAGGCGCCGCCGACATGGATGTGGGCATCAAGATTTTCAGCAAACTTAATGTGGCCCACGGCCTGCCGATTCCGATCGCGATCCACTTTCGCTACGACGAGCAGGTGCCCGGTTCGCGCGAGCGCGCGGTGGCGCGCTGCCGGCGAGTCAAGGCCGCGGTAGAAGCGCGCTATCCGATTCTGGCCAAGGAAGGCCTGCTGTTCTGCGGGATGACGGTGCAGGGCAAGCAGCCGGGCCGCGCGCAGGAAGAAGTTTTGGACATCGATACCAATTCGCATGGGCATTGAGGTGATTCATGAAAATCATGCAAGTGGAAAAAACATTGGTCTCGACCAACCGCGTACGTGAAATGGGGCACCGCCCGCTGCTGGTGGTGCGCGAGAAGGCCGGTGGGGCGCACAGCGTGGCAGTGGATGCCGTAGGCTGCATCCCGGGCGACTGGGTGATCTGCGTTGGCAGCTCGGCGGCACGCGAGGCGGCGGGCGCTAAGGATTTCCCCAGCGACCTGACCATCATCGGCATCATCGACCACTGGCAGGAGCACTGAGATGGAAATCATGCGCGTGGTGTCCGATCTGGTGTGCACCCGGCGCATTCCAGGCCTGTTCAGCGCGTCGCTGCGCGTACTGGCCGATCAAAGCGGCAAGCTCTCGGTGGCAGTGGACCCGGTCGGCGTGCCTGAAGGGAAATGGGTATTCACCGCCGGCGGCTCGGCCGCCCGCTACGGCGCCGGCGATTACAGGATTCTTACCGATTTGACGATCCTCGGGATCATCGATCAGTGGGATGCGACGGAAGAACGTCGTGAAGAAAGCAAGGCAGTTCCATTAACCGTGTAAAGGAGAAACATCATGGCAAACGCAATGACGGGCATTGCTCTGGGAATGATTGAGACGCGTGGTCTGGTGCCGGCGATTGAAGCGGCCGACGCGATGACCAAGGCCGCCGAGGTTCGGCTGATCGGCCGCCAGTTCGTCGGTGGCGGCTACGTGACCGTGCTCGTGCGCGGCGAGACCGGCGCGGTGAACGCGGCGGTGCGCGCCGGCGCGGACGCCTGCGAGCGCGTGGGTGACGGGCTCGTCGCCGCCCACATCATCGCCCGCGTGCACAGCGAGGTGGAGAACATCCTGCCGACCGCCGCTGCAGCTTGATTTGATTGAACGCAAACTTTCTTGAAGGAGATTCAAAATGGCTACTGGTATGACTGGCATTGCCCTGGGCATGATCGAAACCCGCGGTCTGGTTCCCGCCATCGAAGCGGCCGACGCGATGACCAAGGCAGCTGAAGTCCGCCTGATCGGCCGCCAGTTCGTGGGCGGCGGCTACGTGACCGTGCTCGTGCGCGGCGAGACCGGCGCGGTGAACGCGGCGGTGCGCGCCGGCGCGGACGCCTGCGAGCGCGTGGGTGACGGGCTCGTCGCCGCCCATATCATCGCCCGCGTGCACAGCGAAGTCGAAAACATCCTGCCCACCGCGGCGGCAGCCTGATAGGAGCCGCACCATGGACATGGCCGCAACGAAGACCAGCGGGGTCGTGGCCGGCGTAACCAATGGCATCGCGCTGGGCATGATCGAAACCCGTGGGCTGGTGCCCGCCATCGAGGCGGCGGACGCGATGACCAAGGCCGCCGAGGTTCGGCTGATCGGCCGCCAGTTCGTGGGTGGCGGCTATGTGACCGTGCTCGTGCGCGGCGAGACCGGCGCGGTGAACGCGGCGGTGCGCGCCGGCGCGGACGCCTGCGAGCGCGTGGGTGACGGGCTCGTCGCCGCTCACATCATCGCCCGCGTGCACAGCGAGGTGGAGAACATTTTGCCCACGGAGCCCGGTGCAGGCAGCAGCGGACGCGATGGGGATGTGACCTCCTTCGCCGCATAATTATCGACGCTAGGGAACAGCGGTATGGCTATCGATCCTCGCTTGCTGGGCTATCTCAACCGGGCGCTGGGCCACGAAATGGCGGCGGTGCAGCAATACATGGCCCAGTCCCGGCTCTGCGATCTATGGCAGATGGCGGACTACTGCGCGCACTTCCGGCAGGATGTCAGTGAAGAGATCGGCCACGTGCAGGCCCTGATCGACGCCCTGGTCAAGCTCGGCGTGGCGCCGAATGCGACGCAGCTGCCCCCGACGCGGCTGGGAAGATCGCTGGGGGAAATGATCGCGATCGACCGGGTGCTGGAGATGGAGGCTATCCGCCTGTATGAGGAGGCTGCGGCCTACTGCGGGCGCGTGCGCGATTTCACGCACCATGGGCTGTTCACGGGCATCCTGCGCGACGAGTTGCAGCACTTGGACGAGCTGACGAAAATGGAGGCCACCCTTCCCGCGAAGGATCAGCGCTATGCCTGACGACACCAATCCGGTTCCTGGCTGGCAGCGCCAGGATCTGCCACCGATGCTGACGCGGCGTTTCGAGTTCGAGAACTATGCCGAAACCCGACGCTTCCTGGACGGCGTCGCCACGCTCTCGGAGGAGGCCGGGCTCTATCCCAACCTCAGCTTCGGCAAGACCTATGTCAGCGTCACCATCGATGCCGACGGCAAGAAGCTCGGCCCCGACTTGATAGCGCTCGCGCAAAAGATAGACCGTCTGGTCGCCGCGGCGAATTAGATAACACATGCCCGCGCTGCGCATCGCCGTCGCGAACCAGAAGGGTGGCACGGGCAAAACCACGCTGGCCCTGAACCTGGCTGCCGGACTGCAGCGCCGCGGCAGCACGCTGGTGCTGGATGCGGACCCTCAAGGCTCGATCAGCCAGTGGGCGGCGCTGGCCGGCGACGGGACGCGCCTGCCGCCCGTGTGGGCGGTTCCTCAGGGCGAGGCAGGCCGCTGCATCGACCGGGGCGCACGCGAGCACCGCTACCTGATAGTGGACTGTCCGCCCACGTTGCAGACGACCGGCGTCCGCGAGATTTTGGCCGGCGTGGACGTGGTGCTGATACCTATCCAGCCCTCGCCACTGGACCTCTGGGCCAGCGCCGAGATCGTCACCGCGGTGCGCGACTCGCGCGCGGCCAATCAGCAGCTGAAGGCTTTCGTGGTGTTGAACCAGCTGGACTCGCGCAATGCCCTGTCCCGCTCCATGCACGAAGCGCTGGCGGAGCTTGAAATCCCGACGCTCGCCGCAGGCGTTGCGCGGCGCGCCGCCTACCGCAGCGCGGCGGTGGAAGGCAGCAGCGTGTATCACCTCGGACAGCGCGGCGCGGCTGCGGCACGCGAGGTCGAGGCCGTTATAGAGGAGGTATTGAAATCATGAGCAAGGTATCGAGCAAGCTCGCCGCGGGCGTGCGCAAGGCGAAGGCGCAGCACAGCAAGGCGCGCCCCGCGGAAAAAACCCCGGCACCCGCCGCCCCGAATGACTCCGCGCCGGCAGCGGACAGGCCGCGTTCCGGAGGCGGGTCTGCGTTGCATCCCGCGCGGGTGTGGCCAGACTAGTACGACCACCCATAAGTTTCGCTATGTTCGACGCGCCCCGCATCGCCGATTGTCTTGTCGCGCATCCTCGCCATAGCTGCGGCTATGGCTGCGGTTCGCTTCGCGCACTCGGCGCTGCGCGGATGCGCGTCTCGGCATGTACGCAAGCTTATGGGTTGCCGTACTAGCGGTGTCGGCGCTTCGGCCACCAGGTCCGCCGGGCTGATCTCACGCTTTAACCGGGCGCGAGGGACAAGACGGAGACGGCTTCGTCCAGAAGAAAGTTCTTGAAGGCCTGCGCAGCAGTGGACAGGCGCTTGTCCTTGCGGTGAACGATATACCAGTGGCGGCGGATGGGCAGGCCTTGCACATCCAGCAGCTTGAGCCGCTTCGCTTCCAGCTCCAGTTCCACCGTGTGCAGCGACACCACGCCCAGGCCGAGGCCGGCCTGCACGCCCTGCTTGATGGCCTCGGTGCTGCTCATTTCCATGCCGGTGTGGATGGCGACCCGGTGCGCCTCGAAGTAGCGCTCCATGGCGATGCGCGTGCCGGAGCCCTGCTCGCGCATCAGAAAGGTTTCTTTCTCCAGACGTTCGAGCGCGATGTTCTTCTCGCGTGCGAGGGGGTGGTGCACCGGGGCGATGACCACCAGGGGGTTGTCCATGAACGACTCGGCCACCAGATCCAGCCCCTCGGGCGGCCGCCCCATGATGGCCATGTCCATTTCGTTGTTGGCAAGCTGCACCAGCAGGGCCTGGCGGTTGGTCACGTTGAGGCGGACGGTGACGGTGGGAAAACGCTGGCTGAAGGTGGCCAGCAGCTGGGGCGCGAAATAGTTGGCTGTGCTGGCCACGGAAATTTTCAGCTTTCCCCGCTTGAGGCCTTTCAGCTCGGCCAGCACGGCCTCGGCCTCGGTGAGCTGCTGGGCGATCACGCGGCTGTAGTGATAGAGCTCATGCCCGGCCTCGGTGAGATAGATTTTCTTGCCCAGCTGCTCGAACAGGGCGGTGCCGACGTTTTCCTCCAGCTGCTTGATCTGCATGGAGACGGCCGGCTGGGTGAGGTGCAATTCCTGGGCCGCGCGGGAAAAGCCGCGATGGCGCGCGACGGCCTCGAACACGGAAAGCTGGCGAAAAGTCAAATGCAGCATGGGGTTGGCGGCAATCGGACAGGATATATAAGCAAAATATTATTCTAATCATCAAAAACTTTCACTGTTACTTATATCACATGACGCCTATAGTTTGGGCTTCACGCCAGCGACCCCGGTCCGGCGTAAGAATTTTTTCTCTACTGATTGGAGGTTGTCATGGCCGTCAAAACCTATAACGCCGGCGTGAAAGAGTACCGGCAGACTTACTGGATGCCCGAATACACACCGCTGGATACCGACATCCTGGCCGTGTTCAAGATCACCCCGCAACCCGGCGTGGACCGCGAAGAAGCCGCCGCCGCCGTGGCCGCCGAATCCTCCACCGGCACCTGGACCACGGTGTGGACCGACCTCTTGACCGATCTGGACTACTACAAGGGCCGCGCCTATGCCATCGAGGACGTGCCCGGCGACGACACCTGCTTCTACGCTTTCATCGCCTATCCGATCGACCTGTTCGAAGAAGGCTCGGTGGTGAACGTGTTCACCTCGCTCGTGGGCAACGTATTCGGCTTCAAGGCCGTGCGCGCCCTGCGCCTGGAAGACGTGCGCTTCCCCATCGCCTACGTGAAGACCTGCGGCGGCCCGCCCCAGGGCATTCAGGTCGAGCGCGACATCATGAACAAGTACGGCCGCCCGCTGCTGGGCTGCACGATCAAGCCGAAATTGGGCCTGTCTGCCAAGAACTACGGCCGCGCCGTATACGAGTGCCTGCGCGGCGGCCTGGACTTCACCAAGGACGACGAGAACGTCAACAGCCAGCCCTTCATGCGCTGGCGCGCGCGTTTCGACTTCGTGATGGAAGCCATCCACAAATCCGAACGCGAAACCGGCGAGCGCAAGGGCCACTACCTGAACTGCACCGCCCCCACGCCCGAAGAGATGTACAAGCGCGCCGAGTACGCCAAGGAAATCGGCGCGCCCATCATCATGCACGACTACATCACCGGCGGCTTCTGCGCCAACACCGGCCTGGCCAACTGGTGCCGCGACAACGGCATGCTGCTGCACATCCACCGCGCCATGCACGCCGTGCTGGACCGCAACCCGCACCACGGCATCCACTTCCGCGTGCTGACCAAGATCCTCCGCCTCTCCGGCGGCGACCACCTGCACACCGGCACCGTGGTGGGCAAACTGGAAGGCGACCGCGCCTCCACGCTGGGCTGGATCGACCTGCTGCGCGAGAGCTACGTCAAGGAAGACCGTTCGCGCGGTATCTTCTTCGACCAGGACTGGGGCTCCATGCCCGGCGCCTTCGCCGTCGCGTCCGGCGGCATCCACGTGTGGCACATGCCGGCGCTGGTCACCATCTTCGGTGACGATTCCGTGCTGCAGTTCGGCGGCGGCACCCTGGGCCACCCGTGGGGCAACGCCGCCGGCGCCGCCGCCAACCGCGTCGCCCTGGAAGCCTGCGTGGAAGCCCGCAACCGCGGCGTGCCGATCGAGAAGGAAGGCAAGGCCGTGCTGGAGAACGCCGCCAAGTCCAGCCCCGAACTGAAGATCGCCATGGAAACCTGGAAAGAGATCAAGTTCGAGTTCGACACCGTCGACAAGCTGGACGTGGCACACAAGTAAGGGAAGGGGGAAGGGCAACAGCGGGGTCGGGGTTTTACCCTTCCCCCTTCACTCTTCCCCCTTCCCTTGCCCAAACGTATACCTACTGAGGAATAAGACATGTCTGAAATGATCGATTACAAAAGCCGCCTGAGCGACCCTGCCAGCCGCAAGTTCGAAACTTTCTCCTATCTGCCGGCCATGAGCGCCGAGCAGATCAAGCAGCAAGTCGAGTACATCGTGAAGAAGGGCTGGAACCCCGCCATCGAGCACACCGAGCCCGAGCACCTGATGGACTCCTACTGGTACATGTGGAAGCTGCCGATGTTCGGCGAAACCGACGTGGCACGCATCCTGGCCGAGGCCGAAGCCTGCCACAAGGCCAACCCGAACAACCACGTTCGCCTGGTCGGCTACGACAACTTCGCGCAAAGCCAGGGCGCGGCCATGGTGATCTACCGCGGCAAGACGATTTAAGCGCAACCCCGTAGCGGGATGCAGACGCCCCGACACGGGGGCGCCGCGGCGCGGGTAATTCCGTAACAAAGCCCCCGTCGCCGCGAGGTGGCGGGGGCTTTTTGTTTATCCGCGAAGAGCCGCGAAATCTTCGTGGCAAGCGATATGACCATCGCAAGAATTAACGCGATGGGCGATTCAGCCACCGGAAGAAATCTTCAAAAATTTTCTTCGCGTTGCTTCGCGGCCCTTCGCGGATAAACAAGTTTTTCTCCAGGAGTCCAATATGAGCGACCTCACCCAGCAGTACCTGATCGAGAGGGAACCCTACTACCGCGCCGTCGCGGACGAGGTCGAGCTGTACGAGGCCGCCTACTTCGTGCGCATGCCGATGATGCTCAAAGGCCCCACCGGCTGCGGCAAGACGCGCTTCGTGGAATACATGGCGTGGAAACTCAAGAAGCCCTTGATCACCGTCGCCTGCAACGAAGACATGACCGCCTCCGATCTGGTTGGCCGCTTTCTGCTCGACGCCCAGGGCACCCGCTGGCAGGATGGGCCGCTAGCCATCGCCGCCCGCTTTGGTGCCATCTGCTACCTGGATGAAGTCGTTGAAGCGCGCCAGGACACCACCGTGGTGATTCATCCGCTGACCGACAACCGCCGCGTGCTGCCGCTTGAGAAAAAGGGCGAGCTGATCCACGCCCATCCCGACTTCCAGCTGGTGATCTCCTACAACCCCGGCTACCAGTCGCTGATGAAAGACCTCAAGCAGTCCACCAAGCAGCGTTTCGGCGCGCTGGACTTCAATTACCCCGAGCACGACATCGAGACCGAAATCGTCGCGCACGAAACCGGAGTGTCCAGAGAAATCGCGGACAAGCTCGTGTCCATCGCCGAACGCGCCCGCAACCTCAAGGGCCATGGCCTGGACGAAGGCATCTCCACCCGCATGCTGGTGTACGGCGGCAGCCTGATCGCCAAGGGCGTGGACCCCAAGGCCGCCTGCCGCGTCGCGCTGGTGCGTCCGATCACCGACGACCCGGATATGCGCGATGCGCTGGATGCGGCGGTTACCACGTTCTTTTAAATTCGATTCACCACAGAGGCACAGAGACACGGAGAAAATCGTTCCGTCTCAATTTGTTCTTCTCTGCGCCTCTGTGTCTCTGTGGTAGGAGTTTGGCATGTCCGTCAATCTCGACGATTACAAGGAACTGGTCGACGAACTCAGCTCCGAGTCGCAGGAGATCCTGCGCTCGACCTGGGCGGAGGCGACGAAGGTCTATTCCGCCCGCGGCCTGGACAACTACATCAAGGGCGCGGTGGCGCTGCGCGGCCTCGGCCGCGGCTGCAACTTGGTCGTCGCCTGGCTGGAAAGCGCGCCTCAGGTGGCCAAGGAGGTCGGCGAGGACGTGGTGGCCGATCTCGCCACCACGGCGTTGACGCTGGCTTCGAAGACTTCCGGCGCGGTGATCGAAATGATGCTCGCCACCGCCCCCACTGCGGCCAGCCGCCTCGGCGACGCGACGCTGTTCGTCAAGTATCTGCAATTCCTCAACACGCTGCTGGCGCAGGCGCCGCGCGGCATGCGTCCGATGCTGGAAAACCTGGACAAGCTGTTCGGCCAGCTCACCCTGGGCGGCCTGCGCCGCTGGGCCATGTGGGGCGCGCACGCGCACCGCACCAACTACGAGGAGCAGATCAAATACTTCGGCCTGGAGACGAAAGAATCCCTGGCCGTACTGCAGAGGGAGCGCAAGGGCACGCTGTTCGTCGACGTGCAGCGCCGCATCAACATGTATTTGCGCGCACTGTGGGCCCGCGACTTCTTCATGAAGCCGACCTCCGGCGACTTCGAAACGCGCGAAGGCTACAGGCCGTTCGTCGAGGACTATTTCATCCACCTGCCGGACGCCTACGATGACTTCGTCCCCCCTTCTCCCCCTGGGAGAGGGGTCGGGGGTGAGGGAGCAGCCGCTCCTTCTGCCACCGCAGCGCCTTCACCCCTAGCCCCTCTCCCCATGGGAGAGGGGAACAAGGTGGCCGGCCTCGAGGTGTACCGCGCCGCCGCCGCCCACGCTGCCGCGCACATCGTCTATACCAAGGAGCCCATTTCCGCCGAATCGCTCAACAACTGGCAGATGGCCGTGATCTCGGTGATCGAGGACGCGCGGGTGGAAACCCTCGCCATACGAAAATTTCCCGGCCTCAAGCAGCTGTGGTCCAAGCTGCACGTCATCACCCCGGACCAGGCCGGCACCGCCGGCGATTACCTGAACCGCCTGGCCCGCGCCCTGCTGGACGAAACCTACCGGGACGACGATCCCTGGATCGCCCAGGGCCGCGTGCTGTTCAAGGAAGCCGCGGACAGGCTGGGCGCCAATCAGAGCTCCTGGGATATCGGCGTCACCCTGGCGCATGCTTTTCTGGACAAGAGGATTCCCTTCAACCTGCGCACCGACGTGCTCATTGCGCCCTACCGCGACGACAACCGCTACTTCTGGGAATTCGAGGAATTCGATTTCGAGAAGGCGGCCGCTGCCGGCTACGACACCCAGAAGCAGGTGCGCAAGCACGTCAGCCTGATGGAAATGGTGAACGAGGTGGACAACGAACTCGCCGGCGACGACGCCCAGGAAATCTGGGTGCTGCCGACCGAGTTCTACCTCGACCAGGAAGGCGTCACCATAAACGAACTGGAAGGCAAGGAACCGGTTTCCGCGCCTTACCACTATTCCGAATGGGATTATCAGATTCAACTGGAGCGCCCGACCTGGGCCACGGTGCTGGAGAAGCGCGCCAGATCGGGCGATCTGCAAATCATCGACGACATCACCTCGCAGCACAAGCGCCTCATCTCGCGCATGAAGTTCCTGCTCGATGCCATGCAGCCGCAGGGCGTGCAGCGCATCCGCAAGCTGGAGGACGGCGACGAGATCGACATCAACGCCGCCATCCGTGCCGCCATCGACATCCGCATGGGCATGCAGCCCGACCCGCGCATCATGATGCGCAGCGTGCGCAAGACGCGCGACATCTCGGTGCTGGTGCTGCTCGACCTGTCGGAGTCCACCAACGAGAAAGTCGCCGGCCAGGAACATACCGTGCTGGAGCTCACCCGCCAGGCTTGCGTGCTGCTGTCCGACGCCATCGCCAAAGTGGGCGATCCGTTCGCCGTCCACGGCTTTTGCTCCGACGGGCGGCACAATGTCGAGTACTTCCGCTTCAAGGATTTCGACCAGCCCTACGATGAAAAGCCCAAGGCCAGGCTCGCCGGCATGACCGGCCAGCTCTCCACGCGCATGGGCGCGGCGATCCGCCACGCATCCCACTATCTCAAGCTGCAGAAGTCGTCGAAGAAGCTGCTCATGGTAATCACCGACGGCGAGCCCGCCGACGTGGATGTGCGCGATCCGCAATACCTGCGCTACGACACCAAGAAAGCGGTGGAAGAAGCCGGCCGCGCCGGCATCGTCACCTACTGCATGAGCCTGGACCCGCGCGCCGACCAATACGTATCGCGCATCTTCGGCGCTAGAAACTACATGGTGGTGGATCAGGTCGAGCGCCTGCCGGAGAAATTGCCGCTACTCTATGCCGGGCTCACGCGGTAAGCGCCGAATCGGCGCAAAGCATGCGATGCCCCGAGACACGGTAGTTAGCGTGAACAACGCGCGGCGCTGCCGCGTTCCCCGGTATGGTCTGGTCGGCAATGTGATTGTGTAAATATTCGCTGAGGCTGCGGCCACCCAGGCCGTTCGGAATTTCTATACAGACCCGCGTGCTACATTCGCGGCATCATTTCTTGTAGGCATCCGTCTCTTTCATGGATGTATCACCTTTCCGGTTCTGGCCCATCGTCACGCATCTCGGCAGCGCGGGGTTGATGCTGCCCGTCTTCGCCATTGTGGCGGGCGGCCTTTGGATTTCCCGGCGGCGCGCCGCCTTGTACACTTGGCTGCTGGCCCTCGCGGGCGGTGCCGCGCTCGTACTCGCCAGCAAACTGGCCTTCATGGGCTGGGGCATAGGCAGCGCCGCACTCGATTTCACCGGCATCAGCGGCCACGCCACGCTGGCCGCCTCCATCCTGCCCATCTGGCTGGGCTGGCTGCTCGCCGCGCGCGGCGGGCGTTTCTCCATTCTTGGACTGGGTTTGGGGCTGCTGCTCGGCACGCTGGTCGCCATCTCGCGCGTGGTGCTGCATGCGCACAGCGTGAGCGAAGCGCTGGCAGGCTGGCTGCTGGGTTCGGCGGTGGCGCTCGCCGCCGCACGCGCGCTGGCCGGGCCGCTGCCCTGGTCGCGCTGGTCGCTGTTGGCCTTGCTGCCTTTGTCGCTGTCTGGGCACGCGGCCACGGCCAATTACCTGCCGGCCTACCAATGGGAAGAGCACATCGCCATCTGGCTCTCCGGCCGCGCCACGCCTTATACGCGGGCCGACTTGTTGCGCGGCCGCATGGAGGGCGAAGTGCGCGCCGCGCCCGGCGCCGTCAGCGGCGCGTGATCCCATGAGGTAATTTAGGCATGCTCGGGAACGCTGAACATGGTCACCAGAGGATGCCTCGTCCCCGGAAGAGGGAACTCCGACAGATAGAGTGCTGTGGCCTCCTTCAGGTTGGCCAATGCCTCTTCGACCGTCTCGCCTTGGGGGGTGGTCCCCGTTTCAGGGTTCAGGGCGATGTAGCCGCCCTCTTCAGCAGGGGTGAGGACTGCAGTAAGCTCCATGGCGTACTCCTAGTGAGAAGGCCTATTGCCGCGCATTCCATGCTGTGGTGCCCGACGTTTGAGCTAACCGGCTGGACGCCGCAGGCGGCCAGTCCGAGCGGAACGAAGTGGAGCGATGTTGAGCGAGGTGTTGGGCATCTTTCGCGAGTTACCTGCCCGCGACCTCTAACAGCGCTTTAGGGTTCGTGCTGGCAATCGCCAGTAGTGTACGGGCGGCGCCACTAGGTTGTTTACGGCCTTGCTCCCATCCCTGCAAGGTGCGAACCGAGACACCCAAAAGCGCGGCGAATTGGGACTGAGATAGCCCTGTTTTTTTGCGTGCCTCGATTACCGGCGACGTGACAACTTGAACATGCCCAGCCTTCATTTCGCGTACAGATTGCAACAACTCGGCCGCGAGGTCGCGCGTAGCTTCATATGCTGCCAAGTCAGTTTTGCTAAGTGGTTTACTCTTCGAGGGCACGGCGAATCTCCTTCAACTTAGCGTGAAACAACGCGCAGCGTTGCCGCGTCCCCCTCGCCCTCTGGGAGAGGGCTGGGGTGAGGGAAACGGACAGGGCGATAAGAGCGTTTCATGATTTGGGGCGGCGATTCGCCATGTCCGTTAGGGCCGGTGAGATAGTCAGTCTTTGACTTCGCATAAAGCGTAAGCAATACAACTTCACCTTCAGCAGTGCGCGTGAAATAGATCACTCGCACCCCACCCGACTTGCCCGAACCAGCACGACCCCAGCGCACTTTTCGAATGCCGCCGGATTCGGGCACCACATCTCCGGCAGTGGGATGATCAGCAATGTATGCTGCGAAGGCGCCGCGTTCTTCCTCAGTCCAGTAAAGCGGCCATTGCCGCTGGAAGAGCAGCGTTTCGACAACTGTGAGCATGCGACAACTATACGCCTAAGGCGCATAGTTGTCTAGTAGCACGGAGAAGATGCCCAACGAATGAGCTAACCGGCTGGCTGCGAGCGCAGCTTGCAGCCAGTCCGAGCGACGCGTAGCGGCGCGGTGTTGAGCGAATTGTTATGCCGCTGACTCAAGCGGAACATCCCAGCCAGGAAACAGAAGAACTGCGGGATGGCACTTCAAGGCGCGCGCGAAAACCTTGGCACGCTCTACCCCCAAGTTAACGCGCCCGTTTTCAATGGCCGAAATGGTAGCTTGGGGTATACCAGTTAGCGCTGCCAACTGATTTTGGCTCAACTCTTGAAGCTCACGAATAATGCGAACAGACTCACCGACAGAAACTTCAATGCGTTTTTTAGCAGGGCGAAATTCTTTCATGTTACGGCCTCCGATAATCATGTGGTGTAACCTGAACCACCTGAACTAACAACACATCAGCGACAACTCGATAGATAACCCGCCATTGCAGCCCCAGGCGAGAAGAGCGATAGCCCTTCCACTCCCCGGATAGCGCCTCATCGTGAAACCCTTTGATGGCGTGTAGCCCTGGCGGGCCTGATATTGCGGCAATGTCTTTCCATTTTTCATACCGCTTTAGTATCTCCTGCGGCACGCTACCGGAAAGCTGTTTGTCAACACGGCGGTGTTCTTCAATGCGCCACATGCCAAATTATGGCTATATTATTTGTGATATGTCAATGGGCCAGGGTCTTAAGCGACATAACGAATGAGCTAACCGGCTGGACGCCGCAGGCGGCCAGTCCGAGCGACGCGAAGCGGCGTGGTGTTGAGCGCGGGGTTGGGCCTCACGGTGGAAACCGTGAAGTGCTCACGAATGGACCGGGGAAGCTGAGAGCTTTACACCGAGAGCATGAAGTAATTTAAGCATCGTGTCGTATCGCGGCTTGGCGCCTGGTGTAAGCGCTTTGTAAAGGCTCTCGCGCCCAAGGCCAGCGTCTTTCGCAAGCTGTGCCATGCCACGGGCGCGAGCCACATCACGCACTGCCGTTAGAAATACATCGGGATTGGGATCTTCCAATGCGGCGGTTATGTACTCTGCGATGGTTTCTTCATCGTCGAGATAATCGGCAGCGTCGAAGGGGGCAAATTTTGCCATGGTTCACTCCTTATCCAAAGCCCGCGCCATTTCAATGGCGCGCTTGATGTCACGCTTCTGCGAGGACTTGTCGCCACCTCTCAAGAAACACCTTCCAACTGATTGATCTGCAATGAACGGATCAAGCGGGTTGTTCGCGGACAACGAGTTTCATTCCCAGTCTTTCTGCGCGTTGGGACAACTGCCTCAGCACCCGTTCGCG
>JAJZRU010000020.1 GCA_021802555.1 Pseudomonadota bacterium
GTTTGGAAACTCACGACCTCGTGTTACTACGACGCCGCTTCCTCATGCTACCAAGGTGTACGGACAACTCCTTGGACGGGACTTCAACCCGCTGGATTTACTGCTGTTACTGCGAACGGTCAGGTCTTGCATTAACGCACTCCCCTCTCTATCCTTCCCCCCATGGCCAGACCTTTGAGGTTGGAATTATCCGGCGGCGTCTACCATGTCACTTCGCGTGGCGATGGACGTGAGGATATTTACCTGTCCGACGCCGACAGGGAGGCGTGGCTGGACGTGTTGGCGGCTGTTTGCGAACGCTACCATTGGGTCTGCCACGCCTGGTGCCAGATGACCAACCATTACCATATCCTGGTCGAAACGCCGGAGACAAATCTGGCACAGGGTATGCGCCAGCTCAATGGGGTTTATACCCAGCGTTTCAACCGTGCCCATGCACGGGTCGGGCATGTGTTCCAGGGCCGCTATAAGGCCATATTGGTCGAACGGGACAATTACCTGCTGGAGCTGGCGCGCTATGTGGTGCTCAATCCGTTGCGGGCGAAGATGGTGAGGCGTCTGGAGGCCTGGCCATGGAGCAGCTACCTGGCAACCTGCGGACAGGCGGCGTCGCCGCCATGGCTGCAAACGGACTGGATACTCGGGCAATTTGGGCAGCGTCGTTCCAGGGCCATCGCCAAATATGTCACCTTCGTCCATGAAGGCGCGCGCTTGCCGAGCGTCTGGACGCAGTTGCAGGGCCAAATCTACCTGGGCTCGGAAGCGTTTGTGAAGAAAATGCAGTCGCTCATCGAAAATCAGTCGGTGTTGGATGAGATTCCCCGTGCCCAGCGCCGGGCGCTGACGCAGCCGCTGTCTCAATTCAGGCAACGGTATCCACGCGACGAGGCGATGGCGCGAGCCTACCTTTCCGGCCAGCATTCCATGCTGTCGATCGCGCAGCACTTCGGGGTGCATTATTCGACCGTGAGCCGCGCAGTAAGAAACCATGAGCGCAGAACAGGGGAATGACGCTTCCATGCAAAACCGTGCGCGATCGCTCTTCCAAGGGTTTCAGGCGTGGAGATCTTTCCTAATGAGATCCCTGGTGGCGCCTGACTGTCTGCCATGAAAAAATTCCTCGTCAGCCTGGGGCACGCGTGCAACGGCATCCGCTATGCCGTCACTTCCGAAAGAAACATCAAAATCCAGCTCACCGCCTTTGCCTTGGTGATGGTGGCCGCTTTCCTTCTTCACATTCCCCGGTTCGAGACACTGGTGATCCTGGGCATGTCGGCCCTGGTGCTTTCCCTGGAGCTCACCAACACGGCGGTGGAGCGCCTGGCCGACAAGGTTTCGCCGCAACACGACCCGCTCATACGCATCGTCAAGGACGTCATCGCCGGCGCCGTGCTCATGGCGAGCCTCTTTGCCATCATCATCGGGATCAGCATCTTTGCGGAACCCCTAATACAACTGCTAGAAAAATGACGCGCGGGGTGTCTCAGCCTGCGCCACTCCCCTTCTCCATCGCCGGCGTGTAGGCGCCGCGTTGCGCGGCCGCGTTGAGCCGGGCGCGATGCAGGAAGGCTTGCTGGGCCGCGGCGACGTTTTCCGGGCGGCCTTTCCAGATGGCCATAGGCGGCTCCTGCAGGGCGCGCGCGTAGGAAAAGCTGAGCAGCCAGGGCGCGTTGACATGGGCGGTATTGATGGCGTTGAGGTTGGCCGTGGCCTCTTCGGGCGTCTGCCCGCCGGAGAGAAAATTGATGCTGGGCACCGCTGCCGGAACGGTGCGGCGCAGCACCCGCAGGGTGCGCTCGGCCACTTCGTCCGGGCTGGCCTTGGGGGGGTGCGCCTTGCCGGCCACCACCATGCTGGGCTTGAGCAGCATGGCCTCGAGCTGCACGCGGTGGCGCTTGAGGGCGGCAAAGACTTCGTTTTGCACGGCCTCGGTCACTTCCTCGCAGCGCGCTATGGTGTGGTCGCCGTCGATCAGCACTTCAGGTTCAACGATGGGCACGATCCCGTAGCTCTGGCAGATCGCGGCGTAGCGGGCGAGCACTTCGGCATTGGCGGCGATGCCCAGCGCCGTGGGATTGGTCTCTGTGATGGGATAGACCTCGCGCCATTTGGCGAAGCGCGCGCCCTGCTCCTTGTAGCCCTTGAGGCGCTCGCCCAAGCCGTCCAGCCCTTGAGTGATCTTGTCACCCGGGGCGTTGGCAAGGTCCGTGGTGCCCTTGTCCACCTTGATGCCGGGGACGATGCCCTGACGTTGCGCGATGTCCACCAGCCTCGTGCCGTCGCTCGCGCTCTGGCCGAGGGTTTCCTCATAAAGGATGACGCCGCTGATGAATTCGCCGATGCCCGCCGTGCTGAGCAGCAGCTCGCGATAGCTGCGCCGGCTCGTTTCGGTGCACTCGATTCCCACGGCCTGAAACCGCTTGGTAATGGTTGGGGTGCTTTCATCCGCTGCCAGGATGCCCCGGCCGCGCTGCACCAGGCTGTTGATGGTGTCTTGCAACTCGGTCTGTACGCTCATGTGGTCTTCTCCTGCGACTGGCTTGCCGGCCCGCCGTCCGAAAATAGAGCCTGATTCAAGGTAGTCAGCTTTGGGGCGGCTTGCAAACTGGAGCCTGTCAGGGCCGATGGCGGTTTTCCCCTTGCGCCAGGGCACCGGCGATCATGTGCGCCACGCGCAAGGGCTCCGGCAGCTTGCCGTGGATTTGCAGGCTTGCGATCAGCCGAGCCGCTTCGGCCGGACCGATGCCGGCACGCTGCACGTACACCTCGGCCATCTTCTCCATGGGGCCGGCGGCTTCGATCAAACACCATTTGCGCGCCCCGCCGGGAACGTGATCGAGCAAGGCGCGGCGTATGGTTTCCAGCGCCGGCGGGTGCCGCGTGACGGTGAGCACCGGCAGGCCTAGCGAATGGTGCAAAGCGTGGATATCCACCACATTGAAGCCGCCCAGGGTGATGCCCTGCAGCAGCACGGTCTGCAAGTGCGTGCGGTGGCGGGAGGCAAGAATGCGTTCGGCAAGCACGCGCGTGGCATTGACGCCGTCGCGCCGGACCTGGCCGGTCAGCACCCCTTCCAGCCGCGCTCCGGCAAACACGGCGCCTACCACCAAGACCTGGCCGCGGTGGCTGCGTTCGAAGGGCGCGTCATCGATGCCGATGACATGGGAGATGCGCCGTGTCATGGGGAACCGTGGGCGTCAACAGGAAGCGACCACTTGCAATATCTCCGCACCGTAAGCCTCCAGCTTCTTCGCCCCGATGCCTGCAATGCCAGCCAACTCTCCGAGGGTAGCCGGCTTTTGCGCGGCGACTTGCCTGAGCGTGCTGTCATGGAAAATGACATAAGCGGGGACGTTATGCCGCTCGGCAGCCGTCCGCCGCCAGGCGCGCAGCGCGTCGAACAATGCGCCGCCTGCGCCGGTTTCGGAAGGATGTTGCGCCTTGCGCGAGGGCCGCATCGCTCGCGCAACCTCGCGGAAAAACACCGCCTCCTCGCCGCGCAGCACGGGCCGGCTGCCGTCCGTGAGCTTGAGCGCCCCGTAGGCGTCATGGTCCACGGCCAGGCGGCCCTGCGCGAGCAGTTGGCGGAACACCGCGCGCCAGCGCTTTTCCTCCAGCTCGCCGCCGATGCCGAAGACGCTCAGCCGGTCGTGCTGCCACTGGCTCACCTTGTCGGTGTGCTTGCCCAACAGCACATCGATGACATGGCCCGCACCGAAACGCTGGCCGGTGCGATACACGGCGGAGAGCGCCTTCTTCGCCGCCTCGCTGCCATCCCACAGCGTGGGCGGCTCCAAACAGGTGTCGCAGTTGCCGCATGGCTGCGCGGCTTCGCCGAAATAGTTGAGCAGCGTCACGCGTCGGCAGGTGGCCGTCTCCACCAGCCCCAGCAAAGCATCGAGCTTGGCGGAGGCCACGCGCTTGTAGGCGTCGCCCGCCTCGGATTCGTCGATGAAGCGGCGCTGCGTGACCACGTCCGCCATACCCCAGATCATCCAGGCCTCGGCAGGCAGCCCGTCGCGCCCGGCCCGCCCGGTTTCCTGGTAATAACCCTCGATGGAGCGCGGCAAGTCGAGGTGGGCGACGAAGCGCACGTCCGGCTTGTCGATGCCCATGCCGAAGGCGATGGTCGCCACCATGATGAGGCCGTCCTCGCGCAAAAAGCGCTCCTGGTTCCTCTCGCGCACGCGGTTGTCGAGGCCGGCGTGGTAAGGCAGGGCCGGATAGCCTTCCTGCTGCAGCCAGTGCGCGGTCTCCTCCACTTTGCGGCGCGAGCCGCAATAGAGGATGCCTGCCTGATGCTCATGGCCGTCGCGCAGGAAGGCCAGCAACTGGCGGCGGCTGTCCTGCTTCTCGGTGATGCGGTAGCGGATGTTGGGCCGGTCGAAGCTGGCCACGAACAACTGCGCTTCGGCCAGGTTCAGGCGCGCACGGATTTCTTCCTGGGTCGTCGCATCCGCGGTGGCAGTGAGCGCGATGCGCGGTACCTGCGGAAAGCGCTCGTGCAGTTGCGACAGGCCAAGGTACTCCGGGCGAAAATCATGGCCCCACTGCGAAACGCAATGCGCCTCGTCAATGGCAAACAAGGCCACGCGCGCCTGCGCCAGGAGTTGGAGAAAGCGTGGGGTCAGCAAGCGCTCCGGGGCGACGTAGAGCAATTTCAGCCGGCCGCCGACGAAGTCCGCCTCCACCTCGGCGGCGGCTTGCGGGCTCAGGCTGGAATTGAGGAAGGCCGCGGCGACCCCCAATTCGCGCAGCGCCGCCACCTGGTCCTGCATCAAAGCAATGAGGGGCGAAACCACCACGCCGCAGCCGTCGCGCAGCAGCGCCGGAATCTGGTAGCAAAGGGACTTGCCGCCGCCCGTGGGCATGAGCACCATGGCTTCGCCGCCGCCGGCGAGCGTCTCGATGATCTCGGCCTGCCGGCCGCGAAACGCGGGGTAGCCGAAAACGCGGTTGAGTAGGCCTAAGGCTGTGTCGGACATGAAAACGGCTGGCAGGAGATGTGTCACATTGGCTATAATTGTGTCACGTTTTGCCGCAGGAGGCGCCCGATGAAAACCATGACCATACGCGAAGCTCGCGAAGGCCTGTCGCACCCCGAACAGATGTTCGCCGACGCCGACGAAGTGCTGGTGGTGAAGCATGGCGAGCCGGTAGCGCGCATTCTGCCGGTGGAGCCGCGCAAGAAGGCATTCCGTTCGCTCGCTGCATTTCGCGCCAGCCAGCCGTTCCAGGAAATTCCCAGCGAGGTGCTCATCAGCGAAGACCGCGAAGAACGCTGCTGATGATTTACGTCGATACCAGCGCGCTGGTCAAACGCTACCTTTCGGAAAGCAGCAGCGACGCTTTTGAGACATTTTTTCTCGAGCGCGCGCCGCTGGCCATAAGCCGCCTGACTATCGTGGAACTGCGCTGCGCGCTGGCACGGCGGCGGCGCAACCGCCAGATTTCCGCGGAACTGGAAACGCAGGTGCTGGAAGCCTTTCGGCTCGACATGCAGGACGGTGCGCTGAAGGTATGCGCCTTTCAGGAAGATGACCTGACCCTGGCCTATCACCTGATGGACGAGGTTGCCGACCTGCCCCTGCGCACCCTCGACGCGCTGCATCTGACGGTCGCGCGTCGCCACCAACTGCCCGCGTTTTCCACTGCCGACAAAAAACAGGCCGATGCGGCACTGACGCTCGGTTTCGAACTCCACCGCTTCGACCTTTGACGCTTTCATGACCACCGACACCACCACACCCGCACAAGACGAGAACCAGATCACCGCCGAGCGCCGCGCCAAGCTCGCCGCGATGCGCGCCGCCGGCGCCGCCTTCCCCAACGATTTCGAGCGCCGCGACACCGCCGGGGCGCTTGCCGCCGCGCATGGCCCAAAGAGCAAGGAAGCGCTGGAAGCCGAAGGCGTCGAAGCGCAATTGGCCGGCCGCATGATGCTCAAGCGCGTCATGGGCAAGGCCAGCTTCGCCACCCTGCAGGACATGAGCGGGCGCATCCAGGTCTATGTGTCGAACGATGCGACGGGCATCGACGCGCACGAAGCTTTCAAGCACTGGGATCTGGGCGACATCCTGGGCGTGAGCGGCACGCTGTTCAAGACCAACAAGGGCGAACTCACCCTCCAGGCAACCTCGATCCGCCTCTTGTCCAAAGCGCTGCGCCCGCTGCCGGAAAAATTCCATGGCTTGGCCGACCAGGAACAGAAATACCGCCAGCGCTATCTGGACCTCATTACCAACGAAGACGCGCGCCGCGTGTTCATGGCCCGCTCGCGCATCATCCAGGGCATCCGCGAGTTCATGACCGGCCACGGCTTCCTGGAGGTGGAGACGCCCATGATGCATCCCATCCCGGGGGGTGCCGCGGCCAAGCCCTTCATCACCCACCACAACGCCCTGGACATGGACCTCTACCTACGCATCGCGCCGGAGCTTTATCTGAAGCGTCTGGTGGTGGGCGGCTTCGAGAAGGTGTTCGAGATCAACCGCAATTTCCGCAACGAAGGCCTGTCCACGCGCCACAACCCCGAGTTCACCATGATGGAATTCTACGAGGCCTACCGGGACTATCGCTACTTGATGGACTTCACGGAGTCGCTGGTGCGCACGGTGGCAACCCAGGTCTGCGGCGGAACCCGCATGGGCTATCAAGGCGAGGAGGTGGACCTCGGTCAGCCCTTCGACCGCCTCACCATCGTCGGTGCCATCCGCAAATACCATCCCCAGTTCAGCGAGGAACAACTGGGCAGCCGCGCCTGGCTGATCGCCCAGTTCCAGGAGAGAAAGGCCAAGTACAAGCCGCACGACGGGCTCGGCGGCCTGCAGTTGTCCTTCTTCGAGGAAACCACCGAACACCTGCTGGTGCAGCCCACGTTCATCATCGATTACCCGGCGGAAGTCTCGCCCCTGGCGCGCCGCTCCGACCACCGTCCGGAAATCACTGAGCGCTTCGAGCTGTTCATCACCGGGCGCGAAATGGCCAACGGCTTCTCCGAACTCAACGACCCGGAGGATCAGGCCGAGCGTTTCATGGACCAGGCGCGGCAGAAAGAGGCCGGCGACGAGGAAGCCATGCACTACGACGCCGATTACATCCGCGCCCTGGAATACGGGCTGCCGCCCACCGGCGGCTGCGGCATCGGCATCGACCGGCTGGTCATGCTGCTCACCGACAGCCCCAGCATCCGCGACGTCATCCTGTTTCCGCACTTACGGCGCGAGGAGCAGCCGCGGGAAAGCTGAGGCGCGAAGCTGGCAATACCTCGGCCGCTGGCTATCATGGCGATATAGATCAGAGGGAGCGGGCCATGATATTTCGCGATCGGGCACACGCCGCCCAGCTACTCGCCAAGGAGCTGGGGGCTTATCGCGGCAAGAACCCCTTGGTGCTCGCCATCCCGCGCGGCGCGCTGCCTATGGCCAAGATACTGGCCGAGGACCTGGACGGCGATCTGGATGTGGTGCTGGTGCGCAAGCTCGGCGCGCCCGGCAACCCGGAACTGGCCATCGGCTCGGTGGACGAAACCGGCCACGTGTCGGTTGCCGACTACGCCAAACACTATGGCGTCAGCGATCAGTACCTTGCCGAAGAAGCTGCCGAGCAGCAGGAAGTGCTGCGCCGTCGCCGCGCCGCTTATACGCCGGTGCATCCCCCCATCGATCCTGCCGGACGGGTGGTCATCGTGGTGGACGACGGCATCGCCACCGGCTCGACCATGATCGCGGCCCTGCACGGCCTGCGCGCCAGGCATCCCGCCAAGCTGGTCGTCGCCACAGCAGTCTGCGCCCCCGATACGCTGGCGCGCATCGAGCGCGACGCCGACGACGTGGTATGCCTGGACGCTCCCGCCAATTTCTACGCAGTGGGCCAGTTCTTCGAGGACTTTGCCCAGGTGTCCGACGCGGAGGTCATCGCCATCCTGCACGCGGCGGCGCGGAAGCCAGCGCCCGAACCCCCCAGCCAGGACCCTCCTCAGGGAAGCTTCACGGCGAGCTTCAGGTAATCTTTGAACCAGCCGGCGGCCAGGTGCGCCGCCTGCTCCAGCGTGCCCGGCTCCTCGAACAAATGAGTAGCCCCCGGCACGATGGCCAAGCGCTTTTCGCCAGCCAGCAAGGCATAGGCCCGGCGGTTGAGCTGCAGCACTTCGACGTCCAGTTCGCCGACGATCAACAGCGTGGGCGCACGCACCCGATCCAGCACCGGTTCCGCCAGATCGGGTCGCCCGCCGCGCGACACCACGGCGGCGACGACCGAGCCCAATTCGGCGGTTGCGCCCAAGGCGGCGGCCGCCCCCGTGCTGGCGCCGAAATAGCCGATAGCCAGTTTGGCGGCTTCCGGACGCGCCTGAACCCAGCGGGTGACGGCTGCCAGCCGCTGGGTAAGCAGGCCGATGTCGAAGCGCGCGCTGTAATCCAGATCCTCCTCGGCCGTCAGCAGGTCGAACAAAAACGTCCCCATGCCGGCATCTTGCAGTACGCGCGCCACGTAGTTGTTGCGCGGGCTGTGGCGGCTGCTGCCGCTGCCGTGGGCGAACAGCACCAGGCCGCTGGCTCCGGCGGGGATGACAAGCGCCCCCTCCAGGCTCACGCCCCCCACGGCAACATGAACTTCCCGCACGCCGTGTCCGCCCATGATCGCCCCTCGCCCGAAATGAACCGCCGCCCCACGATCAGAAGCGGCATGTTTTCAGTCTAGGCCAGAATCTCCAGCACGCGCGTCAAGAGCGCCTGCTGCGCCTGCTCAGGCGCACGTGCCAATGCCCCCTGCCAGAGAGGGAAGACCTGCGCCTCCTCGCGCTGCTCGTGCTTGGCCAGATAGCCGGCGAGGATGGCGAGCAGCGCAGCGAGGGTATCCGCGTCGCGCTCCCCTTCGGCGAAGCCGGCCGCGATCATGCGCGCCTGATCGAGGATCTCGCCATGCTCCCGCACCATTTCCGCCATGGGGTTCGCACCCGCGGCATGCGGCGGGGCGGGAATGGCGGCCGCCAGGAGATCGTTCTCCACTCTGAAGTGCTTGTCGATGCCGGCCATGAAGGCGGCAAGGCTGGTTTCGGCCGCTTCCAGTTGGCCGGCATCGGTCAGATGGATGGCTTGTGCGAACAGTTTGTCCAGCCGCCGGTGATCACGCAACAGCGCATCCGGCACGTCGCGCGGCGGCACGTCTTCGGTACGGCGCACCCGGGCCGTCCAGACACCGTCTTGCCTCTCCGACTGCCAGCGCAGGCCGTCGCGCAGCTGCAGGTTGACGCTCTTGAGCGCCAGCTCGGGATTGTCCGAGCAGTGCACGCGCGCCCCCTCGCCGGGCGGCAGGTCTTTCAATGCCTCATACAAGGCTGCGGCCAGGCGCGAGTCGGCCAGGGCGGTCATATCCAGATCCATAGGGCCCTCCTGCATCCGCCTCAGCGCGACTGCCGGGCGGCCATGCGGCGCAGGATTTCCTGTGCCGCCCGCTCGGCCTCGCGCAGCGGCGGGTAAGTCCAGGTGTCCAATAGTCCGCGAAACGTCCGCGTATAACCCCCTTCCCGCATGGCATCGTGGAAACGCGAGAACTTGGCCGATCCTCCGGGCAACTCCAACACTTGCACGGGCTTGCCCGTATAGCAAGCTTCCGACACCATGTTGACGGAATCCGCCGTCACCAGGATGTGGTCTGCCAGGGCGAGCAAGCCGAAATAGGGATTGTCCCCTTCCCCATCCCAAAACCAGGCCCCACCCGGACACAGGCGCTTGCGAAACACTTCTTCCAGCACGGCCCCGGTGCGGCGCGAGGGTGTAAGCGCCAGGCCCGCCCCCACCGCCTGCAGGGCGGCGAGCCGTTCCGCCATGGCTTGCGCCACACCGGCGTCGAAGCGATAGGCCTTGTTGGGGCCGCCCAGCAGCACGGCGACCAGCGGGCGCGGCAGGCCCGCGAACACCTGCTCCCAGCGCGCGCGCGCCTGCCGCAGTCCGGCTTCGCTCACGCGATTGACCGCTCCCAGGGTCTCGATCACCTGAGGGCCGCGGCAGCGGTCATGGCTGGGCGCGACGATGGCATCGAAATGCTTGAACGAGACGTGGGGATGCTGGATGCGGATGTTGAACACGCGCCCGCCGCTGGCGCGCTTGATGGCGATGGCGGTGGGAATGTTGAGCCGGCCGGTGCCGATGACGACATCCGGCCAGGGCGGCGCCAGGGCATCGCTGCCCGGCCCGCCGCTGGCCAATGGAAACGGCCAGAGCTGGGGCGGCAGGTATTTCCAGGGCGCGCGCGGATACTGGGTCTTCACCGTTACCGCCAGTCCGAGGGCCTCCGCCAAGCCCAGCGATTGGTTGTCCATGCCGACGATGCCGTTGGACAGCACCCAGCAGGTGCGCGCCGCGGCCGCCGCGGGAGCGGCGCTCAACGGCCCAGGCCGAACAGGGTTTTTAGCTTGGCGGAGAAACCGTGGCGCGCTTCCTCGCGCTGTTTGACCGCCTCGTCCACCACCCAATTCATCTGTATGGTCCGGCGCTGCCCCACATAGGGTTTGTGGCCATGCCAGGAATTGTCGCTGCGGCGGAAGATCAGCAGCGTGCCGTAACCCGGCTCCACTTCGGCGACATAATCCTCCAGGTCGGTGCCGGAGCGCAGCAGGCGCAGCCGTCCGCCCGTGTCCTCCCAGCCTTCGTTGAAATAGACCAGCACGGTGATGATCTTGGTCTTGCTGTCGGTATGGATGCTGCCGTCGCGCGCGGCGGTCATGCCGCGCACGGTCAGCACCGTGGGCCGGCCGCTCAAGTCCAGGCCGAATTTTGCCTCCACCGCGGCGCGAAAGCGCGGCCCCTGCATTTCTTCCACCAAATGTCTGAACACCGGCCCGTAACTAAGCGTGGCATGGGGAAAGCTGCCGGGCTTGGCAATGGCCGGAAAGTCGCGGCTCACGGCATCCCGCACCGCGGCCTTGACGAAGCCGGGAACGATGAGGAAGTCGAAGGGATCACGCACCAGCGGCGTGGCGGCGAATTTTTCCAGGTCGAGCAGTTCCCCGGGAAGCGCGGTATTTTCCGGGGCCTGCGCTGGCTGGGCGGTCATGGCGGCCATGGCAATACTGAAAGTCGGGCACAAGCCGGGTAAGATACCACGCCTTGCGCGCAAACCGGCCGCAGCCGCCCCTTGAAACGCTTGTTCCCGTCCCCACCTAAAAACAGTTTCGTTCTGGAGCACGCCATGTCCCAAGAAACCCCTGAACTGGAAGCCAAGGCCGTAGATCCAGCGGCGCCCGCAACAGCCGAACCGGCCGCCGAAACCGTTCCCAGCCTGGAAGAGATGCTCCGGCAGGCGGAACTCGCCGCCCAGGAGCACCACGACGCCTGGCTGCGCGCGCGGGCCGAGTGCGACAACATCCGCAAGCGTGCGGAAAGCGATGTGCAGATTGCGCGCAAATTCGCGCTGGAAGGCTTCGCCACCGAACTGCTCGCGGTCAAGGACAGCCTGGAAGCCGCGCTGGCCTCGAACACCGCAGATGCCGCCAACCTCAGGAATGGTGTGGAACTGACCCTCAAGCAACTGGCCTCGGTGTTCGGCAAGTTCAACGTCATGGAAATGAACCCCACCGGGGAGAAATTCGACCCTCACAAACACCAGGCGATGGGCATGGTGGAGGCCCAGCAGGAGGCGAACACCGTCGTGCAGGTGCTGCAAAAAGGCTATCAATTGCACGAGCGCGTCATCCGCCCGGCCCTGGTCATGGTCGCCAAAGGCAAATAGATGCCTTGAAACCCCGTCTCAGGCCTCAATATTCGTAACAGCTCAATCATTTAACTCCAAGGACAGCATCATGGCACGCATCATCGGCATCGATCTGGGTACCACCAACTCCTGCGTGGCGATCATGGAAAACGGCCAGCCCAAAGTCATCGAAAACTCGGAAGGCGCGCGCACCACGCCCTCCATCGTCGCTTACACGGAAGAGGGCGAAATCCTGGTCGGCGCCCCGGCCAAGCGCCAGGCGGTCACCAACCCCAAGAACACCCTGTTCGCGGTCAAGCGTCTGATCGGCCGGCGCTTCGAAGAGAAGGAAGTGCAGAAAGACATCGGCCTGATGCCCTACAAGATCGTCAAGGCCGACAACGGCGACGCCTGGGTGGAAGTGCGCGACAAGAAAATGGCCCCGCCCCAGGTCTCCGCCGAAGTGCTGCGCAAGATGAAGAAGACCGCCGAGGACTACCTGGGCGAGGAAGTCACCGAAGCCGTCATCACCGTGCCGGCCTACTTCAACGACTCCCAGCGCCAGGCCACCAAGGACGCCGGCCGCATCGCCGGCCTGGAGGTCAAGCGCATCATCAACGAGCCCACTGCGGCGGCGCTGGCCTTCGGCATGGACAAGAAGGAAGGCGACCGCAAGATCGCAGTGTACGACCTGGGCGGCGGCACCTTCGACATCTCCATCATCGAAATCGCCGAAATCGAGGGCGAGCACCAGTTCGAAGTGCTGTCCACCAACGGCGACACCTTCCTGGGCGGCGAGGACTTCGACCAGCGCATCATCGATTACATCATCGAGGAGTTCAGGAAGGATCGCGGCGTCGATCTCTCCAAGGACGTGCTGGCGCTGCAACGTCTCAAGGAAGCGGCCGAGAAGGCTAAGATCGAGCTGTCTTCCACGCAGCAGACCGAAATCAACCTGCCCTACATCACCATGGGCGCGGCCGGCCCCGAGCATCTGACCATGAAGCTCACCCGCGCCAAGTTCGAATCACTGGTGGAAGAGCTGGTGAACCGCACCATCGAGCCCTGCAAGATCGCCATCAAGGACGCCGGCGTGAGCCTGTCGGACATCGCCGACGTGATCCTGGTGGGCGGTCAGAGCCGCATGCCCAAGGTGCAGGAAAAGGTCAAGGAATTCTTCGGCAAGGAGCCGCGCAAGGACGTCAACCCGGACGAGGCCGTGGCCATCGGCGCCGCCATCCAGGGCGGCGTGCTCAAGGGCGAAGTCAAGGACGTGCTGCTGCTCGATGTCACGCCGCTGTCCCTGGGCATCGAGACCCTGGGCGGCGTGATGACCAAGCTCATTCCCAAGAACACCACCATTCCCACCAAGGCCTCCCAGGTGTTTTCCACGGCGGACGATAACCAGAGCGCCGTGACCATCCACGTGCTGCAGGGCGAGCGCGAAATGGCCAGCGGCAACAAGAGCCTAGGCCAGTTCAACCTCACCGACATCCCCACCGCACCGCGCGGCATGCCGCAGATCGAGGTGACCTTCGACATCGACGCCAACGGCATTCTGCACGTTTCCGCCAAGGACAAGGGCACGGGCAAGGAAAACCGCATTAAGATCCAGGCTTCCTCGGGTCTGAGCGAGAACGAGATCCAGCGCATGGTGAAGGACGCGGAAGCCAACGCCGCCGAAGACCACAAAGCCTTCGAACTGGCCAGCGCCCGCAACAGCGCGGACTCCCTGGTGCACTCGGTGAAGAAATCGCTGGCTGAATATGGCGCCAAGCTGGACGCCGGCGAGAAGGAAAAGATCGAGGCCGCCCTCAAGGCGCTGGAAGAAACCGCGCGCGGTTCCGACAAGGACGCCATCGAAGCCAAGACCAACGAGCTGACCCAGGCCTCGCACAAGCTCGCCGAGAAGATGTATCAGGCCGAGCAGGCCAAGGGCGCGGCAGGGGCCGGCGCGCAGCCCGGCGCTTCGGCCGGCAGCAAGGGCGACGAAGACGTGGTCGATGCCGAGTTCACCGAGGTGAAAGACAAATAAGCGTCAGCGAAGGGGGAAGGGAGCGCGCCTCTGGCGCTCAAGGGGGAAGGGTAAAACCTGCACCCCCGGCCCTTCTCCGTTCACCCTTCCCCTTTCACCCTTCCCCCTTCACTCCACATGCCAAAACGCGACTACTACGAAGTCCTGGGCGTCCAGAAGAACGCGTCCGACGACGACATCAAGAAAGCCTATCGCAAGCTGGCGATGAAATTCCATCCGGACCGCAACCCGGACAACAAAGATGCGGAAGAAAAATTCAAGGAGGCCAAAGAAGCCTACGAAATCCTCACCGACGCCGACAAGCGTGCCGCCTACGATCAGTTCGGCCATGCGGGGGTGAATCCCCAGGCCGGCATGGGCGGCGGGGCCGGCTTCGGCGGTTTTGCCGATGCCTTCTCCGACATCTTCGGCGACATCTTCGGCGGCGGCGCGCAGCGCCGCGACCGCGTCTATCGCGGCGCGGATTTGCGCTACAACTTGGAGATCACCCTGGAGGAAGCCGCACGCGGCAGCGAGACCAAGATACGCATCCCCACCCTGGAGGAATGCGAGACCTGCCACGGCTCCGGCGCCAAGCCGGGCACCCAGCCGCAGACCTGCCCCACCTGCGCCGGGCACGGCCAGGTGCGCATGCAGCAGGGATTCTTTTCCGTGCAGCAAACCTGCCCGCATTGCAGCGGCTCCGGCAAGGTCGTGCAGGAACCCTGCCCCACTTGCCATGGCCAGGGGCGGGTGAAGAAGCACAAGACCCTGTCGGTGAAGATACCCGCGGGCGTCGACGAAGGCGACCGCATCCGTCTGGCGGGCGAAGGCGAGGCCGGCGTGAACGGCGGCCCGCCCGGGGATTTGTACGTGCAGATCCATCTCAAGGCCCACGCCATCTTTCAGCGCGAGGGTGACGATCTGCATTGCCAAATGCCCATCAGCTTTGCCACCGCCGCGCTGGGCGGCGAAATCGAAATCCCCACCCTGGACGGTCAGGCGCGCATCCGCATCCCGCACGAGACCCAGTCGGGCAGGATCTTCCGCCTGCGCGGCAAGGGCATCAAAGGCGTGCGCAGCCGCGAACCGGGCGACATGCTTTGTCATGTCGTGGTGGAAACCCCGGTGAATCTGTCCGAACGCCAGAGAGAACTGCTGCGCGAATTCGACTCTCTCAACCAGGGCCGCAACAATCCACAGTCCAGGTCCTTCATGGACAAGGTGAAAGAGTTCTTCGCGCAGTGATCAGGGCTTCAGCGCGCCCTGCGCTGGCGCACCGCCTCGAACAGGGCCGCGGCCGCGGCCGCAGCGACGTTGAGCGACTCCACCCGCCCCGGCATAGGGATGCGCGCCTGCGCCGAGGTGGCCAGACGCAGGGCCTCGGTCAGCCCGGCGCCTTCGTTGCCAAACAGCAGCGCCGTGGGGCGGGTCAAATCGAGCTCGTACAAGCTGGTGTCGGCGTCCAGGCTCAATGCCACGCTTTGCAGCGCCTTGCCCGCCAGCCAGGCGCCCGCATCGGCGCTTTCTTCTACGGGCAGAAAAAACTGCGCGCCCTGCCCTCCGCGCAAGGCCTTGGGCGACCAGGGATCGGCGCAACCGGGGTCCAGCACGGCGGCGCTCGCGCCCGCAGCTGCGGCGCTGCGCAGAATGCTGCCCAGATTGCCCGGGTCTTGTATGCCTTCCAGCAGCACGACGAGGGCCGGACCGCCGGGCCGCGGCGGCGAAAGCCAGGCCGCCTCGGCCAGCACGCCGCTGGGAGTCGCCAGCGGCGAGAGCAGGGCGAACAAGTCTTCGCTCAGAACCAGGCGGCGCGCCCGCGGCGCCGCTGCGGCAAACGGCTCCGCCAGGAAGCGGGGGGCATGCGCGCTCGACACCAGCGTGTGCAGCTCGCCCCCTGCCTGCAGGCAGGCCTCGATGAGATGCGCGCCGTCCAGGAGCGTAGTGCGCGACTGGCGTCGGGCGCGCGCCGAGTCGGCAAGCTTCTTCAAGCGCTTGAAATGAGGGTTGTCGCGCGACGTGACGACGCTTGGCAAGCCCCGCATACAGGTTTCCTCCGGCCAAAACTTGCGCCACTATAGCGCCATGCGCATCATTCTCGTCACGCCCTACGGGCGCGCGCACCGCAACGGCAATGCCCACACGGCCCTGCGCTGGGCTGGATTTTTGCGCGAGGCCGGACATCGCATCCGGGTCGCCGAGCAATGGGACGGCGCCGAAGCCGACCTCATGATCGCCCTGCACGCGCGGCGCAGCCATGACGCCATCCACGAATTCGCCCGCCGCCACGCCAGCCGGCCCTTGATCGTGGCCCTCACCGGCACCGATCTTTACCGCGACATCGAGGCCAACCCGCAGGCCCAGGAGTCGCTTGCCCTGGCACACCGCCTTGTGGTGCTGCAGGACCGCGGCCCGCAGGCGCTGCCCGAACGCTGTGCCGCCAAGGTGCGCGTGATCTATCAATCTGCCGCTGACCTGCCGCGCCGCCCGGAAGCGGCGGACGCCTTCGAGGTTCTGGTGGTGGGCCACCTGCGCGAGGAGAAAGATCCTTTCCGCACCGCGTTGGCCAGCGCCTGGCTGGCGCCGCAGTCGCGCACGCGCGTGGTGCACATCGGCCGTGCCATGGACGAGGAATTCGCTCAGGCAGCACGCTATCTGGAACGCCGCCTGGAGCGCTACATCTGGCTGGGCGAGCGCACCCATGCCTACACGCTCGAACGCCTCGCCGGCGCCCACCTGCTGGTGGTGAGTTCGCTCATGGAAGGCGGCGCCAACGTCATCTGCGAAGCGCTCGCCGCCGGCACGCCGGTGCTGGCGTCGGCCGTGCCCGGCAACATCGGCATGCTGGGGGAGGACTATCCGGGTTATTTTCCCGCCGGCGACGAACGCCGCCTGGCTCGTCTCATTTCCCATGCCGAGCACGACCCCGATTTCTACGCCGAACTGCTGCGCCACGGCCGCGCCCGGCGCCCCCTCATGCGGCCCGAGAACGAGGCCAGCCGGCTGCGCCAGCTGGTGGGGGAATTCGCAGCCGCCTGACAGGGCTACGCTGGGCCATTCGGATCAGGCAAGGCGCGTGCAACGGCCCCGGCTTCCTCCATAAACGGCTGCGGGTATCCGACGGCATAACCCTGCACGTAATCCACCCCGAGGCGGCGCACCAGGGCGACGGCCTCGGCATTCTCCGCCTGCTCCGCCACGGTGCGTATGCCCAGTTCGCGGCCGATCTTGGCAATCGCGCTGACGATGACGAAATTGACGGCCTCGCCCAGGCCGCGCACGAAGCTGCCGTCGATCTTGAGGTAGTCCACCGGCAATTCGCGCAGATAGCTGAAGGAGGACATGCCGCAGCCGAAATCGTCCAGCGCGAAACGGCAGCCCCGCGCACGCAGGAATTCGATGAAGCGGCGCGCCAGGGCGAGGTTGTTGACCGCCGCGGTTTCGGTAATCTCGAAAATGAGCCTGCTGCCCGGCACGCCGCTGCTCTCCAGCAAGTCACTGACGACGCCGAGGAAATCCTCGTCGGCCAGGGTTCTGCCGGACAGGTTCACGGCATACATGGCGTCGTCCTGCGGATGCGTGCGCAGGTAGGCGAACAGCGTACGCAAGACCCAGCGGTCGAAGTTGGGAGCCAGACCGTAGCGCTCCGCCGCCGGGAAAAAGCTCGCGGGACTCACCAGCTCGCCGCCATCCATCAGGCGCAACAGAACTTCGTAGTGCTGCGCCGCCGTGCTGCCGTCCAGGGCCAGAATGGGCTGGCGGTACAGCTTGAAGCGGTTTTCCGCGAAGGCTTCGGCAAAGCGCGACACCCATTCCATTTCCTGCTCGATGCGTAAATAGGTGGGATGGTCACGCCGGTAAACCTCGATGCGCCCGCCGCCATGGCTCTTGGCGGCAAAGCACGCCTTGTCGGCGCGCGCCAGCAGGTCGCCGGCACCCAGTTCCTCGCCCTGCAGGAAAGCCACGCCCATGCAGGCATCGATCCCGAAATTGCGCCCCTGCAGGTGAAACTGGCGAGCGCGCACCACGCCTACCAGGGCTTCGCACACGGCCAGCGCCTGCGCCTCGCTCACGTGGAGCAGCACCACGCCGAATTCGTCACCGCCCAGGCGGGCGAGATAATCCTCCGGCCGCAGAGCGTCGCGCAGCCGCCGCGCGATGTCCGCCAGCACCTCGTCGCCCGCGGCATGCCCGCAGGTGTCGTTGACCAGCTTGAACTGGTCCAGGTCCAAATAGCAGAAGGCATGCGACGACGCAGACTCGCGCGCCTTGAGCAGGGTCTTTTGCAAATAGCTCTCCAGTGCGAAGCGGTTGGGCAACCCGGTCAGGCGGTCGGTGTAAGCCATGACGCGAAGTTCTTCCAGCATGGCGTGGCGCTCGCTCTCGTCGCGCAGCACCACGACATGGCCGGTAAAATCGCCTTCGAGCAAAGGGGAGGCGCTCAACTGCACCGGCACCTCGCTTCCGTCGGCTCGGCGCAGGTCGAAGGTACAACCGCCGCCGGACACGCTGGTGCAGACGAACAGATCGGCAAACTGCGCCGGCGCGCCGCCCTCCGCGCGCAGCGGAAACGCCGCTTCGAAAGGCCTGTCTTCCAATGCCGTCGCAGCGGCGCGCGCCAGGGTCGCGGCGGCCGGGTTGCAATACAGGATGCGTCCGCTCTCCCCCACCACCACCACGCCATCGGCGATGGACGCCAGGGTCACCGCCCAACGCCCTTTTTCCCGGCTCAGGTCGCGCACCAGGGCTTCCAGCTTGTCGGCCATATGGTTGAAAGCGGCGGCGGCGGCCTGCAATTCGGGAGGGGCGTTGCCCTCGACGATGACGCGGGCATCCAGGCGCCCGGCGTCAAACGCCCCGGCTCCGGCGCGCAGGGCGGCCAGGCCGCGGAAGTTGCTGCGCAACAGCCAGTGCATGACATAGGCCATGACGGCCAGGAGCACGCAGAAGAAAACCACCCGGCGCGAGATGATGCGCCACAGCACGGTCTCCCTTGCCAGCGGCGAAACCCTCACGCGCAGCTGCCCGGCACGCCCGCCGCCGAGCGCCATGCTGGCCGCGCCCGTGACCGCGTGCAACCCTACCAGATCGGCGAACCATTGCGGACGCCGCGCACGGCCCGGCGGACACGAGAACACCAGGCTGCTGCCGTCGCCGCGGTAGCTGATGGAGAGCAGGTCGCCCTGGTCGATGCGGCGCTGCAGGATCTGCTGCGCCAGGGCGCTGTCGTTTGCGGCCAGAGGCGCGGCCAGCGACTGGGCAAGGTTTTCCGCCTCGATGCGGGCGCTTTCGGCGAGCATGTCCTGCACCTGGCCCTTGGCCTGGTAAAGCCCGACCGCCAGATCGAGCGTGAACAGCAGCGTCCAGCCCGCCAGCCCGGCCAGGGCAAGCCGCCCATAAAGGCTCAGGCTGCGCCACAGAGGCAGGCCGGCGCCATAGCTCGGCTTTGCCGGCGCGCGCGCTGACGCGCTTCCCGTCTCGGCCATGCTGCGCCCCGCCGTCACACCGCCTCCCGTGCCGCCACTTGGTTGCGTCCGGCGCGCTTGGCGTCGTACATGGCCTCGTCCGCGCGCCCCAGGAGCTCGGAGAAACGCTGCCGCGTGAGGCCGCTGCGCCAAGCCGTGACGCCGATGCTCAAGGTCACGGACACGGCGCGGCCCTCGCTCACCAGCGGTGTCGCGGCCATGCGCTGGCACAGCGTCCGCGCGCGCCGTTGCGCAGCCTCCAGATCGCAACGCGGCATGAGGATGAGGAACTCGTCGCCGGCATAGCGGATCACCGCATCGCCGTCGCGAATGTCAGCCGAGATGAGGCGGGCGACGTGCGCCAGCACGCGGTCGCCCAGGGCATGTCCATGCTCGTCGTTGATCTCTTTGAAGCGGTCCACGTCGAGCAGGATCAGCGCCCCTTCGCCGTCCTCCCCTCCCTCCTGTGCCAGGCGCGCCACGGTGCTCCACAGGCCGCGGCGATTGAGCAGCCCGGTCAGTTCGTCCACCTGGGCCTGGGCGGAGAGGCGCGCATTGGCGGCCGCCAACTCGGCCGTCGCCGCACGCACGCGGCGTTCCAATTCCTCGTTGAGGCCGTCTTTCAGACTCAGCGCCTGGCGCACGCTGTCCGCCATAGCGATGCCGCAGTTGCGCAGCAGTTCGATTTCCCGGGGGGCGATCGCGCCCAGGGGCGGGAAAGAACCCGCGTATTCCCCTTCCCGAATTTTCCCCACCCCGGCCACCACGCTGCCGATCGAGCGTGCCAGCCACACCCCTAGGCCCAGTGCAAGCAGCAGGGCCAGCCCCAGGCCCATGGCCGCCACCGTGAGGCCACGCCGCAGCAGGCTGGCGGCTTGACCGGTCAATTCCGAGAGGGGTTGCGGCGTGAGCACCACCCAATGGAAACCGGGCACGGACGCGTAGCCGGCGATCATTTCGGCATGGATGAAAGGCGAGTAAAAGCGCATCACGCCGTGCCGCCCCGCCATGCCCGCCTGCACGATGGGCCAGGCAGCGATGTTCTTGATTTCGCGCATCCATTGCGGATTGGGGTGCACCACGATATTCCCCCTGGCATCGGTGATGGCGCAATGGCCGCGCTGGCCGAAATGAATCTCGCCGCACAGCCGGCGCAGCGGGGCGAGGTCCAGCGCGCCCACCAGGATACCCGCCCGTGTATCATGAGCCAGCAACACGACCGGTTCGCCGTCGATCGGGTCGCGCACGACGATGCCGGTTTGCGCCGGCGTCGCCAGCACACGCGCAGCGATCGCACCGGCCGCCTCCTGCGCCCCGGCAAGCGCATTGCCCTGGGCGTCCCAGGCCAAAGCGGGGCCTTTGCCGCGCGGCAGCCACCAGACTTGCCGATAGTAATGCCGCGCACGCATGCCGTCGCCCAAGGCGTCTGTATGATCGCTCGCCAGCATGCCCAGAAGATCGAGATTGCCGCGCGCCGCACGCAGGTACTCTGCCACCGGCGTGGCGATGTTCTGCGCCAGCAGCTCGTTCTTGTCGTGCGCCTCGGCCATGATGCTGCTCTCCACGCCGGCGCGCAGCCAGAACGTGATGAACGCCACGGGCGTCGCCGCCACGAGGGCAAAGGCAACGAAGAGTATAAGTTTTAATGAAGGGCGCCCCGCGTTCATGTCTCCGCCTTTTATCGTTGTGGGCCAATCAACGCGGCCGCCGAGATTCCGTCGTCGCCATGCGCACAAGCCGGCAGAAACCCCGCGCAAACCCGCGGCGCGGGGCACGCTGTCCGCCCAGGCGACCGCCTCAGCGTGGTGCAGCAGAAATCGTTCCAGAGAAGCGCGGGCGCCGTCAGGGTTTGGTGCCGGCCGCGCGCGCGCGCTGTTCCCAGGTGTGCGCCGCCGCGTCGGCCGGCACGCCGTCCGTGCCCGCGCGATAGATGTGCGCCAACGCCAGCATGGCCTTGCGATGGCCCTGCAATGCCGCGCGGGTGTACCACTGCACGGCGCGGGCCCCGTCGCGCGGCTCGCCGTTGCCGCTTTCATAGCGCAGCGCAAGCTGGTACTGCGCCTCCGCGTCGCCATCCATCGCCAGTTTTTTCAGGCGCGGTGAGGTGGGATGGAAATACTCCTCGACCTGATAGCCGAAATCCTCCAGCCAGTGGCCGAAACGCACCGCCTCCTCGTAGCCCTGGCCGGCCGAGCGCGACAGCCAGGTATCCGCCTCTTCGCCGGGCTCGGGTTGGGCGGCGCCGGAACGATAAAGCTGAGAGAGTTCGAACTGGGCCTGCGCGTCCCCGCCGACCGCCGCGCGTTTGAGCCAATAGGCCGCCCGCCCATAGTCCTGCGCCACGCCCTCGCCATGCCAATAAGCCAGGCCCAGGCTGGCCTGGGCGCGCACGCTGCCGCGCACCGCCGCCTTCTCCCACCAGTCGGCGGCAAGACGAGGATTCTTCGCTACCCCCAGACCCTGGGCGTAGAGATCGCCCAGCTTCTGCTGGGCGTACACATTGCCCTGCAGCGCGGCACGCTCCAGCCATTGCGCAGCCAGGGCGGGATTTTGTGCGTAGCCGCCGTCGCCATGCAGGTACATGACGCCCAGCAGCACCTGCGATGCCGCGCTGCCGCGCGCCGCCGCCTTGGCCACCATGGCACCCTGTTCCGGGCTCATGGCAGCCGCCGGCGCGGCGAGCCAAGCACCCAAGAGCAGGGCGGCGAAGCGCAACGACGGTCTCATGGAACGCCCCGTCATCCGGCCAGACGACCGAGCATGGCCACGGCGATGGTGATCAGGCCCAGACTGAGATTCAAGCCGATCAGCTTGCGGATTTGCGCCAGGGCGGCGCCTCCGGCTTTCCAGTCCTCGCCGGCGACGGCGCGCTTGAGGCGCCGGTAGGGAGCGAAGAACACATGGGCGAAAATGAGCATCATGAGAATGCCCAGGCCGAACATGGCATGCACATAGACCGGCGCGCCGCCCGCCCCCATGAGCATGAACATCCACAAGCCGGACACCAGGATCAAGAGCACGCTGATCCACACCCAGGGGAAAAAGCGCCCGAACACGCCGCGCCACAAAGTCAGCCGCTGCGGAGGCTCCAGCACGCTGGCAGCGACCGGCCGCAGGGCCAGGTAGGCGAAAAACATGCCCCCCACCCACACGACCATGCCGAGGACATGGAAAAACAAGGCGACGTTCATGCAATGTCCAGTTCGTGAAGCAAAGGTGGGATTATGCCCGCTCCGCCGCGCCGCTGCATGACCGCCAGCTCAGGGCAAGAGCGCCAATTCCCCCTGCGCCAGCCAGGACTTGAGCGGATTGAAGCTGCGCCGATGCGCTGTGCAGGGGCCGTGACGGCGCAGCGCGGCAAGATGGTCGGCCGTGCCGTAGCCTTTGTGGGCGGCGAAATCGTATTGCGGAAAACATGCGTGCAAACGGCGCATCTCGCGGTCGCGCGCCGTCTTGGCGAGGATGGACGCAGCCGAGATCTGGGCCACGCTGGCGTCGCCGCCGACCACGGTGCACGTGGCGTGGGCCCAGGGCGGACGCTGGTTGCCGTCCACCCAAACTTCGTCGAATGCCCCGTCCAAAGCCTCCAGCGCCCGCGTCATGGCGAGAAAGGTGGCCTGCAAAATGTTGAGGCGGTCGATTTCCTCCACCGTAGCCATGCCCACGGCCCAGGCCAGGGCGCTTTCCTTGATGCAGCTCTCCAGCCAGTCGCGCCGGGTGGCGGAAAGCTGCTTGGAATCCTTGAGCCCGTCCACCGGGCGGCGCACGTCGAGGATGACCGCGCCGGCGTACACCGGCCCGGCCAGCGGGCCGCGCCCGGCCTCGTCCACGCCGCAGACGACGGCCGGTCTCATAGATAAGACGACAGCGCGTCCGCGATGCGCTCGGCGGCGTTGCAGCGCAAGGTCGCATGCAGGTCGGCAAAGCGCGCAGCGACCGCCCGACAGCGCGCCGGCTGCTCCAGCCAGTCCAGCACCGCAGCGGCCAGACGCCTGGGAGTGGCCTGATCCTGGATCAGTTCGGGCACGACGAATTCCCGGCTCAGGATATTGGGCAGGCCCACATAGGGCAGCAGCAGTTTGTTCTTCATCCAGACCTTGGTGAGCCAGGGAATGATGTAGGCGATGACCATGGGCTTCTTGAGCAGCGCCGCCTCCAGGGTGGCGGTGCCGGACGCCAGCAGCACCACATCGGCCGCCGTCATGGCCTCGATCGAGCGCCCCTCGACCAGCGTTAGCGGCAGATCCAGCCCCCGCGCCTGCGCCTGCAGCCATCGCGCTGCCGGTCCCGGCGCCGCCGCCAGGACGAAATGGGCTTGCGGCGAACGCTGGCGGATATGCCGCGCCGCTTCCAGCATGATGGGCACCAGGCGCTGCACTTCTCCCAAGCGGCTGCCGGGCAAGAGCGCCACCACGGGCACCCCCTCGGGTAAGCCCAGCGTGCGCCGGGCGCCCGCCATGTCGGGCTGCACGGGCAATTCATCCGCCAGAGGATGGCCCACATAGTTCACCGGTATGCCGGCGCGCTCGTAAATCTCCTGTTCGAAGGGGAACACCACCAGCATGCGCGACACCGCCGCGCGTATGCTCTCGATGCGCTCCGGCCGCCAGGCCCACAACGAAGGGCTGACGAAATGCACGGTGGGTATGCCCGCCGCCTTGAGGCGCGCCTCCAGGCCGAAATTGAAATCGGGCGCGTCGATGCCCACGAACACGGCCGGCGGGCGGGACTGAAAATGGCGCACCAGTTCGCGCCGCATGCGCACCAGGCCCGGCAAATGCACCAGGACATCGGCCAGCCCATTGACCGCCAGACGCTCGCTCGGAAAGAGGGCGCGGGCGCCCGCCTGCAGCATGCGCGGGCCAACCACACCTTCGAATTGCAGCCCCGCCCGCCGCGCCGCGAGGGCCTGCATCAAATGCGCGCCCAGCATATCGCCGGAGGCTTCACCGGCGACCAGGCCGCAGATCGTCTGAGCAGGCGGGGCAGTCATGCGGCGGCATTGTAACGGCTCTTGCCCCTTCCACCCAGCCGGAGGGCCGCGGCTTACGCTATTTTTTGGCGCGCTTGGCGGATACCGCCGTACCGTCGTCCTCCAGGAGGGAGCGCAACATCCAGGCATTCTTCTCGTGGATTTCCATGCGCTGGGTGAGCAGGTCGGCCGTCGGCTGGTCATCCGCTGTATCGGCCACCTTGAAGGCGGCCCGCGCCGTGCGCACGACCGCCTCCTGGCCGGCCACCAGCTGGAGGATCATGCCGCGAGCGGCCGGCACGCCCTCCTCTTCCTTGATCGAGGACAGCACGGCATAGCGCTTGTAGGAACCCGGCGCCGGATAGCCCAGGGCACGGATGCGCTCGGCGATCAGATCCAGGGCATTCCATTGCTCGGTGTATTGATCCATGAACATGATGTGCAGGGTCTGGAACATCGGCCCGGTCACGTTCCAGTGGAAGTTGTGGGTCTTGAGGTAAAGAATGTAACTGTCCGCAAGCATATGGGACAGCGCCTCGGCAATTTTTGCGCGCTGCTTTTCAGTGATGCCGATGTCGATCGCCATCTTCTACTCCTTTCCTAATTGTTGGTTGAAGGAAAATTCCCTGCTGCTCCCGTCTCAGCCGATTCCGAGCGGCACGTTGTCATAAGCCCGCGCGGCCTTCTCCGCTGCGACGATGCGCCTCCACGCCCGATAAGTACTGCACAAGCTTAGCGTGAAACAACGCGCAGCGTTGCCGCGTCCCCCTCGCCCTCTGGGAGAGGGCTGGGGTGAGGGAAACGGACAGGGCGATAAGAGCGTTTCATGATTTGGGGCGGCGATTCGCCATGTCCGTTAGCACCATGATCACGCCCCCAGCTATCGGCGCAGATAGACGCGCCTCGCCAATTTCTCCGACATTGGTTTTGCAATCGGAGGCCAGGCAACTATTTCACGCCTTTCTGATATTTTTTTGAAATGAAAGTATTATAATTTCTCGATTGAGATCATAGATGATCGACAACGTCCAGCCAGAGGCGATGGGGATAATCCCGCGCCGCGTCCACCACTGGCAATGCCCCCATACCGCGCGCGACAAAGAAGCCCACGGTCCCGCTCTGGGCCTTGACCAACAGCCCGCCGAATCCCCGCTCGCGTGCAGCCGCCAGCGCCGCTTCGAGCAGGCGGCCGCCCACCCCGCGACGCGCATGCGCCGGGTCGACATAAAGCCCGTGCAGCAGCAGCCCACGCCGGCCCGCCGGGACGTCGCGCGCCTCCGCGGGCGCCCAGGCAGCGACGCCGATGACGGCCCGCGCCCGGTCCTCCGCCACGACGATATGCATATCCTCCAGATCGTGCGGCCGATAGCGATAGGCAAACAGGGTCAAGCGCTTGACCCGTTCCGGCAGCCGCCAAGTCATGACCGCGCGCTCGATCACGGCGTTGAGCGCCGCAAGATCGGCCTTCTGCGCCGGCCGCAGATGCACCGTCGCCGGGTTTACGAACGCCATGGGATGACGCATCAGACGACCTCCAGCGCCATACCCTCAAAGCCCGCCCCCAGCAGCGTCAGGGCCCACATCATCCGACGTCCGAAATTCCGCATCATGATTCTCTCCTCGACATGACTGGACATTTGCTCATTTCGATCTCCTGGGCTGTTGGTGCCCCCTGCCCTGATTGGTCCGGGGCAGGATCAATTTAAGCCCGCGCCATGATCGATGTAAAATGAATCCTATAGTTATCTGTCATTGATAATGTAAATCAATCATGACCCTTCAGGAACTACGCTACATTGTGGCGCTGGCCGATACCGGCCACTTCGGCCAGGCGGCCGAGATTTGCCACGTGACCCAATCCACCCTGTCCACCCAGCTGAAAAAACTGGAGGACTATCTGGGGCTGACGCTGTTCGACCGCAGCCTGAAGCGGGCCACGCCGACGCCCACCGGACGCGCCATCATCGCCAGCGCCCGCATCATCGTCGAAGAAGCCGAACGCATCCGCGCCCTGGCGCGCGGCGCGTCAGAAGACATCATGGCCTGCACCCTGCACTTGGGCGTCATCCCCACCGTGGGCCCCTACTATCTGCCGCATGCGCTGCTGATCGTGCATAAGGCCTTCCCGCACCTCAAGCTAATGCTGCGCGAGGAAATCACCCCCACGCTGCTCGCCGGCCTGCGCGAAGGCCGCTTCGACGCCGCCCTGCTGGCGCTGCCCATCGACGAGGAAGGCCTTGAGGTGTTCCCGCTGTTCCGCGAGCCTTTCGTGGTGGCGCTGCCAGCCGGCCATCGGCTGGTGGCGCGCGATCAACTGAAGGTGAAAGACCTGGGCGGCGAGAATCTGCTGCTGTTGGAAGAAGGCCATTGCCTGCGCGACCAGGCGTTGGACTTGTGCGGCGCCCGCGCCAGCAAAACCGACGAAGTGCAGGCCACCAGCCTGGAGATGCTGCGACAGATGGTAGGCATGGATCTGGGCATCACCCTGCTGCCCCAGCTTGCCGCGGAAAACGCGCCGCGCGGGGAAAAGCGCCTGCTCGCCCTGCGCCCGTTCGTGTCCCCCGCACCCAGCCGCACCGTCGGGCTGGCATGGCGCCGGCGCAGCCCGAGGAGCGAAACCATGCTGCGCTTGGCGCAGACATTGCAGGCCGATCTGCCCAAAGGCGTGGTGTCGGCCGACGCCTTTCGACACTCGAAAAAGTGACGGCAGGAAACCTCTGTCGTGTAAAGTTTTTTACAGCGAGGTCGGTCGGAAATTTTTTTATTAAAAGCAAATAGTTGATAAATTTTTTAGAATAAATTTTTAATTATTTTTTACAAATAAATTCCAGCGTGTCGGAAAACTTTACGTTCATACGATGGCTGTTGCCGTAAATTCGCGCAGAAAGGCCAATGGCATGGAAAGTGCTTGGAGATTGTCATAGCTAAGGACAACTCCCTCGCCCGAGCTTCGCCCTTTACTCAAAAACTGCCCGGAGAACAATTATGATGATGAGCAAATTTTGCAATCGATTCGCGCTGACGACGTTTGCCATACTGACAAGCATCAACACAGCAAATGCCGGCGTTATCAACTTCGATTTCAATAGCCTCGCCGCTGGGGCAGGAACACCGATCACGTTGAACTCGGGCGGAGTCGACGCAACATTTTCCGCATCGGGAGACCCCGGCGGGTTTTCGATCACCCCTAGTTTCTTTTCATTTCCCGGGAATGTTATTTATACGCCGGGCACTTCGGGCCAGAACAATGAGGCTCTAAACATCAAATTCAGCAGCCCGCTGACCGCCTTCAGCGGCAACTTCGCGACAAACGGTTCCGGCCCGCTAAACCTTACTGCCTTCATCGGGGGAACAGGCGGCACGACAGTCGGCTCTAGTTCCGCGACGGGTATCACGATAAGCAATTTCCCGGAAGGCATCATCAGTTTCAGCGGCGCAAATTTTGACACCATCGTTCTCGCGGATAACGTGGACCCAAATTTTGCGCTGGGCAGCTTCCAGGCAACCACCGCCGCGACGACGGTTCCCGAACCCGCTTCCATCGCTCTGATAGGCCTGGGCTTGGCTGCGGCAGCCTTTACCAGAAGACGCAAGCCGTAAAAAGAGGCGAGACCGCCTATTGCTGATTACCCAGGCGCCCGGCAGCACGCTCATCTCGCAGCATGCGGAAATAATGAAGCCGCCCCGGACGAACAGGGGCGGCTTCAGGCTTGCAGCGGCCACTTGGAATTGTCGGCTCAGGCCGCCGCTTCGCGCATCATGAGGGCGTACTGCACCTTCATCGTGATCGCCGCCCCCAAAATGATGCAGGCGAACACCAGGAAGGACATCACCGACAAGGTCGAAACGCCCGTGACGCCTTGGCCTATGGTGCAGCCCAGGCCTGTGACGCCGCCGAACCCCATGAGCACGCCGCCGGCGATGTGGCGCAGCATGTCCTGCGGCGAGTTGAACGACTCCCAGCGGAAGCTCTTGTGCGTGAGCGCGTAGAGGAAAGAGCCCGCCGCCACGCCGAACACCGCCGCCACACCGAAGGTGACGATGGTCGAACTGTCCGTCCAGTAGGACCACAAATCCATCGTGTAGCCGATGGGCGCGACGAAGCTCATCGATTCAGCCAAGTGGGAATTGGTCCCCCGATAGGTGGTCTCCAGGGTATCCGGATCTATGCCATAGCCAATCTTGCTGGTGATATACCAGCCCGCGACCACGATGAGCCCCACCGCCAGGCCGGCGAGAACATTGTCGCGGCTGGTGCGGAAATCGCGGCTGGCGAAAACAAACGCCAGAATCACGGCAGCCAGACCCAAGGCCAGGCCCAGAGTCGCTTCCCGGCTGGCAAAGTGGAGGATTTGCGGCAGGGTCTGGATGGTGTTCAGCTGCAGGGAGACCGCCGGGGCTTGCAGGTAATTCACGCGGAACAGCCCAAAAATCCCATGCAGGGTGACCAGCGCCGAATAGCCCAGGAAGAGAAACACGACGATGGACTTGAGATTTCCGCCGCCTGCGCGCACCAACGTGCGCTGGCCGCAGCCGCCGGCCAGGGTCATGCCGATGCCGAAAGTGAGCCCGCCGACGATGCCGGCCAGCCAGTTGACGGTGGAAGACGTGTAGATGGTCTTGGCGATGTTGAGGCCGCCCGTATAGACCAGGATGTTGGTGCCGATGATGGCCACCGCAATGGCCAGCAGCCACGCCCGCATGCGCCCCCAGTCGCCCATGTTGACCACATCCGACACTGCACCCATGGTGCAGAACTGTGTCTTGTTGGCGATATAGCCAAATATGCCGCCCAGGCCGAACGCCAGCCAGGCGATCTCTCTTTCTACCGTCATCATCCGTCCTCCGAACAAATTTATTGAACAGGCCATTAGCGCCCGAGAGGCTGCACGGGAATCCGCTGAGATTCTTGGCACCCGCTGAACGCTTTATGCCATGAGACCCGCCCAACGGGCAATCAAGGCAGGATGGTATTTTCGTCAGATCAGGTAATGCGTGGGATCGGTCACGCCCGCGGCGCGAAAGCCCTCGGCGCGCAGCCGGCAGGCATCGCAGCGACCGCAGGCGCGCCCGGCCGCGTCGGCCTGATAGCAGGAAACGGTGAGGCCGTAGTCCACCCCCAAGGCCACGCCGCGGCGGATGATCTCCGCCTTGGAGCAGTGGATGAGGGGCGCGTGGATGCGCAGGTATTCGCCCTCCACGCCCACACGGGTGGCGAGATTGGCGAGCCGCTCGAACGCCTCGATGAACTCGGGCCGGCAGTCGGGATAACCTGAGTAATCCACGGCATTGACGCCAATGAATATATCCAGTGCCCCCAGCACCTCGGCCCAGGCCAGGCCATAGGCGAGCATGACGGTGTTGCGCGCCGGCACGTAGGTCACCGGGATGCCCTCGGTGGGCAGAACGGGGACGGGGATGGACGCATCGGTCAGTGCCGAACCCCCGAGCTGGCCCAAGTCCAGGCGCACGATGCGGTGCTCGCGCGCACCCAGCGCGGCAGCGACGCGGCGGGACGCATCCAGCTCGGCGCGATGACGCTGGCCGTAATCGAAGCTCAGGGCGTAGCACTCATAGCCATCCTGCCGCGCCAAGGCCAGCACGGTGGCGGAATCGAGCCCGCCCGAGAGCAGCACCACGGCCTTCCTCATCGTCCGCGCGCCTCGCCCCAGAGCGCTTTGTGCAACTGGACTTGCAGACGGGCAGGCAGACGGTCTTCCAGCATCCAATCCGCCAGTTGGCGCGCCTGCAATTCCCCGTACACCGGCGAGAACAGCACCGGGCAGCGCTCGGCCAGGCCATGTTCGCGCATGACCTGTTTGGCCCATTCATAGTCTTCGCGCCCGGCCAGCACGAACTTCACTTCGTCGCGCGCCGTGAGCGCAGCCAGGTTTTCCCAGCGGTTGCGCTGCGCCTCACCCGAGCCCGGCGGCTTGATGTCCAGAATGCGCGACACGCGCGGATCAACGTCGGCGATGTCGAGCGCCCCGCCGGTCTCCAGCGAGACGTCGTAACCGGCGTCGCACAGGGCCGCAAGCAGGCCGGCGCAATGTTTTTGTGCCAGCGGCTCCCCGCCGGTGACCGTGACATGGCGTGGATGCCAGGCGGCCACGCGGGCCAGGATGTCGGCAAGACCCAACGTCTCGCCGCCCTGGAAACTGTAGGGGGTATCGCACCAGCGGCAGCGCAAGGGGCAGCCGGTCAGTCGCACGAACACGGTGGGCAGGCCGACCCGGCCAGTCTCCCCCTGCAGGGAGAAAAAGATTTCGGTCACGCGCAGCGTGGCAGGCGCCTTCACCCCGCCCCGCCTTATTGCAGCAGTTCCAGGCGCTTGCGGGCGATGCCGGCGGCGGTGGAATGAGGGTATTGCTTGACCAATTCCTTGAGCGTGGTCTTGGCGGAGGCCAGCTGATTCAGTTCGACTTCGCAGCTGGCGATGGTGAGCAAGGCATCGGGCGCCTTGGGCGTTTTCGGGTGGCCCTGCAGCAGGCGGCGCATTTCGGCGATGGACGCCTTGTAGGCCTTGAGCGAATAAAGGCTATAGCCGACCCAGAACTGCGCGCTGGCGGCCAGACTGCTCGCCGGATAGTTTTTCTGGAAGGCCTTGAAATCGTCTGCGGCACCCCGATAGTCGCCCTTTTTGAAGCGTGCGAGCGCCGCTTCGTAGGCCTGGGTTTCGCTCACCGCCTTGGGTGCGGCAGCCGGGCCGGCCGCGGGTGCTGCGGCATCGGCTGCGGACGGCGCGGGGCCGGCGCTCGCGGGCGGCGCGCCGCTCTCTTGCGTCTTGATCTTCTCCAAAGCCAGCGCCTGAGCCGTAATGCGCTGATCCAGGTTCTGGTAAAGATCGAGTTGGCGACGATCCAATTGATCGAGCTGATGGCTCTGCACTTCGCTCATGCCGTTGAGCCTGGCCACCTGGTCCTTGAGGCTCTGGATGTCGTTGTAGAGGGTGAGCAGACCCTGACCTTGCATTACTGCTTCCAGACGCGCCATGCGTACTTGCAGATCCTGCACCTGGTTCTGCAACTGCTGAATCTGCGCCTGGGTCTCGCGGTCGGCATGGGCGCTGAAAGGAAACAGCCCGGCCAGCATCACCGCGACAGAGGCGCCGTGCGGCGGCAACGTCCGGGCCGTCCAGGTTTTCAGCAGGGTGCGAAGGCGTGCGAAACGCATGACGACGGCCGTGTTGCCCACCTTCCCCCCTTTATTGCGGCTTTACTGCAAATGTTCGGTGTAGCCCGGCTGATCGGAGTAGACGATGTCGGCACGGCGGTTTTCCGCGTAGTCCTTTTCCGTGTCGCCCAAGGCGCGCGGCTTCTCCTTGCCGAAGCTGACGGCCTCCAGGCGCGGGCCCGGCACGCCCATCAGTTCCATGACCTTGACCACTGCTTCGGCCCGGCGCTGTCCGAGGGCCAAATTATACTCCCGGCTGCCGCGCGCGTCGGTGTTGCCTTGCACCACCACCTTGAGGTCGGGGTGTGACAACATGAAGTTGGAATTGGCCTGCAGCATGGGCCGGTACTTGTCCTCGACATTGTAACGGTCAAAGGCGAAGTACACGGAAGGATGATAGAGCGGGCTGCTGGGATTCATGCGCTCGTCGGTGTAGCTGGGCGTCTGCGTCCCGGTCACATTTTGGCCGGCCGCGCCGCTGGTCGCCGCCCCGCTGGGCGCCGTCCCGGTTTTGGCCGGAGTGGCCGGCTGCACTTCCGCCTTGGGCGTACCGGTGCTGCTGCACGCCGAGAGGCCCAAAGTCAGGGCGGCGGCGATCAGGGTGGGGAGGAAGAGCCGATTCACGATGTAGTCTCCTGGTTAGGCTGAACGGTGAAATTTAAAATTTGCTTAAATCATACGGAGGCGCCGGAAACCGCGCTTTAAGCCCGCGGCGTGGGACAGGCACGGCAGCCGAAAAGTTCACCCCGGCAAGTCATTTTCACAACGGCCCCCAGGCCGGCTCGCGTGCATCCACAGCGGGATCGGACAGGGTGGAGCGCGTGCGGCCGTCGAGTGTCACGGTACTCAGGATACCGCGGCCGCCGATCTTGGTGGCATAAATGATCATCTGGCCATTGGGCGCGAAATGCGGCGACTCATCGTGCCCGCCATGGGTCAGGATGCGCACCTGACCGTTTGCCAAGTCCAGCAGGGCGATATTGAAGCCTCCGTTAAGGCGCGTGACATAGGCCAGATACTTGCCATCCGGGCTGACGCTGGGCGAAACGTTGTAGTCGCCCTGGAAGGTGACCCGGCTGGCGGGCCCGCCGCTCGCCGGCATGCGATAGATCTGCGGGCTACCGCCGCGGTCGGACGTAAAGTAGATCCAGCGTCCGTCACTCGAATAATCCGCTTCGGTGTCTATGCCGTCGCTATGGCTCAGGCGCCTGGGGTCGCCGCCGTGCACGCCCACGGAATAAATCTGCGAGTTGCCGGTAAGCGTCAAAGTCACAGCAAGACGGCGGCCGTCCGGCGCCCAGGCGGGCGAGGAATTGGAGCCCTTGAAATTGGCCGCCACCCAACGCTGTCCAGTGCGCAAATCCTGGCCGAACACCACCGGTTTGTTGGTTTCGAAAGAAACGTAGGCGATGCGATGGCCCCCGGGCGAGAAAGCCGGCGAAATGATGGGCGCGCGCGAACGCAGCACGGTCTGCGGGTTGGCGCCGTCCGCGTCGGCCACGCGCAGCTCGTAGAACTGGCCCTGCTTCTGGATGTAGGCGATGCGGGTGGCGAAGATGCCGGGTATGCCGGTCATCTTCTGGTAGATGAGATCGGCGATCTTGTGCGCCGTGGCGCGCCACTGGCGCGTGTCGATGTTGAAGGTGTAGCTGAGCAACTGCTGCTGGCTGCCCACGTCAAGCAGGCGGAACGCCACTTCGTAGCGGCCGTCGGGCTGCAGGGCCGCGCTCCCCACCACCAGCACCTGGGCGCCGCGCCCGAGCCAGGGCGCATAATCCACCTGGTTGACGCTCGCCGCCACGGGGATGCCGCCGGTGTCCACCAGCTCGAACTGCCCCGTGCGCAGCAAGTCGTCGCTGATGATGTCGGTAAGCGGCGGCGCGGGCGTGGCGCCCTGGGCCGCGAACGCCGGCAAGGCGATGGGGATGCGGTTGGCGCCGCCGCCGGTGACCTGTATCTGCAGCGCGGCGTGCGCCGCGCCGACGCTGGCGAGCAGCCCCAGGCAAAAAATCAACCACAATGCTGCGCGCTCGAACGATTTCACGACGTCTCCTTGCAAGCGATGTCTCCAGTCTAACATCCGCCCCGACAACCCGGCGGCATCGGGGTTCACGGCGACGGGCAGGCCAGGTGCTCCCTGGGGCAGAAGGAAAATTCCATGGTCGGCTGGAACTGGCTCGCCACGCGCGGATCGTCCGGCAGTGGCAGAGGGGAGGCGGCCTGAATGGCCCAGCGCACCGCCTGATCGTAGACCGGATTGCCGCTGGAATGTTGCAACACCACGGCGGTCACGTCGCCGGTCGGCAGTACGCTGACCCGAAATACCGCTTGCGGATTGCCCTTGATGTCCGGCGGGATGCGCACGAAGCCGCGCACCTTTTGCGCGATGATTTCCTTGTATTTGCCCACCAAGGCATTCAGCCGACTGGCCGCGAGCGCCGCGGCCTGCTGCTCGCGCAGCGTGTGCAGATCGCGGTTGAGCGAACTGTCCACCATGTTGTCCTGCCGTTGCTGCAAGGCCAGCAGTTCCTTCAATTCGCGTTCGCGCCGCTGTTTTTGCAATGCCAGCTTTTCCTGCGCCGCCTGCTGCGCCATGAGCCGCACCTGCTCGCGCTGATCCTGCAGGAGCTGCTGGCGCAAGGCCTCCTGGCGCTTCTTGTCCAGGCCGATGTCGGGTTGCTTGAGGGCGGGAACGGCCGGATGCGTTTCCGACACCGGCTTGCGCCTGGGTTCTGGCTGGGGTTTGGGCTGCGGTTTAGGCTCGGGTGCCGGCTGAGGCTTGGGTATGGGCTGAGGCTTGGGTATGGGCTGAGGCTTGGGTATGGGCTGAGGTTTAGGCGCCGGTTCGGGCGGATGCGGCGCAGGCACGACGGCCTTGGGCTCGGGATGGCGCACCGGTTTCGCCGCCGGCAGCGAGTTCCAGATCTGTGCTTGTACCGCCGCGCTGTTGTCTTCCACATGCCAGGAGAGGCCGAACACCAGCAGCAGGAAGAACAGCAGGTGCACGGCAAAGGCGAGCAGCCCGGATTTCCATTCCGGCCCGCGCCAGTCGAGCGCCGGGTTCATCGCCCCACAGGCCGCGCCAGGAGACCGATGCGGCTGACTTGCGCCTCTTGCAGGGCCGTCATCACGTCCATGACTTTTTCATAACGCACGTTCTTGTCGGCCGCGATGACCACCGGCTGGTCCGGATCGCCGGCCAGGATCTTAGTTACGGTGCGCGCCAGCGTGCCGCGGCTGGCAGGATATTCGATGCCCCCCTTGGCACGATCGCGCAGCGTGATGGAGCCGTTCTCGCGCAGGATCACCTCCAGCGGGCGCGAGGGCGACTTGGAGGTCTTGCCCACGCTGGGCAGGGCCACCTGGCCGGGGTTGATGAAAGGCGCGGTGATCATGAACACCACGAGCAGCACCAGCATCACGTCGATGAGCGGCACGACGTTGATCTGGCTGATGGTCTTGCGCGGGCGTGCCATCGTGCCCCTCAGGCGGCGCGTGCCGCCTGCCGCTGCAGAATGTTGGAGAATTCCTCCATGAAGCTTTCCATACGCGTGGTCAGGCGATCGATGTCGTGGGTATAGCGGTTGTAGGCCACCACCGCGGGTATGGCGGCAAACAGCCCCATGGCGGTGGCCACCAGCGCTTCGGCGATGCCCGGCGCCACTTGCGCGAGGGTCGCCTGGGCCACGGTGGACAGGCCGTGGAAGGCCAGCATGATGCCCCACACCGTACCGAACAGCCCGACATAGGGCGACACCGAACCCACCGTGGCCAGGAAAGGCAGATGCGCCTCCAGGCCATCCATCTCGCGCTGGAAGGCCGCCTTCATGGCGCGGCGCGCACCCTCCAGGACGGCCTGGCTGCCGACGCCGGGCTGGCGGTTGAGCTTGAGAAATTCGCCGAAGCCGGCCTCGAAAATGCGTTCCATCTCGCCGGCACCCTGCTTGCCGACTTTCTGGTAGAGATGCTGCAGGTCCGCCCCGGCCCAGAATTCGCGCTCGAAATGATCGGTCATCTTGACGGCGCGCTTGAGCGCGAACATCTTGAGAAAGATGTACCACCAGGACATGAACGAGGCCGCCAGCAACAGCGCCAGCACGAGTTTGACCGGCAGGCTGGCATGGACGACGAGTTGCAGGATGGACAGATCGGGCGTGAGGGCAGGGGTCACGGTGCGAAATCGGAGAGGGAGAGACTCAGTTCGGGAGGAATTCTAACGGGTTTGAAGCGTTCTGCGTGGACGCAGGCCAGGGTCACGAAGGCGCGCACGAGCGCTGCGCCGCGGCGCTCCACCGCCTGCGCTACGACCAGGGTGGCGCGCCCCAGTTCCGTGGGCGTGCAACGCACGTCGAGCTGGTCGTTGTAGCGGGCGGGCGCCAGATAATCGATTTCGGCGCGCCGCACCACGAACACCACGCCCTGTTCTTCCCGCAGCCGGTCCTGCTCCCAGCCCCGGCTGCGCAGCCATTCGGAGCGCGCGCGTTCGAGAAATTTGAGGTAGTTGGCGTAATACACCACGCCGCCCGCGTCCGTGTCCTCCCAATACACCCGTACCGGCCAGACGAAGGACGCCGCCCTCATAAAGCATCGTTGAAGAGGGCACTGCTGGCCGAAACGCTGGGCGCCGCCAAACCCAGGTGGCGATAGGCCAGCGGCGTCGCCAGCCGCCCGCGCGGCGTGCGCTGCAGATAGCCCTGCTGGATCAGATAAGGTTCCAGCACGTCTTCGATGGTATCGGCCTCTTCGCCGATGGCGGCGGCCAGGTTATCCAGCCCCACCGGCCCGCCGGTGAATTTGTGGATGATGGCCTCCAGCAGTTTGCGATCCATCAGATCCAGGCCGGCGCGATCGACATCCAGCATGGACAGCGCGGCGTCGGCGACCGCCACCGAGGTGCGTCCGCCAGCGCGCACATCGGCGTAATCCCGCACCCGGCGCAAGAGCCGGTTGGCGATGCGCGGCGTGCCGCGCGCACGGCGCGCGATCTCCAGGGCGCCGGCCTCCTCCAACTCCATGGCCAGCAGGCCGGCCGAGCGCGCGACGATGGTCGCCATATCCTCGGCCGTATAGAACTCCAGGCGCGCGACGATGCCGAAGCGGTCGCGCAGGGGGTTGGTGAGCATGCCCGCGCGCGTGGTGGCGCCGACCAGCGTGAAGGGCGGCAGGTCCAGCTTGACCGAACGCGCCGCCGGCCCCTCGCCGATCATGATGTCGATCTGGAAATCTTCCAGCGCCGGGTAGAGCACTTCCTCGACGACGGGCGACAGCCGGTGGATTTCGTCGATGAACAATACGTCGCGCGGCTCCAGGTTGGTGAGCAGCGCGGCCAGGTCGCCGGCGCGCTCCAGCACCGGCCCGGACGTCTGGCGCAGATTCACTCCCATCTCGCGCGCGATGATGTGCGCAAGCGTAGTCTTGCCCAACCCCGGCGGGCCGAACAGCAGTACGTGGTCGAGGGCTTCGGCGCGCTTTCTTGCCGCATGGATGAAGATATCCAACTGTTCGCGGGCCTTGGCCTGGCCGATGTAGTCGACCAGCCGCTTGGGGCGCAACGCACGCTCGAACTGCTCTTCCTGCGGGGAAAGCGCACTCGGGGCGATCAGGCGGTCGGCTTCGATCATGGCGCGAATATACACCGCAGGCGCATCGGGCGCACATGGTTTCACCCCTGCCGCAGGTTTGACGCATTCGGGCGGTAGAATCTGCCCCATGCGTTCGTCAGGGACTTTCCAACCATGAATTACCCCAGGGAAATCTTCAAGGCCTATGACATCCGCGGCATCGTCGGCAAGACCTTCACGGCCGAGATCGTCGAGGCCATCGGCCAGGCCATAGGCAGCGAGGCGCGCGCGCGCGCCCAGCGCGCCATCTGCATCGGGCGCGACGGCCGCCTCTCGGGCCCGGACCTGGCCGCCGCCCTGGCGCGCGGCATCCAGAAAGCCGGTGTGGACGTCATCGACCTGGGCATGGTGGCCACCCCCATGACCTACTTCGCTGCTTATGAACTGGGCACGAACTCCGCCGTGATGGTCACCGGCTCGCACAATCCGCCCGACTACAACGGCCTGAAAATGGTGCTGGGCGGCGAAACCCTGGCGGGAGAGACCATCCAGAAACTGCGCGAGCGCCTGGAAAAGGGCGACCTCACCCAAGGCAGCGGCAGCTACCGCAGCCACGACATCGCCCCCGCCTATCTGGCCCGCATTTCCGGCGACGTGAAGCTTGCGCGCCCCATGAACATCGTCATCGATTGCGGCAACGGCGTGCCGGGCGCCTACGCCCCCGCGCTGTACCGCAGCCTGGGCTGCAAGGTGGAAGAGATGTACTGCGAGGTGGACGGCAGCTTCCCCAATCACCACCCTGATCCCTCGCAGCCCAAGAATCTGCAAGACATCATCCAGCGCCTCAAAAGCAACGACGCCGAAATCGGCCTGGCCTTCGACGGCGACGGCGACCGGCTGGGGGTAGTCACCAAAGACGGCAGCATCATCTTCCCCGACCGCCAGCTCATGCTGTTCGCCGACGACGTATTGAGCCGCAACCCCGGCGCCGAAATCATCTTCGATGTCAAATCCACGCGCAAGCTGTTCGACTGGATCCGCGAGCGCGGCGGCAAGCCTACGCTATGGAAGACAGGCCACTCCTTCATCAAGGCCAAGATGAAGGAAACCGGCGCCCTGCTGGCGGGCGAGATGTCCGGCCACGTGTTCTTCAAGGAGCGCTGGTACGGCTTCGACGACGGCCTCTATGCCGGCGCGCGGCTGCTGGAATATCTCTCCCGGCAGCCCGACCTCAACGCCACCCTGCTGGGCCTGCCCGACACGGTGAACACCCCGGAACTCAACATCAAGATGGCCGAGGGCGAGCACTACGCGCTCATGGAAAAGCTCAAGGCCACGGCCAAATTTCCGGCCGCGAAAGACATCATCACGCTCGACGGGCTGCGCGTCGAATACGCCGACGGCTTCGGCCTGGCGCGTCCCTCCAACACCACGCCGGTGATCGTGCTGCGCTTCGAGGCCGACAACCAAGCCGCATTGGAGCGCATCCAGGCGGATTTCCGTCGGGTCATCCACCAGGGTGCTCCCGGGCTGGCGCTGCCCTTCTGAGGCGCCACGCCCGCCGGCCTCAGTTGGCCATGGCTTTGCGATAGGTGGCGAGGATGCGGGGAATTACCCGGTCGACGTGATAATTGTCGCGGTATCGGGCCAAAGCCTGATCCGCGAGCTTCTGCATCAGCCGCCGATGGGCATACGCAAAAATCATTTTGCTTGCCAATTGATCGGCATCTCCGACGTCGAACAAGAGACTGATGCTTTCATCCAGAAACTGTGACGGGCCTTCGCTGCGGGAGCTGATGATCGCCTTGCCGCGGGCCATGGCCTCGAGCACCACGATGCCGAAAGGCTCGCTGCGCGACGGCAGGACGAATACATCATGTTCGTCCAGCAAAGACTCCACCCGATCGGTCCAGCCCCTGAGTTCGCAGGCGCTCCCCAGCCCCAGCCTTTTGATCAGCGTTTCCAGATTACTGCGCTCCTCCCCGTCGCCGGCCAGCGTCAAGGCAAGCTCGGGCGCCGCCGCCCTGGCTTTGGAAAAAGCCTCCAGGAGCAAATCAAAACCTTTTTTGCGCACGAACCGCCCGTAAGCCAGCAGCTTCAACGGTCCCGAGTCCGGTATGGCGGCCGCATGCGGCGCAAAGCGCGAGAAGTTGGCAATGACGTCTACCCGGCCGGCCAGGGTCGGAACGACGGCGAGGATGGCCGTTTTGTGATCCTCGGTAAGCGCAATCAGGCGATCCGCCCCGATATATTTTTTCATGCCGTTATAGTTGTGCAGGGTGGCCACCAGGGGCAGGCCCATCTTCTTTATGCGGCCGGCCGCCAATTCCATGCCGCGCCGCAGGTGGACGTGGACGACATCGGGCCGGAAGTCTTCCAGCGTACGGGCGAGCGCCGAGCGCGCCCAAGGATCCCGGGTCGCAAAAAAGCGCAGGGGAAAAATCCGTATGCCGTGCTGACGCAAGGTTTCGCGCTTGATGAAGTCCGGATGGATGATCGCCAGAATTTCATTGCCCGCCTGAGCCAGCCCCAGACAGGCATCGACAAAGGCGCGTTCCGCCCCGCCGAACCCTTTGGTGAGCATGATCTGCGCTATTTTCATTCAGCCCCTCGGCAGGCCCGCCCCGGTCAAGAGTAGACCGGCGTTATTTCACGCAATCGACGTAATAGCGCGGACGTCCCGCCACCACTTCCTTCACCAGGCCGTGGATGTCGGTTTCGAAGCCGGGAAACTTCTCGTTGAACTCGCGCGCGAACTGCAGATAGCGCACGATGGTGGCGTTGAAGCGCTCGCCGGGAATCAGCAGGGGGATGCCGGGCGGATAGGGAGTGAGCAGCACCGAGGTGATGCGGCCCTCCAGATGATCGAGCTCGACACGCTCGATCTCCTTATGCGCCATCCTGGCGAAGGCATCCGCGGGCTTCATGGCCGGCACCATGTCGGAAAGATACATCTCCGTGGTCAGGCGCGCGATGTCGTTGCTTTTGTAGATGCCATGAATTTGGGTGCACAGATCCTTCAGTCCCACCCGCTCGTAGGGAGGGTGTTTAGCCACGAACTCGGGCAGGATGCGCCACAGCGGCTGGTTGCGGTCGTAATCGTCCTTGAACTGCTGCAGGGCCGTCACCAGGGTATTCCAGCGCCCCTTGGTGATGCCGATGGTGAACATGATGAAGAAGGAATAAAGCCCGGTCTTCTCCACCACCACGCCGTGCTCGGCAAGATATTTGGTAACGATGGCCGCCGGTATGCCCCAATCGGCGAAGTCCCCCTCCAGATCCAGTCCCGGCGTGATGACCGTGGCCTTGATGGGATCCAGCATGTTGAAGCCTTCGGCCAGGTCGCCGAAGCCGTGCCAACGGTCCTTGGCGTGGATCATCCAATCGTCGCGCGTGCCTATGCCCTCTTCCGCCAGATAGTCAGGGCCCCACACCTTGAACCACCAGTCGGTGCCCCATTCCTCGTCCACCTTGCGCATGGCGCGGCGGAAATCCAGCGCCTCCTGGAGCGATTCCTCCACCAGGGCCGTGCCGCCGGGCGGCTCCATCATGGCGGCCGCCACGTCGCAGGAGGCGATGATGGCGTACTGCGGGCTGGTGGACGTGTGCATCAGATAGGCTTCGTTGAACACCGTCTGATCCAACTGGCGCGCTGCGGAGTCCTGCACCAGGATCTGCGAGGCCTGTGACAGCCCCGCCAGAAGCTTGTGGGTGGACTGGGTGGAGAAGACCAGGGAATTTTCGCAGCGCGAACGCCCCTCGCCGATGGCATGGTAATCACCGTAGAAATCGTGGAACGCGGCGTGCGGCAGCCAGGCCTCGTCGAAGTGCAGCGCGTCGATCTCGCCGTCCAGCAGGGCCTTGATCTCCTCGACGTTGTAAAGCACCCCGTCGTAGGTGGATTGGGTGATGGTGAGGATGCGCGGCTGCTTGTTCGGCGCGGCGCTGGCGAAGGGATGCGCCGCGATCTTTTTGCGTATGTTCTCGGGGCGGAATTCATCGAGAGGAATCGGGCCGATGATGCCGTAGTGGTTGCGCGTGGGCGTGAGGAAAACGGGGATCGCACCCGTCATGACGATGGCGTGCAATATGGACTTGTGGCAGTTGCGATCCACTACCACGATGTCGCCCGGCGCCACAGTGGAATGCCATACCATCTTGTTCGAGGTCGAGGTGCCGTTGGTGACGAAGAACAGGTGGTCGGCATGGAAGATACGCGCGGCGTTGCGCTCCGAGGCGGCCACCGGCCCGGTGTGGTCCAGCAGTTGCCCGAGTTCGTCCACGGCATTGCAGACGTCGGCGCGCAGGAGATTCTCGCCGAAGAACTGGTGGAACATCTGCCCGACCGGGCTCTTGAGGAAGGCCACCCCGCCGGAATGGCCCGGGCAGTGCCAGGAGTAGGAGCCGTCCGCGGCGTAGCCGGTGAGGGCGCGGAAAAAAGGCGGCGCCAGACCGTCCAGGTAGGCGCGCGCCTCGCGCATGATATGGCGCGCGACGAACTCCGGCGTGTCCTCGAACATGTGGATGAAGCCGTGCAGCTCCTTGAGCACATCGTTGGGAATGTGGCGCGAGGTGCGCGTCTCGCCATAGAGAAAGATGGGAATGTCGCTGTTGCGGAAGCGGATCTCGGTGACGAAGGCGCGCAGCGCGGCGATGGCCTTGTCAGCCGCCTCGGGAGAGGAAAACTCCTCGTCGTCGATGGACAGGATGAAGACCGAACCGCGGCTTTGCTGCTGCGCGAAGGAAGTCAGGTCACCGTAGCTGGTGACCCCAAGCACTTCGCCGCCTTCCTTTTCGATGGCCTGCGCCAGGGCGCGGATGCCCAGCCCGCTGGCGTTCTCCGAGCGGAAATCCTCGTCGATGATGATGACCGGAAAATGGAACAGCATGGCCGGACGCTCCGGGCGGCAAGGGAAGGCCGGATTATAAGACCGCGGCTGCCTGAAAAAATTAAATTTTGGGCAGGGTGACCCCCTGCTGCCCCTGGTACTTGCCGCCGCGGTCCTTGTAGGACGTTGCGCAGACTTCGTCAGACTCGAAGAACACCACCTGGGCCACGCCCTCGTTGGCGTAGATGCGGGCCGGCAGCGGCGTGGTATTGGAGAACTCCAAGGTCACATAGCCTTCCCATTCCGGCTCGAAGGGCGTGACGTTGACGATGATGCCGCAGCGCGCGTAGGTGCTCTTGCCCAGGCAGATGGTCAGCACGTTGCGGGGAATGCGGAAATATTCCACCGTCCGGGCGAGGGCGAAAGAGTTGGGGGGAATGATGCAGGATTCGCCGTGCATTTCGACGAAGGAATCCGGGTCGAAATTCTTGGGGTCGACGATAGTGGAATTGATGTTGGTAAAGACGCGGAATTCGCTGGCGCAGCGGATATCGTAGCCATAGCTGCTGGTGCCGTAGGAAACGATTTTCCTGCCCTCCACCTCGCGCACGAGGCTGGGCTCGAAGGGCTCGATCATGCCCTGGGATTCCGCCATACGGCGGATCCACTTGTCGGATTTGATGGACATTGCGAGTTGGCAGCGGTCAGTAGGCAGCGGTCAGCATTATAAGCCCTGCGCGCCTGCCTACTGCCTACTGCCTACTGCCTACTGCCTACTGCCTACTGCCTACTGCCTACTGCCTACTGCCTACTGCCTACTGCCTACTGCTTAGGTGTTCTGGATGACGATATTGGGGAACTTGGCTGAATGATCGACGGCCGACTCACCGATCTTCACCGCCACGCGCCGGGCGATGGCCCGATAGATCTCGGCGATGCGGGAATCCGGCTCAGCCACCACGGTGGGCTTGCCCGAATCGGTCTCCTCGCGGATGCGGATGTCCAGGGGCAGCGCGCCCAGGAACTCGACGCCGTAATCCTTGCACATGCGCTCGCCGCCGCCCTCGCCGAAGATGCGCTCTTCGTGGCCGCACTGCGAGCAGATGTGGATGCTCATGTTCTCCACCACGCCGATGATGGGGATGCCCACCTTCTCGAACATCTTGAGGCCCTTGCGGGCGTCGATGAGGGCGATGTCCTGAGGCGTGGTGACGATCACGGCGCCGGTCACCGGCACGCGCTGGGCCAGGGTCAGTTGCACGTCGCCGGTGCCGGGGGGCATGTCCACCACCAGATAATCGACCTCGCGCCAGCGCGTGTCGTTGAGCAATTGCTCCAGCGCCTGGGTCACCATGGGGCCGCGCCACACCATGGGCGTGTCCGGATCGATGAGGAAGCCGATGGACATGGCCTGCAGACCGTGCCCCTCCATGGGCTCCAGGCTCTTGCCGTCGCGCGACTCGGGGCGGCCGTGGATGCCCAGCATCATGGGCTGGGAAGGACCGTAGATGTCGGCGTCCAGCATGGCTACGGCGGCGCCTTCGGCGGCCAGGGCAAGCGCCAAATTGACCGCGGTGGTGGACTTGCCCACCCCGCCTTTGCCGGAAGCCACGGCAACGATGTTCTTGACCCCGGGAATCAGCTTCACACCGCGCTGCACGCCGTGGGACACGATCTTGAAGCTGACGTTTGCGTTCACTTTGCCCACGCCGGGGATGGCCTTGAGCCTGCTCTCAATCGCTTCCTTGATGGCAGCGATCTGGCTTTTCGCCGGATATCCCAGCACGATGTCCAGGGAAACGCCGTCGCCCTCTATCTTGACGTTGCGCACCGACTTGGTGGCGACGAAATCCTTGCGGGTGTTGGGGTCGACGACTTCTTTGAGCGCCGTCTGCACTTGCAATTCGGAAATGGCCATGCTTGCTCCAGCAATACTTGAGGAAAATGCTCAAGTTTAATCCGGCCTACCGCCGGATGCAAACGCAAGCTCAGCGCGCGCAGGGGTTCTGCGCCACCAGCACCGCCTCCGGCACCATGAGCCGTATGCGGCCGGCGATTTCCAGAATCATGCCGGGGTGCCCGGGGCGATGCTTCAGGGACACCCAGAGCAGATTGAACTGCAGATTCAGGTCGGCGAACACCACCTCATCGTAGCGCGCGAGCACCCGTTGAATGTGGCGCATCGCCATCTCGATGTAAATTTTCGGCTGTTCTTTGAGGCGCGGCACCAGCATCATGAAGTCGGTCACGCGCCGGCCGTGCTCGTCACGGGTGGGGACGATCTGCCACAGCGGCTGGCCCGGCGCAAGGTTTGGCCTGCCATCGGGGAGATGGCGGCCGCCACGTACCAGCGCCTGGTTAGGCATGGTTAAGCATGCGCCAGTTGCGCCTCTATCTCGGCAAAAGTCTGAGCCACCTCGGCGGTAACGAGGTTGACGCCCAGCTGCCGCGACAGACGGGAGAGCGACAAGAGGCCGCGCACGAAGGGCTTGCCGTCGATGGATTCCACCACCAGCGCGTGCTGGCGGCCGCTGGCCTTGAGCGTTTCCAGCACATGGCCCACGCGCGCCGAGACAACATCCTCGAACGCGACCGCTTCCAGAGCCGCGGCCGGGGTCATGATGTCGCCCACGAGGATCTCGTCCCGGCGGATGCCGCGGCTGTGGACGATCTGCATGGGCTTCTCGCTCTTCAAATCGGTGCTGGTGATGAGCCCGACCAGACGGTCGGCTTCGTCCATGACGAACAAAAGGCGCACCTTGCGGCGCTGCATGCGCTCTTCGGCCGCCACGATGGGATCGTAAGGCGTGGCGATGTAGGCCGTCACCCTGCGGAGGTCGGTCATGACATCGACGGCCGGGTTGTCCAGCGTCACCCTTTCCGGCAGCACGCAGGTGGGCTGGAGCAGCCCGGCAATATCTCCCAGGTGGCGCGTAGGCAGACGGGCAAATCCACTCTTCATGTGTTTCCCTCCGGGGGCTGGTAATTGATCCCAATATATGCCCCTGCCCGGCAAAGCTCAACGCAAGCGGCAGCTCAAAGGCCCAGAATGTTTTGCAGTTCCCATTGGATTTCTTTATCGGCGCCCGGCCCGATTCTTGAAGCCCCTGACTCGAAATCGTCGGTAAAAACATATTCGAATCGTATGCTGCGCAGACCGACGGCGCCGAAGACGCGGTTTTCCCAGGATACGTCGTCGGCTTGAGGCAGGAGCGTGGGCCAGCCGCGTGCGCCACGGGACAGGATGGGGCCGAGAAACAGCAGGCCGGGCTTGTTTCGGCACAGCAGCGCGCAACTGCCGGGCGTGCGCCCCGACATGGGCAGAAAGGCAATGGTGCGGGAGAAACGGTGCTCGCGTTCCAGCGGAATGTCTATGAAGCCTATGGCCTCCGCCTCTTCCCGGCTGGCCAGCGTGCGCGCACCGGCCGCGCGCCAACGCTCGGCATCTTGCGCGCCGAAGCGGCTGGGATAAAAGACGTAGCGCAGGGGCGCGATGCGCGCCAAGGCCTGCGCCAAGGCGGGATCAAAGGCAGGCGTGTTGATGAGCACGCCGCCGGCCTCGGCGTCCGCCAGATAAAAAACCGCCGGCCCCGCGGCCCCTACGTGAAAAGTCCTGCGCTGCCTGGTTTCAACGAGCGGCGTCAGCATGGTCCGCGGCAGGACGGCAGTTGCCCCCCTGCCGCCCGCGCAGGTAGTGGTTGTCCTTGAGCAAAAAGCGCTCCAGCTCCTGCAAGGCCAGACGGTACACGTCGCGCTTGAATTCCACCACCGACTCCATCTCGATCCAGTAGTCGTTCCAGCGCCAGGCGTCGAACTCCGGATGGCTGCTGGCGCGCAGGCACACGTCGCAATCCCGTCCCGTGAGGCGCAGCAGAAACCAGATCTGCTTCTGCCCCCTATAATGGCTGCGGCAGTCGCGCCGCGCCCAGTGGCTCGGAACGTCGTAGCGTAGCCATTCGCGCGTGCGCCCCAACACCCTGACGTGGACGGGATGCAGGCCCACTTCCTCGTTCAGCTCGCGATACATGGCCTGCTCGGGGGACTCCCCCGGTTTGATTCCTCCTTGGGGAAACTGCCAGGCATGCTGATTGACGCGCTTGGCCCAAAACACCTGATTCCGGGCGTTGCAAAGGATGATGCCGACATTCGGGCGGTACCCTTCTCGATCGATCATCGCCGCCACCTGCTGTTTTCTTGCACTATTTTCATTGTTTCATACCGACGTCAAATTGCAAACCGGCGAGCCCGTCGGAAAGTGTTTTAGCCAGTTGTTTTTCCGGCCTTTTTGTCCCGCACCGCCGCCGGGCCGAGCCCTTCGCCACGGCACAGCGCGCGGGCATAGCCCGCCAGGTCCAGGCCCCAGCGCCGACCCAAGGCCCGGGCATCCTCGCGCTCCGCGCAACGAACTTCGGCCCCGCCGGCGAAGACCACGACATTGCTCTTGCCTTCCACCGGAAGCCAGGCCAGATGCCCGCCGAAGGCCTCGCTCAGGCGGCTGAAATAATGATCGAAATCGGGCGAGCCGCCCCAGAGGTTCACCGCCAGAATCCCGCCGGGGCGCAAGGCGCGGCGGCACGCGTGGTAAAACGACAGGGTCGCGAGCTCCTCGACCTGATCGCCGGCGTCGTAGCCGTCCAGCAAGATGACGTCGGCATGGGCCGGATGGGCCGGCACGTAATCGACGCCGTCGGCGATGCGCAGACTGAAACGCGCGTTTTCTTCCGGGAGGGCGAAATGGCGGCGTGCCAGTTCGACCACCGCCGGCTCGATTTCCACAGCCGTCACGCGCAGCCCGATGTCGCGCGCGAGCAGGTATTTGGCGAGCGAACCGCCGCCCAGGCCGACCATGAGCACCTCGCGCGCCTGCGGGCAGAACAGCGGCCAGGCCATCATCGCGCGGGTGTAGGCCAGTTCCAGGCTGTCCGGGCGGACGACGCGCATGGCGGACTGCACGGCCTGGCTGCCCAGATGCAGGGTGCGCACCCCGCGGCATTCCCAAACCTCGATGGCCACGCCGCGCGCCACCCTCTTGTCGACGCGCCTACGGCCGAAAAAGCCCATCATCCCCTAGAATCTCCCTTTTCTCCCACGAATACCGATTATCCATGCGTTTATCCGCGTTTTTCCTCTCCACCAGCAAGGAGGCGCCCGCCGAGGCCGAACTGGTGAGCCACAAGCTCATGCTGCGCGCAGGGCTGATCCGCCGCCTGGGCTCCGGCCTCTATACCTGGATGCCGCTGGGCCTGCGGGTGCTGCGCCGCGTCGAGGCCATCGTACGCGAGGAAATGAACCGCGCCGGCGCGCTGGAATTGCTCATGCCCGCCGTGCAGCCCGCGGAACTGTGGCAGGAATCGGGGCGCTGGGAGCAGTTCGGACCGCAGATGCTGAAAATCCGCGATCGGCATGACCGAAACTACTGCTTCGGCCCCACCCACGAAGAAGTCATCACCGATATCGCGCGCCGGGAAATCCGCAGCTATCGCCAGCTGCCGGTCAATTTTTACCAGATCCAGACCAAGTTCCGGGACGAAATCCGCCCGCGCTTCGGGGTCATGCGCGCGCGTGAGTTCATCATGAAGGACGCCTATTCCTTTCATGCCGACCTGGCCAGCCTGGAGACGACTTATCGCGTGATGCACGAGGCCTATTCCTGCATCTTTGCCCGGCTCGGCCTGAAATACCGCGCTGTGGCCGCGGACACCGGGGCCATCGGCGGCTCCGGCTCGCACGAATTTCATGTCCTGGCCGACTCCGGAGAGGATGCCATCGCCTTCTGCCCGGCCTCCGATTACGCCGCCAATGTGGAACTGGCCGAAGCCCTGGCGCCCGCCCAGAGGCGGCCGATACCCGCGCAAAGTCTGCGCAAGCTGCCCACGCCGGGCGTGCACACCATCGCCGAAGTGGCCGCTTACCTCAAGGTCGAGCCCGCGCAGACCGTAAAAACCCTTATCGTGGACGGCAAAGACGGCCCCGTGGCATTGCTGTTGCGGGGCGATCATGAATTGAACGAAGTGAAAGCAGCCAAACTGCCCGAACTGGCCGGCACCGTGCGTCTGGCCGGTGAAGCCGCGGTGCGTGCCGCAGCCGGCGCCGGGCCGGGATCGGTAGGCCCCCTGGGTCTGCGCATCCCGGTCATCGCCGACCGCGCGGTCGCCAGCCTGGCGGATTTCGTCTGCGGCGCGAACGAGGACGGCTACCACCTCTCCGGAGTCAACTTCGACCGCGACCTGCCCGAGCCTACCCGCGTGGCGGACCTGCGCAATGTGGTCGCGGGCGACCCCTCGCCGGACGGCAAAGGGACGCTGGAGCTATGCCGCGGCATCGAGGTCGGGCATATTTTCCAGTTGCGCAGCAAATACTCCCAGGCGCTGGGCGCCACCTATCTGGACGAAGGCGGCAAAAGCCAGGTGCTGGAAATGGGCTGTTACGGCATCGGCGTTTCGCGCATCGTCGGCGCCGCGATCGAGCAGCATCATGACGACAAGGGCATCGTCTGGCCTACCAGCATGGCACCCTTTGCGCTGGTGCTCACCCCCATCGGCTACCACAAGAATGCGCTGGTCAAGGAACACACGGACACGTTGTACCAACGCCTGACGGCCGCCGGCGTGGAAGTGCTCCTGGACGACCGCGACGAGCGCCCCGGCGTCATGTTCGCGGATGCCGAATTGATCGGCATCCCCCACCGCATCACCTTGGGTGAGCGCAACCTCAAGGAAGGCCGGATCGAATACCAGGCGCGCAAGAACAGCGACACCCGCCTGCTGCGGTTGGACGAGGTCATGGAATTCGTCGCCCAAGCACTTTCGCCAGAAAATGGACCCGCCTGACCGCACACGCCGCCGCGTCCTGGGCGCCCTGCTCGCGCTCGCCAGCCTGCCGGCCTGGGGCGCCTCCCGAGGCGAGGAGGAGTTGTCGGCCGCGGTGCGCGCCTCGCTGCAGGCCGCGGTCGCCGACGAGGGCGACCGGCACACCGCCTTCAGCGACCCCCTGCATGCCGAGGCCTGGCTTGTCGCCATGGCCGCCCGGCTCTCGCGCTACATGCCCGAGGAATCGGCACGCCTGCGTTTCTTGCGCACCGTGAGCTGGGAATCGGCGCGCGCCGGACTCGATCCGCAACTGGTGCTCGCGCTCATCCAGGTGGAAAGCCGCTTCCGCAAATATGCCGTCTCGCCCGTAGGAGCCATGGGCTACATGCAGGTCATGCCCTTCTGGCTCAAGGCCATCGGCGAGCGGGGCCAGGATCTGTTCCAGTTGCGCACCAACCTGCGCT